>JBJTCB010000038.1:0-17504 GCA_046091605.1 Actinomycetota bacterium | reverse complement strand
CAACTGGGTGCCGCCCCTTCTCGTTGTGTAATGTCGTCTGAGCAGTTCGAAGGGGGGCTCATGGACTTGGTTCGGTTAATCGGCAAGCGACTCGCCGGTCTCGTCGTGATCGTGACGATCGCGACATTCCTGTTGTCGTGTCTGATGTGGCTGCTGCCGGGTGACCCGGCCCAGCTCATCGCCGCCGGCGCGCCCCCAAGCGCGATCGAGGTGATCCGGAACGAGCTGGGTCTCAACAAAGGTGTGTTCGGCTACTTCTGGCGGTGGTACTCCAGCCTCCTCACCGGCGACTTCGGCAACTACTACCTGAACGGCGGCGTGCGACCGGTGTGGGATGTCGTCAAGACCACCCTCCCCGTGTCGCTGCAGATGATCCTGTACGCCCAGATCGTGTCGCTCACCTTGGCGATCCCGCTCGGCCTGACCTCGGCCTACAAGGAGGGCAGCCGGTTCGACCGGGTCGTCTCGAGCACCCTCTTCACCATGGTCTCGGTCCCCTCCTTCGCACTCGCGCTGATCATGTCGCTGGTGTTCGCGGTGCAGCTCGGCTGGGTCGACCCGATCGGGTACGTGAAGCCCTCCGAAGATCTCCTCGGGCACTTCAAGTTGATGATCCTGCCGGTCATCAGCATCTCGGTGGGTCTCACCTCGTCGTACACGCGTCTGTTGCGCAACGACGTGATCCAGACCCTCAAGGAGGACTACGTCACGATGGCGGCCTCCAAGGGCATTTCGGACCGCCGCGTCCTCTGGCGCCACGTGTTCCGGCCCTCGAGCACCACCCTGCTCACCTCGGCGGCACTCAACATGGGTGGTCTCATCGGCGGCACGATCGTGATCGAGACGATCTTTGTGATCCCGGGCATCGGGTACGAGATCTTCTACTCGATCGGCGCTCGCCAGATCATCGCGATGCAGACCCTCATCGCCCTGGTGTCGTTCGCCTACGTGTTCTTCAACTCCATCATCGACATCCTGACAAACGTCATCGACCCGAGAACGAGGGAACGCCGTGTCTGAGACCGCACAGTCCGTCGACCAACCGGCAACGGAGCCGGAGGCTCCGGAGTTGCCCGTGAAGAAGAGGCAGCGTCGACCGATCGCCTTCTACCTCGCCGGTGGATGGTTGTCATTCCTCGTGCTCCTCGGACTCTTCGGCTGGGCACTCCCCCTCCGGAGCTGGGACGAGTCGGACTACGACTACCTCGGTTCTGCGCCGTTCTCCCCGGGGCACCCGCTTGGCACCACCCAGGACGGCTACGACATGCTCTCGGGCCTCATCAACGGGGCGCGCATCTCGATCTTCGTGTCGTTCTTCGCGGTGCTCTTCGGTGGTGGCATCGGAGCTTTCATCGGCATCACCGCGGCCTACTTCCGGGGCAAGTACGACCTCTTCGTGACCGCCATCTTCAATGTGATGCTGTCCATCCCGAACCTGGTCCTGTCGCTGGCCCTGCTGTCGACCCTGGCCTACTCCGACCCGGACAACCCGGCCCCCACCAGCCGACGCATCTACGTGCTGATCCTGTCGCTCACCATCGTGATCATCCCGATCCTCGGTCGCATCGCGCGGTCGTCGGCACTGCAGTGGTCGGGTCGCGACTTCGTGGTCGCCTCCAAGTCGATGGGCACGCGCAACTTCACGATCATCCGCAAGCACATCCTGCCCAACGTCGCACCGGCGATCCTGGCGATCGGATTCCTCGCGATCGGCTCGGTCATCATCGTCGAGGGGTCGCTGTCGATCCTGGGCATCGGCATCCCGGGTGGCGCGTCATGGGGCTCGATGCTCGCGAACGGTCGCGGCAACATCGCATTCAGCCCCCACGAGGTGTACATGCCGGCGCTCTGCATCGCGATCACCGTGATCTCCAGCAACTGGTTCGGCGACTATGTCCGGGCGAAGCTCGACTTGAGAGAGGCAAAGATATGAGCAACCTGCTCGAGATCGAGGATCTCTCGATCTCCTTCCGCACACCGCGCGGCGAACTCAAGGCCGTGCGGAGCGCCTCGATCACGCTCGCCCCGGGCGAGAGCATCGGGATCGTCGGCGAGTCCGGGTCGGGCAAGACCGTCCTCTCGCGCGCCATCATGGGTCTGCTCCCGAGCACGGCCACGCGCACCGGATCAATCGTCTACCAGGGCAGGGAGATCTCCGTGCTCCCCCGTGACGAGGTCCGCGACTTGTGGGGCACCGGCATGGCGATGATCTTCCAGGACCCGATGACGGCCCTGAACCCCGTGCGCCGCATCGGATCACAGCTGACCGAGAGTCTCACCGTCCGCCTGAAGATGGACAAGAAGGCGGCCCGCGAGAAGGCGATCGAGTTGCTCAAGCGGGTGCGCATCCCCGATCCCGAGGGCATGCTGCGCAAGTTCCCGTACCAGTTGTCGGGTGGCATGCGCCAGCGCATCATGATCGCGATCGCGGTCTCGTGCGGCCCCGAGCTCCTGTTCGCCGACGAGCCGACCACCGCCCTCGACGTGACCGTCCAGGCGCAGGTGCTCGAGCTGCTCGACGAGCTCCGCGCGGAGAACAACACCGCGATGATCCTGGTCACCCACGACCTTGGCGTCGTGGCGGGTCACACCGACAAGATCGCGGTGATGTACGCCGGCGATGTGGTGGAGTACGCCCCCACGAAGGAACTCTACGCCAACATGAAGATGCCCTACACCGAGGCCCTGCTCAAGTCGATCCCGCGCCTCGAGACCCCGACCGGCAGCCGTCTGCCGGTCATCGAGGGTCGTCTGCCGGACCCGACCAAGGAGATCCCCGGCTGCCCGTTCGCGAACCGGTGCCCCTATGTCACCGACAAGTGCCGCGCCGAGAAGCCGCCGCTCGTCGACGGTGGCAACAAGCACTTCTATCGCTGTTGGTTCCCCATCGGAGGAGGCAAGTAATGGCCGGGAGCGGCAAAGCCCACATGCGGCCAGAGGGCGACCGCGTCCTGGTGGTCGAGGACCTCACCGTCGAGTTCAGACTCGCCAAGGACAAGATCGTCAAGGCGGTCTCGGGGATCAGCTTCGACCTCGTGCGTGGCGAGACGCTCGCGGTGGTCGGTGAGTCGGGTTGCGGCAAGTCCACCCTCGGCAAGGCGGTTCTCCAGATCCCGAAGCCCACCAGTGGCTCGGTGAACTTCCTCGGTAAGGAGCTCACCGCCCTTAAGGGTGACGCCCTGCGCGACATGCGCCCGGCAATGCAGATGATCTTCCAGGATCCGATCTCCTCGCTCGACCCGCGCCTCACGGTCTCTGAGACCCTGGCTGAGCCCCTGCGGGTGTGGAACAAGGGCACAGAGGCCGAGATCCAGGCCAAGATCGACGAATTGCTCCTGAACGTGAACCTCGACCCCGCGGTCGTGCGCGACCGCCGCTCGTACGAGTTCTCCGGCGGCCAGTGCCAGCGCATCAGCATCGCCCGGTCGCTGACCCTCGAGCCGACGATGATCATCTGTGACGAGCCGGTCTCGGCCCTCGACGTGTCGGTGCAGGCCCAGATCCTGAACCTGCTCCAGGACATGAAGGACCGCTACGGCCTGACCCTGATCTTCATCTCCCACGATCTCGCAGTCGTGAAGGCCGTGAGCACCCGCGTGATGGTGATGTACCTGGGCAAGGTGTGCGAGGTGGCCGACCCGGACTCGCTGTATCAGCGCACCCGGCACCACTACACCAAGGCGCTCGTGGGGTCAGTGCCGATCCCCGACCCGACCCGCAAGCCCTCGGGCAACCTCATCCAGGGCGAGCCGCCCTCGCCGATGAACCCGCCGTCGGGTTGCCGGTTCCGCACGCGCTGCCCGATGGCGAGCGAGCAGTGCGCCGCCGAGGAGCCCGAGTTGCGCGAGGTGGCACCGGGCCACTTCGTGGCATGCCACCACCCCATCGACGCCTGAGCCGACACGCCTGAGCCGGCACAGCTGAACGGCGCACGCCAACCGGCCTGTCGTTCAGCCCACGGGCCAGCCTGGTGTCCCGGCATCCAGCTCGACGCCCATCGTGTTGAGGAAGCCCGAGACCAGCCTGTAGGTGCCCGCAACCATCACGAGCTCGACCAGCTCGGCCTCGTTCCACTCGGCAGCGAGGAGGCCCCATGTGGCGTCGCCCACGCAATCGTCAGCGCACAACTCATCGCACATCGCGATCAGATCCGCGTCGCGTTGCAACCATGGGTGCGCCGACGGATCCCTCGTGAGGGCGGTGATCTCGGTGTCGGTCAGCCCGACCCGGCGACCGATCAACGTGTGCTGACCGAACTCATAGACCGACCGGCAATTCCAACCGACGCGCAGGATCACGATCTCGCGTTCACGCGCGGGCAGGAGTCCCTTGTTGAGGAAGAACCCCGCGAAATTGGTGAACCGCTTCAGTACCTTCGGGTGGTGCGCCAACGTCGCGAAGATGTTGATCGGGTTGCCGTCCGGCGCGGCGATGCCCTTGGCGTATGTCTCGAGCACCTCCTCGGACGGGTTCCCCACGATCGGGATGCGGGGCGAGGCCGGTCGAGGGCGGTGGTGCGGATCGGTTGCCATGCCCCATTGTTGCCCCCCGGACAGCCCTTCGCCGCTACCGTGATCCCGTGTCCGGGTCGCCCCGACTTCCCCTCGAGCCCGCCCCGCACGAACTGCTGACCCGCGACGGCTCGGCGCTCCTCGTGCCCGGCGTCCTCACCCCCGATGTCGCCGATGCACTTCTCGATCGGCTCGGATCATCGGTTCCGTGGGAGGCAACCTCGCTCGTGATGTTCGGCAGGGAGATCGCCGAGCCGCGCCTCTCGGCCTGGATCGCCGACGACGGGGTCGTCTACGGATACTCGGGTCGCAATCGCAGGGTTCACCCGTGGACGCCCGACCTCGACCGTGTGCGAGGCCTCTGCGAGCTGCGGACGGGTGCTCCATTCAACGGGGTGCTCGCCAACCTCTACAGGAACGGCCGAGACCACATGGGCTGGCACGCCGACGACGAGCAGTCCCTGGGTTCGGAGCCGATCATCGCCTCGGTGTCTCTCGGGGCAGAGCGGCGATTCGACCTGCGCCACAGGGAGACCGGGGAGACCATCTCGTGCTTGCTCCCCCACGGGTCGCTCCTGGTGATGTCGGGGCGCTCACAGAGCGCGTGGAAGCACCGCCTTCCACGGTCGGCACGGGTCAGCGACCCGAGACTCAACCTCACCTTCCGGTTGGTCCGGTCACCCTGACGAGAGTCGACCCCCAGGGGAGAACCCGCGACGGCATGTGACACAATGCGCCCATGACCAGTGATGCGCCAGTGAGCGAGATGCCAGTCCCCATGTCTGCGACCGACCTCGACGCCGCGTGGCTCGAGTCGGCCCTGAAGCACTCCGGCCATCTCTCCGGGGGGTCGGTGGCATCGGCGAGCCACCAAGTCATCGGCGAGGGCGTCGGAATGGTGGGCCAACTGGCCCGTCTGACGATCGAGTACTCCGGCGACTCGGGCGATCTTCCCACCACGATGATCGCCAAGCTCCCCTCGCCGTACGAGGCGAACCGGGCCCAGATGCAGGCCTTCCGCTACTACGTGCGAGAGGTCCTCTTCTACCGCGAGGTGGCACCGCGCGCGGGCGTGCGGGTGCCGCGGTGCTATTGGAGCGCGATCGACACCGAGACCAATCTCTCGGCCCTTCTCCTCGAGGACCTCGGTCACCTCGAGGTCTCCGACCAGATCGCCGGCATGTCGCCAGCCCATGCCGAGCGCGCGATCCGTGCCGTGGCCAAGTTGCACGCCAAGTGGTGGGAGACACCGGACCTCGATGCACTCGAGTGGATGGACTACGGCAACGGCCCCATCACCATGCAGGCCGTGCCGCTCTTCCACTACGCCTGGCCGTTGTTCCTGGCGAACGGTTTCGAGCGCCTCCTCACCCCCGACCAGATCCGGCTCGGCGAGCGTGTGCGCGACCGATTCGAGGACCTGCTGAACGACTTCGGCGGCACCCACCGCACGATCTGCCACACGGATTTCCGCAGCGAGAACATGTTCTTCGGGACCCCGGGCACCGACGAGGACGTGGTGCTCCTCGACTGGCAGCTCACCACCCGCTCGGGCGGTCTCTACGACGTGGCCTACATGCTCGCCCAGTCCCTCACGGTCGAGGACCGGCGCGCGCACGAGAATCGCCTCCTGCGGATCTACCACGAGTGCCTGCGCGAGGGCGGGGTCGAGGTCTCCTTCGAGGAGATCCTCGAGTACTACAAGGTGAGCCTGATGGTGTGCCTCGTGATCCCGGTGAGCGTGGGCGGCACCCTCGACATGGCAAACGAGCGGGGCCGGATGCTCGGCGAGGTGATCACCCAGCGCACGTTCGCTGCTGCCACCGACCAGGGATGTGCAGCCGTGCTCGACGCCCGCTATGGCACCGACTGAGGCAGGCCGCCTCAGTTGACCTGGCGGTTGCGCCCCTCCCAGTAGGGGGCGCGCAGCTTGAACTTCTGCAGTTTTCCCGTGGAGGTGCGGGCGAGCTCGTCGCGGAACTCGACCCGTTTGGGGCACTTGTAGCCGGCGAGCTTGGTCTTGGTGTGTGCGATGACATCGTCCTCGGTGAGGGTCGACCCCGGAGTCCGCACCACGAGCGCCAGCACCAACTCGCCCCACTTGTCGTCGGGGATGCCGATCACCGCCACCTCGGCCACCTCGGGGTGGGAGAACACGGTGTCCTCGACCTCGATCGACGAGACGTTCTCCCCGCCCGAGACGATCACATCCTTCTTGCGGTCCGAGATCGTCACATGGTGGTGATCGCCCATCGATCCGCCGTCGCCGGTGTGGAACCAGCCGTCCACCATGGCCTTGGCGGTCTCCTCGGGCTGGTTCCAGTAACCCTCCATGATCACCGATCCCCTGGCCAGCACCTCGCCCTCGGCGTCGATGCGCATCTCCACACCGAGCGAGGGTGCGCCGGCGGCGCCGAGACGCTGGGCGCGCTCGGCGGGGCTCAACGGATCCCATTCGCTGCGGCCACGGTTCATGGTCAGAAGTGGCGCCGTCTCGGTGAGACCGTAGATCTGCACGAACTCCCATCCCAGGTCGGTCTCGATGCGCTCGATCGTCTTGGTGGGGGGCGGCGCACCCGCCACCACCATCCGCACCCTGTCGCGGCTCGTAGGCAACCCGGTCGCAGCGGCATCCAGGATCATGTTCGCGACCGCCGGTGCACCGCACAGGAGCGACACCCCGTGGGTGTCGATCCGCCGGAGGATCTCGGCCCCGTCGACCTTGCGCAGCACGATGTGCGTGCCGCCCATCGCCGTGACCGCAAAGACCATGCCCCATCCGTTGGCGTGGAACTGCGGCAGGGTGTGCAGATACACGTCGCGGTCATTCACACCCATCTGCCACCCGAACACGGCCGCGTTCACCCACAGGTTGCGATGGGTCAATTGCACACCCTTGGGTCGCGCCGTGGTGCCGCTCGTGTAGTTGATCGTCGCGGTCGCATCCTCGTCGGGGGTCCATGCACGCGGTTCCACGCCGGGCCTGCAGAGGATCTCATCGGACTCGGCTCCGATCACGAAACGGTGCGTGGCGGTGACCCCGGCCAACGACTCGTCGAGTTCGGGGTCCACGATCAACACCTCGGCACCGCTGTGCTCGACGATGTAGGCCACTTCCTCGGCCACCAGGCGGAAGTTGATCGGCACCAACACCCGCCCGAACGCACTGACCCCGTAGAACGAGGTGAGAAGACGCGCCGAGTTCTGGCTCACCACCGCCACTCGCGCCCCCTGGGGGATGCCGAGGGCGTCGAGGCCGGCAGCCTGGGCCCGGGCCCGGTTCGCCATTTCGGCATACGTGATCGAACCCCACGAGGGGGCCGGCTGATCGGGCTCGTCGACGATGGCGATGCGATCGCCGTACACCTGCTCGGCGCGGCGGAGATGGTCGACGACGGTGAGAGCGACTTTCATGGCTCACACCGTAGGCGAAAGGGAAACATCTCGATTCACCGTGCCCCGACGAGCAACGCAGGGCCGTATGCAGTCAGCCGATGCCGTGCACCGCCTCGGCACGGTCGCGGAACTCGCGCACCGTCGTCCAGAGAATGTCTGCCACCGGCTCGACGGAGCGGATACGACCCGCCACCTGTCCGGTGAGGGCGATCCCGGCCTCCAGGTCTCCCCCGAAGTACACCTCCTGGGTGCGCCCGAACTGGTCCATGCCCACCTGATCCTCGCGTTCGAGTCGGGTCGTGCGCTCGGTGCGCAGGGCCCGCAGACCCGGCCGACCGAACCGGTTCAGGAACACCGTGTCGGTCTCGGCCGCATCGATGATGGCCTGCTTCCAGTTCATGTGGACGGGTGATTCTGCGGCCGACACCATCCGGGTGCCCATCTGCACCCCCTCTGCCCCGAGCGCGAATGCGGCCGCCATCGACCGGCCGTCAGTGATGCCGCCCGCTGCCACGATCGGCACATCCACACTCTCGGCCACCAACGGCAACAGCACCATCGTCGAGACATCCCGCGGGTTCTTGAATCCGCCGCCCTCACCGCCTTCCACGACGAGGCCGTCCACCCCGGCGTCGACGGCCTTGAGCGCCGCGGCCAGGGTGGGCACCACATGGAACACGGTGAGCCCAGCGGCCTTGAGTGTCGCGGTGTACTTGGTGGGATCCCCGGCCGAGGTCGTCACGAACCGGACACCCTGCTCGACGACGAAGTCAGCGATGTGCGGATCACGCACGAAAGCCTGGGCGATGTTCACGCCGAAGGGCTTGTCGGTCAGCTCGCGCATTCGGGCGATCTCGACCTTGATGGCATCCAACTCGCCCGATGAGGTCTCGATGATCCCCATGCCACCCGCATTCGAGACCGCCGAGGCAAGCGCCGACCGTGCGATCCAGCCCATGGGGGCCTGAACGATGGGATAGTCGATGCCCAGCATCTCGGCGATGCGGGACTTCACGGGGGCGGGACGCTCGGGACTCATCGGCGAACCCTATGCGATGGATCACGGCCACAGCGGTGCCCGGGGACGCGAAAGGGGCGGTGACCTCACGGCCACCGCCCCTTCGCGGATCGATTCCCCGTCGGGGAATCAGCAGGTCACTTGTCCTGCCAGATTCCCGTCCAGTCGAGACCCTTGTTGGTCACCACCTGGGGTGTCTTGCCCTTGATGATCGGCAACTGACCGATCCCGCGGAGCTTGGCCTTGTTGTTGACGAAGGTCCAGAACGTTCCGTGGACCGTAGGCAACTGGTAGCCCTCGGCCTGGAGGTAGGCCGTCATCTCGCGCCACTTGGCGTTCGCGGCGGCATTCGTCGTGGCGGCCTGGGCGGCCGAGATCAACTGGTCGATCTTGGTGTCGTTGGTGTTCGACAGAGCGATGACCTTGCTGTAGTACTTGCCGATCGCGGTCGCCGCAACGGGGCTCTTGTGTCCCGTCGGGAAGGCAGAGCTGCGGTAGAAGATCGACACATACGCCGAGTCGCCACCTTCGGCGGGGGTTCCCTGCGTCAGGGTCTTCTGCGTCACACCGAAGGAGTTGGCGTAGATGTCACCGATGTGCTGGCCGGCCTCCTTCACGTCCGGGTTCAACATGGTGAACCCGGCGTCGTTCAGGTACTTGCGGAGGAACTTCTCGTGGTTCTGCGACGAGGTGCTGGTGTCGGCATACAGCGCCCAGCCGACATCGGTCTTGCCCATGTCGGTCTTGCACTTTGCCACGTAATCCTTGGCGGCGGTCACGTTGTACTTCGGCGCATTCTCCAGGTTGAACATCGGATGTCCCTTGGTCACGATCGAGCCCGACACGATGCCGAGCCCCTTCAGGCGCACCTTGTTGTAGGCGTTCCAGTCGATCGCGTAGCCGACAGCCAGACGGCAGTTCTTCGAGGTGAAGATCGAGCCGGTCTTGTTGATGTTCGGCACCCACGAGCCGAACCAGAGCGGCTGAGCCTTGTACTGGGTGACGAGGCTCTTGCGCTTGGCGAGGTCGAGGATGAAGGTCCCGTCGGACGAGGAGAAGGACCCCGCGTCGATGGTGCCCTTGCGAACCGCTGCGGCGCGCTGCGAGGGCTCCTTCACGTTGATGAACGTGATGTTGTCGATGTACGGGAGCTTGTCACCGTTGACCGGGTGCCTGCGCCAGTAGTCGGCGTTCTTGGTCACGTTCAGCGAGTCGGGAGTCCACGACACCAAGGTGTACGGACCGGTGCCGATCGCCTTGCTCGCACAGGTCGGCTCGGGCGCACCAGCAGAAGTGCGCAACTGTGCCGGCGCCCGCATGATGTAACGACCCGCGCGGTAGAGCACCCCGAGGAAGTCGTTCTGCGACTCGTTCAAGTCGATGCGGATCGTGTAGTCGTCGACCTTGGCGACGTTGATGATGTTCGCGTTGACGCCGTATCCGGTCGAGGCATAGCCCTTCCCCGGTTCGCGGAACGCGGCCGGTGCGCTCGAGTTCTGTGCGTTGTAGAGACCCGAGTTGAGGTCGATGTTCAACTTCACCGCATCGGCGTTGAAGGCCTCGCCGTTGTGGAACTTGATTCCCTGGCGGAGCTTGATCGTCCACTGGGTGAAGTCTGCGTTCGGTGTACCCGACTCGGCGAGTGCGCCCACGTACTCACCAGCGACCGTGCGCTCGAAGAGCTGCTCGTAGATGAGGCGGAAGCCACCGAGGGCCGAGTGGTTCGGGATTTGCGAGACGCAGAATCCCGGGAACGTGTCGCCGATTCCAACGACGATGTCGCCGCCGTACTTGGCCTTGGTCGACGGCTTGCTGGCCGCCTGACCCGTGCTGGTCGCCACGACGGACCCGACGATGGCGACGGCGAGAGCCGCACCCCACCTGCGTACCCGGCGTGAACGAAGGGACGATGCCCTCTGGTTCATTTGGTTACCCCCCAATATGGATCACATACCCCATGTGACGCGCCCCACCTTAGACCGGAGTCTCGGTCCGGGGGTAGTTCTGCGCACCGGTTTTCCCTTGTCCGTTGCAATGACCGCCCGGCCCAAAGTCTCGACCCGCACCCCGTGGATTGCGCATCGGCGCACAAGGTCCCGGTCTCGGACTACCCATTGGTAGCGGCCACCAGTAACGGCCATCAGTAACGCCCATCAGTGACGGGACGTGGCGAGGAAAGTTCACCCGGCCGCGCCTCGTCGGGCCACCGCAGTCACAGATCCTGCACTCACCGGCCGGGCAGCCGCCGATCAGTTGCGCGGAGCGTCGGCGTAGGTGTCGCGCAAGTCGCGCTTCAGCACCTTTCCGGTCGCATTGCGCGGCAGGTCACCCTCGTGCCAGAAGATCGCAGACGGCACCTTGAACGCTGCCAGGCGACCCGCGAGATGCTCGCGAACGCCCGGGGTCGAGGCGGGTCCATGGCCCGGTGCGGCCACCACGACAGCGGCAACCTCCTCTCCGAGCACATCATGGGGCAGGCCGATCACGGCGCAGTCGAGCACCGCCGGGTGCTCGAAGAGTGCGGTCTCGACCTCGACGCAATACACGTTCTCTCCACCGCGCAGCACCATGTCCTTGATGCGGTCAACCACGTAGATGTGTCCGTCGGCATCCATCCGCGCCGCGTCACCCGAGCGGAACCAGCCGTCGATGAAGGCCGCCGCGGTGGCCTCGGGCTTGTTCCAATAGCCCCGCACGTTGCTCGGCCCGTACAGCCACAGCTCCCCTGTCTCTCCCACCGGGACGTCGTTGCCGTCCTCGTCGACGATCCGCACATCGCAGCCCACGGCGGGCAGGCCCACCGAGTCCTTCTTGGCGAAGTAGCCCGCGCCGGCGTTCCCGATCACGGCCGCGGTCGTCTCGGTGAGCCCGTATCCGTTCGAGGGATTGACCTTCCCCGCGAACTCGGTCTCGATGCGCGCGATCGAGTCGGGTGGCACGGGGGCCCCGCCCTGGCCGATCGAGGTGATCGAGGACAGATCGAACGAGTCGAAGTCGGGGTGCTCGAGGAGCGTGCGGACCACCGTGGGAACCCCGCCGACCACGTTCACACGGTGGCGCTCGATGAGAGCGAGCGCCTCGCCCGCATCCCACTTGAACATCGTGTGGACACAGACACCGTTGTTCGTGTTGTTGATCAAGCCGCAGAGACCCGCGATGTGGAAGAACGGGAAGGTCGCGAGTGCCCTCACCTGGGGCTTCGGCGCTGTCGCGGCCGGTGCGGTGGGTGCGGCGGGCGGGGCACTCGCGGCAGCACCAGCAATCTTCATCGCGACGGCAGCCGCGAGGACCGCATTGCCGACATTGGTCATGTAGTTGCGGTGAGATCCCACGGCTCCCTTCGGGAACCCGGTCGTGCCCGAGGTGTAGAGGATCGTGGCGTCGTCGTCGGGTGCGATGTCGACCCTGGGCAGGGTCGCCGAGTGATCCCCGGTCGCGTCCTCCCACGGGGTGGCATCGGGTCGCGACTCGCACCGCGTGGTCACCAGGTTCTGCACCGATGTGCGGGCGAGCATCGCCGCGGGCAGACGCTCCGACCTCTCACCGTCGACGATCGCGGCGATCGCGCCCGAGTCATTCAGCGCGTATTCGAGCTCCTCGGTGATCCACCAGGCGTTCAGGCTGACGACCACCGCGCCGACGCACTCCACCGCCCAGAATGCGACTGCCCACTCGGGGTAGTTGCGCATCCCGATCGCGACGCGGTCACCCTCGCCGATCCCCCGCTCGGCCAGCCACGCGGCCAGCGACACCACCTGCTGGTGCGCCTCGCCATAGCTGAGCGGCACGTCGTCGTAGACGATGTAGGTGGCGTCGGCATGCGCCGACACCGAGGCCAACCACAAGTCGCGCAACGTGGGATGCACTCTGGTGAACACTCGTAGCGGCTGACCGTTCACGGTCTCGGTGCGCACCTCACACGGCGCCCCTGGGGCGGTCAGTTCTGCGATGGCCTGCTCTCTCGTCAGCACGCGCGCGACCGTACCAGTCGCGCCGAGTTCGAGCACGAGTGCACGAGCGGAGAACTTCTGTCACCGTGACAGTGGCGTCGCAAGGCTGATCTATGGTGACGCGCATCGGGCACGGCGGGGAGTTGCCCGGGCATCCGAGGGGGTTGCGCACATGTTGAATCCATCGACGCGCTCACACAAGACGTCATTCGCCAGACGGTCGCGGGGGCCGGTGGTGCTCGCGCTTCTCGCGAGCGGTTTCTGGGTCGCCCTGGCGAGCGCGAGCGAACCGGACATGCTCGTGACCAACGCATCGTTCGAGTCCACGGGCAGGCTCCAGGTCGCCTACTCACTCGCCTACTCAGAAGATGCCGGCGCCACATGCGTCGCCTCACCCACCTCGCCGGTCACCGTGACCATCTCGACGGGCGGCTCCCTGCGGGCCGAACCCTCGGTGCTCGAGTTCGATGCCTGCGACGAGCACCAGAATGTTGTCTTCACGGCGGACTCCGGCGGGTCACACGACGTGCTCGCCGAGATCACCTCGGGCCCAGCCAAGGGGCTGTTGGTCTCGCCCGGCCTCATTTTCATGACGGTCTTCGACGGTCCTGCTCGCCCTGCCGCAGTGGCTGCCGCAACCTCGGGGGACACCACGGCACCCGAGTGGGCCTGCGACCCCCCTGGCGCCGATGCGCGATGGCACGGTGACAACCTCACGCTCGCCTGCCGTGCGTGGGACACCGAGTCGGGTCTGAGTCTCTGGACGCCGGCATTCTTCACGCTCGCCACCTCGGCCGCAGAGACCGAGGAGACATCGGACGCCGACACCGGGATGGAGATCCTCTGCGACGTCGCGGGCAACTGCACCCTGGCCGGCAATCTCCGCGGGTTCAACGTCGACATCCGGGGCCCCGAGCGCATCCGCATCGACGGACCAATTCGCGAGAGCGACTCGTTCACCTGGGGACGGGTTCCGCCGAACCTCCACACCTGCACCGCTGCCGACTTCGGCTCGGGAATGTCGCACTGCACCGTCGAGGGGTACTCGACCGACGTCGGCTCGCATGTTCTCTTCGCCGTGGCAACTGATCGCATGGGGAACTCCGACTACAAGAACCTCTTCTACAGAGTCGAGCCATGGACCCTGTCCCTCGGTGATGGCCTCACAACAGATCCTGACCGCCCCCTCGCCGTGGCACCCGGGAACGTTGTGACGATCCCCTTCGAGATCTTCGCCGGACCGACGGGGGCCGATGAGCAAACGAGCGTCTCGGTCGTGCGCGCCATCTCACGGCGCCTGGTGTCGTGTGAGCACGGGTTCCCGATCTCGGGGTCGATGCCGCTCGACCAAGGTGTGGTGTCACGCGACACCGACAGCGATCGGTTCCACCTGACATGGCGCGCGCCAGCCTCTGGCGGCTGTCACGACCTCTCGATCGATGTCATCGACGGCGATCGCCACACCCTGAGACTCGTCGTCGCTGGCGACCCGAGGTGAGTCCCACCGATCCGGCTCGGGTGACCATGCGATGGACAATCGGCGGGATCGGAAACCCTTCGTCGATGACCCTCGAGACACCCCATCGCATCGCGAGCAGGGCAGGGAGGTGGCAAGCGCGCGACTCGGCGAGCCCGGTGCTCGCAGGCGAGATCCCGGTGGGTCACCGCCCCCGGAGGGCCTGTTGCACTGCGAGCAATGCACCGAGGTCGACATCGGCGCCACTGCCCTCTCCGCCGTTCTCGGCGTGTCCGAATGGGTTGTCGAGATCCTTCACGAGGAACAACAAGTAGGTGTAGACGAGACTCAGCACGGCCGGGGCGATCCACGACATGACCGTCGACGGGAAATCGACGACTGCGAGCAACGCCATCATCACCGTGACGAGGAATCCCATGAGCACGTATCCCGCTTGGATGAACGAGGTGTTCCGGATCACCGCGACGCGCGACAATGCGTTCGTCAACTCGCCATTCAGGGTGAGCAACCGACCCACATAGTGCGTTCCCATCCCCTTCTTCTCGGCATCCACGAGCAGCGCCGCGAGGTCGGCGTGCGCAGACCACATCTCCTCGTCGCGCGTGCCCTTCGTGAACCATGCACAGACTGCATCGACCACCACCAGGATGCGCTGCTTGGCCCATGTCGTCTCGAGATCCTTCGATGCCAGACCTCCCGTGGCCGCCGAATGGAAGCCGTTCAATGCCGACGCAACGACGCCCGGGAGCCGCTCGGACTCCTTGTAGTCGGCCAGCACGCCCGCGAGCATGAACCCGAGGATCAGCGTGACCCCCGTGATCACCGCCCCGGCCTCGCCGAACGAGACGATCTCGCCCACATCCATCGATTCGAACAGCACCCATCGCGCCGCGAGCACGGCTGCCACCACCGGCAGGGCCTTCACCAGAAGCCTGAATTTGTTGGACATTGCCTCATCCCTCTCGTGAGTTCGCTCGTCAGACGGGACTCCGGGCCACGGATCACCCCGGCTGGTTCGCATCCCCTCCTCCTCTGAGTATTGTTCGGGACAACTCACCAAGGAGGTATCTGGTGATTCCGAAGAAGATCCTCGCGGCTGCGGGCACACTCGCCATCGCCGCATCGCTCCTGCCGTCGGGCATCGCAGAGGCCGCGACCACGACCCGACTCGCCACACAAGTGTCCGGCGCCACGGCGGGATCCCGGGTTCTCGCCGTGTACTCGACCGGCGCGAGCACGTCGGCCACGCTCACGGGCGGCAAGGCAACGCTGGTGCTCCCCAAGGCCAAGAGCTCAAAAGTCAAGGTGAGCCTGCACCTGGTCGGCCCGAACGGCGCATATGCCGGGCCGATCTCGCTCGGCAAGAAGTCGGGCAAGAAGACCACATGGAACGGTGCGGTCGTCGCCGCACGCGGAAAGACCACCAAGTTGCCCAAGATCAGCTACAACGCATCCCAGGGTTACGGTTCGGCAACCCTCACCGGGACATCCGCCAAGATCGCACTCGCGACCGCATTGCGCGGCGCCTCGGTCAAGGGCAAGCCGGCCGGTGCCGGCCGTCTCGGCATGGCCACCACCAAGAAGGCATCGTCTGCCTCGCTCGCACCCGGTGATTGGATCGAGGACGACTTCACCGTGCGTGCCTTCGCCGCGGCTGATGTCGATGCCGGAGGGGACCTCGACGGCGACGGACTGCCCAACACTCTCGACATTGATGACGACGGGGACGGGTTCCCCGATCAGGTCGACCAGTCGGCCGGCCTCGGCGGCAGCGCACCGACCGCCAAGTACGACACGATCAATGCGCTCAACACCGCGATGACCTGGCGCCAGCCGCCCATCAACTACAACTACCTCGTCAAGTTGTATCCGGACCCGGCCAAGCTGCGCACGGAGCTCTCGAAGTTGAACAGTGACGGCTTCACCATGACCGCCCGACTCGTGGCACCGTTCCTCTCCGAGACGAGTGGTGTCACCATCCGTGACGCATGGGTCGACTGCACCGGGCTCCCCTGGTGCGTCAGCGAGGACTCCGGAACCACCGAGGCCGACCTCGTGGTGGCGCCGCGGATGCTCCCGTGGGGTGACGGTGACATCGGGAACTTCTGGAAGTACGCCTACAAGAAGGCCGACCAGACGACCTGCTCGATCTACAACCCGGCCAGCAACGCGACCGGAACGCCCGGATGTCAGGTGGTCAAGTGGGGCTCGTACTCGATGAAGGACATGCTCACCAAGGCCGTCGCGAACGGGATGCCGGGCCTCACCGCCCCCACCTGGGACGACCACACCGGCGGCTTCGGCATGAACGACGCCTTCTACCTTAAGCCCCCGGGATCAGGTGGTGGCTCGGGGTTCGATTTCACCGCCTATTTCGCACCGCGCGGCTACGCCAAGTTCCTCGACAACATGAAGGTCGGCGATGTCTTCACTGTCAATGCGACCCTCAGCGACGGAACCACGGCGCAAGTGGCGATGACGATCAGCCCGTTCTTCGTGACCGCGCCCACGGCGTTCTCGTTCACCGCCCAGGGCGGAACCGAAAAGACCGTCGACTACACCGTCTCGGACACCACCTGCACCAGCAACGACGGCCCCACCTGCCGCAACGGCTCGGACAACAAGCCGATCGAGGTGTCGGCGGCCCAGCCGAAGTTGACCGTGAAGTTTTGGAGGCCCCAGCGCCCGAGGATCACGGGCGCCGACGATGCGATCGCCGGCACCGACACATTCCTCGACATGGGATCGCTGAACTACCGGTTCGCGCTGCAGGGCAACGACGGCGGTCAGTTCGTCGAGTGCCCGAATTCGGCGGTCTCGCTCACCGACACCAACGGCTCGACGTTCACGCCCGTGGCCCCGACATCGGGCTTCTCGAACGACCGCGAGTTCATCAAGGACGGCTCCTCCGAGGCCCCACCGAGTGAGACCCGGTTCATCACCGCTGTGATCGATCTCGCCAAGTGCCCGAACCTCGCGATGACCGTGGGGACCAAGTACACGGTGACGATGTATGCGACCGGCGAGCCGTTGTTCGGCATGAACCGCAGCAGCACCAGCCAGGCGTTCGCGATCAGATTCGCGAGCTGAGCCTCGTGGCTCTCCTGGCGGGTCTTCTGTGAGGACCCGGGCTCAGGCGGGTTTCACCGTCC
>JBJTCB010000037.1:0-33958 GCA_046091605.1 Actinomycetota bacterium | reverse complement strand
TGTTCTCGTCGGTACCGACACCCGCGGCAAGAAGGTGACCGTTGCCGTCGGTCTCATCCTCGAGGACGAGTCTTCCGCAGGGTCGGCTCGACAGGGTCCGCAGGACGTCGACTACGGCGATGGGGACGGATCGTTGAATGTGTGGTTGATCGGACTCCCGGTCGCATTGGCGATCTTCGGTGCGCTCTTCCTGCCGGCTCGTCTGCGGCGACGCGAGGAGGAAGCCGTTTCAGGTCAGTGAGGACCAGGAATGCGTGTGGGGTCCGGGGCCGACCTCGAACGACCCGCCGTCCGGGAGCACGATCTCACCGGTTGTTCCCTCGGGTAGCACCGATGTGAGAACTCCGCCGTCATCGTCGCATTTCCATTCGACAGAGATCCGTCCGTGCGGTGCGTCGTGGTGCGTGCGCGCCCACGTGATGCCACCGCCGGGTCGCGGTGCGATCCGCACACGCCGGTACCCGGGCGCGGTGAGAACCAATCCGCCCGCATAGTGATGGAGGAACGAGATCACCGCACCCTTGCTGTAGTGGTTCAGGCTGTGGGTCGCCGTGCCGTTCTTGATGCCGTCCCAGTCCTCCCAGATGGTGGAGTACTGGTTGCTCATGTGCATCCACGACGGGTCGGTGTCCTGGAAGAGGAGCGCATAGGCCGTGTCGAGGTGCCCATTGTCGGCGAGCACGGGCAACAGCATCGGAGTGGCGAGAAATCCCGTCCCGAGGTGCGTGTCGGCCTCCCTTATCAGACTCACCAATTCGTCGGCGGTGCGTTGCCGCAACGACTCGGGCACCAGGCCGAACGCGAGCGCCCGGCACAGAGTGGCTTGTGTGCGCGGCACCACGTTGCCCTGTGAATCGATGAACTCCGTGCGCCATGCATCGAGCACGTGTGCCGCCAACTCGGCGTATTTCTCTGCTTCGGCCGTTCTCCCGAGGAGGGCGCTGATCCGTGCGAGTTCATCGGATGACCGGTGCAGGTACGCCGTCGCCACGGCGCCGTGATCCTGCGCACCCAGACTCGCCACGTCGGTCTCGATGTCGGCTCCGGGCTCGAGCCACTCGCCATAGTGCCACCCGCTGTCCCACAGGAACATCTCGTGTGCGAGTGGCTCGGGCCGTTGTTCGACGCGCGAGGGATGCCGGCGCTCGGCTGCGCGTCGCGCGGCGAAGTCGACCCACCGGCACATCGACTCGAACTGACCGGCGAGCACGTCGGTGCGTCCGCTGTCGAGGTGCAACTCCCAGGGAACGTGCACGGCCGCATCACCCCACCCCGACGAGCCATGGCTGCCGCGCCAGACGGGGGCCGTGGGCGAGGGATCGGGAACGATGCTCGTCACCTTGCCGTCGGGGAATTGATCAGCGGCGAGATCGCGCAGCCACTTCGCCGACCAGTCGACGACGTCGTAGAGATACGACGCCGTCGCCACGTAGATCTGCCAGTCGCCCGTCCACCCCGACCGCTCACGGGTGGGACAGTCGGTCGGGATCTCGCAGGCGTTCCCGCGGAAGCTCCAGTCCGCGACGCGGTGCAGGCGGTTGACGCGCTCATCCGAGCACTCGAAGTCGCCCGTGCGACGCAGATCGGTGTGCACCACGATGCTGGTGATCGATGCGGGATCGGGTGCATCGGCCAGGCCCTCCACCCGCACGAAACGGAAACCCTTCGTGCTGTGGCGGGGCTCGAACACGGTGTCATCGCCCGCAGAGATCACTCGGTCGACCTGGAACGGCAGACCACGGGGCCCGGCGAAGGCACCGTTGGCGACGTTGTCCTGGGTGACGTCACCGTCGGGTCCGAGCCACTCGCCGTGGGTGAGCGTGATCTCAGAGCCCGCCGGGCCGAGCCCGGAGAGTCGCACCCACCCGTTGCTGTTCTGGCCGAAGTCGACGACATGTCGACCCGGCGACACCGTGGTGATGACAACCGGCTGCAACTCCTCCACGCGTCGCACCGGTGGTCCGACAACCTCGCAGAGAACATCCATCGGATGATCGGCGACCCGCACCGCCCGCCACGTCGTTCGATCGGTGTGGGGATGCGACCAGCCGATCACACGCGCACGAAGGTCGTGGACCTCACCTGCGATCAAGTCGGCCGCGAGAATGTGCGATCGCGTCGATCTCCATGTCGCGTCTGTGCCCACCACGACCCTGGAGCCATCGGCGAGTTCGACGTGCAACTCAGCGAGAAACGCGAGTGTGTCGCCGTAGGCGTCGATCTCCCGGATCACCCCGTGCTGGCCGCGCCACCACCCGTCGCTCACGAGCGCTCCCATCGCGTTGCGCCCGACCCGCAACAGATTCGCAACATCGAAGCGATGCACCTGCAGGTTCTTCCGGTAGGCGGTGAAACCCGGCGTCAGTTCGATGTCGCCGACTCGTTCTCCGTTGATGAACGCCTCGTAGACACCGTGCGCCGTGGCCCACAAGTGTGCCGACACCACCGGCAATGCGAGGTCGAACTCGCCCGCCACGTGGTGAGCGGCCCTGTGGTGGGGCGGTGAGTCGTCGTCCTCGGCGGGCTCGATCCACGATCCAATCCACCGCGGGGGAAGCAACGGTGGGGCCTGAGTCTCCATTGGCCGGAGAACCTATGCCACAGGGCTGGCTGGCTCCGGAGAAGGCCCGGTTTCCGTAGCCTGTGAGGAGTGAGGGGTAGGAAGCCAACCACGGCGCTCCTGTTGGCCGTTTCGGTGCTGATGACTCCCCTGTCGGTCGCCCCGACATCGGCGGCTGCCCCTTCCCCGGTGACCGCGGTGCCCCAGAGCGCCGAGCCACAGCCCGGTCCCACTGGCGCAACATCATCAGTCGACCCCTGGGGCGGGCAGTGGGAGCTCATCGACGGTCAACCGCGCATCAGGAAGAGCACCGTCGATGTCGACCGACCCATCAGTGCGAACTCCACCGACCCGAGCGACGACGCGATGTCGACGGGTCGCTACATCGTCAGGCTCTCGCGTGGGAACGATGCCGACGATGTGGCCGCCGAGATGCGCGCCGACGGAATCGACGCCGACGTGCTCACGGAGAACGCCTTCGACACCCTTCTCGTCGAGCCCGCGCCCGGTCAACTCGCCGAGATCAAGGACAACCCGGCCGTCAAGCGTGTGTGGGAGGACACCATCGTCACCATCAGTGCGACCCAGCCGACTCCGCCGTGGGGACTCGACCGCATCGATCAGGAGTCGTTGCCGCTCGACGACTCCTACACATGGGACAGTGACGGGACCGGGGTCACGGCCTACGTGGTCGACACCGGCACCCGCGGGACGCACGTCGATTTCGGTGGACGTGTGGAGGCGGGATGGAATGGCACCGGCGATCCGGGTGGCGGCGACGGCGACTGCCACGGTCACGGCACGCACGTGGCCGGCACTGTCGCAGGGTCGACGCACGGCGTGGCGAAGAACGCCACGATCGTGCCGATCAGGGTGTTGTCGTGCTCCGGTTCCGGGTACACGTCCACGATCGTGGCCGGCATCGAGTGGGCGATCACCCATCACCAGGCCGGCACACCTGCGGTGATGAACATGAGTCTGGGCGGCGGAGCCAACAGTGCGACCGACGACGCGGTCGCCGCGGCCGTCGCCGACGGGATCGTCGTGGTGGTGGCGGCTGGGAACTCCAACAGCAACGCCTGCGACTTCTCGCCCGCGCGCGCTCCCTCGGCGATCACGGTCGGTGCGACCGACAGCGCCGATGCGAAGGCGGGATTCTCGAACTTCGGACCGTGCCTCGACATCTGGGCACCAGGGGTCGGGACGTTGTCGGCGTACCACACGAGCAACACCGCGACAACGACGATGTCGGGGACCTCAATGGCGTCGCCGCATGTGGCCGGCGCCGTCGCCCGACTCCTCGCATCGAACCCCGCTCTCACCGTCAGTCAGGTCACGGGCATCATCACCGGCAACACCGTCCTCGTCGGCGACCGCAACATCCTGCAGTCACCGCTCTACGACGACGACACCTCTCCGTCGGCACCCACCGGACTCACCACCACGGCCCGGAACGGTGCTGCGGTGATCCAGTGGTCGACACCTCCGGCCGGGGTGGACGCCGTCATGCTGTCGTTCTCCACGGGCGGATCGGTGACCCTGCCCCGCCGGACCACCCGACACGACATGTTCGACCTCGTCAACGGGCAGACGATCACCATCACCGCGCGGAGCCTCAACTCCCGCGGAACGAGTGCCGCATCCACCGCCACGGTCACACCCGTCGACGACGGGAGTCCCGACAGACCGACGCTCGGCCGTGTCGGGTCGGGCAACACATGGTTGAACGTCGAGGTCACCTTCCCGTCGGTTCCCACCGGTGGTGCGATCTCCTCGGTCACCGTCACGGCGACACCCTCCTCCGGATCGGCGGTGACAGCGACCGCGACCGTGACGCCGGGCAGTTCGTCGAGGCTCGTGAAGGTCACCGGCCTCGACAACCACATCAACTACTCGCTGACCGCGACCTCGACGAACGGCTCGGGATCGAGCACCCCATCGACCGCCGTCACAGCCGCCGCGTCGGCCCCGGTCGATGTGTCCATCCCGTGGACCGACACGATCAAGTCGTATCCGAGCCCGGTGCGCGCCCCGATGGTCGTCGACGAACAGCGCAACCTCGTGTGGGCGGGTGGACCCGGACGCGCACTCAAGGCCATCGACGTCGAGACACGACTCCCCGCATCGGGCACCCTTCCCGGAACGGCGTCGTCGATGTGGATGTTCCGCCACGAGGCGACCAACAGGGTCTTCGCTGTCCCCTACAACGGGACGAGCAGCCACATCTACGAACTCGGTGTCTCGGGTTCGACCGTCACATCGACCTCTGTCGCTCACTACGCCTCGAACCCCCTCGCGGCGTGGCTCGACCAGGCGACGAACGAACTCCTCGTGGTCGGCGGGACGGTGAAGCGGTACTCGATCGGATCCTCGGGGGCACTGACAGAGCTCTCCGTCCCGTCGATGAACCTCGGCGGCAACCTCGCGACCTCGGTTGCGGTCTGGGGGAGTCGCGTGGCGATCGGTTCCAACCTCGGCGGCTGGGTCAAGCTGTGGAACCGCGACAACGGATCGGTCGCCGAGATCACGGGCCTCGAACGCCCGGGAACGCTCCATGGGATGTCGTCGGGTGTGCTCGTCACACCGACGAAGGCGAGTGTCGTGCGGAAGATCTCGTGGACAGGCGTCGTCCTCTCGACGCTCGACCTCCAACTGCCGGTGTTCGCCGGCGGAATCTTCAACGGCTTCACGTACTCGCACCGCTACGCCGACATCGTCGACATCGCGACGAACACCGTCGTGATTCTCCACGAGGGACAGCTGGTCTCCCTCGACACCGACACGATGACGGTGCGGGCGAGCGGGTCCGGGTACAACGACGCCGGCGCACTCACCACGACGACCCGGGGAGTCCTGTTGTCGGGCTCCTGGCTCACGGACCTCGACGCCGATCTCCGGTCGCGCTGGCAGGATTTCGCCGTCGGATCGACGGTGGATCTCAACTCCTTCTACCTGAACGCCGCGCGCAGGACCCTCGCCGGGGAACGATTCGGTGCGATCTACGTCGAGACGATCGCGGGCGGTGGCGTGCGGATCGTCGAGCGCGCGTCGTCTCCACTCGATGTCGTCGTCGAGTCGGCCAACGGCGCCGCCCGGGTCACCTGGAGCCAGCCCGCGCGCATCACCGACACGGTGAGCAGCGAGACGGACGCGACGTACCAGGTGCGGCCCATCACCTACGACATCGTCCTCCAACCCGGCAACATCACCCGCAAGTGGAGCGGCGGGCCACTCGACATCTCCATCGCGGGTCTGGACCCGAACACCACCTACACCGCCGTGGTGCGGGCGAGCTCGCCGGGCGGCACGGCCGACTCCGAGTCCGAGACGTTCACCCCGAGCACCACCGCGTCCCGGCCCGGGACTCCGGTGAACGTGACCGTCACCTCGTCATCGGAGCGCTGCGTCACCGTCGCCTGGACGGCCGCCACCGGTGCGACATCGGGTTACAGGATCGAGTACGCCGGCCGGGTCGAGACCGCGAGCACGTCGGCCGGGGTCACGACACACACCCAGTGCAACCTCGTCACCACCGATGGCATCTTCCCCATCGTGTCGGCCCGGGTCGTCGCGCTCTCGGCGAGTTCTGTTTCCGTGCCATCGGAGTGGACGACCGGAACCGTCCCGACCACCTTGCCGATCTTCGAGGGTGGGGTGCACACCACCGCCGTGAGCGAGGCGCTCGGCATCACCGTGGCGACCACGTACTCGATCTCCGCCGCCGAGTCCACGAACCGGCGCGAGAGTCTCGTCGTCACCGACGACAACGGGATTCGCTCGCGACCCCTCCCCGTCGGTGCCCCCGCGATCATCGGAATCGACGAGATGCGTCGCGAGGTGCTGATCGCACGTTGCCTCGTCGTCAACGGCGGCATCATGGCCGTGTCCCTCGACGACCTCTCGGTGACGCGCGAGATCACACTTCCCACCACGAACCAATGGGAGTTCTGCGGCTCGATGTGGGACCCGGTGCGCCGCGCGATCTGGTTGTCCCCCACGATCTACTCGGCCGACGACAACTTCGACACCGACGGGAGCGACGTCGTGGCGGTGTCGGTCGACGTCGCCGGGCGCGTCGTCGCATCCTCGAACCTCACTTGCCAGCCGGGGACATGGACCGGGGACATCTATGTCGGGCAGTTCCCGCGGTTCATCGTCGACAACGGGATCGTGCTCGCCTCGTGCGGAGCCCGCCCGACGAGCGGGTCCAAACCCACGTATTCAGTGGTGACGAACGCTGTCACCGGCGCGATCGTGAGAACCAACACCGCATGGCTCTCCGCGGCGGGGGCCACGACGGCGGGTGATCCGCTCACCATCACCGACACCGACCTCACGATCCATTCAGCGACACCCGTCACCGTCACCCTGGCCGAGTCGCTGGGATACGGGGCGACATCCCTCGGCTTGCCCTTCCGGGAAGGCGACATCGCAGGTCCCCGTGCGTTCCAGAGATCGGGGGATCGTGTCACCCTGTTGCCGAACGCTGGGAACCCGCACATCGTCAACCTCGCGACCGGCACCGTCCAGCGCCTGTCCAGACGGGTGTCCGGCTTCCCGAGGGGCACGATCGTCGCCACGGGGGATGCGGCCGTCAATGTCACCGACACCGCGGTCGTCCTGAACACGACCGCGGGGTGGAACTCGGTGTCGGCGCCGTCGAATGTCACCCAATTCGCGTCGTCGACTGCGAACGGCCAGCGGGTCCGTGTCTATAGCTACTCATGGGAACCGGTCCACGTTCACTGGATGGGCAACGACCGCCTGGTGGTGCTCGCCAAGTTGCGCGTCCCCGACAATCTCGGTGCACCCACTGACGAGCGGTTCTACTCGGCGTTCTGGAACATCAGACCGCCGGCGCGTCCCGTCGTGTCGAGCCGGTCATCGGGCTCCGTCGCATGGAGCAATCCCGCGCAGTCGTCCGGGATCGCCGCCGGGACGACCGCCCGATGGGAGATGCGCCTCCCCGCGGGTGTGAACACGGTGCGCGACGCGGCCGGAACCACCCGATGCACCAGCGGTGCGACGACATGCACCGCGACGGCCGCTTTCACCAATGGCGCGAGCGTCCAGACCCGCTCGATCGGCGGACTCACCGATCGGATGTTCATGAGCGAATTCGCCACCGACGGGGTCGTCTCCCCGTCGGCGCCGCGGGTCGTGCCGCGACCACCGACCACGGCGCGCACCGTGAGCGTGCACGTGGGCATGATCCCCGCGTCGGCGACAGCATGGGAACTCGAGTGCGCATCCAATGGCACGACGCTCGTGCGCACAGGCTCGGTTCCGACGCTCCTCGAGATCGACGCCGCGCCGGGTCTGTGGACCTGTCGCTCACGGTCCATGAACGCAGAACACGCCGGTGATTGGGGCCCGGGTGTCGTTGCCGAATCACGCGCGTCGGCCGGGATCGGGGCGCCCATCACCACGGCGGCGGGGAGCATCACGATGTCGGGAGGCTCGGGGTCGTTCGCATGTCGTTCCCTCTCCGGCCAGTCACGCGCGGGAACCGCGGGACAAACGGTCGCGGCCGCGACGGGACAATGGTCGTGCGCGGCGATCCTGCCCGACCAGTCGAGCGTCGGCGTTCTCGCACACGTGCCGGGCACTCCATCGGCACCCGCGTCACTCTCGTTCTCGAACTCGGCATCACGGGTCCTGCTCACGTACTCACTCCCCGAGGCCGCGCTCGTGGCTGATGCATCCGCGACTGTCGCGTGTTCCGGTGCGATCACATACTCGGGCACCGTGGTGCGCACGACCGTGGACATCGGTGCGGTCGCTGCGGGCACGGTGACGTGCGCCGTCGCGCGCAACCATCTCCTCCCGACGGCATCCTCGACGGCGGCGACATCCTCGACGTCGGCCTCGTACGTTCCGGGCAGGTCGCTGCGGGTGCGAGTCGACGGTGGCGGGAGCGTGAGCAGGTCCGGCGGCACATCGTGCACGAACGATTGCACATCGATGATCGAGGGAGCCACCTCGGTGACCCTCTCGGCGACTGCATCCTCGGGTTGGTCGTTCTCCTCATGGAGCGTGCCGGGATGCTCGGGGGCGAGTTGTTCGGTGGATCTCACACTGGCCGGCACCGTCGATGCCGTCTTCGTCGCCGCGCCCACCACGACACCGGCGCCCACCACGACCACTGCCCCGATTGCACCCGCCACCCCGACAACAACGTCGACCACGACATCTCCCGTCACTGCATCTCCCACCACGAGTCGCCCGGCATCGCCGACCACCGCCGCGCCCGGCACCACCGCGCCACTGGCCCAGGCTCCGCGCACCACGGTCGACACCAGTGCACCCGTCGCCTCACCGACGGTGCGCACGGTGCGCTACACCGAGTCGCTCGCCTCGACAGCGAGCCGCATCACGGCCACCTCGGCTGCCACGCGCTCGGGCGTCACCGTGCCCAAGGGCGCCAAGGTCACCGTTGCCATCTCGTCCAAGTACTCGCGCATTTGCCGGGTCTCGGGCTCGACGATCGTGCGCATGAACACGCGCTCGACATGTGTCGCCACGGTCACGATCCTGTCAAAGTCCACCAAGAAGATCGTCACCGTGGCGATCCGTCGCCCCGCCTGACGGGAACTTTCCGTGGTCCGGTCGCGTCAGACCCGACGTGACCAGCACACCACACCGCGAACCAGCCCTCTCACCGCCGCGATCAGAAACGCGATCGTCTGCGCGGGGGGTCGCGCGGAAACGCGAATGCGACGATGAGCTGGGCGGGCAACGATCTGTTCGAGAAACCCGTCGTCGTCGTGTCGTGACAACGGGAGCACCCGCGCGACACCTAGTGTCGTGTCATGGTGCCCAGTCGTCATGGTGTGCGTGTCCTCCGGTCGGCGGCGCCGTTGATGCTCGCTGTCGTGCTCGGGTGCTCGCAGGGCAGCGGCAGCGCCGACACAGCCACGACCGTCGGCGCACCGACCACCATCGCGCCCGCCACTGCTGCCCCGGCCACCACGGCCGCACCGACGACGACATCGACCACGTTGCCGCCCGATGAGGACCTCGTTCCCTGCCCCGAGACGCAGTTCCGCGAGCAGTTCAAGACCAAGGTGAGGATGCTGCGCTGCACCCAGACATGGGCGCTCGGGCTCTTCGACCGCGACACGTGGAACTGCGACAGCGACGGGTGCGACGACACTCGCGTGTTCAAACTCGAGAACGGATCGTGGGTGAAGAAGGCGACGTGCTATCTCGATGCACCGCTCACCCCGGATCGGCGGCGCTGCTACATCCCTGACGTGGGTGTCGCCACCGATGCCGACCTGCCACCGGCGAACATCGCCTGCAAGATCTGGCCCGAGAACTCGGCTCTCCGGTGGATCGACGAGACCGGGTGCCCGCTCGATGAATCGGTGATCGAGGCCGCCATCAACACCAAGTGCGAGTCGTGGACGCCGAACGAGCAGCTCCCCCTCGAGCCCTGCGATTCGGGTCCGATGGTGAAGAAGATGCAGCGCGCACTGCGCGCCAAGGGCTACTCGGTGGACATCGACGGCTTCAACGGCCCGGGCACCGTCAAGGCCCTCGCCCGGTTCCAGAGCGATGCCGGACTGCAACGCTCGGGCATCGTCGACAAGGACACCTGGGCCGCGCTCACGAAGGGCCCCTGACCGCACGCACCCGATCAGGGGCACGGCATCTAGATTCGTGCCCCATGGCGGCGTGTGAACCCTTCTCCTCGAGAGTCGAGGCCGCCCACGCCCGGGCCTGCGCGGCCGGTCATGATTTCTACGTCGATCCCGAGTCGGGACTCATGGTGATGACGGCGCTCTACCTGCGCGAGCGCGGGTTCTGTTGCGACAACGGGTGCCGGCACTGCCCGTGGGACGAGGGCGAAGCGAGCGCCTGAAGACCGCCCGCGCTCACGACAACGCGAGCCGCTCGAACTGCTCGCTCGGTGCGGAGACCTCCACGAGTGCGGTGCGCAGGAGTTCCTCGGCCTCGGCGACCACCGGATCACCCGATCGGTCGACCGACTCGTCGGGGTCCTCCCGCCGGTCGAACAGGATCGTCTCGTACTCGCGCGCGTACGCCCAGAACGGCAGCAGATCACCCTCGCGGAACGGCTGCCTGATCACCGGGATCGTGCTGCCGGGCATGTAGTCGAGCACTGCGCGCGCGTCGGGCATCGGCATGCGCACATCGGGTCGCGACGCGATCGGCATCGTGCTCCACCGGTTCGACCACATCGAGTGCGGCGCGTTCTCGCCGCGAGGCCCGCGCGTGTAGCGCCACCGGTCGGTCACCACCTGCACCTCGCGACCCCACACCCCGGTGAGCAACCAGTCGCGCACGCGATCGGTCGCACCCGACAGCAACGGCTCGAGTGACCGTCCGTGGGCGACATGTCCGACCGACGCTCCGAACATCGAGGCGATCGTGGCGTGCAGGTCGGTCGAGGTGGTGAGGGCACCGCAGGTCCGGGGCGCGATGCCGGGCCACGCCACCAGGAGCGGGATGTGGCCGAGCGCGCGGTACACCGGAACGCCCGGCTTGCCCCACACGTCCCTGCCGCGCACATCGCGGTCGCCCAGGTAGTGGCCGTGATCGGTGCACAGGATCACCGCGGTGTCGTCCCACATGTCGTGCTCATCGAGCACGTCGAGCACGCGACCGAGCCAGTGGTCGATCATCGAGACCTTGCCGCCGTACTGGGCGCGTATCTGCACGCCGTCGCGCTCACTGATCACCCCGCGCGCATGGGCATCCACCGCATACGGCGGCCAGATGAGGTGGCTCCCCTCCCACGTGTCGTCGTAGCGGCGCGACCACCGCTCGGGCGTGTCGAAGGGCTCGTGCGGGTCGAACTCGTCGACGAACAGCATGAACCGCTCGCCGGCCGCGCGGTGCACGGGTGCGTGCGTGGCCAGCCAGTGTGCGGCGACTGTCATCGTGCGCGGGCCGGGGAACTGCGACTCGTCGCGGAACCACCCGCGCGAGTTGTCGTAGTGGGTGTGCCCGCGACCGAAATCGGGTGCACCCACCCACGAGGGATCCGGGCGCGTGCACCACGGGTCGCTCTCGTGGCCGCGCTCGTAGGCCCATGCGGTGAAGTCGGTGTGGTAGTTCTCACCACCCACCTCGAACAGGTGCGGATGATCGGTGACCAGCTGTGTCACCACACCCTCGCGCCGCAGCGCCGCCGTGATCGGCTCCTCCCACAACTCGATCGAACCCCACGGCTTCCAGAGGAAGTCCCACGCACCCACGAGGATGTCGTGGCGCGCCGGGATGCAGGGCAGCGAACCCGTGTGGTGGTTCGTGAACCGCACCGACCGCGCCGCGAGGCGATCGATGTTCGGGGTCTCGAACTCCCGGCCCCCGTAGGCGGCGAGATCGTGTCGGTTCAGACTGTCGAGCAGCAGCACCACCAGGTTGCGCGGGCCGGCGGTGGCACCCGGCGCACTTGGTGTCGAGTCGCGCATCTCCCCGCTCATGCCGGACCGAACACCGAGTCCAACCACTCGAGTGTTCCCTCGAGCATCGCGTCGTGGCTGCGTGCGAGCAGATGATCGTCGCCCGGCATGATGCGGAGGTCCCCGGTGCCGGCGATCGCACGCACCACCTCGCTCGCCTCCACCGGCAGGATCGAGTCGCTGTCGCCGTGGAACATCAGCAACGGCCGTCCCTGCAGTCCCCCGGCGACCTCGCACCCGGCCGACTGCGTCGCGAATGTCGCCACACCAGCGACCATGTCGGGCAACCCCACCGCCGTGCGGATCGCGATTGCACCACCGAAGCTGTGCCCCATCGTCACCACGCGCTCTGCACCACCTCCGACGGCGAGCTGCACCGCGGCCGCCATGTCGACACAGCACGCGTCCATGTCGTTGGGTTTGCGCCAGCTCACGCGAAGCGACGGGATTCCCCGCGCGCACAACTGCTCACCCAGGACATGGAACAGAGAATCACCCGGGCCGAGAACGCCGCCCATCGCGCCACCACCCATCACGACCGCGACGTCGCGCACCTCGCCCATCGGCTCGTGCCAGTGCACCGAGAGCAACCCCCGCATGGTGTAGAGCTCAATGTGGCGCAGCACGGGCGAGACCATCACCTGTTGGGACGCCATCACCTGAAGAACCTCCAGTGGTGTCGGCGCACCCGACGGATGGTTCCCCTCTTCCCCCACGTGGCTACCCTAATGATCGGTATGAACGAGACGGCACCAGCCTCTCCCGCGGTCGACGAACCAGACACCCTCGATCCCCAGCAGGTCGAGGTGCTCAGGCGCATGGGTCGCGCATGGCGCGAGATACGGCGCGGAGCGACCGCCGGCGAGGTGCGCGACGTCATCTACGGAATGGGCGGCAGTGCGATCGAGCCAGGGCAGATGGACGCCCTCGACGTGATCATCCTCGAGGGACAGCACACGATGGGCGAGATCGCCGAACGCCTGCGCATCGACCCCAGCACTGCGACACGCGCCGTGCAGCGCCTCATCAAGGACGGCCTCGCCGAGCGCAACGTCGACGAGACCGATGCCCGTGTGGTGACGGTCTCGCCCACCGAGCGCGGCCGGAAGATCCACGCCGATGTCGCCCGGCGTCGCCGCGAGGTTCTCCTCGGGATCATCGACCATTTCCCCGAGGCGGACCGCGAGGCACTCGCCGACACCCTCGAGAGATTCGTCGCCGCACTCGACGACGTCATCGCGGCGCGCAAGCGCACGCGCCGCTGACCCGGAGCCGTGCGATGACCACCCGCGAGGATTTCGCCACCGACGCCATGTCGCACGCGCCGCAACTGTTCAGCACCGCGATGCGCATGACACGCAACCGTGCCGACGCCGAGGACCTCGTGCAGGAGACCTTCGTGAAGGCGTGGCGCGCATTCGATTCGTACCAGCAGGGCACCAACCTGCGTGCGTGGTTGTTCCGCATCATGACGAACACCTTCATCAACAAGTACAACGCCAAGCAGCGACGTCCGCAGGAGACCGAGCTCGACGAGGTCGAGGAGCTGTACCTGTTCCGCCGACTCGGTGCGATCGACCAGAGCCGGATCGCTCCCTCGGCCGAGGACCAGATGATGGAGCTCTTCACCGACGAGGAGATCAAGCGGGCCCTCGAGGAACTCCCCGAGGCCTTCCGCCTCCCCGTCCTGTTGTCCGACGTGGAGGGCTTTTCCTACAAGGAGATCGCCGAAATGACCGGTGTACCCATCGGTACGGTCATGTCCCGCCTCCACCGGGGAAGAAAGGCGATGCAGAAGTTGTTGTACAACTTCGCCAAGGCAAAGGGCCTCGTCGACGAGTCCCGCCTCGGCACCGAGTGAGACAGCGCCGGGACGAACCGGCACGGGACGAGAGAGGAGACGACATGGCCAACTGCAAGGAGACGCTCGACGAGCTCTACCGCTATCTCGACTCTGAACTGTCCCCGGGTCGTGCCGACGAGATCGTGGCGCACCTGAAGACCTGCACCGACTGCCAGGGGGCCTTCGAATTCCACGCCGATCTGCACCGGGTGATCCGCGTGAAGAGCCAGGGCGACGAGATCTCACCGCAGTTCCTCGACAACCTGCGCGGCTGCTTCGGAAGCGACTTCCTCGGCTCGCCCGGGGAGTGACACCAGCCCGATCGGTCCGGCGATCGCTCGCCCGAGCGGTGCGATCGCTACGATGACTCCCATGTTCGCAGCGAACGTCTGGCATTGGTGGCTCGGAGTCTTCCTCCTCCTCGCGGCGGTGGGTGCCGTCCTGCAGGGTGTCGTGGGCTATGTCGCCAAGGTGAGTTCCACCAAGTACCCCAACCGTCGCCAGCGTCGCATACAGAGCAAGAAGTAAGCCCGTGCGAGCGGGCGAACTGATCGCCCGCTGCACCTTCCCCGTTCCGGGCACACCGGTCCACTGCGCCGTGTCGGGTGGCGCCGATTCGATGGCACTGCTGCTGCTCGCATGCGAGGCCGCACTCGATGTCACCGTGCACCATGTCGACCACGGCCTGCGACCCGGGTCGTCGCACGATGTCGACGTGATCGCACCGGTTGCCGGGAGACTCGGCGCGCGCCTCATGGTCCACACTGTCGACGTTCCACACGGGCCGAACCTCGAGGCACGCGCGCGCGAGGCGCGCCGAGCGGTGCTGCCCGCGGGCACCATGACGGGCCACACCGCCGACGACCAGGCAGAGACAGTGCTCATCAACCTCCTGCGCGGGGCATCGGCGCACGGTCTCGCCGCCATGCGACCCTCGCACGAGCGTCCCCTGCTCGCGTTGCGGCGCACCGAGACGCGCGCACTGTGCGAGCACCACGGCATCGTGGCCGTCGACGACGAGACCAACACCGACCCGCGGTTCCAGCGCAACCGCGTGCGTCACGAACTCCTGCCGTTGATCGCCGACATCTCGGGGCGCGATCCGGTGCCGATCCTGTCGCGCGCCTCGGATCTGCTGCGCGACGATGACGACCTGCTCGATGAACTCGCATCGACCATCGACCCCACCGACGCACCGGCCCTCGCGCGCGCGCCGTTGCCGCTCGCTCGACGGGCGATCCGCGCGTGGTTGGCAGACCCCTATCCCCCCGATCTGGCGACAGTCGAGCGGGTCTTGCGCGTCGCACGGGGCGAAGTGCCGGGATGCGATGTTGGGGATAAACGCCAAGTTCGTCGGTCGAAACAGCGAATGAGCCTCCACAGAGTGCGGTAAATTGATGCACGCACTTCGCGACGACAACGGCGCGAGTGGACATCGATTGGAGTGGGCATGCCCCCGAAACTGCGCGGAAAATGGGCGCTCGGGATCACCCCCCGCAACTTCACCTGGGTCATCAAAGACCGCCTCGCCATCTGCGAGCGGCCCGGGGGCTACGGCGAGAATCACCGCCGGGTGCGCCGCCAGGAGGAGATCATCTGGCTCCGCGAGAACCAGTTCGACCTCGTCGTCTCGCTGATCGCGGCCCCCCACAACCTGCACGCCTACGAGGAGCTGAACATGCCCTACCGGCACCGCCCCTTCGGCGGGACCGACGACTCGGCCACGTTCCTGAAGCCCTTCTACGGAGAGCTGCAGGCGCTCCTGGCACAGAACAAGAAACTCATCCTCCACGCGGAGGAAGTGGGCGACCGCGTGCTCGGGATCGTCGGCGGCTACATCCGCTGGTCCGGCATGGTCGAGGACCCCTCAAAGGCGATCATCATCACCGAGCGCATCGGCGGCCGCCAGCTCGACACATGGTCGCGCGAGTTGATTCTCGGCGTCCACGAGCTGCGCTGAGCGCGCTCGCGGTGCGGTTCGTTATGTTGGACACCGTGAAGGGACTGATCCCGTGAAGGGTCGCCGCGTCCTCGTCACCGGCATGGGTGGCGAACTCGGGTCCCTCGTCGCCTCGCACGTTGAGGCGAGCGAGTGGGCCGGCGACATCCTCGGCTTCGATGTCGATCCCCCGCGACGGCTCCTGCGCCGCGCCCGGTTCGTGCGCGTGGCCCCGCACGAGCGCGACCGGATCGCCGATCTCATCGAGGAGTTCAACCCCCATGTGATCCTGCACATCGGGGTGTGGGAACCCCACGCGCGACTCGCCACCGAGCAGGCCGCCGAGTGCACCGAGACCATCGCCAAGGCCGTCTTCGACGCCGCGCACCGCGCCGAGGCACTCGAGACCGCGGTGGTGCGCAGCGGCATCGAGATCTACGGCGCGGCCACGCACTCACCCCGCATCGCCGTCGAGACCACGCCCGTGGCGCCCACCACCACCTACGGTCGGATGTGCGCCACGATCGAGGACCAAGCAACCGAGTTGCGCACCGCCGCCGGGGTGAACGTCTGCACGCTGCGCCTCGCGCCCGTGCTCGGCGCGCACGTGCCGAGCCCGCTCGGTCGACTGATGCGCCTGCCGATCGTCCCCTACCACGGTGTGCGCAACCCCGTGTTCTGTGTCGTCGAGGACCACGACGCCGCGACCGCGTTCCTCGCCGCGGCCGCACGCGACGCCGACGGCACCGTCAACATCGTGGCGAACGGTGCGATCTCGATGCTGCGCGCGACCACGATGGGACGGCGCATCCCGGTGCCGTCGTTCGGGCCGGGATGGTCGATCGCCCGCAGTGCCACGGGCATCGCCGGCGCACCGATGCCCGACCATGTTGCCGACCTCATCGAGAACGGTCGCCTCGCGGCCAGCAACGAGGCCGCGCATCTCCTGCGATTCGCCGCCGCCCACACCACCACCGAGGTCATCGAGCGCCTCTACATGTGGCCGAGTGTCGAGCGCATTCCCGCCAGGGTCCAGGTGGCCTGATGCCCTGGGCACGCGCGAGCGACGGAGTGCGCATCCACTACGAGGTGACCGGGTTCCGCCGCCGCCCGCCCGTGGTGCTGATCCAGGGACTCGGCGCCGAGAAGAACGCCTGGAATCTCCAGCGCGCGGCCCTCGCGCTCAAGTGGCGCACGATCGCGCTCGACAACCGCGGTGCGGGTCGCAGCGAGAAGCCCGAGGGCATGTACGACCTCGAGCAGATGGCCGACGACGTGATCGCGGTGCTCGACGATGCCGGTGTCGAGTCCGCCCATGTCGTGGGGCTCTCGATGGGCGGTGCCATCAGCCAGATCGTGGCGCTCAAGTACCCCCAGCGCGTGCGTTCGATCACCCTGGTCGCCACGGCGTGCCGCAACCACGAGTGGCGCGAGGAACTGCTCGCCTCGTGGGCCGAGATCGCCGAGACCGACGGCATGGCAACACTCGGTCGCGAGGCCGCACGCTGGACGATCGGGCCTCGCTCGTTCCGCCGCCTCGTTCCCGCCTTCGGATGGCTCGGTGCACTCCAGTTCCTGAACCCAGCCGGCGCCTTCGTGTCGCAGGTGCGCGCGATCCTTCGCACCAACGACACCGAGCTCTCGAGCGAACTCGCCAACATCGCCTGCCCCACCCTCGTCGTGGTGGGCAACCAGGACATCCTCACCCCCCGCGGTGACGCCGAGGAGATCGCCTCGCTCATCCCCACGGCCGAGCTGGCCGTGATCAGCGGTGGTGCGCACGGTCTGATCGTCGAGCACGCGACCACGTTCAACAGGATCCTGCTCGACTTCCTCGGCCGCGCCGAACGGGCGCGCGTGCCCCACGGCGACGCCGTGCGCTCGGCCCTCTAGGCGCGACGGTGGCATCGATGGCACCCGCGCGGACCCTCGTGGTGGGCGCGGGAATCTCGGGGCTCATGGCCGCGCGGCGCATCACCGAACTCGGCGGTGCGCACGGCGCCGCCGTCACGGTTCTCGACAAAGGACGCAGCGTCGGGGGGCGTCTGGCGACGCGGCGCATCGGTGGTGCGGTGCTCGACCACGGCGCCCAGTTCTTCACGGTGCGCAGCGACACCTTCGCGGCCCATGTCGACGATTGGCGCGCCGCCGGTGTGGTGCGCGAGTGGTGCCGCGGATTCAGCGACTCCGACGGTCATCCCCGCTACGTCGGTGCGGCCGGCATGACCTCGATCGCCAAGCACCTCGCCAGCGGTCTCGATGTGCGGTGCTCACACCTGGCGTTCTCGCTCGAGCGCACCAGCAACGGCACCGGTTGGCGACTCGTGACCGACGATGGTGTCACCCACGAGGCCGACGCGGTGATCCTCACCGCACCCCTGCCGCAGTCGTTCTCCCTGTTGTTCTCGGCCGGGATCGAGATGCCCGAGCCGTTGCGACGGATCGACTATGACCGCACGCTCGGCCTGCTCGCGGTCGTCGATGCCGACACCCACCGTGTGCCCGCGCCCGGCGGTCTGCAGGATCCCGACGACGTGTTCTCGTTCATCGGCGACAACCGCGCCAAGGGCATCAGCGGCGCGCACGCGCTGACATTCCATGCCAATCCGGCATGGAGCCTCGCCCACTTCGACGACGACCTCGACACGATCCATGCGAGCCTGCTCACTGAGGCCCGGCGGTGGCTCGGCGATGCGCGCATCATCGAGAGCCAGCCGAAAAAGTGGCGATTCGCAACTCCGCGTGACACATGGCCGGATCGATGCTGGGTGCACGACTCCGGGTCGCTGATCCTGGCGGGGGACGTGTTCGCAGGCCCGCGCGTGGAGGGAGCCGCACTCAGCGGCCTCGCCGCGGCCGACGCGCTCAGCGGGTGACGCTGGCGAGGAGCGATGCGGTGGTCTCGCGCATCGCATCCACGGTCGTGCCACCGGGGAGCGAGTCGCATGCGCGCTCGGCATCGGCGACGAAGTTCTTCGCGTGCTCGATCGCGGCGGGGACACCACCGTTCGATCGCACGATGTCGAGCACCTTCTCGCGCTCGGCATGCTCGAGCGGCTTGCCCAGGATCCCGCTCAGCTCGCTCGCGGCCGTGCCGCCCGAGGCGAGCGTGTGCAGCACCGGCAGTGTGTAGACACCCTCGACCAAGTCGTGACCGGCCGGCTTGCCCAGCTCTTCGTCGGTGGCGGTGAGGTCGAGGATGTCATCGACGATCTGGAACACCATGCCGTAGGCGGTCCCGAAGGCGGTGAGCGCATCGATCGTCGCGCGGTCGCGGTCCGACACCAATCCGCCGATCCGGGCGGCCGTCGCGTACAGCGAGGCCGTCTTGCCATCGATCGACTCGAGATAGCTCTCCACGGGGCGGCCCACGTTGTAGGTGTGGCGCAACTCCTCGATCTGGCCCTCGCAGAGGCGCCCGATCGTGCGTGCGAGAAGTCCCGCGACCTCGGTGCCGAGCGACGCGGCGATCTCGGAGGCGCGCGCCAGCAGGAAGTCGCCGGCCAGGATCGCCTGGAGGTTCCCCCACCTCGCGTTCACCGTGTCGACCCCGCGGCGCGTGGTCGACTCGTCCATCACATCGTCGTGGTATAGCGAGCCGAGGTGCACCAGCTCGCACGCGATCCCACCCAGGATCGCCTCCTGGCTCGCACCGGAATCGACACCCACCTGCGAGGCCGCGATCGTGAACACCGGCCGCAGGCGCTTCCCGCCGGCCTGGATCAGGTGCGAGGCGATCTCGGTGAGGTACGCATCGGGCGTGCGAACAGCGTCGAGGAGCGCGGCTTCCACGCGCTCGCGATCGTGCGCCATCGACGGCAACCCGAACAGGGGCACGATTGTCACAGGGCAAGACTACGGGTGGCGAAGGGGGCCGCCACTCCCCACCGATACACTTCACACCAGTCCCACCGGACCGACAGGGGTGGTCAATTTGTTCGAGCGCTTCACAGACAGGGCCCGCAGGGTCGTCGTCCTCGCCCAGGAAGAGGCACGCCTCCTCAGCCACTCCTACATCGGCACCGAGCACATCCTGCTCGGCCTCATCCACGAGGGTGAGGGCGTCGCGGCCAAGGCTCTCGAATCGCTGAACATCACTCTCGATGCGGTGCGTGCACAGGTCGAGGAGATCATCGGTCAGGGCGGGTCGTCGCCAACCGGTCACATCCCGTTCACCCCGCGCGCCAAGAAGGTGCTCGAGCTCTCGCTGCGCGAGGCCCTGCAACTCGGCCACAACTACATCGGCACCGAGCACATCCTCCTCGGCCTTCTCCGCGAGGGCGAGGGTGTGGCCACCCAGGTGCTCGTCAAGCTCGGCGCCGATCTCGCGCGCGTGCGCCAACAGGTCATCCAGTTGCTGTCGGGCTACCAGGGTCCGGGCTCCAAGAGCGAGGCCAGCCCCAGTGGCGGCCGCGAGTCGAAGGAAGAGGGCGGCGAGAAGGGCGGCAGCCAGGTCCTCGACCAGTTCGGCCGCAACCTCACCCAGCTCGCCCGCGACAAGAAGCTCGACCCGGTCATCGGCCGCCAGCGCGAACTCGAGCGCGTGATGCAGATCCTCTCGCGCCGCACCAAGAACAATCCGGTGCTCATCGGCGAACCCGGCGTCGGCAAGACCGCGATCGTCGAGGGTCTCGCACAGCGCATCGTGTCGAACGACGTCCCCGAGACCCTCAAGGACAAGCAGCTCTACACGCTCGACCTCGGTGCGCTCGTGGCCGGCTCGCGCTACCGCGGCGACTTCGAGGAGCGCCTGAAGAAGGTGCTGAAGGAGATCCGCACGCGCGGCGACATCATCCTGTTCATCGACGAGATCCACACCCTGGTCGGCGCGGGTGCCGCCGAGGGTGCGATCGATGCCGCCAGCATCCTGAAGCCGATGCTCGCCCGCGGCGAACTGCAGACCGTGGGTGCCACCACCACCGACGAGTACCGCAAGCACCTCGAGAAGGATCCCGCACTCGAGCGCCGGTTCCAGCCCGTCAAGGTCGACGAGCCGACGGTCGCCCACACGATCGAGATCCTCAAGGGCGTGCGCGACAAGTACGAGTCGCACCACCGCGTCACCATCACCGACCAGGCGATCGTGGCCGCGGCCAATCTCGCCGACCGCTACATCAGCGACCGTCACCTCCCGGACAAGGCGATCGACCTCATCGACGAGGCCGGCTCGCGCCTGCGCATCAAGCGCATGCAGACCCCGCCCGATCTCAAGGACATCGAGAACCGCATCTCCCAGGTGCAGGACGCCAAGAAGAAGGCCATCGAGGAGCAGCGCTTCGAGGAGGCGGGGCGCCTGCGCGACCAGGAGCGCGCACTGCTCGAGGAGAAGACCCAGATCGAGGCCGACGTCAAGGCCAAGGGCATCAACCTCTTCGACGAGGTCGACGAGGAGGCCATCGCCGAGGTGCTCAGCATCTGGACCGGCATCCCGGTGTACAAGCTCACCGAGGAGGAGACCCAGAAGCTCCTCAACATGGAGGCCGAGCTCCACAAGCGCATCATCGGTCAGGAGGACGCCATCAAGGCGGTCTCCCAGAGCATCCGCCGCACCCGCGCGGGTCTCAAGGATCCGCGCCGCCCGAGCGGCTCGTTCATCTTCCTCGGCCCCACCGGTGTCGGAAAGACCGAGCTCGCCAAGACCCTGGCCGAATTCCTCTTCGGTGACGACCAGGCCCTCATCTCCCTCGACATGAGCGAGTACATGGAGAAGCACACGGTCAGCCGTCTCGTGGGTTCGCCCCCCGGCTACGTGGGCTACGAGGAGGGTGGCCAGCTCACCGAGGCCGTGCGTCGCAAGCCGTTCTCGGTGGTGCTCTTCGACGAGATCGAAAAGGCCCACCCCGACGTCTTCAACACGTTGCTGCAGATCCTCGAGGAGGGTGTCCATCTCCCCTCTGCCGTGCGTCGCAAGCCGGTGTCTGTGGTGCTCTTCGAAGAGATAGATTAGGCACACGCCGACGTCTTCAACACGTTGCTGCAGATCCTGGAGGAGGGTCGCCTCACCGACAGCCAGGGTCGCGCCGTCGACTTCCGCAACACGGTGCTGATCATGACCTCGAACCTCGGCACGCAGGACCTGCGCAAGGCCAACGTCGGCTTCAACAAGGGCGACGAGGCGATGTCGTACGCGCGCATGCGCGACAAGGTGAACGACGCGCTGAAGCAGCACTTCCGCCCCGAGTTCCTGAACCGCGTCGACGAGACGATCGTGTTCCACGAACTCTCCAAGTCCGAGGTGGTCCAGATGGTCGACCTCATGACCAAGCGCCTCGCCGGTCAGTTGGAGAGCCAGGGCCTCGGCATCGAGCTCACCCAGGCCGCCAAGGACCTGCTCGCCGAGATCGGCTACGACCCGCAACTGGGTGCACGACCGCTGCGTCGCGCGATCCAGCGCCACGTCGAGGACGCACTCAGCGAGAAGATCCTCTACAAGCAGTTCGCCGCCGGTCAGTTGATCGTCGTCGATGCCGAGGACGACCCGGAGAACCCCGGTCGCAAGCACCTGGTGTTCCGCGCGATCGAGGGTTTCGAGGCTCCCCCGGCCGACGAGTTCGCCGGCGACTCCGCCACCAGCGAGTGACCCGGGCGGGCCGGACCGCCCGCGCCGCGGCGCGTCTCATCGCCGTCGTGTCGGCGGTGGCTCTGCTCGCGTCGTGTCGCGTCGACCAGACGATCACACTCGACGTCGCACCGAACGGCTCGGGCAGCATCACCGTGCTCCTCGTGGCCGATGCCGCCGTGGTGGCCAAGGTCCCCGATCTGGCCGCCGACGTGCGCACCGAGGATCTAGAGAAGGCCGGCTGGGATGTCGATGGTCCCGACACGACCGACGAGGGCGGACTGCGAATCGAAGTCTCCCGCGACTTCGACACCCCCGAACAGGCCACCGCGATCCTGGCCCAGGTGGGCGGACAAGACGGTCCGTTGCGCGGACTCGCCCTCGCCCGCAGCGGCAAGGACACCGACAGCACCTGGACCCTGACGGGTGCGCTACAGGTCACCGGCGGGCTCGGTGCCTTCATCGACAAGGCCGGTGCCGACCTCATCGGTGGCGCACCGTTCGCGGGCGAGGTGTCCGACGCCGGACTCGAGATCGGCGAGGCGCTCGGTGTCGAGTTCATCGCCTCGCTCCCCGGCAAGATCGAGGCCACCACCGGTGCGGCGCGCGCCGCCGGTGACACGGGGGTCTCGTGGCGCGTGCCGATGGATGGCTCGACGATCGATGTCGCCACCACGTCGGTCAATGTCGACGTCGGAGCGAGCGTTGCGCGGGTGGGCCGTGGAGTCCTCAGGTTCCTCCTCGTCGTGTGGGTGATCGGCACGCTCGGTCTGCTCGCTGCGGTGTGGTGGAAGAACCGCGCCCGCACACCCCGGCTCTAGGGTTCCCCCGTGGCAAAGCTCAAACTCGTGCACCGGTGCAGCGAGTGCGGTGCCTCGTTCCCCAAATGGTCGGGCCGGTGCGTGGCGTGCGGTGCGTGGAACTCCCTCGTCGAGGATGTCGAGGGCCCCGAGGAGCGCGCCGTCACACTCGCAGCCGGCCTCGCGCTCGTGCCACCGGGCGAGGCGCGACCGATCGGTGAGATCGACCCGCGGGCCTCGAACCCCACCGCAACCGGCATCGCCGAACTCGACCGCGTGCTCGGCGGCGGACTCGTGCCCGGATCGGTGACCCTGCTGGGTGGCGAGCCGGGCATCGGCAAGAGCACGCTTCTCCTGCAGTTGCTGGCACGCGCCGCCGGCCCGACCCTGTACGTCACCGCCGAGGAGAGCGCCCAGCAGGTGCGTCTGCGTGCCGATCGCCTCGGCGCCGTCGCCGACGACCTCTGGCTGCTGCCCGAGATGAGCCTGCCCAACATCGTCGCTGCGATCGACAAGATCGCACCGCGCCTCGTGGTGATCGACTCCATCCAGACCGTCGTCGACCCCGAGCTCGGCTCTGCCCCGGGGTCGGTGGTGCAGGTGCGAGGGTGCGCGCATCGTCTCGTCCAGGAAGCCAAGCGTCGCGACCTTCCCGTGGTCATCGTCGGCCACGTCACCACAGAGGGCGGCCTCGCCGGCCCGCGCGTGCTCGAGCACGTGGTCGACACGGTGCTCTCCTTCGAGGGTGAGCGCCACCACGCCCTGCGCCTCCTGCGCGCGGCGAAACACCGGTTCGGACCCACCAACGAACTGGGACTCTTCGAGATGGGCGAGGCCGGCCTCGAGGGCGTGCCCGATGCGAGCAAGTTGTTCCTCACCGATCGGCGCACCGGTGTGCCCGGTTCGGTCGTGGTGCCCACGATCGAGGGTCAACGACCGCTGCTGGTGGAACTGCAGGCGCTCACGAACCCGGTGTCGGGTGCGGTGCCGGCGCGCCGCAGCGCACAGGGAGTCGACCAGGGTCGGCTGTCGATGCTTCTCGCAGTGCTCGAGCGACGCGCGCGTGTCAGCCTCACCCAGCACGAGGTGTATGCATCTGTGGTCGGTGGTGTGAGACTCGGCGAACCCGGTGCCGATCTCGGTCTGTGCCTCGCGCTCGTGTCGGCGGTGTCGAATGTCCCTCTCCCCGCCGACTTGGTGGTCATCGGCGAGGTTGGACTCGCCGGCGAGGTCCGCCAGGTCGGTCACCTCGCGCGCAGGCTCTCCGAGGCCGCCCGACTCGGCTTCGCCCAGGCGATCGTGCCCGCCAGCGCCCCGGACGCCGAGAAGGGTCTCACCGTCAGACGTGCCAGCACCCTCAACGAGGCGCTCGCCCTGGCCGGGTTCACCGGTTCGTAACCTGAACCTAGACCGACGACGTGGAGGCAGAATCCCCCAACCGCATCGTCAAGGTCGACGGTCGCCGCCGGCGCCCCTGGGCACTCGGGTCGAAGGACAAGATCCTCAAGGCCGCAGTCGCCGAGATCAATGCGATGGGATTCGAGCGCGCCAAGCTCACCGAGATCGCCCGCCGTGCCAGCATGACCGCGGGCTCGATCTACACCTGGATCGACAACAAAGAAGACCTCTTCCAGGCCGCGCTCGAGGATGCCATCACCTCCCAGATCGCGAGCAACGCCTCGGCCCTCCACGACACCGAGCTCGGCGACTCGTGGCCGTTCGGCATCGCCGCACTCGTGCCGCGCAACCACAAGGACTCCGGCCCCACCGACGCCCAGCGCCTCCTCATCGAGGCCTACTACGCCGCGTGGCGCGACCCGAAGGCCCGCAAGAAGCTGTTGAAGGGCATCGAGTCGCACCTCGGGATGTACCGCAACGTGATCGCGAACGCACAGAAGAGTGGCCACATCGCTGCCGATGTCGACGTCGACACGCTCGCGCTCCTGCTGCTCGCGATCCCGACGGGCCTGTCGATGTTGAACCTCGCCGGTGTGCCGCGCGTGTCCGGCACGTCCTGGTCGCCGATCTACCAGCGCTTCTTCGACGCCCTCAAGCGCTGATCACGCATTCGGCTGGCCGCACGCGCCGCCGACATTCACGCGGTTCAGGGGAGACGCGAGAGCGTCACCGATCCGCGGCGTCCCTTCGCGAGCCACAACTCGACCTCGTGCGACCCGGGGGGAATCACCCGCGACAGCAGGGTTGACCGGAAGTTCGTGGTCTCCCCCGCCTTCAACCCGGCCAATTCCGACACTGCGCCCACGAACCGCCCATCCACCACGAGCAGTCCCTCCTCGTCGGCTGCGATGTCGCGTGAGGCCGTGAACGAACCCTCCACGAGTGTCGGCACCAGTTCGAATCTCTTCGAGCCCACCTTGCGGAAGTCCTCGGGCTTGTCGAGTCGCCACTGTCCGGCGGCGTCCTCGGTGACGGCACCCGGCACCGTCTCACCGACGAGTGAGCCGTGCAGACCCGCGCGCACGATGTCGTCGACATCGCCCTCGGCATCAACCCACTCGTCGTAGCGTCGCGCTCTCTCGACCACGGCGGAGAACCCCGTGCGCAGGGTCGCCTTGCCGTCGGGCCACACGATCGGCCGCGACGAACGGCGGGGGCACGTCCTGCTCAGATCCGAGCCCTGCAACTCCCACCCCGGGTCGATCCCGGTCACCCCGATCACTGTCGGCAGCAGGTCGACCCCGGCGATGGGGCAATCGTCGATCTTGGGCGCCAACTGTCCCGGGTACTTCACGAACATCGGCACGCGGTAGATGTCCTCGAGCGTTCCCTTGGCGGCGGGGTTGATCGTCTTGCGCTTCGATTCCCCTGTCTCGAAGGTGATGCCGTGGTCGGCCGTCACGATGAGCAGTGTCCGGTCCCAGTTGGCGGATTTCTTCAGCGTCGTCACCAGATCGGCCACGATCGTGTCTGTGGCGGCGTACTGCAGCAGGTGTGCCTGGTACTCGTCGCGCACGCGGTCCACGATCAGATTGCTGCGCTTGTCGGTGGGCAGTGCGCGCGAGCGTCGCATGTCGGGTGCGAGCATCCACGGCCGGTGCGGCAGGAGCACGTGGGCAAAGTGCAGTGTGGGGCGATCGGCGCGCGCGGCGCGCGAGATCACGCCCTCGATCACCGGCACCTGCGACATCGGGCCGCCCTCTTCCCACTCCCGGCCTGTGGTCGAATTCGCCTTCTCGAGTTGCTCCTCGGTGCGCCCCAGTGTCGTCGTGGTGGCACCCGCAGATGCATCGGGCGATGGTTCCTCGTCGAGGGCATCCACCTGGGCATCGACGTTGCCGAAGTTCCCCCAGCCCTCGTCGATCGGGGGCAGACGCTCGCGCAGACCCTCGGGCAGGATCCGGTGGCCGAGCACCACCCGCGTGTCGCGCAGGAATCCCGACCACCGCGTCGCTGCCGAGGGCTGGGGCGGCAACGTCGTCGTGGTGGTCGAGGTGGTCGTCGGCGCCGCGGCCGCACCCGGCGCGGGCACCTCACCCGGGTTCGCGATGTGCTCGCCACCTGTCACCGACACCTGTGCGCAGAGCTTCTTCGGGCACAACGCGGTCGCCACCTCGTGGCCATCCATCGAGAGGCGCCCGTTCATGAGCGTGAAGATGTTCTTCGGCCAGTTGGCGAGCACCGGGCCGATGTTCGATCTCGCCCACTTGCCCGACATCATCGCCGGCACGGCGTGGTGGGTCGACTGCGACATCGCCGTCGCGTTCCGATACCACGTGCTCGACCCGGCCAGCGCCGCGAACCCCGGGAACCGATTGGCATTGATCGTGCCCGACGTCGTCAACAAGGGGAACAACGGTGCCTCATCCAGCACGATCCACACCACACTCACATCAGCGGGGTCGATCCCGGGTTCGGCACCGGGCACGCTCGAGGTGGGCACGGTCGTGGTCACGGCGACCACCTCGACATCGGGTGGCCAGATCACCGCGTTCGCCGACACCGCGAACAACGCCACCACCGCCACCGAGAAGGGCGAGAAGTACGCGAGCCACGTGCGGATCAGTCCCGCACGCGCGTACGCCACCGTCGTCGCCGCACCCCACACCGCGGTGAATGCGGCATCGACGGGCCAGGCGCCGAGGCTGACCGACCGCAGCACGACCGACCAGGCCACCCACGCCCCGAGGAACACCCACGCGAGGTGCACGATCCGACCCGCGCGCTCGGAGAATCCCCGTGCGACCGCCTCGACGGCCGACATCACCACCGCGGGCACGAGGGCGAAGAGCACCGCGAACCACAGGATCGACCACCCCTCCAACTCGGCCGCCACGAACACGGTGACATTCCCGCCGTAGAGCTGCAGGAGGGGTTGGGTCAGTGCGACGGTGCACAACGTGAGATGCACCGCGAAGTCGCGCCACAGCCCGAGTGCCGGGGCACCGGAAGCACGCGTCGACACGGGGGGTTCGACCGAATCGGTCATCGCGAGCGGCTCAGCTCTCTGCGGCCGCCTCGGAGGGCACGAGTGTCGTCCAGAGGTCGTCCTCGTCCTTGATGTCGCACGTCACCGCCGATGTGTCGGTGCCGCCGGTCTCCAGTTCCGTGCGGGCCAAGAGACGGACCGTCGACATCGCAGAAGTGAGCAACTTCTGGTTGTCGAACTGCGCCGAGACAGCCTCCACCCCTTGGTCGAAGTTCTCGGGGATCTGCAGGGTGGATCTGGTCCAATTCAGGGCGTTCTGCCACGTGTCGAGGAACGCGAGGAACTTGTCGAGGCACTTGTTCGTGTTCACCGACGAGACGAGACCTGCCTTGGCGCTCGAGAACGCGATGTCCTTGCGCACCTTCTGGTAGTCGGTCTCTTTGTTCGCCTCGTTGGTGAGGGCTTCCTCCAGGATCACACCCTCCTGCTCGATCGCGGCCGCGTAGGCCCACAGGTCGTTCGCGCGCTGGCCGATCAACTCGACGGCAGATGATGCATCGGCGATCGACACCGACCATTGCTCCACGAGGGCATCCACGCGCTGTCCGCGGCGCGTCTCGACGATGTTCTTGTCGGTCGAGCTCATCGTGGCCCATGTCGCGGTGAACGCCACGATCGCAGAGGAGAGAATGGTGACGAGTGCATTGACCAAGTTCGACCGGTCGCGTCTCTCGCCCTCGCGGCGCAGGTAGCGCATCAATTGCCACCAGCGGCGTCTCTCCGCCCTGGCCGAGGCCTCCACGGCCTCGGTCGCGGCCTCGACCGCAGTCTCGGCGATCACCTCATCGGATGGTGCGCCCGTGTCCCCCGTGTCACTCATGGTGCCCACAGTACTTGGGGGCTCCTCGTGGGACTGTCCGTCGGGTCAGGCCCCGTAGCCCACGACCACCCGTGCCGCGAGGAGCCCCGCATCGCCCGGTCCGTCCCCCACCTGGCCGACATCGTCGTTGCCCGCGCACACGAGCGGACCCGACACCACCAGCCAGCACAGATGCCGCGACCCGGCATCGACCACTCTCACACCGGTCGCCCCCTCGATCGCGACCGGCACCGAAAGATCCTCGTCGACGGTGACCACGTTCGTCTCGTCCTCATCGCCGCGGATCTTGCCCCAACAGCGCAACACCCCGTCGCTCGTCGTCACACACACGTAGAAGCGGCCGGCCACCAGGGCCATCGCCGGTCCACCGAGTGCGATCTCGGCTCCCGGCGTGGTGGTGAAGGACACCTCTCCGGGCACCAACTCTGACTGGAAGCCCAGCTGGTCGTGTTGGTTCGCACCCCAGCACCGCACACGACCACCCTCGAGCAGCACGCACGAGTGCGACTGGCCGAGCGCCAGATCGACCACCGTGCCGCCGAGGTCGACCGTGGCGCGGGGCTCGATCGTCTGATCGGCGTTCCCGATTCCCAACTGTCCGAACTTGTTGTCTCCCCAGCACTTCACCGTGCCGGTGTCCTCGAGCGCACAGAGATGGTTCCCGCCCGCGCGCAACAGTGTCACGCGCCCGAGCGCCGGCACCCGGATCGGCACCACCGAACCGGGTTTGTTCACTCCCACCACGCGGTCGGTCACCTGGCCGAGCGTGTAGTTGTTGTTGTTCCCCCAGCACCACACCGCACCAGTTGCATCGAGTGCGCATGTGAGTTGCTCGGCCGTCACCACGGCCGTGATCTGCACATCGAGCCCGCGCACCCGGGTGGCCTCGGTGCGGTTCCCGAGATCGAGCGTGCCCAGTTGGCCGAAAGCATTCAGACCCCAGCACCACACGTGCGCCTCGGCATCGATCGCGCAGGTGTGATCTGCGAGCCCCGTGGAGAGCGCAGCGATCCGCACACCCTCAGGAAAGACGACTCTCGAGGGGGTGCCACGGTTCTTGTCGGTGCCATCTCCCAGCCGGCCGGCCTCGTTCAGCCCGAAGCACTCGATTTCGCCGTTGGCCGTCAGCACGCAGGTGTGGCGGCGCTGGGCCGACACCTGAACCGCGCTCTTGGGCTCGGGCACCACCGTCGCGGTGTCGGGCGCGGGAGACCCGCACCCCGCGAGCACGACCGCGGCCACCACACCGGACACGGCAACGAGGGCCTCTCGACGTCTCATCATCGGTGTTCAGTCTCCCACAGCACCCCGACCATGCGTCGGGAACCGACCAGGTGACAGGTGGTCAGGACACGAACACGTTGGTCGAGGCCCGCACGGTTCCCGACTTCGTCTTCACCGACACAGTCAGGGTGCACATGCCCCGCTTCTTCTGTGCGACGACATTCTTGCCCTTCAGGGTGCACGATGCGCCCGTCACCTTCCACTTCGCGGTGCCCTTGGCGGGCACCTTCAGCAGCGAGGAAGCCTTCTTCGTCGATCCCTTCTTCATCGCGGCCCACGGTGCCACGGGAACAGATTCGGCAGAGACAATGGCACTGTCACCATCGGGGATCACGACGAACCGGTACTGGGTGCCCGCGGTGAGCCCCTTGACCGTGCACGAACCCGTCGACGACGTGCACGACTGCGTGCCGCCCACGACCCGCACGGTGTGCTTGTCCACCTCGGGTGCGGGCGTGAAGGTCACGGTGGCCGAGCGGTCCCCGGGCGCCACGTTCATGATCGCGACGCGGACAGATTCGCGCTGTGTGGTCACATTCGGCGTCGGTGCGTTCGGCACCACCTGCGGTGTCCCGACCGGCATCGGCAGTGCCTGAACCAGCGGGCCGCCCACCTGAATCACGTCGGAAGAATCGGCTGCGGCGCGTTCACCAAGTCTCTTGTAGCCGGACACGGTGGCGATCGTGCCGTCGCTCGTGAGACCGAAGATGCCCGAGACAACCTCGGTCGACGACCTGCGCCAGGGCTGCGGACTGCCGCTCACGGCACCGTCACCGGTGGACACGAGGCGGGTCACGGTGAAATCCTGCGGACCCCATGGTCCGATCACCTCGAGCGTCTCGGGGTTCACCTCCCTCATGCCCGGGGCATTCACGATCAGACGTCCGCCGATCTCTGCGACCTCGGTGGCTTCTGCGATCTGAATCGAGCCGGTCACCGTCATGGTCTCTGGATCGATCACCTGCACGCGGTCCATCATCGGGATCATCAGACCCCTCGAGGTCTTCACCGGCCTCGTCCACATGTAGTCGGAGCTCGATGCACCCGTCACGTACGTGATCTGACCCGTGGCGAGATCGATCCTCGCGAGGATCTCTGCACTGACTCCCTGTTGGGGCACGACCCGGATGAAGAGCCTACCCGCGTCGACCATCGCCTCACCTGGTTGCATCACCTCTTCATTGGCGATCAACTCCACTGTCGTGGTCTCGCTCCCATCCGCGGCCGAACGCAGACTCACGTTGTTCGTCCATGTGTCCGATCTCATCTGCACGAACGCGAGATTCTTGTCGTCGCCGTAGATGTCGTAGACGAAGTTCCTGCTCGTGTCGACACGGAAACTCTCGTCGCGCTTCCCGGTGACGAGGTCGAACCGGTCCACCCGGGTGTCGGCCCACGTCGGTGCTCCCTCCACGTAGGGAGACAACGAGGAGACATAGAGCCATCTGCCGACCACACCGACGCCGCCAAGTTCACGTGACTCGGTGTCCTCGTCGAGGCGGAACTCCTGGGGAACACCGTCCTTGTCGGTCACGAGCACCATGCCCGTCAGCACGGGGTCATAGAGCGCGTTGGTGCCGACGAAGTTGACGAAGTAGCGGTCGACCGCGGCGAACTCGCGCACATCGATGTAGTCGAAGTTCATCGAACTGACCGCATACGGCAGCTGCGATGCCGCCACCCGACCCTGCGGATCGAGGGTCACATGACCCCGCACGCGTCGGCCCGCGGCCGAGTTGAACTGACCGGTCAGGAGGAAGTTGCCGTTCCACACGGTGACGTCCCTGACCTGCCAGTTCCACGAGACAGCGGGGATGCGCGGGTCGAACGCGGTCTTGGCGCCGGTGGTGGCGTCGAACAGGTGGTAGACGCTCACATATCCGCCATTCTCGTCGCGCTCGCGCACGTGCACCAGCACATGCGAATCGGTGGCGGCGAAGTCCCAGTTCCATTGCTCCCACGCGCTCGACACCACCGGGGCGGCCGCGAAGTCGACCGGCGCACCGGTGGCGAGACTGAACTTGGCCACACGGTGGTCCTTGCGGTCGAGGTTGCCGAACACCCACAAGGTGTCACCACGCACCTCGATCTCGGACACGATCCGGTAGTCCCAATCCGAAACCTTGAAGTACGGATACCGCTCGTTCAGAGCGTCGAGGTAGTTGTCGGTGCGCCCGGTCGTGAGATCGACGCTCGCCACCAGTGGCGACTCCTCGCTGTAGCCACCCGAGATGAACAAGCGGTTCCCGACGACCTCGTGGATGTTCGTGCATCCGAGCTCGGCGGTCGGTTCAGCGTCAACCTTCCGGGCACCGGTCGCGCCGTCGATCACGTAGATCCTGTTGCAGAGGATCTCGACCTCCACGCCCCCCACCGAGGTTGCTCCGCTGATCGCCGCCAGGACATCGGTGCCATTCGGGTGCATCGCGACCCAGTTCACCGCGCTCCAGTCGTAGCCCCGGGTCTGATCCGGTGTGATGTCGAGGAAGAACGCGTTGTCGACGGTGCCGTCGGCGAGGACGTGCACCAGCTTCCCGCGCCCCTGACCGTCCATGTACAGATACGACCCGCCCAGGTACCAGCCACCCTTGCCGTCGGGGACGCCCGTCTTGGCACCGAACTGGCTCACCGGGAACGAGGCGGGCACGGATTCATCGTTCGGGTCCGATGTCTTGACCACCGAGGCTTGGCCGACGAACAGACCCTCGTAGGAGGCATCGCCCGAGTAAGCGACGGCGCGCTGGGCCTCGGGCGACCACTTGATGTCCCACGGCCACACGTTGGAGGCCGCGAACGGAAGAGCGGCAGAGTCCACCTCGAGCGCCACGTTCCTGGTGCGCTCCGCCGAGTCGCCCCCACCGCCACAGCCGGCCACGAGACCTGCGAGCACCAGTACTGCCGTGAATCGACGGATACCCATCGTGTCCTCCCTCGGGATTGAACGTTCCGGGTCTCTGACGCACCGGAGGCGTCACGAGTTCCCGACTACTCGAGGTTAGTCAGCCAGGCCCCAGCCCCCGATCACGCCGCCCGTCATGTCCCGAGCAACGGACCATGGACATCAGCCGAGCATCACTTGACGACAGTGATCGTTGTCGTGCGAACGGTCTTCTTGCCCTTGGCGTTCTTGAGTGTCACTGTCACCTTGCATGCCCCCGCGCGAAGTCCCCTCAGGCGTCCACCCGAGACTGTGCAGTTGCGGCGTGATGACTTGGCAACGGTGAGAGACAGGGTTGAGCCCTTGCCCGCGGCGAGACGCACCACCGCACCCACCTGGACATAACGCATCGTGCGTCCCACTTTCAGTGTCGGCACGGGCCTCTTCACCACCGGTGGGGCACCAGAGGCGGTCTGTCCCGGTGCCACTGTCGTGGCTGCAGGCACGGTGGTCGTCGACTGTTCCGCAGGTGCAGAGGTGGTGGGCGGTACAACCGATCCGGCGGGGCCGGCCGGCACCGTGGTCGTGGGCGCCACAGTTGTCGTGGTGACCACCACCATCGCCTCGTCGGTGGCTGTCAGGTCGGCGAAATAGATCGGATCGATCACCGGGTCGGTCGACCCACTCGGGATCTGCGACCGGGTGTTGTCGCCCCAGCACCACAGGCCTCTGTTGGCGGTCGTGCCGCAGTAGTAATCGCGACCGGCGAGCAACGATGAGATCCCCCCATCGACCAGGACCTGTGTCGGACTCACTTCGACGACACCGTCGTCATTGAACATCCCCGTTGCGGGTTGAAAGCCCCAGCACCACACCTCCGATGTGCTCGTGAGAGCGCATGTCGATTGATCGGCGACTGCGACCTGCCGGTACTCGACCTGGGCATTCCGCACGGCTCGGGTCGGCACCCAGTAGACGCCCGAGAATCCCCCGGACCCGTTCTGGAACGATGAGTTGTCACCCCAGCACCACACATCGAATGTCGAGGCCACCGAGCACGCATGGCGTGCACCCAATTCGATCGACCTGGCACCGCGGTATCCGGTGACCTCGCGCAACTGCGACGAGCCGGTGAGCGCAGGTCCATCGCCGAGAATGCCCATCTCGTCGGATCCCCAGCAGATCACCCGACCACCAAAGGTGACCACACAGACCGATTCACGCCCCGAGGAGATGTCGGCCACCCCTACCCCGACCGGCACCTCGACCGGCACTGCACTCGCGACACCGCCGATGGTTCTTTCCCGACGGAGGACATCAATGAGTTCTCGGCACGGAGTCTCTTAACGACTCGTCAACCCTCCGGCCAGGACTAATTTCTGTCCGCGGGAACC
>JBJTCB010000036.1:0-10040 GCA_046091605.1 Actinomycetota bacterium | reverse complement strand
GTTCATGGCCCAGGGTGCGTGCCAGGCCATCGAGGACGCCGCGGTCCTCTCGCGTTGTCTGGAAGGTGCCGGACCGGATCAGGGGTCGGTTGCCAAGGCTCTCGCAACGTACGAATCGACACGCGCGGACCGGGCCACCCGGATCCAGTCTGGGTCGTACTTCAACCGCATCGTGTTCCACTATCCCGATGGCGAGGAACAGGTGGCTCGCGATGCGATGTTCGCCTCGGACGGATGGGCAACGGCAACGGACTGGGTGTACGAGTACGACCCGCTGACGGCTCCCTTGGCAACGAATTCGTGACTTCCGCACTAGCCTGAAAGTCACGTGGGTTCGGTGCTCCGGGCGAGTTTCGCTCCGGGTTCGGCTCCGCCCCCGCGCCTTTAGCTCAGTTGGTAGAGCAGCGGACTTTTAATCCGTGGGTCCTGGGTTCGAGCCCCAGAGGGCGCACGGAATCCGGTGCTCCTCCAGCTGGGTATTGTTCGCTAGGTCGAGTCGATGCCGGTGGTGAACATTGGGGGCGGACGATGAAGCAGACGACCAATCGGATCCTGGTTGCGGCTGTGACGATGGTGTGCAGCATCTCTGTCACCGCCGGCCAAGCAGTTGCGACGACGTCGGTCACCGTCTCTGGTGAAGTGCCGAAGAATTACACCGTCCTCCTCGTGTCTCGATCGGGTAACTCCCGGGCCGTGGCCGGTGGCAAATTCAGCATCAAACTTTCGAAGACTGACGCTACGAGCGCCTCTCTCCATCTTGTCTCACAGAACGGCGACTACGCCGGTCCGGTTGTTCTGAAGGTCGACAAGAAGAAGAGAACGGGCAACACACTCTTGTCGGGTAAGTCGGGCAACATCGGGAAGATCGCGATGAAGACGGGCTATTCGATAGCGGCCGCGAAGGCGACAGCTGCGATCGCCACGAAGTCGTCGATCAAGGTCACGCCTGCGGGCAAACCGAGTGGCGCTGGCCGAATGGGACTTCCCAGTTCGGTATCGGGCGGGTCGGTACGCACGTGGGGCGTCAGAGCAGGTGCCGATGGTGACAAGCCCACCGGGGAGGACACCGACAAGGACGGTCTTCCGAACACCCTCGACCTGGACGACGATGACGACGGAAAGATCGACTTGGTCGACGACTCCAACCCGTCGAAGGCGGTCACCACCGGCTCACTCCTCTTTCTCGACATTTCCAAGACCATCAACCTCCATGCAGGCATGACGGAGATCGAGATGCAAACCGCGATCGACGCTGTCTTCAAATCGAACAACAACTTCTGGCTCGGGATCTCGATGCAATTCCCGACCGGCCAACTGCCGGACGGTGTGCACATGTCGTGTGCGCCGGAAGTTCTCTGGTGCGCCGCCGGAACACCTGCAACCCTCTTCGGCGGTGGAATCCTCCCGGATTCGACGGGAAAGCCGAGTGGCGTGACGAGGTGGGCCGACATGAAGTCCGACGGCTTCGGGTTGTCCCTCCCGTTCGGTCGCAGCCCGAACTGCGATGCCACGGTCGGGCTCCCCGAGATGACGTCCTCGAACCCGATGTGCGCCCCGCCACATTCGGGCGTGAACCGTCAGGTCATCCCTCAACTGCCGAGTGCCGACGTGAAGCCGGGAAGCCTCTTCACCATCAATCTCACGAAGGCCGGAGCCGTCCAGAAGAGCATCGCAGGCTCGCTCGCTCCGTACTTCGCCTCGGTGCCCGCGATCAAAGAGGTCGTCGTCGGAGGCCGGACCAGTACGGTCGACTACAAGTTGAAGGCGGTCGGTGGACCTCCTCCCCTCGGTCAGCCACCGAGCACCGGGCCGCAGCAAGTCGGTGCACTCGGCACACAGAACAATCCTTTCGTGCTCGGTTCAGACAAGACGATCACCTTGAATTTCTGGCGACCGCAACGCTCGGGCGTCACACAGGCGGGCGAAGGGAAGTATGTCGACATGGGTGGGCTTCGCTACGGCTTCTATGTGGGTGTGAACAAGGTGTGTGATGCCTCCGCATATTCGGGACTGTCGTCGACACTGAGCAATTCGCCTGTGACGGCGTCGATGGGGGCGGAACCGAACCACACGCCCCTCGTCGATGCGGCCAAGGACGCAGTTCCCAATTCGGCGAACACCCTGTCCTTCACCATCGACATCGCGAAGTGTGAAGGTGGTGGGGCGGCAACGATCGGGCCGTCGGCACAGTTGGTCACCCTGATCGCCACGTCACCAGGGAGCGCTCAGGTCAAGGCCTATCAGGACTTCTACGTCAAAGCCGGCTGACCCGGCGATCCCGTAGCCTCGGTCAGGGAGGTCGGCCGATGAGCGACAAGGTGAGAAGCGAACGGACGGGTGCCACCGTCACGATCACTCTCGCCAACCCGGCGAAGCGGAACTCGCTCTCGCTCGATGTGTTGCGTGATCTCACCGCCGCATTCGTCGCGGCCGGCGACTCGGATGCGACCGGGGTGATCCTGGCCGCCGAGGGCCCGGTGTTCTCTGCAGGGCACAACTTCGGCGAGATGGCGGGTGCGCCACGAGAGACCGCCCACGAGTTGTTCGCGACATGCTCGGAGATGATGCAGACCATGCACCGGATTCCCCAGCCGATCGTGGCACGGGTGCACGCACTCGCGACCGCGGCCGGGTGCCAGCTCGTTGCAACGTGTGATCTCGCGGTGGCGGCACGGTCGGCATCGTTCGCCATCCCGGGCGGCAAGGGTGGTCTCTTTTGTCACACACCGCTCGTCGCAGTTGCGCGCAGCCTGCCGCCGAAGCGTGCACTCGAGATGGCGATGACCGGTGATGCGATCGACGCCGAGACCGCGGCGCAGTGGGGGCTGATCAACGCTGCAGTCGACGACGACACACTCGACGATGCGGTGCACGATCTGCTCGCCCGCGCAACGCGTGGGTCACGCCTCTCCAAGGGTCTCGGCAAGCGGGCCTTCTACGAGCAGGTCGCCATGCCCGAGAACGAGGCCTACGCATTCGCGACCGCGGTGATGGCTGACGCCGCCGTCTCGGCCGAGGCGCAGGAGGGAATCAGCGCGTTCCTCGAGAAGCGACCGCCAGACTTCGGTGGCAGGTAGCACGCCATGACGATGACCCCCGATCGCGCCATCGAAGAGGTGGAACTCGCCCTCACCGGGATGACTTGTGCCGCGTGTGCACGACGCATCGAGACTGCACTCAACGATCTCAACGGTGTCGAGGCCGCGGTGAACTACGCGACAGAGACCGCCATGGTCGCCTACGACGCGGTCCAGATCACGCACGAGACACTCGTGCGTGCCGTCGATGGTGCGGGATACGGGGCGCGCGTGGTCGACGACGAACCCTTCGACGACGACCTCGAGGATCGACTCCGTGCGGCGAGGACGCGACTCGTCGCATCAGCCGCACTCGCGGTCCCGGTCGCGGTGCTCTCGATGGTGCCGGCCGCGATGTTCCACAACTGGCAGTGGTGGGCGCTCGCGCTCTCGGCGCCGGTCGCCGCGTGGGGGGCCTGGCCCTTCCATCGCGCGGCCCTCAAGAACGCCCGTCACGGCACCAGCTCGATGGACACCCTCATCTCGGTGGGAGTCATCGCGGCATGGGCGTGGAGTCTCTGGGCCACGGTGTGGGGTGGCGCTGTCGATGCCCACATGCACGAGGGCATGTCCTCGATGACGGGGACCGGGACGCACGTCTACTTCGAGGTCGCCAGCACGGTGACCGTGTTCATTCTCCTCGGTCGGTATCTCGAGATGCGCGCCAAGAACTCGGCCGGCAACGCGCTGCGGAGCCTGCTGGCACTCGGCGCGCGTCACGCCACCGTGTTGCGCGACGGACAGGAGGTCTCGATCCCCGCGTCGGTCGTGCGCGAGGGTGATCTCGTGGTGGTGCGACCCGGCGAGAAGGTCGCCGTCGACGGCATCGTGGCGGAGGGCACCTCGAGCCTCGACACCAGCATGATCACCGGCGAGAGCGTGCCGGTCGACGTGGCACCGGGTGATCCGGTCACGAGCGCGACTGTCAACACGACGGGCCGACTCCTGGTGCGGGCGACGCGCGTCGGCGCCGAGACGACGTTTGCGCGCATGGCGCGCCTCGTGCGCGACGCACAAGCCACCCGCGCACCGGTCCAACGGGTCGCCGACAAGGTGTCGAGCATCTTCGTGCCGACGGTGTTCATGATCAGTGCGTTCACATTCGTCGGGTGGCTCGTTCTGAACGGTGATCCCGAGAAGGCGTTCACTGCCGCGGTCGCGGTGCTGATCATCGCGTGCCCGTGCGCGCTCGGTCTGGCCACACCGACGGCTCTCATGGTGGGCAGCGGACGGGCAGCCCAGATGGGAATCGTCATCAAGGGGATCGATGTGCTGCAGAGCACGCGTCGCATCGACACGGTGGTGCTCGACAAGACGGGCACCGTCACCACCGGCAAGATGGCCCTCGTCGATGTCGTGTGCGGGCAGGGAACCACGCGCGCCGAGGCGCTCGCTCGCGCGGGCGCCGTCGAGAAGGCGAGCGAGCACCCGATCGCGCGTGCGATCGTGGCGGCCGCTGAGGCCGAGACGGGTCACCTCGCCGAGGTGGGGGACTTCACCTCGATGCCCGGCGTGGGTGCGACGGGCCGTGTCGATGGAGTGGTCGTGTCGGTCGGACGCGAGGAGATGATGCGCGGGAGCCTCGCGATCGTGCCGGGGATCCTGCGCACGGCTCTCGCCGATGCGCGCACTGCCGGGCGCACCGCCGTGCTCGTGACCTGGGGCGGGGAGGCCCGTGCCGTGCTCGCAGTGTCGGACCAACCCAAGTCGACGAGCGCCGAGGCGATCGCTGCGCTGAAGGTGATGGGACTCGCACCGATCCTGGTGACCGGTGACAACCCCGCCACGGCGCGGGCCGTGGCCGAGAGCGTCGGGATCGACACCGACGAACACCATTTCTATGCGGGTGTCATGCCCGAGGACAAGGTGGGGATCGTGCGCGATCTGCAGGAGCGCGGCTATGCGGTCGCGATGGTCGGCGACGGGGTCAATGACGCAGCCGCTCTCGCGCAGGCCGATGTCGGTGTCGCGATGGGTGGGGGCACCGATGTCGCGATGCAAGCGAGTGATCTGACGATTGTGAACGGTGACCTGCGCTCGGTGCCCGATGCGATCCGGCTGTCGCGCGCCACGCTGCGCACGATCAGGGCGAACGTGTTCTGGGCATTCGCCTACAACGTCGCGGCGATCCCGTTGGCCGCAACGGGCCGCCTGAATCCGATGTGGGCGGGGCTGGCGATGGCGTCATCGTCTGTGTTCGTGGTAATGAACAGCCTGCGCCTGAAGCGCGTGCGTCTCCATCGCTGACTCATTCGAGGGTGTCCCTCACCGCCTTGATCGCCCGCAGGCGCCAGTTGCGCACGGTGCGGGGTGAGACACCGAGCTCGAGTGCGATCTCGGTGCTCGATCTGCCGTCGGCGAGTGCGCGCAGCAGGGCGATGTCACGATCACTGACTCCGGCGGCGAGTGCATCCGTGAGCACCTCGGCGAGTTCGTCGGCCGGTTCCGGATCCTGTGGCGTGGCTGCGATGGCACCCATCTGTTCGAATGGGACCTCCTCGGCGCGGCGCAATCGCTGGGGCCGCACGAAGGCGTGGTACTCGCAGTCGCGCACGAGGTTCGCCGCCACCTTCTGCGGGCGACGCTCGCTCGGATAGGTGCGGATCACCGACCACGCGGTCGTCAGCAGTTCCTCCATCGCGGCATAGGGCCCCTGGGGATGGATGCGTCCGCGCCGGCGGGCGATCGACATGAGCGCCGGGAGAATGCGGTGCAACACGATGCGGGCCGCGAGTTCGTCGGTGCGGGCGAGGTCGGCCAGGTGCCACAGCACCTGGTCACCGGCCGAGTCGGTTGCCGCGCCACCGAAGCCGCCGCGCACGAGCACCTCGTCGAGATGGGACACCGGGGGGTCGATGAAATGCCACGTGTTGACCCGTCGCAGTGCGTCGGGCCGCCGGCACAGGCGCGACCATTCGGCCACGACCCGCCCGATGGGTCCGCGCTTGGAGAGATCGGCCCGCACCAGGGGTGCGGTGAGCGGGATGAACTGGTCGGCAGGCTCGATGTCCGGGCCGGTCTCTGTCTCATGGTCTGAATTCTCCGGATCGTCTGGCTCGGCATCGGGGTCGGGATCGGACAGGCGGGGAAGCGGGAGTGCGTGCATGGCCGGCACGGTGCGGTGCGGCACTCACCGGCGGTTCACACCGCGCGCTCACCGGGCGTCTCACCGCATCGGCAATACTTCGGTTGTGCGCATCACCCTGCCGTCGGGCACCCCCGCAGAACTCGTCGAGCATCCCTCGCCGACGATGGGACTCGTCATCGCCCCCGACATCTTCGGGCTGCGACCGTTGTTCGATGATCTCGCGGCCCGTCTGTCGCACGAATGGGGGATGTCGGTGTGCGCCGTGGAGCCCTTCCCCGGTCGTGATCTCGGCGCCGATGTCGAGGCACGATTCGGGGCGGTTCCCGAGTTGCGCGACGAGGACGTCTTGCGCGATCTCCTGCAGGCTGCCGACGTGCTCGGGACCCCGACGGTCGGGTTGATGGGTTTCTGCATGGGCGGGATGTACTGCTTCAAGGCGGCCAAGGTCGAGCGGTTCGCGCGGATCGCCTCCTTCTACGGGATGATCACGCTCCCCGAGACATGGCACGGGCCGGGTCACGACGAGCCGCTGCGCATCATGCTGACGGGGTTCCCCGAGCAGGTGCTCTCGATCATCGGCGGTCGCGACCACTACACACCGAGCGCCGACGTGGACCAGTTGCGCTCGACGGGTGCGCGGGTGGTGGTCTATCCCGATGCCGAGCACGGGTTCGCCCACGATGCGTCGCGACCCGCACACCGTGCCGACGACGCGGCCGACGCGTTCGGTCGCACCCGCGAGTGGTTGATGAGCGCGCTCCGCTGACGCGGGCGACGACTCACATCGCGCGCTGCTGCAGTCTCCCGCGGTCGAGGATCCGGTAGGTGCGGTCGTGTTGCTCGATCCACTTCAACTTGATGAACGAGGCGATCGCCTTGTTCACGCGCTCGCGCGAGGCACCCACCATGCCGGCCAGTTCCTCCTGGGTGATCGGGAGGGTGAACTCGTCCTTGCCGCCGGAGAGATCGATGAGTCGCTTGGCCGTGCGTCCGGTCACATCGAGAAAGACGCTGTCGGCGAGGGCCTGGTCGACGGTGCGCAGACGGTTCGACAGCATGCGGATCACGTTCCACATCAGCACGTGCGAGGTGTTCAACTGATCGACGACGGCGGTGTAGGGGATCTCGAGCACACTCGAGGCCTCGAGGGCGCGCGCACCCGCGGACCGGGGCCGCGAGTCGAGCATGCCCATCTCGCCGAAGAGGTCGCCCTCGTCCATGAGCGCGATGACGCTCTCGCGGTGGTCGAAGGGACGGTTGCCGATCGCGATCGCGATGCGGCCCGAGAGAACGACGTAGAGCGAGTCCGGTTCGGCGCCCGACTCGAAGAGCACGTCACCGCGGACGAGGTCGCGAACCTTTCCCGCTGATGCGATGGCGCTGAGAACATCCACCGGCGCATCGACGAAGATTTCGGTCTCGGCGAGAACTTGTTCGTGTTGCATCAACGGTCACGGTACTACCCTTCTCGCATGTCCCAAACCGAGAGAGTGTGGTCGATCGTGGTCGCCGCCGGGTCGGGACTCAGATTCGGTGGATCGAAGCAGTTCGCCCGTGCCGGGGGGCGCAGAATCGTCGATTGGGCCGTCGAGGAAGCCAGGCGACACAGCCTCGGTGTGGTGGTGGTGCTCCCCGCGGACCGCATTGGTGAAGAAAACTTCGGGGACGGGACGCTGCAAGTCGCCGGTGGCACCACGCGCAGCGACTCGGTGCGGCGCGGGCTCGCCGCCGTTCCCGATGACGCCACGATCGTGTGCGTCCACGACGCCGCCAGACCCTTCGCCTCCGAGACGGTGTGGCACCGCGTGGTCGGTGCGATTGTCGACGGTGCCGACGGGGCGGTCCCGGGTGTGCCGGTGGTCGACACCATCAAAGAGGTGAACACCTCGAACGTGGTGGTGGGCACCCCGCGGCGCGAGACATTGCGCGCGGTGCAGACCCCCCAGGCGTTCCGTGCGGCCGCACTGCGTCGTGCGCATGCGGCTGCGGGCGAGGGAACCGACGACGCGACGCTGGTCGAGAAGGCGGGCGGGGAAGTGGTGGTGGTCGACGGCGAAGCCGCGAACCGCAAGATCACCACCCCGGAGGACTTGGAATGGGCAGTCGCGCATGCGGCCCGGTTGTTGAACGGTGAGGTGTGAGGCGATGATGCAGGTGAGGGTTGGTCAGGGCTTCGACGTGCACAAGTTCGTCGAGGGTGAGGCGCCCGGGCGCATGCTCGTGCTCGGGGGCGTGAAGTTTCCGGGCGAGCGGCCCCTCGCAGGACACAGTGATGCCGACGCCATCGCACACGCGGCCGCTGATGCACTGCTCGGTGCGGCTGGGCTCGGCGACATTGGTCAGCACTATTCCGACACCGATCCCGCATGGCGCGGTGCCGACTCGCTCGCGATCCTGGCCGATGTGGCGACCAAGGTGCGCACGGAGGGCTGGTCGATCGGCAACATCGACGTGAGCGTGGTGTGCGAGAGCCCGAGGATCGCCCCCGCGCGCGATCAGATGGTCGAGTTGTTGTCGGCCGCCGCCGGAGCACCGGTGAGCGTGAAGGGACGGCGCGCCGAGGGACTCGGTGCGATCGGTCGTGGCGAGGGAGTCATGTGCTTCGCATCGGCAATCATCACGAGGGAGATCTGATGGCATCGCGCACACCCAACGGACGGGGACCCCGTCGCGAGTTGTCGCGTGGCGCAGCCGGTGCACGAAGCGGCGCTGGTGCGCGTGGTGGTGCCGCTTCGCGCGGTCGCAGCGGTGGTCCGCGCAACGCCGCCCCGAAGCGCGGCAAGGCTCCGCAGGACAAGGGACTCGGTGGCGAGCAGGTCGAGGGTCGCCAGGCCGTGCGCGAGTTGTTGATCGCTCAGCGTCGCAAGGTGCGCGAGATCTGGATGGCCAACGACATCGACTCGGCCCCGATCATCGAGGACATCGAGCAACTCGCCCACGCCGCACGAGTGCAGATCATGGAGGTCGCCCGCAAGCGACTCGAGGAGAAGGCGCGCAGCGAGGCACCCCAGGGCATCATCGCCTTCGCGGCCCCGATCCCGGAGGCCCCGTTTGCCGACATGTTGAAGCCCTCGAACGGCGTCGCGCCGTTCCTCGTGGCCGTCGATGGCGTGACCGACCCGGGGAATCTCGGTGCGTTGCTGCGGTGCTGCGACGGTGCGGGCGTGACCGGGGTGGTCCTGCCGAGACACCGCGCGGTGCACGTGACACCGACCGTCGCCAAGGCCTCCGCCGGCGCCGTGGAGCACGTCCCCATGGCGCTGGTCTCGGGTCTGCCGGCGGCGATCACTGCGATGCGCGACAAGGGCATCTGGCTGGTCGGGCTCGACGACAAGGGGAAGTCGACGCTGTTCGACATCGCCACACTCGCGACTGAGGGCATCTGCATGGTGCTCGGCGCCGAGGGCGCCGGGTTGTCGCGTCTCGTGCGCGAGCGATGCGACGAGGTGGTGTCGATCCCGATGCTCGGTCAGGTGTCGTCGCTGAACGTGTCGGCGGCCGCCGCACTCGCCACATACGAGGTCGCGCGTGCGCGCCTCACGCGCGGTGCGTAGGCTCCTTGTCGCGCCGAGTTAGCTCAGTGGTAGAGCAACCGCCTTGTAAGCGGTAGGTCGTGGGTTCAATCCCCACACTCGGCTCCATGGGGAGGCCGATTCAGGCCCATGTGTCCGTTTCGGAATCGGGCTCGGTTAGTCTGAGGCGTGTTAGATCGTTTGTTTTGGTCATATAGCGTGGGTCAATATGCCTAAAGATTCATTTCGACGCACGGTGAAGAATTTGCGTTTGTTCATACTTCGAGCTGTGATGATCGTCGGTCTGATAGGTGTTGCGTCGATGTCGGGCGCGACCGAAGCAGTAGCGGCTCCGCCTCCGGT
>JBJTCB010000035.1:0-15034 GCA_046091605.1 Actinomycetota bacterium | reverse complement strand
CTCCGGCCTCGCGCTCAACCTCGAGACATACCAGGCCTCGTTCAACGGCAAGCCGCTCGATCTCACCTACATGGAGTACGAACTGCTCAAGTTCCTGGCCCAGAACCCGGGCAAGGTCTTCACGCGCGAGATGCTGCTGTCGCGTGTGTGGGGATACGAGTACTACGGCGGTGCGCGCACCGTCGACGTGCACGTGCGGCGCCTGCGCGCCAAGCTGGGCGAGGAACACGCGAACCTGATCCAGACCGTGCGCTCGGTCGGCTACAGGTTCGGTCAATCCCGCTGGGGTAGCTGAGATCCCTCAGGCGGTCCGCACGAATGCGGTGACGGAATCCGCGATCATCTGAACGGCAATCGCAGCCAGGATCATTCCGGCCACTCTCGCCAACAGCACCACACCGGCGGGCCGGACGATCCGCCGGAGGATGCCACTGAACCGGAGCGCCATCAGGGTCACCGACAGTGCAAGGGCAATCGCGAACAGAACCATGAACCACTCCCCTGCGCCCTCGGCCTGGCGGAAGAACAAGATCGTTGCCACGATCGCTCCCGGGCCCGCCAGCAACGGGGTCCCGAGGGGCACCATCGCCACCGATGTCCGTTGCTCCGGCGATGCGGCCTCGTAGGAATCCTCGTGACCCTTCCCGTAGAGCAACTGAAGGGCGACCAGCAGGAGCAAGAGCCCTCCTGCACCTTGGAGAGCAGGGACAGACACCTTGAGGTAGTCCAGGATCGTCTGCCCACCGATCGCAAAGAGCGAGATGACCAGGAATGCGGTTCCGACCGACAGGAACGCAGCCCTGTGACGCTCCTTGTCGGTGAGGCGACTCGTGACAGCCAAGAAGATGGGCACGTTCCCCGGTGGGTCGAGAATCACGAGCATCGTGACGAGAACTTCACCGAAGAAACGCACGGTTCAACGCTAGATGATCACGTCGAGGATCATCCACGCACCGAAGGCGAAGAACGCCGCGGCCGAGGCGATGCGAATGCCGCGCTCCGGGAGCCTGCTCCCCATCGACGTGCCGACCCAGATCGCGATCGCATCGGCGGTGACCATCCCCGCCGTCGCCCCGAGCCACGTGCCAACGAGACCGTTCTCGGTCGCGAGCGTGACCGAGGCGAGCATGGTCTTGTCCCCGAACTCCGAGAGGAAGAACACCGTCGCCACCGAGATGACGATGCTGCGACCCGAGAGTGTGGTGCGCTCGCCCTCCGACTCGCCATCGTCATCACCGCGCAGGGTCCACAACCCGAATCCGATGAATGCGATGCCACCGATCAACGCGATCGCGTCGCGGGGCAGCGCCGCACCGACAGCCCCGCCCACGAGAACCGACACCAGATGGATGGTCGCGGTCGACAGCGTGATCGCGACCAGCACGGGTAGTGCGCGATACCGGGTCGCAAAGGCCAGTGCCGTCAACTGGCTCTTGTCACCGAGTTCGGCGACGAAGATCAGGCCGAAGGCGACGAGGAATGCCGACAGCAACGGCTCAGCCGGGTTTCTGCATGCGCGCCGCCAGGCGACGATGAGTGGTGAGCATCTCGGCGACCCTCGGGGACGTGAGACGACCATCCCGCACCACGAACCGGCCGTGCACGATCGTGTCGCGCGCACCGACCGGCCCGCACCTCAGCCATGCCTCGAGTGGATCGGCGATCGCGCCCGCGAATCGGGGCCCCTCGAGTGACCACACCGCGACATCACCCACGGCACCGATCTGGATGGAACCGATCTCTCCGACACGGCCGAGGCACCCCGCCCCACCGATCGTTGCCATCTCGAGCGCCATGCGTGCATCGGCCGCCGCGGCACCATCGCGCAACTTGGCGAGCAACATGGCCTGTCGAGCCTCGAGCCACAGCGACGCGCTGTCGGCGCTCGATGAGCCGTCGACACCCAGTCCCACGTGCACTCCCGCGCGGCGCAACGCGGTGACGGGCGCGATCCCCGAGGCCAGGATCAGGTTCGACGATGGGCAATGTGCCGCACCGATCCCGGCACGACCGAGCTCGGCAATCTCGATGTCGTTCGGCATCACGCAGTGGGCGACCCAGGTGCGATCAGACAACCAGCCGACATCTCGCAGGTACTCGAACGGCCGGCACCCGAACATCGCGAGGGAGAAGTCGTCGTCCTCGGCATTCTCCGCGAAATGGGTGTGGAGCCGCACGTCCAGCTTCTCGGCGAGCTCGGCCGATCTCACCATCAGATCGCGCGTGACGCTGAACGGTGAACACGGGGCGAGCGCGACACGCACCATCGCGCCGTGGCTCCTGTCGTGGTGGCGGGCGACCGCGACCTCGGACTCGGCGAGGATCGTGTCGTCGTCCTGCACCACATCGTCGGGTGGCAGACCACCATCTTTCTCCGACAACGACATCGACCCGCGCGTCGGATGGAAACGCATGCCGAGATCCACCGCCGCGGCGATCTCTGCCGAGAGCAGATCTCCGCCACCGCGCGGATGCAGATAGAGATGGTCGGTCGAGGTCGTGCAACCCGACAGTGCCAACTCGGCGAGTCCGACCCAGGCCGAGACGTGCGCGGATTCCTCGTCGAGTGCGCGCCACAACGGATACAACGTCTTCAACCACCCGAACAAGGGACTCGTCGTCATCGGCGGGAACGCCCGCGTGAGGTTCTGGTAGAGGTGATGATGGGTGTTGACGAGCCCCGGTGTCACCAGGCATCCCGATGCATCGACGGTCTCATCGGCCTCGGGTTGTGCATCCCCCGGCCCGCCGACACCCGAGACGAGGCCACCGGTGACCGCCACCCATCCCCCGCGGATCTCGCGCCGGGTGGTGTCGACGGTGGCGAGTAGTTCGGCATTCCGGATGACGAGATCGGCTCGCTCGGTCATCACAGGGTCTCCAGCACCATCGCGACATCGGCAGGAGTCGTCTCCGGGTTCACGATGCACAACCGTAGACACGGCACTCCGTTCCACGAGGTAGGCACCGCGAACGCCAGCCCCGACTCGAGTGCATCGTCGCTCCAGCGCTGGTAGTCGTCGGCCGTCCAACCGATGCGCTCGAGGAGCACGACGCTCAACTCGGGCTCCATCACCAACCTGAGGTGACCGGCGGACGCCACCATCCGGGCTGCCTCCTCGGTGGTGCGCAGTGTGGTCTCGACCGCCTCGGTGTAGGCGCGGGTGCCGTGAGTTGCGAGGCTGAACCACAGGGGCAGACCCCTCGGGCGCCGCGAGAGATGATGCGCATAGTCGGCGGGGTTCCACTCCTCGCGCACATGGAGCGCATCGAGGTACTCGGCGCGTTGCGTGTGGGCGGCCCGGGCGATGCGCGGCTCCCGGTACAGCAGTGCACACGAGTCGAACGGTGCGAACAACCACTTGTGGGGATCGACGATGAACGAGTCGGCCAATTCCACACCGGCGAACAGGTGCCGACGCGACGGTGCACACAGCGCGGCGCCGCCGTACGCGCCGTCGACATGGAACCACGCGCCGATCTCTGCGGCGGCATCGCCGATTCCCGAGAGGTCGTCGACCACTCCGGCATTGGTGCTACCAGCCGTGGCCACCACCGCGCAGATTCGTTCGCGTTCTGTGGGATCGAGACCCTCCACGACGCGCCGCACGCTTTCGCCGTCCATTCGCCCCCGCTCATCGACGGGAACGGGCACGACATCGGCATCCATGGCACGGGCCGCTTGTGCCACGCTCGAGTGCGCCGCACCCGAACACGCGATCAGGGCCCGTGTTCTGTCGAGCCGTCCACCCGCACGGTCGCGCCACGCCCATCGGGCAGCGATCAGTGCCGACAGGTTCCCCGCCGTGCCGCCCGAGACGAATGTGCCACCGGCGCCCTCCGGAAGTCCGGCGAGCGATGCGATCCATGCGAGTGCCTCGTTCTCGGCGAACACCGCGCCGGCACCCTCTTGCCATGATCCCGCATAGACGTTCGCGGCCGACACGGCGACGTCGAACAACCCTGCAGCCTCGGTCGGAGCAGCAGGAACATAGGAGAAGAACCTGGGGTGGTCGACACTGATGCACGCGGGAGCAAGAACCTCGCGCCAGATGCGGAGGGCTTCGGAGCCCCCGATGCCGTCATCGGTGACGGTGCGACCCGCGCGAGCGCGCAGGATCGAGGCATCGACCGGTTGGTCGAGGGGTGGATCCATGCGGATCCGGTTCAACGCGTACGCGAGGACCTTCCAGCTCAACCGCTTCGAGCGGCGATCGAACGAATGCATGCGCGTCACGGGTGGCCTCCCCGTCCGGGACGACTGTGGTCCCGGGACACCTATGTGTTGGTGTCGAGGAGTTCGCTGCCCTCGTGGCGGGACTCGGCATCCTTCCAGAGGAAGTGGCCGATCACGCCGGCGAGCGCCGCAGTCGAGAGACCGACCACGATCGGGAACGCCAGGAGGATGAGAACGAGAACAACTGCACCGGCCATGTCGTCACTTCTTCTTCCGTGCGACGGGCTTCTTCACGGTCTTCTTCACCGTCTTCTTGGCGGACTTCTTCGCCGCCGGCTTCCTTGCCGGAGACTTCTTCGCGACTGCCTTCTTGGCGGCCGGACCAGCGGGCTTCCACGCCCACGCCTCGATCTCCACGGCGCCACCGAATGGCAACGAGGCGACTCCGATCGTGCTGCGCGCGGGACGGAACGTGCCGAATCCCTTGGCATAGGCCTCGTTGAACGTGCCGAACGTGTCCATGTCGGTCAGGAAGCAGAGAGTCTTGGAGACATCCTTCAGCGAAGCCCCCATCGAGGCGAGTTGTGCCTTCAAATTCTCGATCGCCTGCGTCGTCTGGGCCGAGACGCCTCCGGCCACGAGCGCGCCGTCCTTCATGCCGAGCTGGCCGGACACGATGATCCAATCGCCGGCGCGGACCGCCGGTGTGTACGGGGGATGTGCAGGTGCTGCCATACCCACGACACTACGCCACACGGGCACCCACCTACCATTGGTGCGATGTCACTTCCCGGCGAGATGTCGCGCCGTCGGTTCCTCGGGGTCGGCGCAGCGGTCGGTTTTTCCGCCGTGGTCGCGGCCTGCGGTGGTGAGCCGAGCGGCGGATCATCACCGACCGAGATCGTCCCCGATCTCGAGGGTGCTCTCCAGATCGTCAAGCGATTCCCACCGAAAGGTCTCGTGCCCGGTCAGGTGAGACTGCCGGTCTCACTCGCCGACTCACGCGGAATTCTCGGCAACGACGGAACGCGGACCTTCCCCGACTCACTCGCGGTGACGATCCTCGACCCATCCACGGGCGGCATCGTGACCACCGCCGTCGCGACGCGCCACGGAGACGATCTCTCCGTTCCGTACTGGCCGGTCGTGATCGACATCGACTCGCCGGGCATCTACTCGTTGCGTCTCGACGCGGCCGCGAAGGATTCGGGGGGCGCGTCCCGGGGCAACGATGTGTCGTTCCAAGTCGATGCGCCGGACACGGTCGCCATGCCGGTGCCGGGTCGTGCGCTCCTGGCCTTCGACACCCCGACGATCTCGAACCCACGGGGAGTCTCGCCCATCTGCACCCGTGCCGAGGGACCGTGCCCGTTCCACGAGGTCACACTCACCGAGGCGCTCGCCCGCGGCGTGCCCGTCGTCTACCTGGTGGGGACACCGGCACATTGCACGTCGGGGACGTGCGCACCGGCACTCGAGTCGCTCATCGCCGTGGCATCCGACATCGGGGACCGCGCGGTGTTCGTGCACGCCGACATCTACGCCGATGAGGCAGCCACCACGGTCGCACCGGCCATCACGGCGCTGAAGATGCAGTTCGAACCGGCGCTGTTCGTGACGGATGCGCGCGGAACGGTGGCGACGAGGCTCGACGTGGTGTTCGACGCCGACGAGATCCGCGGCGCACTCGCGACCGCGGGACTCAGGTGATCGGGTTCAACTGAACGACTTGCCGCACCCGCAGGAGCGGGTCGCGTTCGGGTTCGAGATCGAGAAACCCTGCTCGGTGAGGCCGTCCTTGTAGTCGAGGCTCGCACCCTGGAGCATCGGAGCCGACGCGGGATCGACGACCACGCGCACCGCACCGAAGGTGAGGGTGATGTCGTCGGTGGCGACATCGGAGTCGAAGTACATGTCGTAGGAGAAGCCCGAGCAACCGCCCGACTTCACCGCGACGCGCAGTGCCATGTCGGTCGCGCCCTCGGCCTCGAGCAGTTGGGCCACTTTGCTGGCCGCAGTATCGGTCAGGGTGATCATCGCTGTCCTCCGTGGTTTGGAACTCACTGGCTGGTCCACATAATGCTAGTTCCCCGGTCGGCAATAGTGCACACCCCATAGACTTTTTCACCGTGAGCGACCGGCCCGTTCCGCCCCCCACAGAGCAGGAAGTGCGCGCACTCCTGCGGGCCGTGATCGACCCCGAGTTGGGCGACAACATCGTCGATCTCGGCATGGCCGGTGACATCCGGATCGCCGACGGCACCGTGACAATCGGCGTGAAGCTGACGATCCGTGGCTGCCCCCTGCGCGCCCAGATCCAGAAGGACATCCGGTCCCGGCTCGAGGTGCACCCGTGGGTGCGAAAGGTGAAGATCGACTGGGGCGAGATGACGGCCGAGGAGCGCTCGGCGGTGATGACGAGGGCGCGGTGGAACGCGCGCGAGAACGCGACCGACACCGCGGTGCCGGTCGGTGCGCGCGTGCTCGCGGTCGCGAGCGGCAAGGGTGGGGTCGGCAAGTCGTCGGTGACCGTGAACCTCGCCGCCGCACTCGCCGCGCAAGGAATGACCGTGGGTGTCCTCGATGCCGACATCTGGGGCTTCTCGATCCCCCGCATGTTGAACATGCCCGACCGGCTCCAGGCCGAGCGCGTCGAGGGACGCGACAAGCCGATGATCATCCCGAACGAGCGCACCATCGGATCCGGTGTCCTCAAAGTCGTGTCGACCGGGATGCTCGTCGACGACGAGGGCACCGCGCTCATGTGGCGCGGGCTGATGATCACCAAGGCCGTCGAGCAGTTCCTGAACGATGTCAACTGGGGTCATCTCGACTTCCTGTTGATCGACATGCCGCCCGGAACCGGCGACGTGCAGATGGGACTCGCACGAATGCTCCCGCGGACCGATCTGTTGATCGTGACGACGCCAGCGGTCTCGGCACAAAAGGTCGCGATCCGCGCCGCCGACATGGCGCGTCGCAGTTTCCTGCGCGTCGCGGGAGTCATCGAGAACATGAGCACCTTCACGTGTGCACACGGCGAGGACTACGCACTCTTCGGCGAGGGTGGCGGGCGCGCACTCGCCGACGAGATCGGTGTCGAGTTGCTCGGTCAGGTTCCGATCGAGCCCGCTGTCGCTGCGGGCAGCGACGCGGGCGAGCCGGTGGTGCTCTCGGGGTCGGGCGCGGCCGCGGCCGAGTTCGCACGGATCGCCGCCCTGATCATCGCCGAGACTCCGGATGCGACCGAGATGTCGGGATGCTCGGCGCGCACCGAACCCGACGCCGTCGGCGTCACCGTTCGCCGCGGCTCCTGACCCGCGGACGCCAGAACCGGGTGTCTGGCGGCCTAGAGGTCGTCGTAGCCGGGTTGACCCGGCATCAGGATCCCGGTCACGCGCCCGTCGGAGTCGACTCGCAACTTCGGCAGGATCGTCGTCGGCACGCCCACCTTCGCGGCCGCGACGACAACCTCGTCTGCCGTGTGGTGCGGGAGCAGGAACTCGATGTTCGCCGCGGTCGGCGGCATCAACATGAGATCTCCCTCCTTCCAACGCCGGATCGCATCCTCGGGCCTGATCCACATGCTCTCGATCGTCTCGCCGTCGTCGTGGAGCGCATGTTGCGCACCCGGTGCACGCGCGACGAAGAAGCGCGTGTCGAACCGGCGACGCTCACCCTTGGGAGTGATCCAGTGGCTCACGTAGTGGATCTCGTCGGTGGTGATGCGGAGGTTCTCCCGCTTGCACAACTCGAGCAGTGCCACCGAGCCGTCGTGGATGTTCTCGCGCTCGGCCTGGAACTGCGCCGCGACCGCGTCGTCGTCGAAACGGATCACCTCGCCGGTGCCCGCGTAGCGCGCGAGCAGCACACCGGCCTCCTCGAAGCACTCCCTCACCGCGGCGACCCAGTACGCGAGTCCGCCCGTCGGGATCCCGAGCAGACCGCTCGCCTCTGCATCGGTGAGCCCGTCGCAGAGCTCGCCGATCTCGGCGATTCCGTCGACCTCGTCGACCTTCCCGCCGGGGAACACGAACATCCCGCTCGCGAACGCGGCCGAGAATGTGCGCCGAAGCATGAACACCTCGATGCCTCCGCCGTCGGCATCGCGCACCAGCAGAACGGTGGCTGCCGGCCTGACGGGCACGGTCTCGGGATCGAAGGGTTCGTCAGCTGCCGGTCGTGCCGGTCTCGTCGTCTCGCTCACGATGATCCTCCCCCTCCACCGGAACCACGTCGATCACGTCGTCGTTGCGTCCGATGTATCCGCGTCCCACGATAGGTCCGGAGCGCGTCGAGGTCACCACCGTGACTCCCCCGTGCACCCTGCGCGACACCACGGACGCCACGACCGCACGGGTCGGCGGCAACAAGAGCACGATCCCGGCGATGTCGGTCACGAAACCGGGTGACAACAGGAAGACCCCGGCCACCAGCAGGCACGCGCCCTGGATGATCTGGCGCGAGGGTTCCTCACCCCGTGCGACCGCCGTGGTGAAGTCGCGCCAGACCCTCGTTCCCTCGCGCTTCACGAGCGCGGTGCCGAGAGCCGAGACGACCACGAGACTTACGATCGTGGGAACGAGGCCGAACTGCTCACCGACGCGCAGGATCACCCACAACTCGGCCAGTGGCACCACCACGATCGCGGTGATCACCAGCACGAACACCGATCAGCTCTTTTCGCGCTTCTCGCGGTAGTCGCGGGCGCCACCCTCGATCGGCTCCACCTCGAGCGTGACCCCGTCGATCGCGACGACACGCAGGTCGGCGAGATCGGCCAGCGGCGTCGCACGGTTGGTGCGGGCACGCCACTGGGCGCCGTCCACGAGTGCCACCCCGACCGGGTCGATCGCGCCCACTGCGGTCCCCGTCGCACCGACGAGTCCGTCGCGACCGATCGTGGGTGTGCCGAAGCGGGTGCGCACCATCGAGGGCATGCCGACGACGAAGGTGAGCGCGATTCCCACGATCCCCACCGCGAGCGTCAACCAACTCGGCCGCATCGACAGACCGTCGACTGGTCGGAACAAGATGAACGACGACACCGTGTACATCGCCATCCCGGCGCCCGTCCAGAACCGGGGAATCCCCACCTGGACATCGACGGCGAAGGCGACCATCGCCAGGAGCAACAGAGCCGTGCCCAACCCGTTGGTGGAGAGCGCGGCCGACCCGAGCGACCCGAGCACGAGACTCCCCGCTCCCACGAGACCGGCCACGCCGATACCGGCGGTGAAGAACTCGAAGACCAGCAGGGCGAGACCGATCGACAGGAGCAAATGGGCACTCGCCGGGCTCGAGACGGTGTGCAACAACCGCGGCACGAAACCGAGCTTGAAGAACCGCACGGTCGTCGCCTCGCGCACCACTTGACCCGAGTCGTCGAGGGCGTCCTTGACGGTGTCGAGCGTGCGGCCGCGCGCCTCGACACCATCGAGTGCATACAACATGTTGCGCAGCACCGGGACACCGCGGTCATCGGTGGAGAACTTCAGCACGCCCCTCTCGCGCGCCTCGAGAAAACCGAAGGTCCCCGCGCGCAGCGCATCGTCGGCCGACCCGAAACTCGCGCGCTCACCGCCGACCTCGAGCATGGTTCCGGTGCGACCCATCCGGGTTCCGGGCGCCATCGCGGTGACGTCGGCGACAGCCATCATCTGGGCGGGCAAACCGAGAGCCCTCGAACCGCTCGGTCCCACCCACACCGCGACGGGAACCTCGGCGTCACGGATCCGGCGGAGCAGCGACGCCATCCGGTCGCGACCCACGACGGCCCCCTTGGTGTTGACCTGCAGGATCACTGCCTGTGCACCATTGGACTCGGCACGCACGAGTGCATCCTCGATCGAGTCGGCGACGATCTCATCGACCAAGCCACTGACTTCGACGACATCCACGGGTTCGAGATCGGCGCCGTCTGCGGCGCGAACCTCACCCGCGGCGAGGATGCCGAGACCACATGCGACGGCCATCGACGCCAGTACCCATCGCTTGCGGCGTCCAGCCCCTACCCTTCGAGTCACCCCCCAAGTTTGGGGGATCCATGGACGTCCGCCAATTCCTCACCTCCTCTCGGATCCTGATCGTGGCCGGCAAGGGCGGCGTCGGAAAGTCCGCCGTTGCTGCCTCTCTCGCGTTGACGGCGGCGCACCAGGGGATGACTTCTCTGTTGGTGACACTTGACCCACCCGGCGTCGTGCCTCCGCCGCACGAACGACTCGAGACGATGTCGGTGAGCCCCGGCCGTGCCCTCGCCGACTATCTGTCGTCGCACGGTCTGGGTCGACTCACGAGACGACTCGCCACCTCGGGTCTCGTTGAGCTCGTGGCCCAGACCGCACCCGGAATCGACGACCTCCTCGTGCTCGGGAAGATCAAGTCGCTCGAACGGGACCTCCGCGCCGATCTCATCGTGGTGGACGGACCGGCATCGGGCCATGCGATCGATCTGTTGCGCGCACCCGGGGTGCTGCGTCGGGCGGTGCCCGGTGGACCGATCGGCCAACAGGCAGACGACGTGCTCGCGATGATGGCCGATGCCTCACGGTGCCGCACGATGCTCGTCGCAACCCCGGCGATGACACCGGTGCAAGAGGCCCTCGATGTCGCGCGCGAGTTCACCGGGACTCTCGGCCTCGCGCTCGGACCGGTGGTGGTCAACATGGTCGATGAACGACCACCGCCAGTGGATGCAACGCTCCTCGAGGATCAACTTCGTCGTGCGTGGGAATGGGCCGAGTCGAGGTCCCGGGCCCAGGCAGACGCCGTGTCGCTCCTCGAGCGCTCCCTCGACACCGGACGACTCCTCCTGCGTCGACACCGACTCTCCGGGCCCGACCTGGTCGAGGCGCTCGCGGTCGATGTGGCCACGGCGCTCGAGTCGTTCTCCGGGGGAGCATCGCGATGACAGAACGGGGCCGCGCAGCGATGACGACGCTCGGCGACGTGTGCGCGACTGCGCGCATCATCGTGGCCTGCGGAACGGGCGGGGTCGGCAAGACATCGGTCGCAGCCGCGATGGGACTCGTGGCGGCGCGACAGGGTCGCAGGGCCGTGGTCCTCACGATCGACCCGGCACGCCGACTCACGGATGCGATCGGCGTGAGCGACACGATCGGGAACGAACCAGTGAGGGTTCCACTCGATGTCACCGGAGAGATATGGATCTCGATGCTCGATGTCCGTGAGACCTTCGACGGACTCGTGCGCGACACCGCGACCACCCCCGATCGGGCCGCCGAGGTCCTGGACAACTCGTTCTACAAGAGCCTCTCGCAGTCGATCTCGGGAACGCGCGACTACATGGCGGCCGAGCGCCTGTTCGAGTTGTCCGCTGATCCACGATTCGACGTGGTGGTCGTCGACACGCCACCGTCGCGGAACGCGCTCGACTTCCTCGAGTCGCCAGAGCGACTCGCCCGCTTCCTCAAGCACCCGATCGTGCGACTCCTCGTCGCGCCGGGCCGAGGAGGTCTGCGTCTCGCGGGGACCGCGATGCAGCCGGTGCTGCGCATCATCTCTGGAATCGTCGGCTCGGATGCACTGTCGGGCGCCGTCGCATTCCTGCGCGCCTTCGACGGGATGGAGTCGGAATTCTCGCGTCGCGCCCTCGCCGTCGCCGCGGCACTTCGAGGGGACGACACGGCCTTCGTCGTGGTGTCGGGACCCTCGGCCGATGCACTGGGCGAGGCCGGACACTTCGTCGATGAGTTGCGCAGACTCGACATCGACCTGCGCACGGTCGTGCTGAACCGCATGCCACCCGTCTTCGGCGATGTCACCTCGGCCGAGGCACACAGGATCGCGGCATCATCCACCGGCGACACCGCCGTCGTGCACCGGCTCCTCGCCGATCTCACCGCGGATGCCGAGGGTGCACGCGACCGGACCGGGATGTTCCTCGAGCGCGCACGCCGCGCGCACCCGTCGATCTCGGTCGCCACGGCCGCAGAGATGGCCGTTGACATCCACGACCTCGACTCCATCGCGACGTTGGCCGATCTCCTCACTCACTGAGACGTCAGCGTCGCGACGGCTTTCGGCACCGGGACCGCGCGGATAGAGTCGTGGCGTGCACATTCTCGTTGCGACAGATGCCCAGTGGGTGCTCGACGAAGTGACCGCCGCGCTCGGTTCGTCGGGAACGTCGTTCGAGGTCGTCAGCGACGGACGCCGCGTCGCATCGCGCGTCGCAGAGCGCACACCCGACATCGCGATCCTCGATCTCCAGATCGGCACGATGGGTGGCATGGCAGTCACCATGGACCTGCGCCTGGACCACTCGAGCGGAGCTCTTCCCCATGTGAAGGTGCTGATGCTCCTCGATCGTGCGGCCGACATCCACCTCGCCCGGCGCAGCGGGGCCGACGGGTGGATCGTCAAGCCCCTCGATGCACTGCGTCTCCGCAAGGCGGTCAGGGTGATCGCCGAGGGCGGGACCTACACCGAGGGATTGGATGCCCCGGTGGACTCGACAGAGTCGGCGCCGGAATCGACGGATAGCCTCGGCACGTCGGTGTAGCCACCGACAGCACCGCGGGGTGTGGCGCAGCTTGGTAGCGCGCTTCGTTCGGGACGAAGAGGCCGCAGGTTCAAATCCTGTCACCCCGACCATTCGACGAGAACCGGGTCGTTGATGCGATCCGGTCAGGCCGGATCGTGCCGTCGCTCAGACGAGAAGTTCCGCGATCTGCACCGCGTTGAGCGCGGCACCCTTCCTCAGATTGTCGTTCGAGACGAACAACGCGAGGCCGCGACCACCCTCCACCGACTGGTCGTTGCGGATCCGGCCGACGTAGGCCGGATCGCGACCCGCAGCCTGCAGCGGAGTGGGAATCTCGGAGAGTTCGACCCCGTTTGAGCGCGACAGGATCTCGGTCGCACGTTGTGCCGAGATGGGACGCTCGAACTCGAGGTTGAGTGCGAGCGAGTGTCCCGTGAAGACGGGGACGCGCACGCACGTGCCCGACACCAGCAGGCCGGGGATGTCGAGGATCTTGCGGCTCTCGTTGCGGAGCTTCTTCTCCTCGTCGGTCTCTCCCGCACCATCCTCGACGAGCGAACCGGCGAACGGCAGCACGTTGAATGCGATGGGGCGTGCGAACGTGCGTGGCGCCGGCATCGCGACGGCATCACCATCGAAGGTCAGACCGGCCACACCATCGTGGACCGCCGCCACCTGGGAATCGAGTTCCTCGACACCGGCGAGTCCCCCGCCGCTCACCGCCTGGTAGGTGCTCGCGACCATGCGCACGAGTCCGGCCTCGTCGTGGAGGGGTTTGAGCACCGGCATCGCAGCCATGGTCGTGCAGTTCGGATTCGCGATGATCCCCTTCGGAGCGGACCGAACCAGGTGCCCGTTCACCTCGCTCACCACGAGCGGCACCTCGGGGTCCATTCGCCACGCGCTCGAGTTGTCGATCACGATCGCGCCGGCCGCTGCGAACTTCGGTGCGAGTTCCCTCGACGAGGTCGCCCCGGCCGAGAACAACGCGATGTCGAGACCCGCGGGGTCCGCCGCGGATGCGTCCTCGACCACGATCTCCCCACCCATCCAGGGCAGCCTCGAGCCGGCCGAGCGCGCAGAGGCAAAGAACCGGATCTCAACAGCGGGGAACCGCCGTTCGGCGAGCAGGGCCCGCATCACACTTCCGACCTGTCCGGTCGCACCGACGACTCCGACGCGCATGGGAGGCGAGGCTAACGGCAGCGTGCGAGCAGCCACCAATGACTTTGGTTGGCCACATCGAGATCACGCTGCGGGACCACCTCGTCGCGGAACACCGCCTCGCGCAGGGGTCGGCCCGGATGATGCAGGATCGCGATCTCGGTCACGTCGATGTTGGCGGCCTCGAGGACGGCGAGGATGCGCCGCGGATCGAGCCGGTTCGCCTGCCACCCGAGCCGCGTCGACCACCGCCACGTCGACAGACGCGCACCCACGACGGGGAGGTTCCACAGGAACCGCATCACGGCACCGGCGGGCACGAGTGCGACATCGGCCGGAACCCAGGTGCGGTAGTTGAGTGCCACCCTGCCGCCGGGTCGCACAGTGCGGAAGGACTCTCGCGTGAGTCCGACCGCGTCGCTCGCGCGGCAGTGCTGCAACGTGATGTAGGAGAACACCGCGTCGACCGAGGAATCCGGGAGATCGATCGAGTGGCCGTCGACGATGTGGGAGGTCCGCAGGGCCGCCGCGCGTCCGTGGCGCGCGACCGTCTCGCGGCACCGCTCGAGGAACGCGGCGTCGACGTCGGCGGCGGTGATCAGGTCGAAGCGTCTCGTGAGGGCCGCCGTCATGCGGCCGATCCCGGAGCCGATCTCGAGGATCGACGCCGATGCGGGGAGATCGTTCCAGCCGAGTCGATCGAGGTAGATCGAGACCTCGGCGTCACCCGTCTCGACGAATTCCTGCAGGGTGAGAGATCCACCGGTCTGGTTGTTGAAGACCCATCCGGTCTCGCGCACCACCTCGTCGGCGTTCATGCGCATCTCGGTGCGCGTGCCGGCCGCCTTCCATGGGATGAGTTGCCGTCGGCGGGTGGCCATCACTTCCGAGTATGGCAGGCGCGCGGTTCCGCGGGGATCTACCCCGGTCTATTTGCGCTCGGGAAGCGGCGCCGAGTACGCGGTGCCCGAGTCGAGGCCGAAGGCCGAGTGGAGCGACCGCACGGCCGACTCCATGTCGCGCGACGACACGACAACCGACACGCGGATCGTGCAGAACACGTCGAAGGATGGTCTCACCGACATCTCCTTCACCGTCCCCAAGGCCGACATGGCCGTGGCGGAGTCGATCATGTCGCGGGTGGCCGCCGAGATCGGCGCCCAGGGCGTCAACCACAACTCCGAGAT
>JBJTCB010000034.1:0-70232 GCA_046091605.1 Actinomycetota bacterium | reverse complement strand
TGCATCACGCATGACCTCGGTGAGGGGAATCATCAACGGTGAGGCGAATGCTCCCCAGATGGTGAGCCGGGTGACGGCGCGCACCGTGTCATCAGTTCGTACCGCCATGGCCATCGGATGGGTGAACGAATAGAAACCGGTCGCCGAGATCGCACCACCTGCAAGCGCGAACACCGCACAGAAGAGGAACCGCCCCGTGGTGACGGTGCAGAGCGCGTAGACAACCGCCGCTGCCGGTCCGACCACGGCGAGGATCACCCGCGGGCCGCGTCTGTCGAGCACACGGCCCACACCGACCGCACCGATGCCACCCACCAGGGTGGTCACCCCGTACACGGCGCCCAGCACCCCGACCCCGATGCCGAGGTCGTCCGAGATGTCCTGCACCAGCACGCCGAACCCGTAGAACCACGAGCCGTACGCCGCGATGGTCAGAAGGCCGAGCGCATCGATTGCGCGCGTGGCCGGCCTCCCAATCGAACGGAGACTAGGTGAACATGCCCGGCCCGGGTGCCGGACCCGGTCGGCTACTCCACGCGCAGGCCGGAGATGGCGCGGGCGATCACCAGCTGCTGGATCTCGCTCGTGCCCTCGAAGATCGTGTGGATCTTCGCGTCGCGGTGCATGCGCTCCACGTGGTACTCGCGCGTATAGCCGTATCCGCCGAGGATCTGGATCGCCTCTTCGGTCACCTTCACGGCCATCTCGGATGCGTAGTACTTGCTCATCGAACCCTCGGCGTTCTTGAACCCGCCGTTGCGCGCGAGCCACGCCGCACGCCAGATGAGCAGACGTGCCGCGTCGATCTGGGTTGCCATGTTGGCCAGTTTGAACGCGATTGCCTGGTTCATGATGATCGGCTTGCCGAACGCAACGCGCTCCTTCGAGTAGTCGAGCGCGATCTCGTATGCGGCACGTGCGATGCCGAGCGCCTGTGCGCCCACGGCCGGCCGGGTCGCCTCGAATGTCTTCATCGCGGGCTGTGCCTCACCGGTGCGACCCGCCTCGCGGGCGCGCGCCAACTTCGCGTCGAGCTTCTCCTTGCCGCCCAGCAGGCACCGCCCGGGGATGCGCACATCATCCAGCACGACCTCGGCGGTGTGACTGGCCTTGATGCCGTGCTTTGCGTACTTCTGGCCCTGCGAGAGACCTTTCGTGCCCGGAGGAACAACGAATGATGCCTGGCCGCGGCCCTTCAGTGCGGGGTCGACTGCGGCCACCACCACGTGCACGTTCGCGATGCCGCCGTTCGTGATCCAGGCCTTCGTGCCGTTCAGCACCCACTCGTCGGTTGCCTCGTCGTACACGGCACGCGTGCGCAGCGACGACACGTCGGAGCCGGCGTCGGGTTCGCTCACGCAGAACGCACCGAGCTTCACGTCATCGGCGGTGCCGTAGCACTGGGGAACCCACTCCATCATCTGTTCCGGTGTGCCGTTGCCGCTGATGCCGGCGGCAGCGAGCCCCGAGCCCATGATTGCCATGCCGAGACCGGCATCGCCCCAGAAGATCTCCTCGATGGCGACGGGCAGGGTGAGACCGCTCGCATCGCCCATCGCGTTCATCATGAACTCGATGCCGTACAGACCGATCTTCGCGGCTTCCTGCACGACCGGCCACGGGAACTCCTCACGATCGTCCCATTCCTGCGCGGCGGGACGCATCACGTCCTTGGCGAACTCGTGGATCCAGTCCTTGATCTGGACCTGGTCGTCGTTGAGATGGAGGGAAAACTCAGCCATGCCCTTAAACTACCCGCGGGTAACCCATCTGCCCCAACGGTGACGGCGCTCGTCAGGCGACTGGGCTGACCTGCCGGCGCGCGGCGCGCACCACGAAGAACGCCGCGACGAACAATGCGGCGCTCACCACGTACGGCGCGCCCTCGTCGACCGCGTCGAAGACCGCCCCTGCGAACACGGGTCCGATGATCCGGCCCAGCGCCCCCGCGCTCTGTTGGTACCCGAGTGCCTCACCGCGGCGGTCCTCGGGCACGAGTTCGGCAACCAACGACGACACCGACGGCCCGGCGATCCCCTGACCGAACGCGATGAGCAGGACCGAGACCACGAGCACCGGCACCACCCCGCTCACCGAGAGCACCACGAGGCCCGTCGCGGTGACGAGCAGTCCCGCATGCAGCAGTCCCCACGAGCCCACCCGGGAGGTGAGCGGTCCGATGAGCGCCCCCTGCACCGCGACGAGAACCACACCGACCACGAGGAACACCGCCGCGGCGGAGCTCTCGGTGAAGCCGAAGCGACGCTCGCCGAACAACGAGAACGTGGCCTCGAACCCGGAGAATCCGAGCGACACCACCAGGGTCATCACGACGAATCGCATGAGCACCGGCGAGGTGGGGAGAGCGAAGCGGCCGGGGCGGGGCGACGGAGTCGCACCGGGGTCGCGCATCTTCTTCGTCTCGGGCAGACGGATCGCCGCGGCCACCGCGTTGATGAGAGCGACGGTGCCCGCGACGTAGAAGGGAACATGCGGACCGCCGAGCGCGGCGAGACCGCCGATCACGGGACCGAGAATGAAGCCGAGACCGAACGCGGCGCCGAGCAGGCCCAGGAGACGCGCGCGTTGCTCGGGTGGTGCGATGTCGGCCACGGCACCCTGTGCGACCGCGACACTCGCACCGGACGCACCGTCGAGAGCGCGACCGAGGAAGAGCACCCACAGGGCACCGGCTGCACCGGAGATGAAGCTGCCGATCGCGGTGCCGAGGAGCGACACGATGATGACGGGCTTGCGACCGACCCTGTCGGACACGCGCCCGAGGATCGGTGCGAAGACCATCTGCGCCCCGGAGAAACACGCGAAGAGGAGCCCCACCTCGAGACCACCGGCACCGAACCGCTCGGCGTACCGCCCGAGGATCGGTGCCACGATGCCAAAGCCCACGAGGTCGAGCGCGACCGTGGTCCAGATCGTCCAGAAACCCTGCGGCACGGGAGGACGAGCAACGGCCGCCGCGTCGCGGTCAGCCACGTCTGACGCGCGTCCCTTCCTTTGTCGTCTCCACGTTCCAGCCGGCCGCCTGCAACTCGGCGCGGATCTTGTCGGCGGTGGCGAAGTCCTTCGACGCGCGCGCCGCATCGAGCGCGGCCGCTCTCGCGAGCGTCTCGTCGTCGACATCGTCGCCCTCGACCAGGTCGAGCCCGAGCGCGCCGGTCATCTCGGCCACCGCAGCACGAAGTGCGGCCGTGCGCTCGGCCTCACCGGAATCCGCGGCGGTGTTCGCGGCGCGCACCGTGTCGAACACGAGCGCGATCGAGGCCACGGTGTCCAAGTCGTCGTCCATCGCAGCACGGAAACGCTCTATGATCACGGCGTCGGCCGTGCCACCGGAATGGGCGGTCGTCCTCGCTGCGAAGGCGTCGAGGCCCGCCAATGCGGCCACGGCCGACTCGAGATTCTCGGTGCCGACGCGCACGGGTGATCGGTAGTGGGTCTGGAGGAGAAGCATGCGATAGGCGCGCGCGTCGTAGCGATCGAGGAGATCGAGCAGGTTCGTCACGTTGCCGAGACTCTTCGACATCTTCTCGCCCTCGGGGTCGACGACCATGCCGTTGTGCATCCAGTGGCGCGCGAAGGTGCGCCCGAGCGCGACGGCCTGGGCCCTCTCGTTCTCGTGGTGCGGGAAGCGCAGGTCCGCGCCACCGCAGTGCAGGTCGAACCCGTCACCGAGCAACTCGAGACTCATCACGACGCACTCGCTGTGCCACCCGGGACGGCCCACGCCATGGGGCGAGGGCCACGACGGCTCGCCCGGCTTCGAGAACTTCCACAACGCGAAGTCGGCGGGGTGCCGCTTGTTGCCGGCCCCGAACACCTCGCGGTCGCCTCCCCCCGAGAGCATGTCGTCGAGGCTCTGGTGCGCGAGGAGGCCGTAGTCACCGACCGCGGCGACCGAGAGATAGACGCCGTCATCGGTGGAATAGGCACTCTCCCGCGCGACGAGCTCTGCGATCATCGCGACCATCTGGTCGACGTAGTCGGTCGCGTGCGGCACATCGGTCGGCCGCTGCACACCGAGGCGACCCATGGCCTCGAACCAGACGTTCTCGCACTTGTGCGTGATGTCCTGCCAGGGTCGACCCTCGTCGTTTGCGCGGTTGATGATCTTGTCGTCGATGTCGGTGATGTTCGACACGAGGCGCACCTCGAGACCGCACCACTCGAGGTAGCGGCGGAGAACGTCGTAGACGAGCGCGGTGCGACCGTGACCGAGATGCGGCGGGCCGTACACGGTGGGGCCACAGAGATAGATGCCGACCTTGCCCGGTTCTCTCAGGGCGAGGGGTCTGACCTCCTGGGTCGCCGTGTCGTAGAGGTTCAGCACCCGACCAAGCCTACGATTTGGGGTCTATGTCCGCGGTCCCCGACAAGCCATCCCTCGACGGCATCGAGGACAGGTGGATCGGTGCGTGGGATGCCGAGGGAACATACGCCTTCGACCGCGCCGCATCGCGCAACGGTGTCTTCGCCATCGACACGCCCCCGCCCACCGTGAGCGGATCGCTCCACATGGGCCATGTGTTCTCCTACACCCACACCGACACCGTCGCGCGATTCTGGCGCATGCGCGGCAAGTCCGTCTTCTACCCGATGGGCTGGGACGACAACGGGCTGCCCACCGAGAGGCGGGTCCAGAACTACTTCGGGGTGTCGTGCGACCCCTCCGTCCCCTACGACCCGGCCCTCGTTCCGCCGTTCCGGGGCGACCCGCCGAAGGACCACCGGGCGGTTCCGGTGTCGCGCCCCAACTTCATCGAGTTGTGCGAGGAACTCACCCACGAGGACGAGAAGGTCTTCGAGGATCTCTTCCGCCGGCTCGGACTCAGCGTCGACTGGTCACTGCTCTACGCCACGATCGACGAGCGGTCACGCCGCGCGAGTCAACGGGCGTTCCTGCGCAACCTCGCCCGTGGCGAGGCCTACACCCAAGAAGCACCCACCCTGTGGGACGTCGACTTCCGCACCGCCGTCGCCCAGGCCGAGCTCGAGGACAGAGAGCGCGAGGGCGCATACCACACGCTCGCCTTCCACCGCACCGACGGTGCGGGCGATGTCCTCATCGACACAACGCGGCCCGAGTTGGTGCCCGCGTGCGTCGCCCTCGTCGCCCATCCCGACGACGACCGGTACGCACCGTTGTTCGGCTCGACCGTGCGGTCGCCGCTGTTCGGTGTGGAGGTGCCGATCGTGGCGCACCCGCTCGCCCAGATCGACAAGGGAACCGGTATCGCGATGATCTGCACGTTCGGCGACCTCACCGACGTCATCTGGTGGCGCGAGTTGGGACTGCCCACCAGGGCGATCATCGGCCGCGACGGTCGCATCCTCGCCGACGCACCCGAGGGCATCGCCGGCGATGCCGCACTCGCCGCGTGGGAGCAACTGGCCGGCAAGACCGCCAAGCAGGCCCAGACAGCGATCGTGGAGATGATGCGAGCATCCGGCGAGTTGCTCGGCGAACCCCGCAGGATCATGCACCCGGTCAAGTTCTACGAGAAGGGCGACCGACCGCTCGAGATCGTGACGAGCCGCCAGTGGTACATCCGCAACGGAGGTCGCGATGCCGATCTGCGCACGGCGTTGCTGGCGCGCGGTGCGTCACTCGACTGGCAGCCCGACCACATGCGCCACCGCTACGCGAACTGGGTCGAGGGACTGAACGGCGACTGGTTGATCAGTCGCCAGCGCTGGTTCGGAGTGCCCGTCCCCGTCTGGTACACCGTGCGCGCCGATGGCGAGGTCGACCACGACTCCCCGCTCGTGCCCGACGAGTCGCGCCTGCCGATCGATCCCTCGACCGACTGCCCCGAGGGCTGGGACGAGTCCCAGCGCGGGGTTCCCGGTGGATTCGTCGGCGACCCCGACGTTATGGACACCTGGGCAACCTCCTCGCTCACACCCCAGATCGCCGCCAAGTGGGAGGACGATGCCGATCTCTTCGGCCGCGTCTACCCCTTCGACCTGCGGCCGCAGGGCCACGACATCATCCGCACGTGGCTCTTCTCCACGATGGTGCGCTCGCACTTCGAGCACGGCACTGCACCGTGGCGCGTGGCCGCGCTGTCGGGCTGGATCCTCGATCCGGACCGCAAGAAGATGTCGAAGTCGAAGGGCAACGTGGTGACCCCGATCGATCTGTTCGAGGAGTTCGGGTCGGACGCGGTGCGCTACTGGGCGGCCGGCGCCCGACCCGGTGTCGACACCGCGTTCTCGAAGGACCAGATGGCCGTCGGACGCAAGCTCGCCAACAAACTGCTGAATGCATCGAAGTTCGCGCTCTCGTTCGGCGACGTCGAGACCGGCGCAGTGCCGGTCGAGCCACTCGATGCGGCGATGCTCCACCGACTCGCCGGTGTCGTCGACGAGGCCACCGTCGCGTTCGAGAACTTCGACTACGCACGCGCACTCGAGCGCACCGAGGCATTCTTCTGGTGGTTCTGCGACGACTACCTGGAACTGGTGAAGGGTCGTGCGTATGCGATCCACGGCGACGACCGGGCAGTGTCGGCTCGCGCGGCGTTGCGACGCGCACTCTCGATTCTCCAGCGACTCTTCGCACCGCTCATTCCCTTCGTGTCCGAGGAGGTCTGGCGATGGTGGCAGGAGGGGTCGGTGCACCGCGCGGCCTGGCCGGTCGCCGACGATGCGATCGCCGGACTCTCCGGCCCACCCGACGAGGAGTTGCTCGAGGCCGTCTCGGCGACCATCGCCGGCATCCGACGCGCAAAGACCGAGGCAAAGGTCGGCCAGAAGGCCAAGGTGAGCCTGGCCCGCATCAGCGCCCCGGCGGGTGCGATCGAGCGGATCGAGGCCGCATGGAGCGACATCGCCGATGCGGGCTCGGTGATCGCCCGCGAGACGGTCGTCGCCGACGGCGAGATCACGGTCGTCGCCACTGTCGAACCCGCCTGACGGGACTGATCCCGTGCCCACTCAGTGGGACTGATGCTGGGCCCGCACGACGGGGACCATCGCACACCCGCAAGTACCGTGGAGCACGCCCATGGACACCCCCACCGCGCCCGAACCGAACGACCCTGCACCTGCGGGGTCCGTCGGTGTCGCGGCGACGGCACGGCGACGGTCCGGTCGGGCGCGAGCGTTCATGGTCTTCAACGTCGTGCTCGCGGTCGTCACGATCGCGGCGGGCTCGGGTCTGTTGTACGCGAACTGGAAACTCGGGTCGCGCCAGGTGGTCACGATCGATTCTCCGTCGGGTGACGGGAATCTCGATCTTCCCGAGGGTGACCTGTCGGCCAAGAACTACCTAATCACCGGGTCCGACAACAACACCTGCATCGACCCCGACTCCCCCTTCGCCGGCGGGTTCGGCGATCGATCGGCGTTCGGCGAGCGCAGCGACTCGATCATGGTGATCCGCGTGAGTCCTCGCGACGGGACCGCGGCGATCCTGTCGTTCCCGCGCGACCTGTGGGTGACACAGGCGGGGTCGACCCGCAAGAACAGGATCAACGCGAACTTCAACAAGAAGGATCCGAACCGCCTCATCCGCACCATCAAGCAGAACTTCGGCATCCCGATCGACCACTACGTGAACATCGACTTCTGCACGTTCAAGGACGTCGTCGATGCCGTCGGCGGCGTGCGCGTGCCCTTCCCGTTCAAAGCCCGCGACAAGCGCACCGGGTTCAAGGTGTTGAAGGCGGGCGCGTGCGCGACCCTGAGGGGCGACCACGCCCTCGCCTACATCCGCTCGCGCAAGTACGACTTCTACGACCCGAAGACGGGCAAGTGGACCCGCGACGGGACGTCGGACTGGGGACGCATCAACCGTCAGCAGGACTTCATCAAGCGCATGACCAAGAAGGCCCTCAACAAGGCCCGCACGAACCCGAAGGTCGCCACCGACATCATGAACGCGGCGCTCAAGAACGTGATCACCGACGACCGGATCACCCCGCTCATGCTCCTGCAACTCGGCCAGGCGATGAAGAACTACGACGCAGAGACGATGGGGTCCTACACCATGCCCGGGACCGGCCAGATGATCGACGAAATGGCGGTGATCGTGCCCGAGCTCGAGTCCGAGACCGCCAAGAAGATCATCACGCTCTACCGCGGCGAGGCGAGTCTCGCCACACGGACCACGACCACCACGACCGTGCCACGACCCGCGACGACGGTTCCCACCGAGTCGGCGACGGGCACCGGGGCCATGGCGCCGGCCTTCATCGAGGCCGCGGCCGCGATCCTCGGTGTGGTCGGGTCGCGCGATTCGGGAGCGACACCGCCCACCACCACCCCCGCGACGACCACGACGATTCCCGCGATCGTGATCGAGCAGAATCCGCGCGGCATCGTTCCCCCGAACGACCCCGCCTGCCCGTACTGACCGACCCCGGCCACCCCGGTTCCGGGACCAACGACGTCTCAGCCGCCCTCGAGCGCCTCGGCGAGTGCCGACGGGATCGACATCGGGCCGTCCACGAGCGCCAACCGGGCGCCGGCGCGCGCCGCGAACGCGCGGGCCTCGTCGCAGTCATCACTCGGTGCCACCACCACCAGTTCATCGAGGCCCGCGGCGGCGGCAACCGGGTCACCCTCGACCGTGGCGCGACAATCGCTCAACAACACCGCGATCCGCCGACCCGCACGCGACCGGGCGAGCTGTGCTTGGGCGGCGATCAGCGCGCCGGCCAGATCGGTGGTGCCGAACCCGCGCAGTGTGAGCACGTCCTCGATCACCCGCTCGGGTGACTTCGGGACATCCTGGCTCTTTGTGATGATCACGTCCTTGCCGAAGGCGACGACACTCCAGTCCTCCGGCGCGCGGCCGGCGATCGCCGCCACGGCCACCGCCGACGTGGCGAGCGGTTCACCACCCATCGATCCGCTGCGGTCGATGAGAAGACACAGCGCCGTGCCGGGCTTGCGCCACCCTCGCACGCGCAACCGCTCCGGGTCCGGCGCGATGTTGCGCCGCGACTCCGCCAGCGCATCGAGGCTCGCGTCGATGTCGATGTCACCGGCATCGGGTCGGTAGGCCTGCTCGACCAACTTGCCGACCCCGCGCGGCCGGGTGCGGCCGCGATTGCCGACATCGAGCATCAGACGACCGGCCAGCTTGCGCGCCAACTCGCGGAGCGCGGGATCGGTGGCGCCGGTGAGGTCGGCGAGCACTCCGAGCATCTCGTCGGGGTTCTCGCGCATCGAGTCGTCGACGGCGGCCTCGTCGAGCTCTCCCACCTCGGGCGAGATGTTCTCGAAGTTCTCGTGACGCGACAGGTCGCGGCGCGACATCGTGCGCTTCCCGGCCTCGGCGACGGCCTGGTCGGCCTCGGTGCCCTCCTTGGTCAGTGGGAGTTGGTGCCCCGCGTCGGGGCTCCACCTTTTCCCTCGCCGTCACCCCCGGCGGTGCGACCGAACACGTCCTGCCAGATCTCGCTGATGATCTCCTCGGCGCCGCGCACGCTCCCCTCGCGCACCCGCACCCGGCCCGACAGCGCCACCAGTGCGGCGTCGAGTCCGGTGCTCGGATCGGCGGGCGTGACGGCGCGCAGTCGCGCGAGGGAGGACACGACCTTTGCGAAGTCGACTGCACCGCGCACCGAAGACCCGACACGCAGGTCGGGGTGGTTGCGTGTGCGGCGCACCATCTCGACGGCACGGTCGATGAACCCGGCATCGAGACCGGAATCCCGTGACTCGCGCACGACGATCTCGGCCTCCTCCTCGGCGGGCTGGTACCCCATCGAGACACGGCACACGCGGTCGTAGACCGCACCGGAGATACGGGCGGTGCCGACGGCATCGAAGGGGTTCATCGCGGCCACGAGCCGGAACCCGGGGTCGGCCGTCACCGCGCCGAGTCGCGGCACGTGCAGCTCGCCCTCGCTCATCACGGTGATGAGCACGTTCAGCGTCTCCTCGGGGATGCGGTTGATCTCCTCCACGTAGAGCAGGCGACCCTCGCGCATCGCGGTGACGAGCGGGCCATCCACGAACACGCTCGGGTCGTACCCTTCGACGAGCACGCGCGCGGGATCGAAGTGCCCGACGAGTCGCGCCGGTGTGAGCTCGGCGTTGCCCTCGACGAACTCGAACCCGATGCCGAGCCCGCGCGCCACCGCGCGCAGCAGCGTCGACTTGCCGGTGCCGGGCGGGCCCTCGAGCAGGACGTGACGGTCGGCCGCGAGGGCGGCGAGAACCAGTTCCATCTCGCGCCGCCGACCGACCACGTCGGCGGCGAGCGAGGTCCGGAGTGCCGCGACGTCGGTCATCGTGTGCGTGCCGCGGTCAGTCGTAGACGATGACGCCGCGGATGTTGGTGCCGTCGCGCATCGCCTGGTAGCCCTCGTTGATCTGGTTGAGGCTGTAGCGCCGCGTGATCAACTCGTCGAGCTTCAGGTCGCCCACGCGGTACATGTCGAGCAGCCGGGGGATGTCGGCGCGGGGGTTCAGGCTGCCGAAGATCGTGCCCTTGACCTCCTTGTTCCACATCGCCAACTGGAACAGGTTGATGCTCGCCTCGGTGCTCGTCATCGGCGAGATGGCCGTCACCACGCATGTGCCGCCCTTGCCGACGAGCGACATGCCCTCGGCCATCATCTCGCCGTGGAGGACACCGGGGGTCATGATCACGCGATCGGCCATCTGGCCCCATGTCAGCTCCATCACCGCCGGGATCGCCTCGGCCATCGAGGCATAGGTGTGGGTCGCACCGAGTTCCATCGCCTTCTCGCGCTTGAACTCGACCGGGTCGACCGCGATCACCCGCTTGGCGCCGGCCATGCGCGCACCCTGCACCGCGTTGATGCCGATGCCGCCGATCCCCACGACCACCACGGTGTCGCCGGGCTGTGTGTCGGCGCGGTTCGTCGCCGAACCCCATCCGGTGGCCACACCGCACGACACGAGTGCCACGCACTCGAGCGGGAGGTCCTTCTCGACCTTGATCAACGAGGCCTCGGCCACGGTGGCGTACTCGGAGAACGTCCCGAGCTTGGCCATCATCTTGACCGCGCGACCATCCTGCACGTGGTGGCGGTGCGTGCCGTCGGTGATCATGCCGCCGGTCAGCGTGCCCGCGCCGAGGTCGCACAGGTTCTGGCGACCGGTCGAGCAGTAGCGGCAGCGCCCGCACGACGGCACGAACGACGCCGAGACGTGGTCGCCGGGCTGCACCGAGGTGACCCCGGGCCCGACCTCCATCACGACGCCGGCGCCCTCGTGGCCGCCGATGAACGGGAAGAAGTCGTCGACGCCCATCATCGCGAGCAGTTCCTGCGGCGGCACCATGTCGCCGGTGACGAAGTGCTCGTCGGAGTGGCACATCCCCGCGACCTTCCAGTGCACGAGCACCTCACCGGCCTTCGGCGGGTCGACCTCGATCTCCTCGACCTTCCAGTCCTGGTTCATCCCGTAGAGGACTGCGGCACGGCTCTTCATGGTTCTTCTCCCCGGTTGTGCGTGGTGTGCGTGTGTGTGTGTCTCGAGTGTGTGCGGTGCGGCGTCGCGGCTCAGTCGTAGACGAGCACGCCGCGGATGTTCCTGCCGTCGCGCATGTCCTGGTAGCCGTCGTTGATGCCCTCGAGCGGATAGGTCCTGGTGACGAGTCCGTCGAGGTCGAGCCTGCCCTCGCGGTACAGACCGAGAAGCTTGGGGATGTCGGCGCGCGGGTTGCCCGAGCCGAACAGCGAACCCACCAGCTGCTTCTCCATCAGCGTGAGATCGAGAAGGCTCATGTTCGCGCCGCCCATCTCGAAGGCCGGGTGGATGTTGGTCACCACGACGCGACCGCGCTTGGCGGTCACCGCCATCGCCTGGCCGATCACCTGTCCGTCGCCCACGCCCATCGTCATGATGACCTTGTTCGCCATCTGTCCCCAGGTGATGTCCTGGATGAGCGGCAGGGCCTCCTCGAGCGAGGCGGCGGTGTGCGTGGCGCCGAACTCCATCGCCTTCTCGCGCTTGAACTCGACCGGGTCGATCGCGATGATGCGCTTGGCTCCGGCGAGCTTGGCTCCCTGGATCGCGTTCGCGCCGATGCCGCCGACACCGACCACTACCACCGTGTCGCCGGGTGCGACGTCGGCCGCATACACGGCCGAACCCCAACCGGTCACGACACCGCAACCGAGGAGGCACGCCTTGTCGAGCGGCACGTCCTTCTCGATCTTGATGCACGACGCCTCGTGCACGACCGTGTGGTGCGCGAACGTGCCGAGCAGGCACATCAGGCCGAGGTCCTGACCGCGCGCATGGTGGCGCGAGGTGCCGTCTGCGATCTGGCGACCGATGCCCATGAGTGCACCGAGATCGCACAAGTTCTGGTGGCCGGTCGAGCACGACGGACAGCGACCGCACGACGGGATGAACCCGAACACGACATGGTCACCCGGTGCGAGCCACGAGACACCCTCGCCAACCTGCTCGACGACACCGGCACCCTCGTGGCCGCCGATGATCGGGAGCCCGAAGGGAAGATCGCCGGTGACGAGATGCTCGTCGGAATGGCACATGCCCGATGCGGCGATGCGCACGAGCACCTCGCCGGGACCCGGCGGGTCGAGATCGATCTCCTCGATGGTCCACGGGGCGTTCAGTTCCCACAGGACGGCGGCTTTCGTCTTCATGGACGACCCCCTTCACGGACGGCACCCGGTGGTGCGTCCCGAACACTATCCAGCACCGGGGCTCGTGCCGAAAGGCGGGGGCCCGGATGAGTACGATCAGAACCCATGGAGAACGACACCGTGCCGACGGACACGGCCGCGGCCCCCTCGCAGGCGCAGGCCGAGCAAGAACTGCGGGTCGAAGGGGCACCGCTGGTCGAACAGGAGCTGCTCGTCGAGGAGATCTCGATCGACGGCATGTGCGGCGTCTACTGAGACACGCCCCGCTTCCGTGACGCTCACGCTCGACACGGCCTGCGAACTCGATCCACGGGTCTCGCTGCGACCCGAACCCTTCGGCGCTCTCGCCTACCACTACGGCAACAGGCGGCTCGTCTTCCTGCGCCACCCCGACATCGTCGCGGTGGTCCGCGATCTGGGTGACCACGGCAGTGTCCGAGATGCGCTCGTGGCCCGCGGGGTCGCGACCGAGCGCTGGCCGGGTTTCGTGAGCGCGCTCGAGTCGCTCCGCACCTCCGAGGTCGTCCGTGTCCGCTGAGACGCTCGTCGAGCAGTTGAAGGGCGGTCTCGACGCCCCGATCTGCCTCACCTGGGAACTCACGTATGCCTGCAACCTCGAGTGCATCCACTGCCTGTCCTCGAGCGGGCGCAGGGACCCGCGCGAACTCGACACCGCACAGGCCAAGGCGGTCATCGACGAGCTGAGACGCCTGCAGGTGTTCTACGTGAACATCGGTGGCGGCGAGCCGATGGTGCGCCGCGACTTCTTCGAGATCGTCTCGCACGCCGTCGACAACGGCGTGGGGGTGAAGTTCTCGACGAACGGCGCCTTCATCGACGCCGACGCCGCGCGACGTCTCGCCGCGATGGACTACCTCGACATCCAGATCTCGATCGACGGCGCCGACGAGGCCACGAACGACGCGGTGCGCGGCGCGGGGAGCTTCGCCACCGCGCGGCGCGCGATGGACAACCTCGCCGCCGCGGGATTCGGCCCGTTCAAGATCTCGGTGGTGGTGACGCGCCTCAACGTCGCCCAGCTGGATGCGTTCAAGGCGCTCGCCGACTCCTACGGCGCGCATCTGCGCATCACGCGCCTGCGACCCGCCGGTCGCGGAGCCGACACGTGGCACCAGCTCCACCCCACCAACGAACAGCAGCGCGAGATCCACCGCTGGCTCCTCGCCCACGGCGAGAACGTGCTGACCGGGGATTCCTTCTTCCATCTCAACGCCCTCGGTGAGTCCCTGCCGGGCCTCAACATGTGCGGTGCCGGGCGCGTGGTGTGCCTGATCGACCCGGTCGGCGACGTGTACGCGTGCCCGTTCGTGATCCACTCGGACTTCCGCGCCGGCAGCGTGCTCGACGAGGGCGGCTTCACCCGCGTGTGGCGCGAGTCGGACCTGTTCCGCGAGTTGCGCGAACCACAGAGTGCCGGTGCGTGCGCATCGTGCGGTGCGTGGGACGCGTGCCAGGGCGGATGCATGGCCGCCAAGTTCTTCACCGGTCTGCCCCTCGATGGGCCCGACCCCGAGTGCGTGGGCGGAGACGGTGAGCGTGCGCTCGCCTCGGTGCCGGTCGCGCTCGCGCCCCGCCCCTCGCCCGACCACTCCAAGCCGGCGCGCACGCGCATCCCGGTGGCCGGACAATGAGCATCGTGATCGCCCTCGTCGGGGTCGTCGCGTCGTACCTGCTCGGCACGTTGCCGAGCGCGATCATGGTGGCGCGGTCCAAGGGCATCGACATCACCACGTTCGGGTCCGGAAACCCGGGGGCCTCGAATGTCGGGCGCGCCCTCGGCACGAAGTGGTTCATCGTGGTGTTCCTGCTCGATGCGGCCAAGGGCGCGATCCCGGTGTTCACCTCGGTGGTCGCCTTCGACAATCGCCCGATGGCCTATGTGTCCGGTGGGGCCGCGATCCTCGGCCACATCTTCCCCGTGACGCGCAGGTTCCACGGCGGCAAGGGGATCGCCACCGGTGGCGGCGTGCTCCTGCCCCTCCATCCCCCGGTGATGATCGGAGCGGTGGTGTTCTGGCTGCTCGCGGCGAAGGTCTCGAAGAAGGCCTCGCTCGCCTCGATCGTGGTCGTGCCGCTCGTGATGGTCGCCCTCGCGGTGAAGGGCACCCCCGCTTGGGAGCTGCTGTCGCTCGTCGGGCTGGGCGTGCTGATCGAGATCCGTCATCTCTCGAATCTCAAGCGTCTCTTCTCCGGCACCGAGCACGACGTCTCCCACGGTTCCTGAGCCGTGGCTCCGCCCGTGCGCCGCGGTCGCCGCACCGTGCCGGCTCGGATCGTGCCGGGATCACAGATCGTGGTGGTGCCGATCGGATCGTGGGAGCAGCACGGCAGTCACCTGCCCCACGACACCGACTCGCTGATCGCAGAATCGCTGGTCGATGCAGCGATCGAGGGACTCGACGGTGACGACTTCGTCGTCGCTCCCACCATCGCGATCTCGGCGAGCGACGAGCACGCGGGCTTCCCGGGTCTGCTCAGCGCCGGCACCGACGCCACCGCCGGAATGCTCGTCTCGATCGCGCGATCGGCGTCGGCGTGGGCGCGGGGGACGGTCCTGGTGAGCGGTCACGGTGGGAACAGTGACGCGCTCGCGCGTGCACGCGCTGTTCTCGACGAGGAGAACGTGCCGCACTCGATGTGGTGGCCGCGGACCATCCCCGGCCACAACGGTGACCTCCACGCGGGGTGGATCGAGACCTCGGTCATGCTGCACATCGCGCCCGACCTTGTCGACCTGGCGCGCGCCGATGCCGGTGCATCCGGTGATCCGGCCGAGTTGATGGCGCGCATGCGCGACGGCGGTGTCGCTGCGGTGTCGGCGAACGGGATCATCGGCGACCCGCGTGGCGCGACGGCTGTCGACGGCGAGGCCATCCACGCACGATGGGTCGAGGCACTGGTGGCATGTCTCGACGAGGCACGCCGGCGCTGGCCTCTTCGATGACCGGTGGCGCGATGACCGGTGGCGCGATGACCAGCTTCGCGATCGACGCCGAATGGGTGCGCGGTGCCACCGCGCCGCGGGGTGTGCTCGCGGGGTCACCCCCGGTGTGGTTCACCGTCACCGACGCCGGCGCCGCGATCCTCGATGCGCTCGAGGCCGGCGCACCGCTTCCCCATGGCCACGAACCGCTGACAGAGAGACTTCTCGCTCGCGGTGCGATCCACCCGGTTCCCGGTGCACCCGTCGATGCCGCACTTCTCACCGTCGTCATTCCGGCACGCGTCGATGCAGGTGGCGCGAGTGTTCTCGCGGCCCTCGTGGCACGACTGACGGGCGATCCGGGGAGCCCGCGAGTCATCGTCGTGGACGACTCCTCCGACCCACCGCTGCGCATTCCCGGAGCCGACGTCGTGCCACATGAGGGACCGCACGGACCCGGTCCGGCGCGCAACACCGGGCTCACACGGGTGACGACGCCATTCGTGGCCTTCGTGGATGCCGATGCGACCATCGATGCAGCCGCCCTGTGCCGGCTCGCGTCATTGATCGACCACGAGAGCACCGTGCTGGTGGCGCCACGGGTGGCGAGTGCACACGCCGGCCGGAACGGCGAGTACGAGACCGTGCTCTCGCCGCTCGATCTGGGGCCGGTGCGGGCGCGGGTGAGGCCGATGTCGCGCATCTCGTACGTGCCGGCGGCGGTGGTGGTGGCCTCGACCCGGGCGGTGCGCGACCTGGGTGGGTTCGATGGGGATCTCCGGTGGGGTGAGGATGTCGACCTCGTCTGGAGAGCAACCGAGATGGGCCTCGTGTGTCGCTACGAGCCGAGTGTTCGCGCCGAGCATTCCCCTCGGCCGACGATGCGTGCGTTCTGCGTCCAACGATTCCGCTACGGCACGAGCGCCGCACCACTCGCCAGACGCCACGGCACGACCGTGGCCCCGTGGCGCGGGAGTCTGCCGGTGCTCGCCGTCGCCGTGTCGTGTCTCACCGTGTGGTGGCAGGTCGCCATTCCACTCACGGTCGCGGTGTGGGCATGGTTCGTGATCGGTCTCGGACGCACCGGTCTGTCCGGCGGTGCGCGGAGCCGTGTCGCATCGCGCGCACTGGTGCGCGGCGTCGGTCAGACCGCGCACGCGATCAGGCGCGCGTGGTGGCCGATCATCGGGCTCGCCACGGCAGTGTCGTTGCGCGCCTCGATCGCTCTCGCACTGTCGTTCACCGTGCCGCTCGTGGCGGGACTCGTGCGCCACCGCCCGCGGGGAATCCCGCGCTGGATCGCACTGCGGGTCCTCGACGACCTCGCCTATGGGGCGGGTCTGTGGTGGGGGGCAATCGTGGGTCGCGAGGCGCGGTGCCTCGTGCCCGTCGTCAGCGTGCGGCCGGCACGCGTCGGCTGATGTCGTTGCACGCCTCGCACACCGACTCGGGGATGATGCCCGTCTTCATCAACTTGCCGAACATCCAGCATCCGAGGCAGAACCCGACGAAGGCCTCGAGCCCCGCGGCGCCGACGAGCATGGCGATGACGACACGGCTGGCGCCCTCTGCACCCAGCAGGAACAACACCGAGGCGGTGATCGTGAACGCGGCACCGATGCCCTGGGCGAAACGCTTCGGCGGTCCCGGGCAAAACTTGTGCTCGAACGACAGGCGCGGGGTGATCACCTGCGTCGCGAGACGACCGAGTGGTGAGAGGAACGGTCCGGTGAGGACCCTCGCGATGAACCCGTATGTGAGCGGAATCAGCACCCATCCCCATCCGGTGGCGACATAGAGAACCCCCATCGCCACGACGCCGGTCGCCACGATGCGCGCCGAGGTCTCGTTGACCGGATTCGGGAATCCAAAGACTCTTGCCATGACCCGAAGGCTATGCCCCGAAAGCCGACTGACCACCTCAGGAATTGACCCCCTAGTACCGTCTCCACGGTGACCATCCAGTTGACAGTCCATGAGGCTCGTTGGCTGGCCCATGTGCAGTCGGTGGCGCGGGCCACCCCGGGTCTCGTGCCGGTGGTCAAGGGCAACGCCTACGGATTCCGGCGCTGGAACCTGATGCCCCTGGCTGGTCAGTTGTCCCGTGAAATCGCCGTCGGGACCGTGTTCGAGGTGCGCGACATCCCCGCCGGTGTCACCCCGATCGTGCTCACCGTCTCGAGCATCGAGCATGTGCGCGCGCTCGCAACGAACGGCTGGGGTGGATCGGTCATCGTGAAGTTGCGGTCATCGATGATGCGCTACGGAATCGGTCGGGACGGTCTCGATGGACTGCTGCGCACGATCGATGATGCACGACTGACCGTGCGCGGGTGGTCGGTGCACCCACCACTCGAGGGCGACATGTCACTGCACCTGCGCGATGTCACGGAATGGCTCGACCGGATCGATCCGACTCTGCCCGTCTATGTGAGTCATCTCGACGACGACGCGTACGCCAAGTTGCGCCGCGACAATTCCGGGCACGACTTCCGGATGCGCCTCGGCACGCGCCTGTGGCACGGGGACAAGTCGATGATGAAGCTCGGCGCCGACGTGGTCGACCGCCTCCCCGTGGAGGCCGGGAGCAAGGCCGGGTACCGGCTCGTTCCCGTGTCGGGACCGGGGGAAATCGTGCTGGTGGGCTGCGGAACCGCCCATGGCGTCGGCCTCCTGCCCGATGGACGCAGCCCGTTCCACTACCGCGAGCAGCGCCTGAATGTGCTCGAGCCCCCGCACATGCACACCTCGATGCTCTATGTCGCCCGGGGCAGACCGACTCCCGAGATCGGCGAGTGGGTCGACGTGCAGCAACCGCTCACACGCGTGCAGGTGGATCTGTTGCAGTGGGTGAAGTGAGCGCGCCGCTCACCGCGCCGCGACGTTCGCCATCCTGTTGAGACCGCGCCACCCGACAGCGGCGGCACCCACGAGTGGTCCCTCCTCACCGAGTCGCACCGGAACGATGCGCGCGTTGCGCGCGAACTCGATGCCGCAGAGCTCATCGAGTGTCTTCTGTGCCGAGTTGAAGAAAGTCGCCCCGAACCCGAGTGCGACACTGCCGCCGACGCATGCGAGACGCAGGTCGAGCAGGTTGCACACCGATGCCACCGCGCGCCCGACGAGACGACCGGTGCGCACCATGATCTCGTAGGTCGGTTGCGTGGGCGGCCGTCCCGTGATCGCCTCGATCGCCGGACCGGATGCCTCGGCCTCGAGACAGCCCCGACCACCACAGAGACACCGGCGACCGTTCGGCTCGACCACGACGTGCCCGATGTGGCCGGCATTGCCCGTGGCGCCATCGAGCAACTGGCCGTTCAGAACAATGCCGCCGCCGACGCCCGTCGAGACCACCATCGCCAGGAAGTTGTCCACTCCCTTGGCGGCCCCGACCCACCCTTCGGCGAGAGCGAGGGCCTTGCCGTCACCCTCCCCGAAGACCGGCAGGCCGGTCACCCCGGCCAATCGATCCCGCAGGGGGAAGCCCCTCCACTGGAGAATGTTCAAGGGCGAGACCAATTCGACGTTCGGGGTGATCGGCCCCGCCGACCCGACCCCCACAGCAGAGGGCACCACGCCGTGATGGTCGCGCGCGCGCTCCATGGTTGCCCCGACGATCCCGGCGAGGTCCTCCCAGAGTTCGTCGCTGGTGGCACCGTGGTCGACGCGCACCTGGTTGCGCTCCACGAGTTCACCGGCGCGGTTCACGAGACCGACGGCGAACTTCGTGCCACCAATGTCGACTGCGAGTGTGAGTTCAGTGCTCGTCATGGTGTCCGGTTGTCGTCGTGGCTGAGTCGGTGCGACCCACGGGGCAACACATCCTATGGAAAAGTTTTCCGAGGTCCAGCATCACCTTAGATTTGGTGCGTGACGACGGATTGGAATCCCCTCTTGCGCGCCGAATTCGGCGAACCGTACTGGGCCGAGCTCCAGCGCTTCGTCACGAACGAGCGCACACACCACACCGTCTATCCACCCGCCGAGGAGGTGTTCACCGCACTGCACACCACACCACATGCAGATGTCCGCGTGGTGATCCTCGGACAAGATCCGTACCACGGTCCCGGTCAGGCACATGGATTGTGCTTCTCGGTGCGCACTGGTGTGCCAGTGCCTCCATCGTTGCGCAACATCTTCACCGAGTTGCGCGACGACCTCGGACAGGAACTCGCCGTCGAGAACAGAATCGGCGGCGAGAACGCAACGTCGGGTGATCTCACCGCATGGGCGAGACAAGGTGTGTTGCTGCTGAACACCACACTCACGGTGCGCGCCGGTCAGGCGGGTTCGCACCAGGGAAAGGGGTGGGAGACATTCACCGACCAGGTCATCCGCGCCGTCGCGGCCAAGGAGGAACCGGTCGTCTTCGTCCTCTGGGGAGCCCATGCCCGGAAGAAGAAGGCCCTCATCGGAGCCGGCCACACGGTGGTCGAGGGACCCCACCCCTCACCCCTGTCGGCTCACACCGGATTCTTCGGCAGCAGGCCCTTCTCCCGCATCAACGAGGCCCTCTCGGTCGCCGGTCGAGGCGAGATCGACTGGCGCATCACCGCCCCCTGACCCGCACCGATGTGCGGGATCCGGGACTCCGCGCCGCCCCGACTCCGGGGTTCGGCACCAGCCTCAGACCCGGGCAGGAATCTGCTGGGTGATGCAGTGGATACCCCCGCCACCGAGGGCGAGGGTCGCACCCACGTCGAGGCCGATCACCTCGCGGTGCGGGAACTTGTCGCCGATGAGGGCGAGCATCTCGTCATCGGCCGCGTGACCGCACACCGGCACCAGCACGAAACCGTTGCCGACATAAAAGTTGAGGTACGGAACGACACGGCGGCCCTGCGGAGTGTCGATGAACGGGAGCACCGGCACCACATCGACCGAGAACGGCGAACCCTCGGCGGACACCGCGGCGCGCGCCACCTGCTCGTTGATGCGCATCCGCGCGTGGTCGTCCTCGGCCTGATCGTCACATCCCTGCAGGAGCAGCGAGTACGGCGCGGTGAATGCCGCCACGTTGTCGACGTGGCCGTCGGTGTCGTGGTCGAGTGCGAGTCCGTGCGGCAGCCACAGCACGGCATCGACGCCGAGTTCGCGCGCGAGCGTGATCTCAATGTCGACCATCGACATCGCGGGATTGCGCGTGGGATGCAGGAGGCACTGCATCGTGGCCACGAGGTTCCCCGCACCATCGACAGTGATCGACCCGCCCTCGAGCACCATCTCGACACCCTTGGCCTCGTGCCCGAGGCGCGGGGCGAGAAGAGCCGTCAGGTGCGACGCGAGTGCCGCATCGTCGTCGTGCGGCACGAACTTGCCTCCCCATCCGTTGAAGACGAAGTCGAGAGCGATCCGCCGTCCCCCGGCACCCACCCAGATCGGACCGGTGTCGCGTGCCCAGGAGTCGTCGATCGGGATCTCGACCACCTCGACCCCGACGGGACATGCGGCGCGCGCCCTCTCGGCCGTGTCGGGACGCGCGACCATGATGACGGGCTCGAATCGCGCGATCGCAGATGCGACGTCGGCGTGCGCGCGCTCGGCGGCTGCGACATCGCCGGCCCAGATCTCCTCGCGGGCGGGCCAGCACATGATGGTGGCCTCGTGCGGCGCGAACTCGGCCGGCATCACCTGCCGAGGTGGGCCACCAGCGGGCTCGAAGACGCTCATTCGGGGGGTCGACCCGGCTCACCGTCGAGAGTGAGCAGTGGCGTGTAGAGATCGGGGCGGCGGTCGCGGAACAAGCCCCACGATACGCGGGTGCGTGCGAGCGCATCGCGGTCGAACTCGGCGGTGAGCACCTCTTCTGTTCCGCGCCCACCGTCGGACACGATCGCGCCCGTGTTGTCGGAGATGAAGGAGCACCCGTAGAACTCGATCGAGGTGGTGCGACCCGTCTCGTGGCCGACCCTGTTCGCCGCCACCACCGGGACCAGGTTCGCGGCCGCGTGCCCCTGCATCGCGCGCCGCCAGTGCCCACTCGAGTCCCACGAGGGATCGGGAGGCTCGCTGCCGATCGCGGTGGGATAGAGGATGCACTCGGCTCCGCGCAGCGCCATCACGCGCGCCGCCTCGGGGAACCACTGATCCCAGCAGATGCCGACGCCCACGCGGCCGTGGCGCGTGTCCCACACGCGGAACCCGGTGTCGCCCGGGCTGAACCAGTACTTCTCGGTGTAGCCGGGTCCATCGGGGATGTGGCTCTTGCGGTAGGTGCCCATGACCGAGCCGTCGGCGTCCACCATCACCACGGTGTTGAAGAAGGCGTTGCCCGCGCGCTCGTAGACACTGAGGGGCAGCACGACCCCCAGTTCGGCCGCGAGCGAGCAGAAGAAGGGAATGGACGGATTCTCCGCGATCGTCGAGGCCCACTCGAGATGCTCCGGAGCCTGGTCCTTGCAGAAGTACGGCCCCTCGAAGAGCTCGGGAATGAGCACTATTCGCGCACCGCGTGCCGCCGCCTCGCGCACCATCCCGGCGGCCTTGACGCAGTTCGTCTCGCGCGAGTCGCCCATCGACATCTGCACCGCGCCCAGCGCCAGCGTCGTTGCTCTGTTCGTCACGCCTCCACTCTAAGGGAGGTGCTGTGGGACGCTTTCCCCGTGGCGATCGCAGTGCGTCAATCGGAGAAGTCCCGGCAGACCGACCTCAAGGTCTCCCTCAGCGCCGCCAAGGCCGTGCGCGACGTGGGCGTCGACCAGATGGCCCTGACCCGCGTCGCGGCCGACGCGGGATTCTCCTCCGGTGCGATCTATGCGCGCTGCGACGATCGCAGCGAACTCGTGGTGATGGCGTGGGAGAAGTGCTTCTGGCCGATGCTGCGCGCGCTGTGCGAACCGATCCTCGATGCCGTCCTCGACTGCGACCCCGCGCGGCTCGATGCAGTGGTGCCCTTGATCGCGGCCGCGACGGCGCCCGATGCGGTGCCCGATCTCGGCGGTGCGATGGAGGTCGTCGTGGCCTCGCGCCGCGACGAGGTGATCGGCGAGGTGGTCCAACGCGACATGGCCGAGCTGCTCGCATCGCGCGGTGTCGGCCCCGGCACCGACGGCACGAACCGGCAGGTCGCCGTGGCCGCGCTCGCCACCGTGTTCGGGTCGGCGTTGATCAACTCGGTCCACGACGCCGAGGGCTTCGGCGCGATCGATCCGCTCGGCCTCCTGGCGCTGATGGCCGACCCGACGAAGCGGCCCACCGCACCGGTGCCGGCCAGGCGCGCGTTCGCGACCGCCTCCCGCAACACCGCCGAGCGACCCTCGACCGGGGACGATGTGCGCGACGGCCTGCTCGCCGCGACCGAGTACGTCATCGCACGGTCGGGGTTCCACCGCGCCACCATCTCGCGCATCGCACGACGCGCCAAGGTGAGCGTGGGTGCCATCTACGGTCTCTACGACAGCAAGGACGCCCTCGTGCGGGACTGCATCGAGGTGCTGGTGCCGCCCCACACGAGACGTGACGTCGCGAACTGGTCCGAGGTGTTCACGAGCGACGACCCGCGCATCACGGTGTCTGCGATCCTGCGCACCCACATGTCCGAGGACAACGCACAGTGGCGCCGATTCCGACTCGAGTGCCTGGTGGCGGCACGCCACTCACCCGCCATCGCGCGCATGCTGTCGTCGTATGCGAACCTCGCGCGCACCTCGCTGCTGCGCGCCATGTCCCAGAGGGTGTCGCCCGGCTTGATCACGCCCGATGCCTCGTTGTCGGCCCGCTCGAGCATCAACGGTCTCGCCCTCGTGGAGTTGATGGACCCCACCATCGGGTCCCTCGACTGGCGTTGGATGCCACTGCGCTGACCGGCGCCCCGGCGTCGTAGTCTCGTCCCGATGCTCGCCGAACTCGCAGCCCAGGTCCGCGCAGGCTCGATCGACCCGGTCGATCTCGTCGAGGAATCGCTCCGCAGGATCGGGGCCGCCGCCGGGATCAACGCCGTCGTGGCCGTCCACGCCGACGAGGCCCGTGCGACCGCGCGCTCGCACGACCGTCGCGGCGCACTCGCGGGTCTTCCGTTCCTCGTCAAGGACATGGCGCGCGTGGCGGGTCACGTGACCACGTCGGGGTCACGTCTGTATGCGAACGGCCCCGCCGACCAGGTCGACGATGTGCTGGTCGCGCGTCTGCGCGGGGCGGGCGCGATCCTGATCGGGCGCACCAACAGCCCCGAGTTCGGCGCGACCGCCTACACCTCGAACGATGTCTTCGGTGCAACCCGCAACCCGTGGAACACCGCCATGTCACCGGGAGGATCGAGTGGCGGGTCCACCGCCGCGCTCGCGGCGGGACTGGCCCCGATCGCCACGACGAGCGACGGGGGCGGCAGCGTGCGCGGTCCCGCGGCCCTGTCGGGACTCGTCGGCTACAAGCCCACGATGGGCGCGATCGGTCGCAACATCCTCCCGAGATGGATCGGGTTCTCCACCCAGGGCACCACCGGCGCGAGCGTGGCCGATGTCGTCACCGAGTCGTCGGTGACGATCGGTGAGACGCGCGGCGATTGGTTGAGCGTGCCGCGCGCGGGTCTGCGCCTCGTGCCCGAGATGCCGCGACGGGTGCTCGCGTGCCGGACGTTCCGCACCGACGTGGACCCCGACATCGAGGCGAACTTCGAGCGCACTCTGGCTGCTCTCGAGGCCGACGGCGTGCGCATCGAACGTGTCGACCCACCGAGCGACAACGACACGATCTGGGCGTGGTTCACCATCTCGACGGCCGAATTGCGCCAGAGCCTCCTCCATGAGGAGCACCGGTGGGACCAGATGACCGACTACGTGCAGAACCAGTTGCGCTTCGCCGCCACAGTGACCATCGAGGCCTACATCGCGGCCCAGCGCACGCGCCACGAGGTGAGCGCCCGCTTCGACGACCTTCTCGGTGACGACGCGGTGATCGTGGTGCCGACCGCGAACGCACGCGCATGGCCCGCCGGGGGACCGCTCCCCCAGCGCGCGGGTTCGACCGACGACCCGATGGTCACGCTCAACACCCCGGACAACAACTTCACGGGACATCCCGCGGTCAGCGTGCCGATGGGACTCGATGACAACGGCGTTCCCTGCGGGTTCCAGATCGTGGCGCCACGGTTCGCAGACGGTCTCGCACTCGGGCTCGCCGCGCGGATCGAGGCGATCCAGCCCTGGCCGCTGACGGCGCCCGGCTACTCGGTGTTCTCGCTCTGAGTCGTCACCGACACGTGCCGGCGAGGCACCTGGGATGACTCACTCCCACACGGGCACGAGTGCGACCTTGCCCGCCACCTTGCGGTTCTTGAGGTCGTTCATCGCATCGACGGCTCGCGACATCGGATAGATCTGCGGCTCGACCGGATCGAGCCGACCCTCGCCGATCGCCGCCAGGACCTCGCGGATCATCCGTGCGTTCCCCTCGGGATTCCTGCCCACCCAGTAGCCCCAGTCGACCCCGACCACCGACCGGTTCTGGAGCAACACGAAGTTGGCGGGCAAGCGCGGGATTCCCGCGACGAAACCGATGACCATGAAGATGCCACCCGGTGCGAGCGCGCGCAGACTCGGCTCAGCCAGATCACCACCGACCGGGTCGTAGACCACATCGACGCCACCGCCGGAGAGCTCGCGGGTGCGCACCTTGACGTCCTCGGTGAGGACATCGATCGTGGCGAAGGCGCCGCGATCGAGTGCGAGACGACGCTTGTCCTCGCTCGAGGCCGCCGCGATCACGCGCATCCCGAGTGCCACGCCGACATCGACGGCGGCGAGGCCGATCCCGCCACCGGCACCGAGCACCAGCATCGTCATCCCCTCGCGCACCTCCATGCGTTCCTTGAAGGCGAACCACGCGGTGAGGTAGCTCTGCATGAACGTGGCGCCCTGGCCGTCGGTCAGCGAATCGGGGATCGGCAGGGCACGGGCGGCTGAGATCACGGCCTCGGAGGAGAATCCACCCGTGCCGACCGGTGCGAACACGCGCTGGCCGACGGTGAGCGTGGTGACATCGTCTGCAACCTCGGTGACGCGACCGACCACCTCCGACCCCGGGTGGTAGGGCACCGGCGGCTTGATCTGGTACTTGCCCTCGATGAACAGGGAGTCGACGTAGTTGAGCCCGCACGCCAGGATGTCGATCCGGACATGTCCGGGCCGCAGCGGCGGTGAGTCGACTTCGATCATCTCGAGATTCTCGATCGGTCCGAGTTCGGTGACACGCATCGTCTTCATCGTCGCGACCGTACCAGCGCACCGAATCCACGATCGCCCCGGAGACACGGTGCCGGGCGTTATGGTCGCTCCCATGCGACGGCTCGTCTCCGCCGTGGTGCGCTCCCCGCTCCCGTTCGCCGGTGTCGCGTACCTGCTCGTTCGCTGGGCCCAGGTCGCCGGGGTGGAACCCGCACGTTTCCCCGATTCGCCCGGGTGGCTCACACTCGATCTCTGGGGATCGAACGACCGGCTCTGGCCCGTCCCCCTCGTGTTCGGCCTCGCCGGCAGCGACACCGTCCGTGTCCTTGCCCACGTGGTGCTCGGGGCCGCCGCATGGACATGGCTCGCATCGTCGGTGTCGCCGATGACCAAGTGGCCGCGCACCGCGATGCTGGCGGTGTTCACCGTCGGGCTCGCACCGCAGGTGACCAGATGGGACCTCGCGATCCTCGGCGAGTCGTTGTCGATCACGGCCCTCGTCGCACTGATCGCTGCATCTCTGCGCCTGGCCCGCGGTGCGAGCGGGCCGCTGCCCTGGTTCGCCATGCTGGTGGTGTTCGGCCTCGTGCGACCCACGCACCTGGTGGTCCTGGCGCCGGTCGCGGCGTGGTTCATCGCCTCGGCGGTCAGGTCGCGCGGCGCGCGGCATGTCGTGCCCGCCGTGCTGCTAGGCGCCGCCACGATCTGGGGTGTCGCGCTGGTGCGCGGCAACGACGCCACCTCGCGGCTGAACGTCTACACGATCATCGCCAACGACGTGATCGTCGACAACGCACGGTTCGCATGGTGGGTCGAGCGCGGCATGCCGGCCCCCGAGGGCCTGCGCGACGCCGTGGGGTACGACTTCGCAGGTGATCTTCCCCCGGACCTGGCCGCGATCGTGGCACTGCCGACTGGTCAGCAGCCACCGGCGGTGATCAGGGCCGGCGGAACAGGGCTCGCGGAGTGGGTGCGCGACAACGGAACGGTCGTGCAGGCCCGATGGGTGCTCTCACACCCCCGGGATGCGTGGCGCAGTGTCTCGTCGCGCGCGCACCAGGTGCTCAGTCCCCCGAATGACGACTTCCTCCCACTCGATGTGCGCGGAGTGCAGTTGCGTGCGGTGTTCGCCGACTGGCGCATCTGGGCCGCGGCGTGGCTCGCGGGTTCGCTCGCTGCGTTCGTGCGTGGCGGCAGACGCAGAGAGGGACGAATGCTCGCACTCTCGGGCGCCGCATTGGCGGCGTTGCTGGTGGTGACGATGAACTTCTCCGGGATCGAGCACCAACGGCACGCGGCCACGGTGGCGGTGGGTGTGCGGGTGCTCGGACTGGTGGGACTCGCGATGATCGTGCCCGGCGGGCGCCTCAGCGCAGACGACGAAGACGCCGACGAACCCGGCGCTCGAACGCGGCGCGGCGGCCCTCGGAGGCGCGGTCGAGGCCGTACATCGCGACCCACGAGGCGCGGCACCCGAGAGTGAACATGAGGCGCACCGACCGCAGTGCGGTGCGCTTGCCCGGCTCGCCCTGCAGTGCGTTCACCCACTTGGGTGAGCCGTGCGTTGTGATGACCACCAGACGACGCACGTTGCCGAGCATCGGTTCGATGCGGTTCGCCCCCTCGGGGAGTCGCCACGCGACGCCGTTCATGAGGATCCTGTCGAACCAGCCCTTCAACACGGCCGGTTGACCCGACCACCATGTCGGGTGCACGAGCACCAGCGCCTCGCACCACCGGAGGTCGGCGACGTGCGGGGCGAGTTCGGGATGGCGCTCCAGTTTCGCGGCGAGGTCGCCCGTGTGGGTGAGGCGCTCGTCGGCGGTGAACACGGGATCGAAGCCCTCGGCCCACAGGTCGCGATGGCGCACCTCGTGCCCGGCAGCTGCGAGCTCGTCCAGTGCCGCGTCGCGCAGGTGCGACACGAACGACTCCGGCGAGGGATGGGCGTGCACGACGAGCACCCTCATCGGGCCACCGCCCTCTCGACGCGCACGAGGAACTCACGACGGTCGTCATCGGTCGCGGTGTCCATCGCATACAGGCCCACGTGGCGGCACCGCGCGCGCCACCCGGTCGAGGCGCGAAGCGCGCGGGTCAACGTCCGTCGACCGTTGTCGTTGATCGCCTTCACGTAGAGCCACGGCGATCCATAGGTGCTCGCCACCACGATCCGGCGCACATGATCGAGTGCGGGTCGCACGCGACCCGACTCGAGCGTGAACGCCACTCCGGGGAGCATCACGCGCTCGAGCCAGCCCTTCAACTGTGCCGGCAGACCCGACCACCAGGTCGGATAGGTGAACACGAGGATCTCGGCATCGCGCACCGCCCGCACATGGTGGGCGACATCGTCGGGGATCGTCGCATCGCCCGACATGTACGAGTCCCATTCCCCTCGCGTCATGACGCACCTGAACCCCTCTGCCGCGAGATCGAGCACCGTCACGTCGTGGCCGGCCGAGGTGAGACCGCGCACGGCGGCGTCGCGGATCGCGGAGGAGAAACTTCCCTCGACGGGGTGACAGTGGACGACGACGGCGCGCATGAACGGGTGCCCCTCGGGCGAGCCATTACCGTAACTGGCGTGCCCGATCTGACAGGAGACTTCTCGACGGGACAGCTGCCCAAGATCGCCCCGGGCGCGGTCACCGTCGCGATCGCCCGCACGATCGATCCCGCCCACAGGGCCGCCTTCGAGGCCTGGTGCGACGAGATGATGTCGGCCGTGCGCGGCGCTCCCGGGTGCCTGGGCGCCACCACGCTCTCGCCCGCCCGCGACGACGAGGCGTACCACATGGTGTTCCGGTTCGTGGATGCGATCCACCTGCGCCAGTGGGAGCGCTCCGACGCGCGCCAGGGGTTGCTGGATCGTGCCGATGCCTGGGTGGTGTCGGAGCGCGTCACGGTGACCGCGGGCGAGGAGAAGTTCTTCGACGCCCTCGGTGAGGTCGACCGTCACCGCTCGCGCTTCGGGAAGTGGGTGTCGGATCTCCTGTGGATCTATCCGCTCGCACTCGTGGTGTCGATCGTGCTCGCGCCGTCGTTCGCCCGGCTCGAGGTGCTGTGGCGCGTGCTGATCACCACCTCGATCATGGGACTGGCATCCACCACCGCGGTGGGACCGGTGCGGCGCCGCCTGCGGCGGCGCCGGATGCTGCCGCAGGACTCAGAGATCAGGTGACGCCTGCGGGAGACCGCACGCGCGCAGACCCAGGATCCGCGAGAGACGACGCCGATTGCGCGCGATCACCCAGTACGCACCGGCCGCGACGATGCGCACCACCGGGAGACCGAGCACGGTGCCCAGTGCACGCCACCCGCGCCCGGTGAAATCGCGCAGCAGACTCGCGATCGCCGGCGCACCGGTGAGCGTCCGATCCCCCCTCACGTAGATGACCGCATCGATCGCGTCGAGCCCGTGTGTGCGGTGGTCACGCACCGTCACCCCGGGCGCACGTCGTCGTGCGACGTCGGCTGCGCGCTCGCACAGCCCGCAATCACCGTCGTAGACGAGGATGCTCGCGACGTTCACCATGGGACCATTCATCCGGCTGCGACGTCGAGAACCGCGTCGCGGAGATGCGGCTCCAATCGTGCGAGTGCCTCTGCCCCGACACCGTCGCTGATCTCGTCGGCGAACCGGTTGCGCTCGACGTCGGGTGCGGGCGACGCCGACTCCATCCACACCGCGTGCAACAGGAACGGAACCTGCTGGCGTGCGCGACCGCGCAGGACAGCCACCGGTCCGGCCGACACGCGCGCGGCATCGAAGCACTCGAGGCGGAACCCCGAGTCGGACAGCACGGGCACCACGACCCAGCCGTCCCCTCCGCCGGGGGCGCCCCCGTGACGGGGCACGAAGATCGGCGACGACGGAAGGTCGTCGAGGGTCGCCCACCGGTGTTCGGCGACCTGTCGCAACGTGCCGCGCTCGAAGGTGACGAGGCGCGCCCCGGTCTCGGGACCGGCGATCTCGCGCTCGGGTGCGCGGCCCTCGTACAGGTCGAGGACGCGCCGAGCGAGCATCTGGGGCTTTCGCCCCTGGAAGACCACATGGTGGTGCGTGGGGTTCTCCATCCCCGCGAGTGACCAATCCATCGCCGAGAGCTGCAGGTTCCACATGTCGCCGTCGTTCACCCGGCCGATCGTGCGCGACGAGACCGTCCCGTTGCGCCCCGGGTCGAAGACCATCTCGCTCACGGTCTGCGAGCGCATCGCCATGTTGTAGAAGCCCACATGTGCCGGATTGAGCGGTGCACCATGGGCATCCACGTCGCCGGGCATGAGTCGGTAGCCGAGATCGGTGAGATCGAGGTGCTCGAAGAGCACCCTCACACCCTCGGAGTCGTCCCACACCGCGTAGTAATGACCGGTCGTGGGACCGAACTCACCGCGCACCCACGGGACCGGATTGCCGGGCGCGGTGCGATCGACATCGTCCTTGCGCACGAAGTACACCGGCACGGTCGCATCTATCGTGCACGTGCGCTCGCCACCGAACACCTCGTTCATGTCGGCCTTGAAGTTCCCCGAGTCGGCCAGGACGAGCCAGTTGCGGGTCTGGGTGATGGTGTGCATCGACCCCCACACACCGGCCCCCTCGAGCGGCCAGGTCTGCACGCGCGCCGAGTCCCCGCTCCACCGCACGAGCGTGGGCTGCAGACCGTCGCGCGTGGGTGACAGTTTCACCGTCCACATGCATCCGCGCTCGGGGTCGGTCACGGGATGTGCGGTCGAGAAGATCTGCGGGAGCACCCGCTTCTGTCCGAACGAATCGCCTCCCCACGATTCGGTCGAGCCGACCTCGCCGAGGAACCCCAGCGTGACCGGGTCGATCTCGACGGGTCGTCCGACATCCCACGTGGCGAACATGCGGCCGTTCCAGGCGAGCGGAGCGGTGTTGACCATGTTGGCGTGACCGAACACCGAGTCGAGACCGAGCACACCCCCGGAGAAGGCCTCGCGCACCCGCGAGTGGATCCGCTGCACGGGGGTGTCGATCACCCGCCTGCGCAGTGCGAACGACCCCGGCTCCGCACCATGGGTCCCCGGACGAAGCGAGATGCGCACCATCGCACCGAACCCGAAGAGCTGGAAGTCGAGACGGTCGTCCACGACCGGTGCGCTCACGAACATCTCGCCCTGCACACCGTCGGGCCACCGACCCTCGACGACGTCGAGATCGAAATCTGCCAGTGTCGCTGCGAATATGCTCTCGGGCAGGGGCATGGCTGGATCTCTCGGCTAGTTGACGTTCAGCAGATCGACGACGAACACGAGGGTCTCGCCGCCCTTGATGACGCCGCCGGCACCCTGTGCACCGTATCCCATGTGCGGGGGGATCGTGATGCGACGCCGGCCGCCCACGCGCATGCCCGCGAATCCCTGGTCCCATCCCTGGATGACCTGACCGGCACCGAGGCGGAACTCGAAGGACTCGTTGCGATCCCACGAGGCGTCGAACTGACGGTTTGTGCTCCACGCGACACCCACGTAGTGCACCTCCACCACCGCGCCCGCGCGCGCCTCGGCTCCGTCGCCGACGGTGAGGTCCTCGCAGACCAGGTCCGCCGGCGGATCTCCGGCGGGGATGGACACATCGGGCTTCATCGCACTCATGAGGGTCAACCTACAACTCACCTCCCGGTGCGCTCGATCGACGGGGCCAGGCGTTCACCGGGGTGTGCGTTCGACGGGGTGTGTGCCCGTCAGGCGGCCGCGCGGGTGCGGCGCAGCACGGGATCGACCGCGCCCAGCACCGAGTCGGCCATCCGCATCACGCGTCCGGCCGCACCCGGTGTCTGCGAGTCGATGAGGTTCCCCATCACCGCGAGCGTGATGTCGGCCGCCGATTGCGTGCCGACGGCGATCCGCAGACCCGGTCGAAGGATCCACGGATGGCCGATCAGGAAGCTGAACCGGCGCCCCGTGCGCAGGAAGGCATCGAACCTCTCGCCCACCTCGCGGTCGTAGCGCGCCGGCGCCGACGTTGGATCGGCCAGGAACAACTCCGAGGCGAGCGTGCCGCTCTCGAGGCCGTAGTCGATCCCCTCACCGTTCATCGGGTTCACGAACCCGGCGGCATCACCGACCGCGACCCATCCCGGACCCTGGCGCCGCACGCAACTCATCGGCAGACGCCATGCGCGCGGCTTGTCGCAGTAGTCGCCCAGCTGCCACGACTCACGCACCAACGACGCGTACTGATCGAGCAGCGTGTTGAGGTTCAACTTCTTGAAGCCCTTCATCGTCGAGAGCGCGCCGACACCGATGTTCACGGTGCCATCGCCCGCCGGGAACATCCAGCCGTAGCCGGGCACCGCGGTGCCGTGCTCATCACGGAGACTCAGACATGCCTCGAGATGCCTCTCGGCATGGCGCGGGGTCGGCGCATAGGCGCGGATCGCGAGACCGAACGGCTCATCGGGATCGCGCTCGGCCCCCAGCACCTTGGCGGCTGCACCCTGTGCTCCGGCGGCCAGCACCACCATGTCGGCGCGGTGCACCTCGCCACCGGCGGTCACACCGACACAACGACCGTCCTCGACGAGGGGGATCGCCTCGACGCCGTGGCGCAGGTCGGCGCCACTGGCCACCGCGACATCCATGAGGTGCGTGTCGAATCGATTGCGGGGCCACACGGCTCCGTGGTTCGGGAACCGGTCGGTCTCGGGCCATGCGAGCTCGCGCGTCTTGCGGCCCGCGATCATCCGCAGCCCGTCGATGCGGTGCGCCACGGAATGGTCGATCGCCAGATGATCGAGGGCCGCGATCGCGCGCGGCGTGAGCCCGTCACCGCAGACCTTGTCGCGACCGTGCTGGCCCTTCTCGAACACGGTGACACGCGCACCGGCGCGCGCAGCCACGATTGCCGCAGCGCTCCCGGCGGGACCGGCACCGATGACGATCAAGTCGCGTCGCACGGCAACGAGCCTGCCAGTGCACACCCGCATCCGCTACCGATCAGGCGCACCGTGCACCTACCATGCGTCACATGCCCCTCGTTCCCATGGAGACGGCGGTCGCCGCGGGGCGGTCGACCGATTCGATGGCGGTTCCCCTCGGCCCCGGAGTTCCCGGCGGCTTTCTCCACGCACTCGGGGAGCGCGACGACTTCACCGACCTGCGCGTCTTCGGTGCGCTCCTGCCCGATCTCTACGCGCTCTTCACCAAGGCCGGCGTCCGGTACTCGAGCGGCTTCTTCGGACCCGCCGAGCGGTTCCTGCGCGATGCCGGATCTTCGATCGACTTCGTGCCCGCCGACTTCCGCCGGTTCGAGCCGATCCTGGCCCGTCTCGCCCCGCGGGTGATGGCGACTGCGGCCGCTCCGCCGGTGGATGGATGGGTGAGCCTGTCGCTGCATGCGGGAGCCTCCGTCGAGGAGTTGCACCGCGCCGGTGCGGATCCCTCGCGTCTGCTCGTGGTCGAGGTCAGCGGGAAGTTCCCGCGCACCCACGGCATCGCCCCCGACCACATGCACCGCCTGCACCTGGACGAGATCGACCTGCTGGTCGAGACCGACCGTGCCCCGTTGAACCTGGCCGATGCGCCGCCGTCGGATGCCGAACGGGCGATCGCGTCGCACGCCATGGCGTTCCTCGGGTCGGGCTGCACCCTCCAGACCGGGATCGGCGGGATCCCGAGCCAGATCGCCACGATGCTCGCCGAGAGCGACATGGATGACTTCGGCATCCACTCCGAGATGTTCACCACGGGCCTCATGCGCCTCCACCAGGCCGGCAAGGTGACGAACCGCAAGGGCGGCGACTTCGACGGGTTCTCGGTGACCACTTTCGCCGCCGGCATCCCCGAGCTCTACGAGTGGTTGCACGACAACGATGCGGTGCGGTTCCTCCCGGTGCGCCTCGTCAACTCACCCGAAGCCATCGCGCGCAACCGCGACATGGTCACGATCAACGGCGCACTCGCGGTGGATCTCGCGGGCCAGGTGGTGGCCGACACCATCGGTGGCACCCAATTCAGCGGCGTCGGGGGTCACGAGGACTTCGTCTCCGGGCCGGGGCTCGACGCCACCGACCGGAGCCTCGTGTGCCTGCCCTCGACCACCACCGTGGACGGAGTGTTGACGAGCCGCATCCTCGGGGTGCTGCCGGCCGGCAGTGTGGTGAGCACGCCGCGCCACCAGGTCGACGTCGTCATCACCGAGTTCGGCGTCGCCGAGCTCGAGGGTCGCACGATCAGGGAGCGTGCGCGCGCCCTCGCATCGATCGCCCATCCCGACTTCAGGGACGATCTCGCCGTCAGTGCAGAGCGCTGGCCCCGCGACTGACGACCGACTTCTCGATCGCCTCGATGAGCGCGATGCCCGTGGCGAGCGCGATGCCACCGATGGCGAAACCCGCGAGCAGGTCGCTCGGCCAGTGGGTGCGGATCAACCACGACGAGACCCCGGTTGTCACTGCTGCGAACGCCACGAACCGTCGCGCGGCGGGACGGCGGTGCGGGAGTCCGCGAGTGAAGAACCACGCGACATAGCCCCAGAGCGCGACCGCGTTCACCGCGTGCCCGGAGGGAAAGGCCAGCTTGGGCGCCTCCTCGAGCAGTCGTCCCCTGTACGGGAAGGGTCGCTCCATCGCCAACTTGAGCGCACCTGTCATCGCGGTCTCGAACACGAGCACGACCAGGAAGCCACCGATCGGGATCCACGACTTGCGCGTCCAACTCAGCCATGCGAGCACCGGCACCATGATCGTGAGGATCAATCCGCGCAGACCGAACATCACTGTGATCTCGAAGAAGGTGCGGTTGAGATCCAACCGACGTGCGAAACGGATCGCCGAGCGGTCGAAGTCCCACAACCAGCCCCGGGAGGCGATCTGCCACGTGAGATACACGAGCACGACGGTGCACGCGCTGGTCACGCCGGTCAATCTCCTCGCATCCACAGGGTCCCAAGTCTGCCGTGGAGCATGCGGCCTGCGCCACGCGGGGATGCCCGTCCCCGGTCCACCACCGCCTCGTGGGAATCCGCACGATGGTCCCGTGCGATGATCTGGAGATGAGCGAACCCGCACCCGGATCGCAGGAGTGGCTCGATCTCGTGGTCGAGGACGTGCTCGACCCCGACCGGCCGATCATCGACCCGCACCATCACCTGTGGCCCCCGGGCGAGGGTCTCCCCTACGGTCTGGCCGATCTCCATGCCGATGCCGACTCGGGGCACCGCATCGTGCGCACGGTCTTCGTCCAGTGCGGCGCCGCACAGGACCGATCGCTCCCCGACCACCTCGCCCCGCTCGGCGAGACACGGTTCGTCGCCGCCGAGTCGGCCCGCGACCCTCGCACCCTCATCGGTGGCATCGTCGCCCACGCGGACCTGCGCCGAGACGATCTCGATGACATCCTCGACCTCCATGCCGAGTCCGGTGGTGCGCTCTTCAAGGGCATCAGGCACGCGCTTGCGAGCGCCGAGCACCCCGAGCACCTCACGATCGCCGGACGCGCACCACGCGACCTCGCCCACGACGCGCAGTTTCGTCGGGGGGTCGCACGTCTCGGCGACCGCGGACTCACCTACGACTCGTGGCACTACCACCACCAGAACGGCGACTTCCTCGCGCTCGCGCGCGCGGTTCCCGGCACGACGATGGTGCTCGATCACTTCGGGACGCCGCTCGGTGTGGGTCCGTGGCTCGCACGACGCGCCGAGATCCTCGGCAACTGGCGCCGCGACATCACCGCCATCGCTGCGTGTCCGAACACGGTGGCAAAGATCGGCGGATTGGCGATGGTCGACAACGGGTTCGGGTGGGACACCGCCGATCGACCACCGACCTCGGATGAATTCGTCGTCGCCCAGCGCGACTTCTACCTGCACACGATCGATGCCTTCGGCCCGGAGCGCTGCATGTTCGAGTCGAACTTCCCGATGGACCGGATGTCGCTGTCGTACCGGACGCTCTGGAACGCCTTCAAGAAGATCGCCGCGGGCTTCACCGAGACCGAGAAGTCGGCGGTGTTCCACGACACCGCCGCGCGCGTCTACTCGCTCTAGTGTCGGCATCCGTGCGCCCCGAGGACTTCGCCCCGCTGCCTTCGGACAAGGCCGAACGGTGGAGCCAGTTCCCGCACTGGGGACAACCGATGAACTACAACATCCACCTCGGGTTCGTGGTCGAGGACATCCGCCAGGAGTACGCACGACTGCGGTTGCCGGTGCGGTGGGAGGTCAACCAGCCCGCCGGGATCGTGCACGGAGGGGCGATCGCCGGGCTCATCGACATCACCGCGGTGCCCGCTGTCGGTTGGGCGGGCGAGGTCGCGGGGCGACTGGTGACGATCAGCATGGACGTGCAGTACCTGAGTGCGATCCGCGACGAGGACGCCGTGTGCGAGGTGTGGGTCACCAAGCGCGGCAAGTCGATCGTGTTCTGTGCGGCACGGGTGAACGGTGCGACCACCGGGACGCTGTGTGCGACCGGATCCCTCGTCTACAAGGTCTGACGCCGGGAATCCCCGCGAATCCGCGGGAAATCAGAGAGGCCGCCCCACAGGGCGGCCTCAATGGTGGCGGGGGCAGGATTTGAACCTGCGACCTTCGGGTTATGAGCCCGACGAGCTACCGGACTGCTCCACCCCGCGTCGTCGAAGGAGCACTACGGTACAACCACGGTGCCGTGTGCGCAACCCGCCGCGCGATCACCGATTCCACTCTCCGATGTTCTCGCGCAAGAAGACTGCCCTCGCTCTCGAAAGTCTCGCTGCCGAGATCACCGCCCTGCGGTCCGAGGTGGCCGAGCATGTGCGGGCCCTCGAGACCGAACGCGAGACGGTCCGCTCGGTGGGTGAACGACTCGGTCTCCTCGAGGCACGCGTGTCGTCGATGGGCACCGAGTTGTCACGACAGATCCACGAACTCGGCAACGAGATCGACGGTGTCGCCCGCCAGGCCGACGAGGCAGGACTCGGCGAGATGGTCACCTCGCTGCGCGAGTCGCAGGTGCGACTCGCCGCTGAACAGGCCCGCTACGAGATCACGTTCCGCCAGGACCTCGCGGCCCTCGCCGATCAGCTGCTGCGCCGCGCGCGCTGAGCCATCTGGATCATCGACCGGTCGGGCATCGACTGATCGACCGTCGCGTGGTCACTCGCCGACTGCGGCGAGTGCCCTCGCAACCAGCGCACGCGCCTCGGCGAGCTTCTTCTGGTAGGTCGCAAAGTCGGGTGGCGACTTGGCGAGTGCCGCGTCGGCCTCATCGAAGAGTCGCTGCGCCGCCGCGAGCAACTCGCTCGCGCCCGCACCCGACGAGGGAGGCGCCACCGTCGTGGTGGGCGAACCCGTGCCGCCACCGGATGGCACCGTGGTGGTGGGCGACGCACCCGTTCCCCCACCCACCCGGTCGCCGAGATCGGTGTCAAACCCGGGGAAGATCTTGGAGAGTGCATCGGTGAGGTTGTCGCCGATCACCGACTCGCCGTTGTAGTGCGCAAGGATCTTGCGGACGAACACCTGCTTGGCATCGGCCGCGTTCGGCATGACGAACATCGGCCTCAGGTACACGATGCCCTTGCCGATCGGCACCATCTGCAGGTCACCGTAGGTGACTCGGGATCCGCGCAGGTCGAGCGGCGTGATCGTGGCCGAGATCTCCGGATCACTCTCGAACTCGGCCGACACCGTCGCTGGTCCCGCCGGCAGCGGCGAGGTCACGTCGTAGATCGTCATCTTCCCGTAGCTCTTCGGGTCGCTCGACACGACCATCAACGAGCGCAGTTCCTTGCGGCTGTCGTCGGGGGAGAACGGAACGAACGGACGCACCATCGAGAATGTCCCGGTCGACGCCTCCGACCCCGGTGCGTGGAAGATCGAGTAGTACGGACTGAAGCGCAGCACGTTCGAGGCCCCCGCATCGATCACATCGAGGCCTGGAACCGTGCTCGCGGTGATCGCGCCGGGCACGACCTGACTCGCACCCTCGGGCTCGAGCGACGGAGCCTGCGCGACGTTCCATGCGGCGTCGCGGTTGAAGAACAGGGTCGCGTCGTCGAACTGGTACCGGCCGAAGAGGTTCGACTGCACCCGGAAGAGATCCTCCGGGTAGCGGAAATGCGCCGAGAGCGAGGCGGGCACCTCGTCGCGATCGGTGAACAGGTCGGGGAACGCCGCCGCCCACATGCGCGCGATCGGGTCCGACTCGTCCATCAGGTACAGGGTGACCTCGCCCGAGTACGCATCGACCACGGCCTTGACGCTGTTGCGCACGTAGTTGAACGCGGCGTTCAGGCCGCTCGCGCCACCGAGTTGCGAGGTGTCGGCGGACTCGGCGTAGGGGTAGCGGTTCGTCATCGTGAACGCATCGATCACCCACTTGACCTCGCCGTCGACCACCACCGGGTACGGATCGTCGTCGAAGCGCAGGAACGGAGCGATCTTTCCGACCCGTTCGCGCACGTCGCGCACCAGGAGCATCTCGGAGGAATCGGTGATCAGGTTCGACCCGAACAGGTTGAACTCGCCGAAGTTGACCGCGAGTGCGAGGCGTCGCAGCACGCCGGCGAAGGAGATGCCCGACCGACCCACGAACGTGGACTCACCCACCCCGGGGCAGGCCTGCTCGCGCTGGGACGTCTTCACCACCGCATAACCGTCGAGCCCGTCGCCGAAGTAGATCTGCGGTCGAGTGACCTTCAGGTCGATGTAGGAGGGTCGGCCGTCGTCGGTGACACGGCTCGCCGGTGCAGCCACGAGACCGCAGCCGTGCGTGTAGATGAGATGGCGCGAGACCCATGTGCGGTTCGGGAGGCCGGCGGTGTTCAGCTCGCGAGTGGCCACGAGCACCTGCTGGGTGCGACCGTCGATCGCGTACCGGTCCACGTCGAGATCCACGATCCGGTAGAAGCTCGCACGGCCCTCGTCGAGTGTGAACCGGTCGCGCATCTGCACGGGATCCAACTGGCGGATGTCGCGCAGCGCCGCCTGGTCGGCCACCACGTCGGCGGTGCCGATGTCGGAGAAGGTCGTCTCCACGCGCTCGACATCGGCGATCCCCATCGCGGCCTTGGTGGCCCCGATGTTGCGCTGGATGAACTCGATCTCACGGGTGCTCACGTTCGGCTGCACCACGAACCGCTGGATGATCGCCGGGTAGACAGTGCCGGCCACGAGCGCCACGATCACCCACAGACCGACCGCGATCGTCGGCAGGCGCCACCCACGCTGGCGAACGTTCCACAGCAGGATCAGTGTCACCGTCAGCGACACCATGATCATGAGGTTCAGCGCCGGCAACTGGGCGTTCACGTCGGTGTAGAGAGCACCGCGCACCACGCCGCGCGTCGAGGTGGTGAGCTCGAAGCGCGACAAGTAGTAGGCGACGGCCCGGAGAACCATCATCCCCGCGATCAGGAGCGACAGGTGCACCTTGGCCTGTGGCGACACGCGCTGGGTGCGGTCCTGGGGACGGATGCTGCCGTTGACGAAGTGGAACGCGGTGACCACGATCGCCGACAACACGAGCGCACCGAAGGTCCACGAGACGACGAACTGGGAGAACGGGAGGCGGAAGACGTGGAAGCCGATGTCGGCATCGAACAACGGATCGGTCGTGCCGAACGACTGGTGGTTGCGGAACATCAACCATTCCTGCCACTGACTCGAGGCGGGAAGACCGAGCATGAGACCCACCAGCAGGGCGAGTGCGATCCGCAGCTTGCTGCGGCTCTTCGCGGTCGCCTCGCGGATCCGCATGACGGTGCGGTCCTCGGGGGTGTCGGGCAACGAGATCGGCGCCAGACGATCGGCGATCAGCAGGTTGGCCCAGAGGAACAGTGCGAGACCCAGGCTGAAGACCACCGCGAGCAGGCCCTTGGCGCGCAGGGTTCCCCAGAAGACATCGGTGCGACCGAGGCTGTCGAACCAGAGCATGTCGATGAAGAACGACGACAGTCCCCGCGCGCTGAGCACCAACAGCAGCAGCACTCCCACGATCGCAGAGACGATGATCCTGCCGCGCGAGGGACGACCGATCGTGATGCGTGGAACGCGGGGTCCTCCCCCGCCGGGAAGGTCAGAGGGGTTGCGCACGCCTCAGGACGCTAGTGGCGCACGGGACGAATGAGGCACTTGCACCCTGCATGTGCGATCGGGTGCTCGTGCCCCGTGGGGAAGGTTGTTCCCTTCCCGATCGCACCCGCGAGTGAATTGTCCTCACATTCGCTGCAGCACGCATGTGTCGGATCGACCATCCAACCGATCGCAGCACCGGCCTCGAGCGCCAGGTAGGCCCCGCGCACGTGTGCCGCGCACGCGATGTCGTCGACGTGCGTGTCGATCGAGTCCATCTTCCACGCGCGGTAGACGTCGCGCATGAGCCCGCTCAGCACGTCGCGGTCTCCCTCGGCTTCTCCGATGGCGACGCGTGCCTCCTCGCGGAACGCAGCGACGAGGCCGGCCGCGATGGTCTCGAGCACCGTCGCGTCGATCGCCTTCTGGGTGACCCGCTTGGTCGACCCGCCCGCGGACTTCACCGAGGCCGCGCCAGCCGAGGCGGCCGACATCGACTCCTCGGCGATCGCCTTGGCGTATGCGGTCGCCTGATCGGTCGCGGTCCCGAGGATCGCGTCGATCTCGAGGGATGCGCGCTTCTGACGCAGGTGCGCCAGCACATTGTTCTGTTCGTCGGCGAGGACGCGCTTCAACTTCCGTGCCATCGACGTGACAAGTCCCGCGAGCGCCTCGTTGCGCGCCGCGAATGCGGCGGGATCGGCCACGGTCGCAGCGGGAGCAGCGGGCTGCTTCTTCTTCGGGGACTTCTTCCCCGACATCGCCGGAGCCGCCGGCGCGGGCGCGGGCGCGTCCATGGTCGTGCCGTGTGTCCCTTTGGTCGTGGCGTCACCGATCTTGTCGGTGACCGCCGCGGTCGAGCCAGCACGCAGGCGCGCAAAGATGTCGTCGACAGCCGCAGGCGCTTTCGCATCCGGGGTCTTCTCGACTGGCTTCTCGACCGGCGTGTCAGCGGCGACCGGTGTGGGTGCCTCTGCATCGTGCGACTTGCGCTTGCGACCGAACAGCGAGACCACATTGGTCATCGGTGCCGAGCCGCCCGAATCACTGTCGGATGCCGCCGGCTCCCCGTGCACGGGATGCGACACCGTCTCTGTCGGCGCGGGAACGACCGGATCGGCCGTCTCGGGCGCCACGACCTCAACCTCGTGCTCGACGATGTCATGCACGATCTCCTCGACGATCGCCTCGAGCGAGTCGTCCCCGGTGACCTCGTCGAGTGGGATGTCGATGATCGGCTCGCCCACCTCGTCGTGTGTCACGGTGACACCGGTGCGCGATTCCGCGGGTTCACCGGCGATCTCATCGTCGAAGACGGTGACCGACGGATGCTCCGGACTGATCACCGGGGCAGCGACCGGCGCCGGAACTGCCGGTGCGAGGTCAACGATGAACTCGGGATCGTCGTGGGCATCGGTCAGTTCATCGAGCGCACTGTCTGCCGCACCACGGGCGCGTTGGAACGCCGTCAGCAACCTGTCGCGTCCGTGCAGGAGGTGCTCGATCTGTGCGCGCGCGGCCTCGCGACGGCGCGACAGCTCCGAGAGAACCTTCTCGCGGTACTCGCGCGCCTCGTTCACCATCTCACGGCCCTGCTGCTTGGCCATCTCGATCTCGTTCTCGGCGTCAGAGACCGCGTCGTCGCGGATGCGGACCGCCTCGAGCATCGCCGCTTCGCGGATCCTCGCGGCATCCTCGGCGGCCTCCTTGACGAGCCGGGTGGCCTGCTCCTCGGCGCGCTCCCTGATCTGGGTGCTCGCGTCGCGTGCCACCGTCAGGACACGAGCCGCCTCCTCGCCGAGGAGAGTGGTGACGGTCTCTTCGTCGAGGCGACCGGGCACCGACAGCCCACGGGTCTGCATCGCCCGCATCTCGCTCTCGAGGAACTTCTCGCGCTCCTGGAGGCGGGCCAGTTCGGCGGCCACCATCCGCAGGAAATCGCGCACTTCACCCTGATCGAAGCCCCTCTTGGTGACCGGGAACGCGGCCGATCCCACCGCAGCCGGCGACGAGGGGTCGGGTCGGGAGAAAGAGATAGCCATTGCGGGTCAAGAGTAGGGTCCCCGACCCTCCCGTTGGTGGCATTGTCCACAGGCCCCGGATGGTCGTCGGGGCCCCGATCGTCGGCGAACCGTGTCTCGTCACCGAGAGGGCAACGGGTCTCCTCCGTTGGCGCGCAACGCCGCGAGTGCCTCCTCGAGTGTCGCCACCGGCACGATCTTGACTCCTCGGCCGGCTGCACGACGTGCGTCTGCGATCTCCTCGGGAGATTGCGAGGCCGGCACGAGGAACACCGTCGCGCCCGCATCGCGCACGGCAATCGCCTTCTGTGCGAGCGCACCGATCGCCCCGACGCTGCCGTCCTCTGCGATCGTCCCGGTGGCCGCGACACGTCCCTTGCCGGTGAGATCACCCTTCGTGAGTTCATCGAGCAGGGCGATCGTGAATGCGAGACCCGCCGACGGCCCGCCGATGTCGGAGGTCTGGATCGTCACCTCGAAGGGCAGTGTCACTGTCCTCGTGTCGGCCGGGACGATCCCGATGATCGCGCGATCGGGCGTGTCTCGATCCTCCATCAGGGTGACGTTGCGGTCCGAGGTCTTCGTCGCATCCAATTCTCCGTGCGGCACGACGGTGATCACGACCTCCTCGCCCACCTCGCGGTCCTGCATCGCCCCGGCGAGTGCGGTGAGGTTCGGTGTCGGGATCCCACCGAGTGCGGTGATCGTGTCGCCCACCTCGAGCACATCGCACGCCGAGCCGGTCTCGGGGAGGCTCCCCTCGCAGACGAGCTCCTCGATGATCACCTTGCCCTCCGCGAGCTCGGCCTCCAGCCCCAATTGCTTGGCCGCCACGTACTCGGCAATCTGCTTGGCGCCCACCATCGACTGGTACCCGAGCCGCTGCCGCTCGCTCGGTGTCAGGTCGCCGAAGTGCTCCTCGTAGGTCTCCACCTCGACCCAGGGATCGAGCGCACCGAGTGCGGCGTCGAGAGCCGACATCTTGCCGCCGTAGGCCGTGACGAACCTGATCCCGTCGTCGACATCGAACTGCTCGGGCGCAGTCCCCCCGTCGACACCCTCGAAGGTGATGAGCGGCGCCACTTCGGTCGCCTCGCCCGGTGCGAGTTCCCAGCGCGAGATCGGCACGAGGGACGCCACGACCACCGCAGCGAGCATCAACCACGACACCGTCAACAACGGCAGGGCCACGCGGAGGCTCGCCGGAGAGTCGCGCCGGGGCGCGGGCGGCGGCGGAGGCGGCGCGGATACCATGTGGTCGCTCATGGCTGTCGTGTCCGTGTCTCTCTCTTCTCCGGCTCTCGTCGCATCGGTCACCGCGGGTGACACCACGCTACGCGCGGTGCTCGCGATTGCCCTCGCGGCCCTCGCCCTCGTTGCCGCCGACAAGATGCGACCCTCGGCCCCGCGCAGGCCGATCCCAGTGCGCGTCGACGAGCGCGCCGCTCCGCTGTGGCGGGAACCCGACAAGAACCAACGCCTCCGGGCCGCGGGCAACCTCGGTGTCGGCTCGCTCGTGGTCGGCGCGGTCATCGCCTGCGTGCTCGGGTTCGTGCTCGCGATCACCCTCGAGGTGATCGGCGGGCTCCTCCGCCAGTAGGTGACCCCGTTGTTGCCGGCAATGGAGCGTCGTCTCGCCGTGATTCGCGCGGGATTCTCCGGTGATCACGGGACCGCGGTGCTCGCACTCGGCGACGACGACGAAATGGTGCGGGTGAGTGCACTGCGCGCGCTCGACCGGTGCGGTGAACTGGCTCCGGCTGCGCTCGCGGCTGCGACCGTGGACTCCTCCGCGGAGGTCCGACGCGCGGCGGCGGAACTGTGCGCGAGACACCGTGACGTGCCGGTCGCGGAGTTGGTCGACGACGCCGACAAGTTCGTCGCCGAGATGGCGGCATGGGCGCTCGGTGAACGACTCTCGCCCTCCGACGATGAGATCACGGTGCTCGTCGACCGCGCCACGACGCACGCCGAGCCGATCGTGCGCGAGGCGTGCGCGGCTGCGCTCGGATCGATCGGTGATCCACGGGGTCTGCCGGCGATCCTTGCGGCGTGCGCCGACAAACCCGCAGTGCGGCGACGGGCCATTCTCGCTCTCGCCCCGTTCGAGGGGAAAGAGGTCGAGGCGGCCTTGCGGGCCGCGCTCGAGGATCGCGACTGGCAGGTGCGCCAGAACGCCGAGGATCTCCTCAGCCCGCGGACCTGACCCGCGCGAGCACCCCCGCGCGCTCCGATTCGCATTCCTCGCGCACGTGACAACCGGGGAGGTGCTCGTTCACCATTCCCATGGACTGCATGAAGGCGTGCATGGTCGTCGGACCGACGAATCTGAATCCCCGCCGCTTCAGGTCGCGTGAGAGCGTCGTCGCCGACGGCGAGACCGATGCGACGCCGGAGGGATGACCGGACTCGCCGTCCCTTCCACCGGGTGCCTCCGAGGCGAACGACCACACGTGGCGTGAGAGCGACCCGTGCTCCTCGATCACCTCGAGCACCCGGGCCGCATTGCCGATGGCGGCCTCGATCTTTCCCCGGTGACGAACGATGCCCGCATCGCCGAGCAGACGGTCCACATCACCCGGCCCGAACCGCGCGACGACTCGGGGGTCGAATCCGGCGAAGGCGGCGCGAAAGTTCTCGCGCTTGCGCAGGATCGTGATCCATGCGAGACCGGCCTGGAAGCCCTCGAGGCAGATCTTCTCGAACAGGCGCACGTCGTCGGTGACGGGGCGCGCCCACTCGGTGTCGTGGTAGTCGACGTACAGCGGGTCCTCTCCGGGCCACCAGCACCGCGGACGGCCGTCTCCGCCGATCCGGAGCCATTCACCGGTCATGGCGCCGCGACCGACGACCCGGGTGTCAGCGAGCCGAGGATCCGGACTCCTGCAGCACCTGGTCGTCGTTGCAGTGGCACCTCTCGGCAACCGGGACATCGCCGAGAATCTCCTCGACGTGCGCTCCACAACCGACCCAACCGGGCTTGTCACATTCGGGGCAGATCACCTTCTTGCACATGCTCCACAGCAAACTACGCCCACGGTCAGGATGCAAGACTCGCCACGGTGACACCCGTTCCCGAGATCGTGCGCCGGTTCCTGCGCCTCGGCATCCTGGGATTCGGCGGTCCGGCGGCCCACATCGCGATGATGCGCGATGAGTTCGTCGTACGCGAGAAGTGGTTCGACGACGCCGAGTTCGCGCGGATGGTCGGCGCGGTCAACCTGATCCCGGGGCCGAACTCGACCGAGTTGGCGATGCACATCGGTCAGCGGCGCGCGGGGGGTCGCGGGCTGGTGGCGGCGGGACTGTCGTTCATCGTCCCGGCCGTTCTCATCGTGGGCGTCATCGCCTGGCTCCACGAGCGGCACGGCACCGATCCCGCCGTGGTCGACATCAGATGGGGCGTGCTGCCCGTGGTCGTGGCGATCGTGGCGCACGCGACATGGGGACTCGCGCGCACGAGCATCGTGTCGATGCTGCCGTTCCTCGTCGCATCGGTGGCGATGGCGGCCCATCTCGCCGGGGCGAACGAACTCGCGGTGCTCGCCGCCGCCGGAGTCATCGGTGCGGTGCAGGGCACCATCGGCGACCGTCGCGGTGTCTCGCTCGCTCCCCTCGCGGTCGTCCTCGGAGCAGCGACACATCCGTCGTTGTGGCGCATCCTCGCGGTGTTCCTCGAGATCGGCGCGGTTCTCTACGGCAGCGGGTACGTGCTCGTGGCCTTCCTCCAGGGTCGCATCGTCGACGAACTCGGCTGGCTCGACGCGACATCGGTGCTCGATGCCGTCGCGATCGGCCAGATCACACCCGGGCCGGTGTTCTCCACCGCGACATTCGTGGGGTGGGATCTCGCCGGTCCCTGGGGTGCGGTCGCAGCGACGGTCGGTATCTTCCTGCCGTCGTTCGTCCTCGTGGCGTTCCTCGGTCGGATCATCGGCTGGCTCGAATCGCGCGGTGCGGGCCGAGCCTTCCTCGCCGCTGTCGTGGCGGCATCGCTCGGTCTGATGGCCGGGGCACTCATCCGCATCGCCGACGCGGCCCTCGTCGATGCGGGCACCGCGCTCATTGCGTTGGCCGCGTTCGCCGCGTTGCTCGCACGTGTCCCCACAACCAGGGTCGTCCTGGCCGGGGTCGTGATCGGAGCGGTGCGCCTCCTCGTCGGCTGACCGGCCGAGTCGGTGCTCGGCGACCACGGCTCGCACAGCACGCGGCACGCGACCCACGATTACTGTCGCGCCATGGAGCAGAGCCCGTTCGCCTTCCCGCTCGCAGAGTTCATCGGAATGACGATCGAGCGCCCGGAACCGGGGCTCGCGATCGCGCGTGCCGAGGCGAACACCACGCACCACAATCCGCACGGATTCGTCCACGGATCGGTGGTGTTCACGCTCGTCGACACCTCGATGGGTGCGGCGGTGATGAGCATGCTGCCCGAGGGTCGGCGCTGCTCGACCATCGAGTTGCAGGTGCGATTCCTGCGCCCCGTCATCGGTGCGGCACTCGAGGCCCGCACGACGGTCATCAAACCCGGTCGGCGAGTCTTCCATCTCGAGTCGAAGGTGACGACACCCGACGGCAAGATCGTGGCGACGGGCACGGGTTCGTTCGCCGTCATCGATCCCGCCGGCTGACCTCGGTTCGTCGGGCGCATTCGCCGGTGAACCCGACGCCCCCCGACCGCACTACGGTTGCCCGCGTGGGGGCTGAGTCGACCGTTCCGGGTTTCACAAATCAGCGGTTGTTCACCGTGCTCGGGGCTCTCGCGATCGCCACGATGCTCGCCTCGCTCGAGACCTCGATCATCGCGACAGCCCTGCCGACAATCACCGGTGAGTTCAACTCCTTCGAGAGCTTCGCCTGGGTCGGCACCGCCTACATCGTGACCTCGGCCGTAGGCACGCCACTCATCGGGAAGCTCTCGGACATCTTCGGCCGGCGCACCATGTTCCAGATCACGATGGGCATCTTCCTCGTCGGATCCCTGTTGTGCGGGTTCTCCCAGTCGATGGGTCAGTTGATCGCGGCGCGCGCCTTGCAGGGCCTCGGCGGTGGCGCCATCCAGGCGCTGTCATTCTCGGTGATGGGCGACATCCTCCCGCCGCGCGAGAGGGGCCGCTACATCGGCTACTTCACCCTCGCCTTCGTCGGTGCGGCGCTGCTCGGCCCGCTCGTGGGTGGCTTCATCATCGACCACTACTCGTGGCACTGGATCTTCTGGATCAACGTGCCGGCGGTTCTGGTGGTGGGCACGATCACGCACTTCGCGCTGCGGCTGCCGTTCAAGAGGCGCGAGGCCAAGATCGACTACTCGGGAGCGGTGCTGCTCTCGGTCTCGATCGGCGGGCTCATGATCGCACTCGAGGAGGGCCGCCACGGGTGGACCCAGAGCCACGTGCTCGCACTGCTGGGTGTGGCGATCGTGACCCTGCTTCTGTTCCTGAAGGTGGAGCAGCGCGCCACCGAGCCGATGATCCCGTTGCGACTCTTCCGCAATCCCGTGGTTCTCGCGGCCTCGATGCTCGGCCTGTGCGCGGGGGTCATCTCCTTCGGCGCCGGACAGTTCCTCAACCTCTACTTCCAGGACTCCCAACTCATCTCACCCACCGAGTCGGGATTGCGCACGATTCCCCAGATGATCGGCGTCACCGCCGCCACGTTCGGTGTGGGTCGCCTGATCGCCAGAAGCGGCAAATACAAGAAGTATCCGATCGTGGGATGTTCGCTGGCCGTCGCCGGCCTGCTCGTCATCTCGCGGATCGACGGTGGCACCGAGTACTGGACCCTCATCGTGCCGATGGCCTTTCTCGGGTTCGGGTCGGCCTCGATCTTCACCACGACCTCCATCGCGGGACAGAACGCGGTGGAGTTCCACGACATGGGCGTGACGACGGCGTTCATGATGTTCTTCCGCAACTTCGGTGGCTCGTTCGGTCTCGCCATCTACGGCACGATCCTGAACTGGACGATCCGCAGCGAGATCCCCGCGCGCACGGGAATCGCGGCCGACGAGGCCGCCTCCCTGATCCGATCCCCGAGGGAGATCGCGATGCTCCCCGCGCAGCAACGCGACGCGGTCGTCGACAGTGTCGCGCTCGGCGTGGGACGCATCTACCTCGTGTGCGCGATCGTGATGGTGATCGCACTCGTCATCGCCATACTCCTCCCGGAGACGCCGCTGCGCATGCGTGCCGGCCTCTCCGATGCGATGGAGGAAGAGAAGGCGAAGGCCTGATTCCTCCCCGGACAAGGGAGAACACAATGGAGACATCGATCGCAGGCCGGGCGGCGACCGCAGCGGTGCGGATCCCGCGGGTGGGAATCGGACTCGGGGTGATCGGATGGATCGTGATCGCCGGCGCGGGAGCACTCGCGGCACGAACCACCGCCAGCCCGCCAAGTAGAACGACGCGATAGAACAGGGTGGCGCGGGATCGCGCACGAACGACAACGGGGGATCCGATGAGAGTGGTCGGAGTCGATGAATTCGGTGGGCCCGAGGCATTCCATGTGTTCGAGGTGCCCGAACCCCATGCCGGTCCGGGGCAGGTGCGCATCGCGGTGCGCGCCGCCGCGGTGAATCCCACCGACACCTACACCCGCAACGGTGGTCGCGCCGAGATGCTGAGAAAGCATCCGCCGCCGTACGTGCCGGGCATGGATGTCGCCGGGGTCGTCGACGAGGTGGGCGACGGCGTCTCGAGCCTGGCCGTGGGCGACGACGTGATGGCGATCGTGGTCCCGGTCGGTGGGCACGGGGGCTACTCGGAAAAGATCGTGCTGCCGTGGGAGTCGGTCGTGCCGATTCCCCGGGGTGCGACGCATGCCGAGGCCTGCACACTGCCGATGAACGGGCTCACCGCGCGACTCTCACTCGATCTCATGGCACTCGCACCCGGTGCCACGATCGCGGTCACGGGCGCCGCCGGCGCCTACGGCGGATACATGGTGCAGCTCGCCAAGGCCGACGGCCTCACCGTGATCGCCGACGCCTCCGACCGCGACACCGCACTCGTCGCATCACTCGGACCCGACCATGTCGTCGCGCGGGGACCGGACGTGTCGGACCGGATCCGTGCGCTCGCGGCCGATGGTGTCGACGGACTTGCCGATGGTTCGGTCCAGAACGACCAGATCGCGCCCGCCGTGCGCGACGGAGGTGTGATCGCGACCGTGCGCGGCTGGCAGGCCGAACCCGGCCGCGGCATCCGCATCGCCCCGGTGTGGGTGCGGGAGTACGCGCGCAACCACGGTGCGCTCGATGCACTCCGCCAGCAGGTGGAGGATGGTCGCGTGACTCTGCGCGTCGCACGAACATTCCCCGCCGCGAACGCGGGGGAGGCGCACGCCGTCCTCGAGGCCGGCGGCACACGCGGGCGCCTCGTCCTCGAGTTCTGACGCCTCAGACCTTCACGGCGCGCAGGGTGTAGCTGGCGGCGAGTCGCTCGGGGCGCTCGCGCAGGCGCCACTCCCCCAGGTCGTCCTCCACCATCGCATCCCCGAGGTCTTTCCACGGCACCGAGTCATGCTCCTCGAAGAACGTGATCTCCATTCCCGCGTCCCAGAGTCCGTTGAAGATCTGTGCGAGACCGTGGTTGAACGACACGAACGACGGACTGGCGAGGGGTTCGTCGTGGGCGACATAGCTGAACTCACCGGTGCCCGACTCACCGCGCGTCTCGAAGTACGGATAGTCGAGCGTGACCAGACCATCAGGTCGCGGCTCACACAGCGACCACAGCATCGGATGCCCCTCGCGGATAAAGAGCTCCCCACCGGGTCGCAAGAGCGCCGAGACGACTTCGGCCCACCGCGCCACGTTCGGCAACCAGCACAGCGCGCCGATCCCTGTGTAGACGAGGTCGAAGCCGCCCGTCGGGAGAACCGACGTGGCCGAATAGAGATCGGCCTCGACGAACGTCGCCTCGGCACCTGTCTCGCGGGCGAGTCGTCGTGCCACCTCGAGTGCCGGTGCCGAGAAGTCGAGACCGGTCACCCGGGCGCCGAGCCGGTGCAACGACAAGGTGTCGGTGCCGATGTGGCATTGCAGGTGGACGGTCTCCCTGCCGGTCACGTCACCGAGACGCGGCACGTCGAAGCGCACCGTCTCGGACAGGTGCGATGGATCGGCGAGGAAGCGCTCGACCTCGTAGCCCTTCTCGTGGTGCGGGACGCGCGAGTCCCAGTTCGCCCTGTTGATCGCGAGATAGTCGATCGAGGCGTCATCGACCGAGGAGGCATCGTCGCTCACCGGAACGGCTCCCTCACAGCTCGAATCTGTAGACGTTGGTCTCTCGCACAGTGAAACCGAGCCGTTGGTAGAGCCGGTTCGCGGCCTCGCGCGAGGGTCGAGACGTCAGATCGACCGTCACCGCGCCGCGAGCACGCGCCTCCCCGATCGCGGCCTTGTTCAGCGCCTCTCCCACTCCGTGTCCGCGAGCGGCCGAATCGACGACGACATCCTCGATCCATGCCCGCACGCCCGTGGGAATCCGGAACACGGCCAGCGTGAGTGCGCCCGCGATGCGGCCCTCCACCCGGGCGATGAACAGCACGGTGGTCTCCGATGCGACGATCCGTGCGAGCTCGTCCCTGCCGGGTGCCGGGTTCGACGATGACAACTGCGGGATCAGCGCGGCGAACGCGTCGACGAGCTCATCGTCGACCAAACGAGCGATCTCCACGGTGACGGCCACGGACTCCACCTTGCCACAGCCGGCGACCTAGCGTTCGGCCATGCCAACTGATCCGTCCCGCTCCCTCGCCGCCGCCCTCGAGCCCGTCACCGGTCAGGTGTACTTCTCGCCCGAGTGCCACTCGAACTACGAGCGACTCGGGTTCGCCCCGAGCCGCGGTGAGTTCAACGGCGTGATGGCACCGGATGGTCCCGCGTACTTCACGAGCCGCGGCTCGGTGATGGGACAGGTGCAGGGGCACGTGGTGGCGGCAGCCTTCGCAGTCTTCAACCCCGCCGTCGTCGTGCCCTCCGTCGCGCACGGATGGTCGCTCACCGACGCACCCACCATCTGTGCGGCCCGTGACTCCGGGGGAATCGGCCAGTTGGTGCGCCTGCTCGGTGAGTCGCCCGATGGCGCAGGTCGCGCGGTGGATCCGCTCCACCCGGAGGGCCGGCCCTTGTTCGCCGGACTGCGCTCACAGGTGGTGCCCGATTCGCTCGTGGGCGAGATCTGGCGACTCGGCGACATGCTCCGCGAGTACCGCGGCGACTCCCACACCGCGGCGTGGATCTCGGCCGGCTTCACCGCGTGCGAGATCGGTGTGGTGAGCGAGTTGTACTGGGGGCTTCCCGCGCGCTCGTACAGCCGGACCCGCGGATGGACCGACGACGACTACGCGACGGCGATCGCTCGCCTCGAGCGCGACGGACTCGTGGCCGCAGATGCGCTCACGCCGCGTGGACGCGATGCGCGCGAGCACGTGGAGATCGCCACCGATGTGCAGATGAACCCGGTGCTGTCCGCGCTCGGTGACGATGCCACGGAACTGGTCGACGTCCTCGCGCCGTGGGGTGCCGCCGTGCGCGCCGGCAAGGGCTACCCGGCGTCTGGCCCCCACGACCTCGCCGAATCAGCGCGGAAGTGACACAGCGACACAGATCCCCGTCGCACCCCGAGCCGGTAGGTTGACGACCGATGACGGCATCAGAGCACGTCCGTTGGCTGTCGAACCCGACATTGCGCAACCCCGCGGTGATCGCCGCCTTCCAGGGATGGAACGACGCCGCCGATGCCGCGAGCACGGCGGTGCGCACCCTGGTCGAGGCATGGGGCGCCGAACCGCTCGCCGAGATCGACCCCGAGGACTTCACCGACTTCGCGACCGTTCGCCCCTCGGTCAAGCTCGAGGACGGCACACGCCGCGTCATCGTGTGGCCAAAGGTCACCCTGTGGTGGGCGAGCACCCCCGGTGCCGACGTGATCCTGGTGCTCGGTCCCGAACCGAGCCTGAGGTGGCGCCTCTTCACCGAGCAGATCGTCACCGTTGCCGAACGATGGGACGCCTCGATGGTGGTCACCCTCGGTGCACTGATCGCCGATGTGCCCCACCGGCGCCCCGTGCAGGTCATCGGCACCGCCACCGACGATGCCACGATCGAGCGGTACGGGCTCCAGCGCAGCCGCTACGAGGGACCGACCGGAATCGTGGGGGTGGTCAACGATGCCTCCGCGCAGGCCTCGATCCCGTCGCTGTCTCTGTGGGCGGCGGTGCCGGCATATGCGTCGCAGATCTCCTCACCCAAGGCCGCGAGCGCACTGCTCGCGCGGGCGGGCGAGATCATCGGCACTCCCCCACCTCTCGGTGCGCTGCACAACGAGGTCGTCGCCTACGAGAGCAGGGTCGACGAGATGATCGATGAGGACGAGGATCTCGCCGAGTACGTCGAACGACTCGACCAGATGGGTGACGAGGCATTCGGCGAGCCGAACCCGAACCAACTCGAGTTCGACTTCGACACCGAGGACGACACGGACGGCCAGAGCCTCGCCGACGAGGTCGAGCAGTTCCTGCGCGACCAGGACGGCAACTGACTCAGTCGCCCCCGCGCCAGGTCTGCTCGCGCGGCGCATCGAACGACGCGGCGGGCCTCGCTCCACCGATCGCGGCGAAGGCCATCTCGCCCCACCACTGTGCTCCCGCGGTCGGCTGCGGCAGCGCGTCGGCGGCGAACCATCCCACGCCATCGGTCTCGAGAGGATGCCCGTTCAACTCACCGCCCGTGGCGCGGAGGTGGAACAGCAGCATGTACATCCCGAAGCGCGAGAACCCCATGCGCATCCCGTCGACGACGCCCAGGAGTTGCACCGGCTCGGCGAGGATCCCGGTCTCCTCCTCGACCTCCTTCATGGCGACCTCGGCCGGGGAGTACCCGACGTCCGCCCAGCCGGTGGGATAGAGCCACACGCCGCTCTCGGGGCGCTTCACCAGCAGGATCTGACCCTCGTCATTCCCGACGATCGCACCCACCGCCACCTTCGGAGTGATGTATCCCGGCACGCCCTCGCCGACCGAGTCCATCCACTCCTGGACGAAGTGGTCCTGCTCGCGCCGGATCTCGAGTGCGTCGTCGGCGGCGATCTTGATGTCGGCGGCCACCTTGAGGATCTCCTCGTAGCGCTCCTTCTCGTACAGGCTCTGGGTGAATCCCATGCCGGTGCGCGCGATCGCGGCGAGCGTCTCGCTCCAACGCACGAGGTCGCGCGTGAAATCCCCCGGTTCGGCCGTGCTCACCGACCCGACACTAGTTGTCGGCACACGCTCACTTGCCCGACGGGACGGTGCGATCGGTGGCGGCATGGAGCAGTGCGCGCGTGATCTCGGCACGATGGTCCGCATCCACGATCCGGCCCACGCCGGGCTCGGCGACATAGAACGCATCGACCACCTCGTCACCGAGTGTGAGAACCCGGGCGTGCCTGATGTCGAGACCGAGATCGGCGAGGGCCTTGGCGACACGGTGCAACAACCCGACCGAGTCGGGGGCCCTCACCTCGAGGAACGTCGCGTTCGACGACGACACGTCGTCGAACCTCACCGACGGGGGCGCGGGCGCCCCCGCAGCGAGGGGTCGCCTCGGTCGCGCGTGTGCGGCACGCTCGGCGAGGCGCGACTCGATCGCCAGTCGTCCCGCGAGCGCGAGTCGCAGGTCCGACTCGACCCTGGTCCAGTCGGTCTCACCCCACCGGCTCGTCACGGTGAACCGCGAGGCCGCCATTCCCTGTTCATCCGAGTGCGCCTCGGCACCCAGCACGTCGAGATCGTGCAACGACAGCACGCCGGCCACCTTGGCGAACGTCCCGGGGCGGTCCGGGCTCACCACCGTGACCGTTCCGTCGACGGCGCGCACCTCGACTCCTCCACCGGCCATCATCCCCAGCACCTCGGCATCGGGGAAGAGGCGCCATCCCGGCTCGTCGGCGTCACCTCCGAGCCGTGCGCGCACGCGCTGCACGAGCACATCGACCAACCCCGCCTTCCAGTCGCTCCACGCCGACGGACCCGTCGCCAGGGAATCGGCCTCGGTGAGCGAGCGCAACAGATCGACCGTGATGGTCGAGCCGAGCCGGCCCGCGACCATGCCGATCGTCGCATCACCGGAGAGGTCGCGACGCGACGCGACGTCGGCGAGCAGGAGATGATTGTCGATGAGCGAGGTGACGATCGCCTGGTCGGCCTCGCTCAATCCCATCCGCTCACCGATCACCGCGAACAACTCGACACCCACCTCGGTGTGGTCGCCCGGGTAGCCCTTGCCCAGGTCGTGGAACAGGGCCCCGAGCACGAGCAGATCGGGACGCGCGACGCGGTCGGCGAACCGGGCAGCGTTCGCCACGGTCTGCCACAGGTGGCGGTCGACGGTATAGCGGTGGAAGGCGTTGCGTTGCGGGCGGGAACGCACCGGGGCCCACTCGGGCAGCACACGCACGAGCAGGTTGCGCTGGTCGAGCGACTCGAACACCGGGATCGCAGCCTCGCCCTCGAGCAGGAGCGCGACGAGATCATCACTCGCACCCGCGGGCCACGGATCGGGGAACACCGGCGCCGAGTCCCCGAGTCTGTTGAGCGAGTCGCGGTCGATCCGCGCCCGCTCGCGGGCCGCCGCGGTCGCCACCCGCAGGAGCAACGTCGCGTCGCCGGCGATGTCGACATCGTCTGCGAGGTGGACCTCGCCGTTGACGATCTGGACTCCCGGGGCGAGGGGCCGCGGCACCGACGACCTGTCGGCGGGAGGATCGAGGCGCGCCCAGGCCTCGTCGGCGATCCATGCGACCTCGCGGCCCACCCCGGCGACAGCGGCCATCAGTGCGTCGTCGGAGTCGAACCCCGCGAGGCGTGCGACGGGTGCCTGGTCCTCGAGGCGCAACACCTCGACGGGCCGGTTGGTGTGGCGGTGCAATGCGACACGGATGCGCAGCAAGGTCTCGTTGCACGCCGTGAGATGGTCGAGATCCTCGGGCGAGAGTTCGAGGCCGGCCTCGAGCGCCCACTGCAGTGCATGGATGTCGCGCAACCCGCCCAGACCCTCCTTCAGGTTCGGCTCGAGCAGGAACGCCACCTCACCGTTGCTCGCATACCGCTCGAGTGTGCGCGAGTGCAGCTGCACCAGCCAGTCGCGGCCGCGCTTGCGCCACGACTCGCGCGCACCCTCGACCACCTCCCGTCCGAGATCGGCGTCGCCGGCGACGACTCGTGCGGTCACGAGTGCAGTCGCGGTGTCGAGGTCCGTGGCGCACAGAGCGAGCGTCTCCTTGGGCGTGCGCACGGCGTGGCCGAGTTTCAGTCCCGCGTCCCAGATCGGATACCACAGTCGCGAGGCGACCTGGTCGATGTCGCGCACCTTGCGGTGCACGAGCAGCACGTCGAGGTCGCTCTGCGGTGCGAGCTCGCGCCGGCCGTACCCGCCGACGGCGAGCAGTGCCACCGAGTCGCGCGACCCCAGCGCCGACGTGGCCTCGGTGAACAGCCCGACCAACCATGCATCGGTGGCATCGGACATCTCGCGGCACGCCGCGGCGCCGACCGTCGTGTCGAAGATCTCGGCGCGCGACGGGGTCACCGGCGCCCCTCCTCGCGTCGGCGCATCAGCACGGTCGCGGCCTTCCATGCACCCCACTCGATGCCGGTCTCGTGCACCTCCTCGCCGAGGTCGCGCCATGCGAGCGGGCCGACACCGTAGGGATCCTCGGGCATCGCGCGGTGCTCGAACTCATCGCGCACCGGAACCGGCACACCGGCCGACTCCAGCACATCGGCGGCGAACCTCGACGCACGGCGCAGCACCTGGAGCGGATTGGCGCGTTGTGCATCGACATCGGTGGCGAGGAGGTTCTGCAGCTCTGTCTCGACCCACGCGGTCGCGCGCGTGATGGCTCGGTCGGCCTCACCGACGGTGACGGGATCGAGATCGCGACCCGAGGCACGTGCGATCGCAGTGATGCGACTCCTCAGCCATTCGGGATAGGCCACGCGCACGGCGGCCAACAGCGCCGATGCCGGTGCTGCATCGACGGGCGCGGGACTCATGAGCGGGAGTGTAAGGAGTGGTTCCGGTGGCCCGGACGGGCGAAACACACTCGCAACACACAGCGTGCCACCGGCTCGTGGACCGCGAGCTGGACCCGGCCGGAACACGCCACTTTCTCGGCGATCCGGGGCGCCGCGGTTTACGCTCGGTGCGATGGCGAGGCTCCCGTGACGTTCGAACCGACCACTCCCCCGGGATTCCCCGGTCGCATCGGCCGCACGATCTCGGACTCGGTGCCGCACTGGCCCGCGCACGACCCCGACACGACCGGCAAGCCGAACATCCTCGTCGTGCTCCTCGACGACGTCGGGTTCTCGGACTTCGGGTGCTACGGCTCGGAGAACCGGACACCAGCGATCGATGCGATTGCCCGACGCGGGCTGAGGTTGTCCGGGTTCCACACCACGGCGATGTGCTCGACCACCCGCGCCGCGCTGCTCACCGGGCGCAACCACCACTCGGTGGGCATGGGGTGTCTCGCCAACTTCGACTCGGGCTACCCCGGCTACCGCGGCAAGATCGCACGGGAGGCCGGCACTCTCGCCGAGATGATGCGCCCGCACGGGTACCGCAACTACATGGTGGGCAAGTGGCACGTCACCCCGCTCACCGAGACCGGCCCCACCGGTCCCTTCGACGGTTGGCCTCTCTCGCGCGGGTTCGACCGCTTCTATGGATTCCTCGATGCCGAGACCGACCAATACAGCCCCGAGGTCGTGCGCGACAACACCCACGTCACCGCGCCGGGCACCTACTGGACCGGGTATCACCTCACCGAGGACCTGGTCGACAACGCGATCACCTACCTCGCCGACCACGAGGCCGGCGCACCGCACCTGCCGTGGTTCATGCTGCTCGCGCCCGGTGCGTGCCATGCACCGCACCAGGCACCGGTCGAGTTGATCGACGAGTGCGAGGCACGATTCCTCGACGGATGGGACGCCGTGCGCGAACGCCGTCTCGCGCGGCTCATCGAGATGGGCATCGTTCCCGTCGGCACGCAACTCCCCCCGCGCAACGACCATGTCCAGGAATGGGACGCGCACTCGGCCGACGAGAAGCGGTTGTTCGTGCGCCTGATGGCGGCCTATGCCGCGATGCTCGAGCATTTCGACACCCATCTCGCACGGTTGCTCTCGCACCTCGAGGCCTCGGGACGACCCGACGACACGGTGATCGTGGTGATGAGCGACAACGGCGCGAGCCAGGAGGGCGGGCCGCAGGGTTTCGTGAACGCGATGGCTCCGTTCAACCTCGTGCCCGAGCCGCTCGAGGAAAAGATCGCCCGGATCGGCGACATCGGTGGACCCGACACGCACTCGAACTTCCCGTGGGGATGGGCGATGGCGGCGAACACCCCGCTCAAGCGCTACAAGCAGAACACCCACGGTGGCGGGATCCGCGACCCGTTCGTGATCGCCTGGCCGGGGCGCATCCCCGACCCGGGTGCGGTGCGGCACGGCTTCTGCCACGCCGTCGATCTCGCACCCACCATCCTCGATGCACTCGGCATCGCGCCGCCCTCGTCGGTGAACGGCATCGCCCAGGCACCGATCGAGGGATCGAGCATCGCGGCCAGCCTGTTCGACCCTGCGGTGCCGATCGTGCGCGGTCCGCAGTATTTCGAGATGTTCGGTCACCGTGGCATCGTCGCCGACGGGTGGAAGGCCGTCGCCTACCACCAGCTCGGCACGCCCTTCGAGAACGACACGTGGGAGCTGTACCACCTCGAGTCGGACTTCGCCGAGAACGTCGACCTCGCCGCGACCGAGCCCGATCGGCTCGCGGCCCTCGTCGATATGTGGTGGCGCGAGGCCGACACGCACAAGGTGCTCCCACTCGACGACCGCTTCGCACAGCGGTTCGCCGAGAATGCCGCGCGCCACACCGGTGAGCGCACCCGCTACACGTTCTGGCGCGGGATGGGCCACATCCCCTCCGATGTCGCGCCCGACCTGCGGAGTCGGTCGTACACGATCACTGCCGATGTCGTGATCCCCGAGGGCGGCTGCGAGGGAGTGCTCGTGGCCCACGGTGATCTCACCACGGGGTGGAGCCTCTTCATCCGCGACGGCCACCTCGAGCACGACCTCAACGTGGGTGGTTCGCACCAGATGCTTAGGTCCTCGATCCCGGTGCCCGCCGGCGAGCACCGGCTCGGTGTGCGGATGAAGAGGGTCGGCAACGAGGGAACGCTCACCATGTTCATCGACGACCGTGAGGTGGGCGAGATGACGACATCGAGCATCTTCTGGCTGCTCATCTCGTGGTCGGGTCTCGACATCGGTCTCGACCGCGGCACACCCGTGAGCCACTACGAGTCGCCGTTCACCTTCACGGGTTTCCTGCGCAAGGTCGAGATCGTCCTCGACACGGACCAGAAGCTCGACATGAAGGGCGCGACGCGCGCCACACTCTCGCGCGACTGACCCCGACGCGCGCGGTGGTGATCGCGACCCCGACGGGGACGGATCAGCGGCGGTTGCTGGCGGGAACCTCGCGGAAGGGCATCTCGCGGTCGGTCTCGGGCTCCTTGGGCAGGCCCAGGATGCGCTCGGCGATGATGTTGCGCTGGATCTGGTCGGTTCCACCGCCGATCGAGAAGAAGTAGGCGTTCAACTGCGAGTAGTTGTGCGCGTTCACCGTGTCCGACTCCGCTCCCCCGAGCGTGGCATCCATCCCGAGGAGGTGTCCCTGGATGCGCGCGGCGTAGTGGAGGATCTGGGCCATGTAGAGCTTGCCCAGCGAGGCGAGGGGCGAGGATCCACCGGCCTCGGCGGCCGCGCGGGCACGCTCCCCGTTCCATTCGTTCGTCATCCTCATGCAATGGAGACGCGCGATCTCCTGACGGAACTGCGGATCAGTGTTGCGCCCGGTGCGTCGGGCGAGTTCTGTGAGCGAGATGTCGGGCATCGGGATCGAGCCGTGCGCGGACGCCGTCGCGCCCCGTCGCACCGTGCGCAGGGCCGGACCGCGACGACCGCCACCCATCGCCACCCGCTCGTACATCAGTGCGGTCTGGAGGACCCACCACCCGGCGTTCAACTCGCCGAGGCGGTTCGTGTCGGGGACCCGCGCATCGGTGATGAACACCTCGTTGAAGCGCGAGTCACCCGTCGCCTGGCGCAGGGGCCGCACCTCGACACCGGCCTGGCGCATCGGGAACCAGAAGAACGAGATGCCGCGGTGCTTGGGTTGGTCCCAGTCGGTGCGCGCGATCAACATGCCGTACTCGGCACCGGCCGCACCGGAGGTCCACACCTTCTGGCCGTTCACGATCCACTCGTCGCCGTCGCGCACCGCGCTCGTGCGGATGCCCGCGAGGTCCGAGCCCGCGCCCGGTTCGGAGTACAGGAGGCACATCGCCACGTCGTCGAGCAGCAACCGCCGCATGAACTCGTCCTTCAACGAGTCGCTCCCGAACGACACCATCGTGCCCGCCCACAGGTTCGTCTTGTCCTGCCCGGGGCCGGGAACACCGCGCTCGGCGAACAGGGCCTCGACGGCCGCGGCGTCGTCGTCGGACATCTCGCGGCCGTACCACTTGCGCGGCCACCGCAACGCGGCCCATCCCGCATCGATGACGCGCTCGCGCCACTCGTCGGGGTCGACATCGTCGCGCCAGTGGGCCCCGATGAACTCTTCGGCCTCGCGCAGGGTCTCGTCCAGCATGGGGCGAAATCTAGACCCGGCGCGGCCCCGGCGACCACACCGGGGGCGGGATATCGTCTGGATGAACCGACCCGCTCATCCCGGAACGAAGGTGACCCATGTCGCGCGTGCAACTCGTTCTGAACGTCTCGAATCTCGAGGAGGCGATCGCCTTCTATTCCAAGCTCTTCGGCACCGCGCCGGCCAAGGTGCGGGAGGGATATGCGAACTTTGCGATCGCAGAGCCCCCGCTCAAGTTGGTCCTGCTCGAGAACGCCGGTGCCCCGGGCACGATGAACCATCTGGGTGTCGAGGTCGAGTCCACCGACCAGGTGGGAGCCGCGATCGCGCGCCTGCAGTCCGAGGGTCTCGACACCGTGGTCGAGGAGGAGACGACGTGCTGCTTCGCGGTGCAGGACAAGGTCTGGGTGAACGCCCCCGATGGTGAGCCGTGGGAGGTCTACACCGTGCTCGCCGATGCACCGACCATGAAGTTGATCCCCGTGGCCGACGGAGATGCCGCGTGCTGTGCACCGGCTGTCTCCGACTCCACGGGCGACGCCGGTTCCTGCTGCGGCTGAGGCCGTCTCAGCCGGACGTGAACACTGCGGCGAAGAGTCCGCCCGACACCCACCGACGCCACGATGGTGAACAAGACCGACGGCGTCGCAATGGCTGGACTCACCCCGGGCGCGGCCGATTCAGCCGTCGGTGAGATCCGAGACGAGCCCCTCGACCAACACCTTGATCTCGTCGCGCACACGGCGGACGACCTCGATCCCCTTGCCCGCAGGATCCTCGAGCGGCCAGTCGATGTAGCGCTTGCCGGGGATGTAGGGGCACTCGTCCCCGCATCCCCTCGTGACGACCACGTCGACCGCGTGCAGCATCTCCTCGGTCCAACGTCGGGGCGAGTTGCCGGCGATGTCGATTCCCACCTCGCCCATCACCTCGACGGCGACCGGGTTCAACCCCGCACCCGGCGCCGACCCGGCCGAGAACACCGACACTGCGTCTCCTGCGAGGGCGCGCAACCAACCCGCCGCCATCTGCGAGCGCCCCGCGTTGTGCACGCACAGGAACAACACACCGGGACGGCTCACCGGGTCCTCACCCGATGCTCACGCCGGGTCGCCGGAGTCGGCGAACACGAACCTGATCACCGCGAACCCGAAGAGGGCACCCACCACCTGCATCACCACGAACATCGGCACCGACGACGGGGCGATACCGGCGAACGAGTCGGACAATGACCGTGCCACCGTGACCGCGGGCATGAGGATCAACCCCACGAGCGCTCCCGCCGTCGCGACGGCGTTCTCCAACAACTGCAGGCCGACATCGTCGGGCGACAGTCGCGACGCCATGATCCCCGAGCCGATCACCGCCATCACCAGCAGCCCGGTGCCGATCGCCTCGGCGGCGAGGCGTCTCTTCACCGCGGGTGTCGACACATCGGCACTCCAGGAGTCGCCGGTGACGCGAGGGTGAACCCGGGATGACGCCGGGTGGACATCGCTCAGTTGGCGAGCGAGCCCCCGAAGATCTGCCACGCCAGGAACGACTTCGCCGCCAGACTCAGCACCAGATACACCTTCTCCCCGTGGAGATAGTCGGCCCACTTGCCGACGCGCCTGTATTGCAACCACTGGTTGAGGCCGAACGAGAAGAAGAAGATCTGCTCGGCCACCACGATCCCGAAGACGAACCCGGGCACCGTGTCGGCGCCGATCACGTTCACCCACACCGCCGCCCACGGGGCGAGACCGGCGAGGGTGCCGAACCAGAACGGCTTCATCGTGGTCGTGGCACGGCCGGGTGGGTTCATCGTCTCCTGCAGCCACCCGAACAGGATCATCGCCACGTTGGCTCCGGCCATCGTGAGGATCGCGGCGATGTCGGTGATGCCCGAGTAGGCACAGATGAGCACCAGCATCAAGGTGGCCGAGAACGAGTACTCCACCCACCTGAATCGGTTGATCCCGCGCGCGAGGTCGGCCTCGTAGGTGCCCCGGGCCACGGTCGCAGTCACGAGATGGTCGATCGCCGCCATCAGGAGGAACGCCGCCACGGCCGGCCCGATCGGCAGGTCGAAGAGTCGCTCCGGTGTGTCGAGGCGCGTGCCCGGGGGACCCTGCGGGAATGTCGAGGTGACCGCGATCGAGAACGATCCCGCGAGCAGGAGGAGCCCGACGGCCTGGGCGAGATGCAGGAGCGTGAGCCCGAGGTTCCATGTGCGCAGATTGGCGAGTCGTGTCGTGTCGAGCGCGGGGGCATCGGGTGTGGTCATGGCGCCAACCTAACCCTGTCGGCCCGCACGCTGTTCGACCTCTCGAGCCAGATGACCACGACGTTCAGTGTGAGGGCGATCACTGTCGTGCCGATCAGTGTCGGGCTCGCGAGCAGCACCGAGTACGCCATCCAGCACGACAGGCACCCGAGACTGAGTGCGTTCGAGGCGAACGAGACCGCGGTCGTGCCGCCGCCCATGCGCCGGGTCTTCCACGATCTCGCCACCTGCGGAACCCGCGAGAGGGTGAAGAAGAACAGCAACGGGTTCACGATCCACACCGGCAGCAGTGCCGCAGCCGCGGTCACCACGACGAAGATGCCGACCATGCGGGCCGCCAATCCAGCGCGGTTGTTCGAGATCGCGAGCACCACGTTCGCATTGATCACACCCGTGGCCACGGTGCTCGCGATCAGCGAGGGCGACGCAGTGCGCAGTCCGTACCCGAGCCACGCCGCACTCGAGGCGGTCATCATGACCCACATCGCGAGGCTCACACCCGAGGCATGCCCGAGCGAGCGCACCTTGCGCGCCTGGGGCCAGCCCTGCAGCACGCCCTGCACCGCGGCTGCGAACCCGAAGATCTCTGCGAGGAGCACGGATCGAACCTAACGGGCGGACATCAATGATCGACGGACCGCGCGCGGCCCGCGGTGCCGCAGGCGACGAGTCACGCGTCGAGGACTTCGACGCGGATGCGTTTGTTCCCCTTGCCCTTGTTCTCGGTCTTGACGACACGGAATGCACCGACCTCGCGCGTGGAGTTCACGTGGGTGCCACCATCGGCCTGCTTGTCGAGACCGACGATGTCCACCACGCGGATCTCGCTCACGGTCTCGGGGATGAGCGACACCTTGGTGCGGATCAGGTCCTCGTCGACCACGGCCGTCTCGCGCGGCAGGAACGAGACCTCGATCGGATGGTCGGCCCGGATCGCCTCGTTCACCAGTTCCTCCACCCGCACCGCGAAGCCCTCGGGGAGCGGGTCGAACTCGAAGTCCATTCGCGCCGACAGCGGTTCCATGTTGCCCCCGGTGACGGGCACCTTCCACTCGCTCCAGATGACGCCGCACAGCACGTGCATCGCGGTGTGGGTGCGCATCAACTTGTGGCGGCGCTCCCAGTCGATCTCGCACCGCACGGTCGAGCCGACCGTTGGCATCGGCGAACCCGCCACCAGATGGTGGACGACATCGGTGCCATCCTTGCGCACGTCGACGACGACGTGTCCGTCGATCGTGCCGGTGTCGTGGGGCTGCCCACCGCCCGTGTAATAGAACACGGTGCGATCGAGCACGACGGCATTGTCACGGATCTCCACGACGGTCGCCTCGCACCCGCGCTGGTAGGCGTCGCGAAGGAACAACAGATCGGTCGCCACGACCGGCTCAGATCTGCGAGATGAGCTCGTCGACCGGTGTCACCATGCCGACGTAGAACGACCCGAACTCGGCGTACTCGGCCGAGGCCTCGTCGTAGCGCATCGTGTAGACGACCTCCTTGAGGTCGTCGGGGTGCACCGCGAACAGCGTCACCCCCCACTCGAAGTCGTCGAGTCCCGTCGAGCCGGTCACCAACTGGATGACCCGGCCGGCGAAGGCGCGGCCACTCTTGCCGTGCTCCTCCATCAGTTCCTTGCGACGGTCGTACTCGAGTGTGAACCAGTTCTGACCGGGGTTGCGCCGCTTCGACATCGGATAGAAGCACCAAGCGTTCTTGCCCGCGGGGGGCAGTTGCGGATAGAGCCGCGAATTCAGCATCTCGGCCGGCATTCCCTTGGCGTACTCGGAGACCTCGGTCAGCGAGACGTAGCTGTCGATGATTCCGACTCCGGCACGCTGGACACCGGTCTGGAGGTTCCTCAACTCGCGCATGTCGGCGGCCAGTGCCATCACCGCGAGATCGGCCTTGTGCCCGAGCATCGACACGCACACCACCGTGACCCCGGCGTTCTCGGCGGCCTTGACGGCGTTGACGAGTGCCTGGCCGTCGAAGTCGGGTCCGGGCTTGCCGAACAAGTGGACGACGCCGAGCCCGGTGGAGGGCGACATGGGTTCGCTCATGGAATCAACCTACCGATCGAGCGTCGCGGCGACGAAGCGCTCGGCCGAGCCCGGTGACACGTGCAGGAAGAACGACGGCTCGGCCAGTTCGACCTCCATCAGCACCGGGGTTCCCCGCTGACCCTTCACCATGTCGACGCGCGCGTACAACGGTGGGGTCCCGAACCGTTCTCCGAGCCATGCCACGACCCTGTCCCCCAGGTCTCGTTCCTGGTCGGTCGGTGTGCGAGCCGAGATCTCCTCCTCGACGTACAGGTCGTTGTGCACCATCTCACCCGCGCTCAGGATCGCGCCCTTGCGGAAGGCATGCGAGAAGCGTCCGCCGAAATAGACGAGACCGGTCTCGCCCTTGTCGTCGATGAAGCGCTGGTACGGCTGGATCATCACCGACTTGCCGAGCGCGAGGATCTCGCGCACGTGCACCGCCGCCGCATCGGCATCACCGGTGTGGCGCCACGAGTTGTTGGCGCCCGCGCTCACCGTCGGCTTCACCACGATGTCACCGCCCAGCAACTCGGTGAGTCCACCGAGGTCGTCCCCGGACTCCACATAGGTGGTCGGGATCACGTCGAGACCAGCAGCCGTCATCTCGGCGAGGTAGTGCTTGTCGAGATTCCACCGCACGATATCGGCGGTGTTCCACAACGTGGTGAGCGTCGAGACACGGTCGAGCCACGCGAGGAACTCGGCGAAGCGGCGGTGGTAGTCCCACGGGGAACGGATCACCGCCGACGAGAACCGTGTCCAGTCCTCATCGGCGGTGTCCCAGTCGATTATCTCTGCCGTCACGCCCCGGTCCGCGAGGGCCCGGACGAGGTACGGCAGGTCGGTGTCGAGTTCCCGCGCGTATGCCGAGGAGACCAGGGCGATCGGGCGGGGCATCGTCGTGTGCGTGCGGCGGTCGACTTAGAAGTCGTCCATTCCGCCACCGTGGGCGTGACCGCCACCCGACTCCTCGGGCTTGTCGGCGATGACAGCCTCGGTGGTGAGGAACAGTGCCGCGATCGACGCCGCGTTCTGCAGGGCCGAGCGGGTCACCTTGGCTGCGTCGATGACGCCGAGCTTCACGAGATCCTCGTACTGGCCGGTGGCCGCGTTGAGGCCCTCGGCACCCTTGAGGTTCTTCACGCGCTCGACGACGACGCCGCCCTCGAGACCGGCGTTCTCGGCGATCTGCTTGATCGGGCCCTCGAGCGAACGGGCGACCATGCGCGCACCGGTCTGCTCGTCACCGCTCAGCTTCTCGGCCGCCGCCTCGACGGCTGCCTGGGCGCGCAGCAGTGCGACTCCACCGCCGGGCACGACGCCCTCCTCGATGGCTGCCTTGGTCGTCGAGAACGCATCCTCGATGCGGTGCTTCTTCTCCTTCAACTCCACCTCGGTGGCGGCGCCGACCTTCAGCACTGCGACGCCACCGGACAACTTGGCGAGGCGCTCCTGGAGCTTCTCGCGGTCGTAGTCGGAGTCGGTGTTGTCGATCTCGGTCTTGATCTGGTTGATCCGGCCCTTGATGTCGTCCTCGGCGCCCGCGCCCTCGACGATGGTCGTCTCGTCCTTCGAGATGATCACCTTCTTGGCGCGGCCCAGCAGGTCGAGGGTGGCGTTCTCGAGCTTGAGACCGACCTCCTCGCTGATGACCTGGCCACCGGTGAGGATCGCCATGTCCTGGAGCATCGCCTTGCGGCGGTCACCGAAACCGGGGGCCTTCACTGCGGCCGACTTGAACGTGCCACGGATCTTGTTCACCACGAGGGTGGCGAGCGCCTCGCCCTCGACGTCCTCGGCGATGATGACGAGCGGACGGCCGCTCTGCATCACCTTCTCGAGCACCGGCAGGAGGTCGCGCACGTTCGCGATCTTGTTCGACACGAACAGGATGTACGGGTCGTCGAGCGAGGCCTCCATGCGGTCGGCGTCGGTGGCGAAGTAGGGCGAGATGTAGCCCTTGTCGAAACGCATGCCCTCGACGAGGTCCATCTCCATGCCGAAGGTCTGGCTTTCCTCGACGGTGATGACGCCGTCCTTGCCCACCTTGTCGATTGCCTCGGAGATCATCCCGCCGATCTCGGTGTCGGCCGCCGAGATCGAGGCGACCTGTGCGATCTGCTCCTTGGAATCGACTTCCTTGGCGAGTGTCTTGATCGACTCGATCGCGGCTGCGACGGCTGCCTCGATGCCCTTCTTCAGCGACATCGGGTTCGCACCTGCGGCGACGTTGCGCAGTCCCTCGCGCACCATCGTCCACGCGAGGACGGTCGCGGTGGTGGTTCCGTCACCAGCGACGTCGTCGGTCTTCTTCGCCACTTCCTTCACCAGTTCGGCGCCGATCCGCTCGTAGGGGTCCTCGAGCTCGATCTCCTTGGCGATCGAGACGCCGTCATTGGTGATCGTGGGGGCGCCCCACTTCTTCTCGAGCACCACGTTTCGGCCCTTGGGTCCGAGCGTGACGCGGACAGCATCGGCCAGCTTGTTCATGCCGGCCTCGAGACCGCGGCGGGCCTCCTCGTCGAATGCAATCAGCTTTGCCATGTCTCCTCCGTAAGGATCTGGGGGTCTTGGGAATCCGGCTCGCACTCGGGCGTCCGGAGCGCTAGCACTCTACCGACGGGACTGCTAAGGCAACTACCCCATCCGAGCCGCGTCGATTGGGCATCCTTCCGCTCACAGCGTGGCGCAGGCACCAGTCATGCGTGACGGTCGGCCCAGTAGGCCGTGCGCGAAATTCGGCCCGAGGCCGGCCGGATCAGCCGCCCGCGACGGCCGGGATGATCGAGACGGTGTCGCCTGAGGCCACGGGTGTGTCGAGGCCCTTCATGTACCGCACGTCGTCGTCAGCCACGAAGATGTTCACGAACTTGTGCAGGTCGCCGGCGGCGTCGAAGAGACGCTCACCAAAGCCGGGGTGCGCGACATCGAGTGCGGCGAGCACCTCGCGCAACGTGGCGCCCTCAACCTGGACGGACGACGCGCCACCGGAAATCGGGCGCATGGTGGTGGGGATTCGCACGGTCACTGCCATGAGCCAAAACATACCGACTCACTCAGGATTCGCCACCGGCCCGCCCCTATCCCACTCCTCTGCGCCGTCGCGTCACTCCCCCGCACACATGGCTCGTACCACGACGCCTGCGAGAGGACCTACCATGCCCATCACAGACAAACAGCGGTTCGACCTGCATGCCGCACTGCGGCGAGTGCTCGGAGAGGAGTTGGGTGACGTGATGATCGAACATCTACCGCCAGTCGGCTGGGTCGACGTTGCCCTCTCCCGCGACATCGTGGCGGTGCGTGGTGACATCCTCAGCGTCAGACGAGACGTCATCGACCTGAAGAGCGACGTCAGAGTGTTGAAGAGCGACATGTGCACACTTCGAACCGACATGGACACCTTTCGCGCCGAGATTCGCGGAGAACTTCATCGAGAGTTGTCGGGCATCCGGTCGTCGATCCGGGTTCTCACCGGCGCCATGATCACCATCGCCGTTGCGATGCTCGGTGTCATGGTGCAGATCAATCTGTCGATCGCCCAACTCTGACTGCCTCGCGCCAACCTCACCTAGCGTGGGGGGATGCGCGTTCTCGCCGCCGCCGACAAGTTCAAGGGAACTGCCTCGGCCGCCGATGTCTGCGCCGCGATCGGTCATGCATGCTGGGATCTCGGCCTCGACTGCACCGAGTTGCCCCTCGCTGACGGCGGTGAGGGAACCCTCGAGATCCTCGGCGGGTCGAACATGCACACATGGGTCACCGGCCCGCTCGGAGATCCGGTCCTTGCACACTGGCGCTTCTCGCGTGGCACCGCGGTCATCGAGATGGCGCGCGCGTCGGGTCTCACACTGGTGGGGGGAGCATCGAGGAACGACGCTCTCGCGGCATCAACGCAGGGCACCGGCGAATTGATCGACTCCGCGCTCGATCTCGGTGCCGACAAGATCATCGTCTGCCTCGGAGGATCAGCCACGACCGATGGCGGGTACGGAGCACTTCGTGCGATCTCGGCCCCCGCACGCCTGAAGGCCGTCGAGTTCATCGTGGCCTGCGATGTCGAGACGCCGTTCCTCGAGGCCGCCCGCGTCTTTGCGCCACAGAAGGGTGCGACCCCGGCACAGGTCGCGTTCCTCTCCGGCCGACTAGAGCGTCTCGCCGACACCTACCGCGGCGAGTACGGCGTCGATGTCACCGCACTCACCGGCGCGGGTGCGGCCGGTGGACTCGCCGGAGGACTCGCCGCACTCGGTGCGCGACTGATGCACGGCTTCGATGTCGTCGCCGAGGAGACGAACTTCGACGAAGCAATCGAATCGTGTGACGTCGTCATCACCGGAGAGGGCCTTCTGGACGAGACCTCGTTCGCCGGCAAGGTCGTGGGCGAGGTCGCGACGTGGGCAACCTCGCTCAGCACGCCGGTGCATGCGATCGTCGGGAGCGTCGAGCCGGGCGTCGACCCGGACCTCCTCGGTGCGATCGACGTCGTCGATCTCTCGGCGCGGTTCACCCGCGAGATCTCGATGCGCGAACCGCTGCGGTGCATCGAGGACGCGGCACGCGAGGTGTTGCGTCGCTACTGCTGAACGGCCGGAGCGGTCGCCGGATCAGCCGGAGGGAACTGTCGTGGTCGCGGCCTGGCCGGAGCCACCGCCCACCACCCCGGCGAGCGGCTTGCCCGCCAGATCGGTCCCCAAGAGAACGAGGATGCAGGCCTCCTTGAGGCTGCCCCCCTCGACCGGGACCGGCGAGGGCATCGCGGCCACATCGACGGCCCCACCGAGGGTGGTCGCGACGTACTGGGCGTTGGTCTCGCACCCGGCGAGATAGAAGACACCCGTCTTCTGGCGCTTTGCGGTGCCGGCCGGGACGTTCAGGGCGGGCTGGACCACATACCCCTGAGCCTGCAAGTCGGTGGTCATCTTGCCCGCCGACAGGGCCACACCCGAGGCATTGGCGACCTGGATCTTGAAGCCCGAGATGTTGAAGGGGGCTGTGGTCGAGGTGTTCGGATCGACCGAGGAATCGGTCGGGTTCTCGGTGGGGTCGGTGTTCGGGGTGACCGTGGCGCCCCCGTCTGAGCGCACGTCACGCAGGATCAGGAACCCCAGCACGAGGGCCGCGACGGCGACGGCGGCACCGAGCGTGCCGGTCGAGGGAGCGGGAATCGAGGTCCGGGGACCACGGGGGCGCTGTTGGCTCATGGGAAAAACCTACTTGGCTGTGCGCGAGGGATGCACGACACCCGTGGCAGCCCTTGCGCCGCAAGAGAAATGGAGCCGAGTGTGGGGATTGAACCCACGACCTACCGCTTACAAGGCGGTTGCTCTACCACTGAGCTAACTCGGCGCGACAAGGAGCCTACAACTGCCTGACGATTGCCATTCTTCCGGTGACTACTCTCGCTCCTGTGTTGCGGCGCGATGAATCGGGGCCTTGTGAGCGGATCTGAACTTGCTTCGTGGGTCGACATCTTGTCGGGTCTCGTGACGTCTCTCAGTCTTCCATTCGCGATCTACACATATCTCAAGAGGAAGCGAATTGATGCTGACTCAGCGCAGAAGCTTGCCGACGACGATGCATACGAGCAACTCTTTGATGATTACAACGACTTCCTTAAACTTGTGATTCAACATCCTCAGGTCAACCTTGCCGACGAGCCACTCACCGACAACGAGCTGCAGAGCACAGAGAAAGACGATTTCCTTCGGATCAAGGCTCTGTCATTGTTCAACATCTTCTTGAGCATCGCAGAACGCGCATTCCTCTTGTACCGGAACGCAAGCGATACCGCACGTGTCGAACAATGGGAAGGCTGGCAGACCTACATCGTAGAAGTTCTCTCGCGTCCGGATATTCGAAAGATGTACAACTCCCACAAGTTGACGTACGACAAGTCATTCGTTGCTGCGGTGGAAACCTGGCTGGATCAGACGGATTGCAATGGTGCCCAATGATCACCATTGTCGACTGGCAAGAGAACGCTGAATCCTCCATTGAGATGATCTTGTCAATTTCCCGAGACTCCTCAGCTCTTGACGACACCTATTTTCCGTCAACATCCGATCCAAGTGAAGCTCGCCGATGGCTTGAAGAGTTTCCGATCAAGCTCTGGTCGGTCCTTCTCGAGAGCAGACCAATTGGGTCAATAATGACCCATCCACCCATGTCTCCCGGAATACCCAACAGCTTCTTGGAGACAGGAACCTTTATCACCCGAGAACAGCGTGGCAAAGGCTTCGCCTTGACAGCCTGGACGTTGGGCGAGATCGAGATTCGTGGGTCGTGCTCTGGACTGGCGGGGGTTCCATGGGAGACCAATAGCGCGAGCATCAGCCGTCTCAGGAAGTCTGGATTCAGATTCTCCGAACGTGTTTGGTACCAGTCACCTGTTCCAGATGAGAGGTCTGGTTGGTGTGAGGTATGGC
>JBJTCB010000033.1:0-36764 GCA_046091605.1 Actinomycetota bacterium | reverse complement strand
CAGATAGTGGTCGAGCCGACTCTTCCCCTCCCCGAGCGAGGGCCTCTCACCCGGGTCCACCCACCACAGCACGACAGCCGAGGAGTCGAACCACTCCTTCCGGCGGCGGAAGACGTCCCGGTGGAAGCCACCGTAGACGTAGTCCTTCAGGTGCTCGACGGAGACCCACACCGACAGGTTCACCGTGACCAATGGGTCGCCGTAGACATCCTCGTCCGGGGCGCGGGTGTCGATGCCGTGACGCCACACGAACCCCGGACTTGCCTCGGCACGGGCATTCGTCTCGTCGATGAGATCCTCGAACGGCTTGGTCAGCGGGTGACCGAGCGGATGCCGGAGGCGCGCGATGTTGAACTGTGCGAGGTGCAGGATTCGTTCAGGTGATCCGGGCGCGATCGTCGAACATTACCTCGGACCCGAGACCACGATCGACCGCACACACCCCATTCACGCCACTCGCAGGCCTGCGACCACCACGTCGGGACATCGCTCCGGGTGTGCCACACTCTTGCGATGTCGACACGCTCCGAGCACCTCGCATCATGGGTGAGCAGGCTCGTGCAGATCCCGAGTGTCAATCCCCTCCAGGCCGGCCCGCGGGCCGGTGAACCAGGCGAGGCGCGTCTCGCGCGCTCCCTCGCCGGGTGGTTCGCCGACATGGGGGCCGATTCGGTCGAACTGGTCGACGCGGTCGAGGGGCGCCCGAACGTCTACGGGATCTGGGAGGGCACCAGCGACAAGTGGGTGGTGCTCGACGTCCACACCGACACCGTCACCGTCGAGCACTGCGAGGGTGATCCCTTCGACGGTCGCATCGCCGACGGTCGGGTCTACGGCCGCGGAGCCGTCGACACCAAGGCCTCCCTCGGGGTGATGCTCGCCGTGCTCGAGCGCGCACGTGGCGAGGGTCGCCGACCCGTGCCGAACCTCGTCGTGGTCGGGTCGATCTCGGAAGAGGCGGGTGGCCTGCTCGGGGCGCGCGGGTTCCGCGAGTGGGCCGAGCGCCGGGGACTGAGACCCGACGAGGTGATCGTGGCCGAGCCGACGATGTGCGAGCCGATCCACGGCCACAAGGGAGGGGCCTCCCTCGAGGTCGAAGTGAAGGGGCTCGCCTCCCATTCGGCGAACCCGCACCTCGGCAAGAACGCGATCACCGGGGCGGCTGCCCTCGTGCTCGCCCTCGACGCCGAGAACCGCCGGCTCCAGACGCTCACCCCCGCCACCGAAGTCGGCAACGGCACGCTCACCGTCACACTCGTGAAGGGTGGAACCGGCGGCAACGTCGTGCCCGACTCCTGCACGATCACCGTCGGCCGCCGGATCGCCCCGGGCGAGGACAATGCGGTCGTGGTCGAGGAACTGAAGGACCTCATCACCCGGGAATGCCCGCTGCCCGTGTCGTTCACGCGCACCTACGTGGGTGCGCCGGCCTTCTACCAATCCCCCGACTGCGACCTCGTGCACCGACTCTGCGCCTGGGCGGGCACGAACCCGGCCGTGGCCGCGTACGGCACGAATGCGCTGCGCTACGAGGGTTTCGCCGACCAGATGGTGGTGTTCGGTCCCGGGTCGATCGACAATGCCCACACCGCGGTCGAGTACGTCGAGATCGAACAGTTGGAACTGTGTGCCGAGGTCTTCACGAGGTGGCTCGGCCTCGACTCCTGACAGGACCGCCCGGGCGATCCATGGTGCCCCGCGCGCCGGGGCCCAACCGGGGGATGGTCGTCAGCGGCCGCGGATCACGCCGTCTGCGATCGCAGCGGCGGCGACGGCCGGCGCCACGCGCTCGACCACGCTGCGATCGAACACCGACGGAACCACGAACTCGGGCTTCAACTCGGCGTCGGTCACCGACTCGGCGATCGCGACGGCCGCGGCGAGCTTCATGTTCTCGGTGATGTCGGTGGCCTGGGCATCGAGCGCCCCGCGGAAGATCCCGGGGAAGGCGAGCACGTTGTTGATCTGGTTCGGATAGTCGCTGCGCCCCGTCGCCATGACGGCGGCCAGACCATCGGCCTGCTCGGGGCGGATCTCGGGGTTGGGGTTCGCCATGGCGAACACAATCGGATCCGCCGCCATCGCGCGCACGTCGGCCGCGGTGATGAGGTCGGGTCCACTCACGCCGACGAACACATCGGTCCCGCGCATCACTTCGCCGATCGTGCCCATGCGGCGCTCACGGTTGGTGTGCTCGGCGAACCATTCCTTGGCCCAGTTCATGTCGCCACGGCCCGAGTAGATGGCCCCCACGCGGTCGCAGCCGATCACCTCGCCGACACCGGCGTTCAACAGGATCTTGCCGATTGCGACCCCGGCCGCGCCGACACCTGCGATGACGACGGTGAGATCCTCCATCTTCTTGCCGGTGATCTTGAGCGAGTTCCACAGTGCCGCGAGCGTCACGACCGCCGTGCCGTGTTGATCGTCGTGGAAGACCGGGATGTCGAGGCTCGCACGCAGGCGCTCCTCGATCTCGAAGCACTCCGGGGCCTTGATGTCCTCGAGGTTGATGCCGCCGAAGGTCGGGGCGATCCGCTGGACGAAGTCGACAACCTCGTCGGCCGTGCGCGCGTTGATGCACACGGGGAAGCCATCGACCCCGCCGAACTCCTTGAACAGGAGCGCCTTGCCCTCCATCACCGGCATTGCACCCTCGGGACCGATGTCACCGAGACCGAGCACCGCCGTGCCGTTCGACACGATCGCCACGGTGTTCTTCCGGATCGTGTACCGGTGCGACAGCATCGGATCGTTCTCGATCGCGGTGCACACGCGCGCCACACCCGGCGTGTAGGCCATCGAGAGATCCTCGCGGTCGTTCACCGGCGCAGTCGAGAGCACCTGGATCTTGCCGGCCTCGTGCATGCGGAAGGTCCGATCCCACGAATCGAGCAATGTGACGTCCTTGAGCGCGCGCACGGCCTCGACGACGGCCTTCTGGTGCTCCTCGTCGCGGCAGTGCACCACAACCGTGCGCCGCAACACGGGCCCGCGCACATCGAAGCCGTCGAGGGCGCCGATGTTGCCACCCGCGTCACCGATCGCGGTGCAGAGGCGCCCGAGGGTGCCGGGAACGTTGCCCAGCTGGCAGTCGAGGGCGATCGAGAAGGCGGCGGTGGGAAGAGTCGGCATACGAGTATCCGAGGCTACGCACCAATTGCCGCGGCGGGCGGGGCCGCGGGTCACTCGATCCGGCGAAGCACCCACCGGCCCCCGGCGGCTGGGCGTGTGGCTGTCCAGAACGTGACGTCGTGGTCCCCCGGGCCGATCAGGCGCGACATGAGGGAGGCCGAGAAGTGCGTCGACTCCCCCGGCCGTGCGTCGGAGGCCTCCCGGACCTCGCCGACGATCACGTCATCGACGACAACCAGGACCTCGGTGCCATCGGTCAGGGCCGTGGACACCGCGATCGTGCCGACCGCGCGCGTGGGGACCGGCTCGAACGGTGCCGACCCGACGCCCGTGAATTCCTCGTCGTTCTCGAGCCGCACGCGGAATCGCCCATCGCGCTCCGCACCATTCGGCACGCGCGTGCCGACCAGTTCCCCGGCGGGTCCGGTGCGATAGATCGCATCGACGTCTCCGTCGGCATCGACCCATCGCCCGTACCACGCGACGCGCTCGGTGAGATCACCGGTCGTGGCGGTCATGCGGGCCGACCCATCCGGCCACGTGACGACCCGGTCGCGCTCGTCGGGACACGATGAGGAGAGATCGAGTCCGTCGCTCGTCCATCCGGAGTCGATCCGCAGTGTCGCCTCGATCGTGGCGAACAGATCCACCGTCGATGCCGCGCAGTCGTCGACGACCCCGTCACGCTGGCCGGGGTACTTCACGAACAACGGCACGCGGTAGATGTCGTCGAGGGTGGGTCGGTTCTTCGGGTTCACGGTGTCGCGATACGACTGGCCGGGCACGAAGGTGATGCCATGGTCGGCCGTGACGATCAGCATCAGGTTGTCCCAGACAGGCGATGCCGAGAGAGATGCGATCATGCGGGAGATGATCCCGTCGACGGCGACGTACTGGTTCAGGAGCGACTGGTAGTTGTCGCGGCGACGGTCGGGGATCGTGTCGGGGCGCGGGTCAGCCGACATCTTCTGCGACTTGCGCAGGTCGGGTGCGAGCACCCACGGCCGGTGCGGCAACAGGACATGGATGAACCGGAAGGATGGCTCGGTCGATGCCGCGGTGCGCGCCACCATCGCCTCGATCGCGGCCGTGCGGCCGGCGTGACCGCGCGGCTTCTCACGTGACGGAGCCACCGAGGCTGCATCGCCGGGGGTCGGCTGATCCGCGCTCGGCTCCGTGTCGTCGTCGGTGCCGATGTCCTCTGAGTCGCCGGCCTGGTTGCCGAACCCTCCCCACCCCTGGTCGATCGGGGGGAGCGAGTCGCGCAGTCCCGCGGGAAGCAGCCGATGCCCGAGAACGACGAGAGCATCACTGAGGAACGAACCGAACGACGTGCGCGCGAGAGCAGACTGCTCGGCATCAGTGTCCCCCGACTGGTCCGTTCCAGGCGTCGGTGTGGCCGCACCCGCGACGCACTCGATGCGCGGACACAGTGCGGTGACTTCCTCGACCACATCGAGCACGTGCGACGACCCGAGGAGAGAGAACACGTTCCGCGGATAGTCGGCCGTCACGGGCTGGCGCGCATAGTCCGGCGCGAGGCCGCTCAACATCGAGGGAACTGCGACGGCTGTGTGCTGGGAGACGGTGAGGGCATTGCGGTACCACGTCGACCGGGCCGCCAGTGCGGCGAACCCCGGGAATCGGGCGGCATTCACCGCACCATCGGTGCCCACCAGCGGGAACAACGGAGCCTCGTCGAGTTGGATCCACAACACGCTCGTCGTCTGCGCATCTCCGCCGGGGCTCGCCTCGACGGTCTCGGGAGCCGGCACCCACACGAGCGACGACGCAGAGACAACGAACAGCGCCAGGACTGCCGGGGCGAGCGGTGCGATCCATGTCAGCCAGGTGCGCACCGGGGCGACCCTGCGGTAGCCCACCACCCCAGCGGCGGCCACCGCCGCCGTGAGGAGCGCATCGATCGGCCACGGACCAACCGAGACCGAGTGGAACACCGACGCTGCACAGGCCCACAACCCGACAAAGACAAGGGCGGGATGAACGGCCGACGCGAGGCGCGGGGCACGCCGGGACATCGCGGTGGTGATCCCGACATCGAGGACCGTGAGGACCACCGGCGGCACGAGGATCGCGGCCACCGCGAACCACACGATCACCGCCCCCTGGAACCGCGCGCTGGTGAACACCGCGAGGTTCGCCCCGTACAGGCCGAGCAAGGGCTGGGCGACCGCCACCGTCGCGAGCGCGAGGTGCACGAGTCCACGGCGGGCGACCTCGCGCACGGGGAACCGCGTCGGCACCTCGTCGGTCACCGGGGACACCCGGGCGACGTCAGTTCTTCGGGTCGGCGGTGATGCGTTCGCGCAGGTGCACCGGCTCGACGTGCTGCTTCTTCTTCTTGCGAGACCCGATGTTCAGGACCTCGACGAAGATCGAGAATGTCATCGCCGCGTAGATGTACCCCTTGGGGATCTTCTCGCCCATTCCCTCTGCGATCAGGGTGAGACCGATCAGCAACAGGAACGCGAGCGCGAGCATCTTCACCGTGGGGTGACGGTTCACGAACGAATAGATCGCCCCCGAGGCGATCAGCATCACGACCACCGATCCGACGACGGCGATCACCATCACCGGCACGTACTGGGTCATGCCGACAGCGGTGATCACAGAGTCGATCGAGAAGACGAAGTCGAGCAGGAGGACCTGACCGATCACGGCGGCGAACGTGGGGGCCGCCTTGCCGCTGCCGTTGCCCTCCTCGCCCTCGAGCTTGTTGTGGATCTCCTTGGTGGCCTTGAAGATGAGGAAGAGGCCACCGGCGAGCAGGATGAGCTCCTTGCCACTGAACCCGAGCGAGCCGACGGTGAACAGGTCCTTCTTCAGCGTCACGACCCATCCGACCAGGAGCAACAGGATGATCCGGATGCATGCCGCCGCGAGGATCCCGACGCGACGGGCACGGTCCTGTGACTCGGCCGGCAACTTCGAGGCCAGGATCGAGATGAAGATGACATTGTCGACGCCGAGGACGATCTCGAGTGTCAACAGCGCCGCCAGAGCGCTCCATGCATCGGGGTCAGAGAGCCAGTCCATGGGTCACTCTCCGATCAATTCCTTGCGCAGGTCGCGCTTGACGAACTTGCCGTTCGCATTCCGTGGCAACGGCTCGGTGCGGAACCAGATCCGCGAGGGGATCTTGTGCTTGGCGATGCTCTTGGCGAGGAACTCGCGGAGCTCGGCCTCGCCCACGGTCTTGCCGGGCTGGAGAACGACGGCGGCGGCGACCTCCTCACCGAGACGCTCGTCGGGGATTCCGAAGACGGCCGCCTCGGCCACCGCATCGTGGTGGTAGATCGCGGTCTCCACCTCGCTGCAATAGACGTTCTCGCCACCCCGGATCACCATGTCCTTGGCGCGGTCCACCAGGTAGACGAACCCGTCGACATCGATGCGGGCGATGTCGCCGGTGTTCAGCCATCCATCCTTGATCGTCTCGGCGGTGGCCTCCGGGCGGTTGAGGTAGCCCTTGATGGTCACTCCCCCGCGCACGCAGAGCACACCCACGGTGTCGGGCCCGGGCGGAAGGTCGTTGCCGTCCTCATCGACGAGCTTGCCCTCGAGTGTCGGCACGAGGGGCCCGCACGACTCGGGCTTGGCGATGAAGAACCGCGACCCGTTCGCGGTGATGATGCCGTGGGTCTCGGTCATGCCGTACCCGGTGGAGGGCGCACCGTTCTTGAGCGCACCTGCGATCTTGTGCACGAGGTCGGGCTGGAGCGCGGCTCCACCGCCGCCCATTCCCTGCAGCGACGACGTGTCGCGCGTCGCCCAGTCGGGATGCAGGAGCAACTCGCGACTCATCGTGGGAACGCCCGAGAAGTTGGTGACGCGCTCGCGCTCGATCAACTCGAGTGCGCGACCCGGGTCCCACTTGTACATCAGCACCAACTTGGCGCCCGATGCCGTCGCCGGGTGCAGGATGCAGTTGCACGCCGTGACGTGGAACAGCGGTGTCGGCGCGATGAAGACCGGCGGCAGCGCGGTCGGCGCCTCCTTGGGTGGCTCCACATCGCCGGCGGCGATCGCTTTCTGCTCTGCCATCGTCATCGCCGTCGTCATCGCGACGAGGTTCATGATGTTGGTCACCGAGCCACGGTTGGTGAGCTGTGCTCCCTTCGGGAAGCCCGTGGTGCCGGAGGTGTAGAAGATCGTCGCATCGTCATCGGGGTCGATCTCGACGGCGGGGAGTGCACCCGGGTCGTCGGTGGCCATCACCTGTTGCCACGTGGCGCCACCGACGGGAACCCGGTCGCTGCGCACCGCGACCACGTGCATGCCCGGGCGCGGATCGAGTTGTGCCAGACGCTCGAGGCGCTCATCGTCGCCGATGAATGCGGTCGGCGCCGAGTCGTTGAGTGCGTACTCCATCTCGGGTGCTGTCCACCATGCGTTCATGCCCACGACCGCGGCACCCATCGACACGACCGCCCAGTAACCCACCACCCACTCGGGGTAGTTGCGCATCGCGAGCGCGACCCTGTCGTGGCGCGTCACACCGTTCGCAGACAGGTGTGCCACGAGCCTGCGCACCTGGGCATGCACCTCTGCGTAGGTGTAGCGCTCGTCCTCGTACACCAGATAGTCCTTGTCGCCGTGGGCGGCGGCGAGTTCCCAGAAGAAACGCATGTGCGGTGGCGCGGCGGCGAACACCTTGGTGGGCGCTCCGCGCACCTCGGTCGTCACGACGGCCAGGGGCGAGCCCTCGGCCTCGAGTTCACGGCGGGCGGCAAGATAGTGCTCAATCACACCGCAAATAATGGTCGGAGTCTGGGCTGAATGGGCAATCGGAGGAGTCCCGTCGCGCCCGCCGGAGGCGGCCACGGGGCAACTATGGTCACCGCCGAGAGCAGGGGGTTTCCGTGTCATCCACAACCAGCACACCGGTCAGCGTCGTCACAGGGGCCAACTCGGGCATCGGCAGGGCGACGGCCATTCATCTTGCAACCGAGGGTCACCGTGTGTTCGGCACGGTTCGCTCGCTCGACAAGGCCACCAAGCTGACCGCGATGGCCGAGGCCGCCGGGGTCGGGGTCGAACTGGTCGTGCTCGATGTCGCCGATGACGACTCGGTGGAGCGCGGCTGGGCCGAGATCATGGACCGCGCCGGCCGAGTGGACACTCTCGTCAACAACGCCGGAGTCGGTGGGAATGCGGTGACCGAGGAGTGCCCCGTCTCGCTGTACGCCGAGGTGATGAACGTGAACTTCTACGGCGCAGTGCGCCTCATCCAGCGGGTGCTTCCCCAGATGCGCGAGCGGCGCAACGGCACGGTCGTCAACATCTCATCGGTGGTCGGTCGCGTCGCGGCCATCGCCCAGCAGCCGTACGTGACGTCGAAGTGGGCACTCGAGGGAATGAGCGAGGGTCTCGCCCAGGAGGTCGCCCCCTTCGGCATCCGCGTGGCGATCGTGGAGCCGGGCATCACCAAGTCGGCGATCTTTGCCAAGAACATCGACGCTCCGAACCAGACCGGTGCCTACGACGCGCACTACCGGCGCCTCTTCCAGTTCTATGCGCGCGGCATCGCCGAGGCGACCGACCCGATGGAGGTCGCACGGATCGTCCACCATGCGATCACCACCGCCGATCCGGTCCTGCGGTACGCGGTCTCGTGGGGAGGGCCCGAGATGGTGGAGCGGCGCCGCGCGATGACCGACGAGGAATGGGTGGCGCTCGGGGCCCACGCCGACGATGCCGACTACTACGTCGACTTCGAACGGCTTCTCGGGGTGGACATCAGCCCGCAGTGAGCCAACCGGTGGCGCGACGTGCGTCGACCGGCGTCAATGCGGCAGTGCGGCAATCGATGCCGCATACACCCGGCTGCGCGACTCCCAATCACCGAGAGCCTTGGGTGTCGGCGCACCGGGGCTGAACGAGACCGTCATCCCCGATCGGGCGAGCCCGTGCGCGGTGCGGACCGCGGCATCGATGTCATGGGTGGGGATGCGCACGATGGGCAGCGACGCCGCCGTCAGCACACGCACGAGGGTCTCGTCGTCGCCGCCCATGAGCACGATCGCCTCGATGTTGGTCGCCGCACCGAGATCGGCCACGAGCGGTGACAGATCGATCCCACGATCGTCACCACCCATGAGAAGGATCAGCCTCTCCCCCGCGAACGACTCGAGTGCGGCAGCCACGCCTGTTGGATTGCTCGCCAGCAGGTCGTCGACCCATCGGACACCGTTCACCACCTCGACAACCTTCTGACGCGACGGGAGCGCCTCGAAACCTGCCACTGCGGCGGCCACGTGCGCGCTCCGCACCCCGGGCGACCATGCCTCGGCTGCGTTCGCGGCGAGCACGAGGTTGCGACGCACATGGGCGTGCAACGATCCGGCATCGACTGCCGCATCGCCGTCCCGCGCGACGAGCACCCCCTCGCAACGCCACGGGCCGTCCACGAACATGCCCACGCCGAGCGCTGCGAGTCGATCACGCGCCGCCGTCGTGACCATCGCCCGCAGACCGTGGTGTGCGAAGAGGTTCAATTTGTCCGCGTGGTAGCGCTCCACCGTGCCGTGCCACGACACATGGTCCTCGCCGAGCGCGGTGAGCACACCGACCGAGGGGGATGTGGTGCAATCGCTCGCCTGGTGCGAGGACACCTCGACCACGGCCACCTCGGATGTCGCGGGAACCACGGTGACCGGCACACCGATGTTGCCGGCGAGATGCACCTCGCGACCGGCAGCCGTGAGAATCGCCGTGATCAACGACGACGTGGTGCTCTTGCCCTTGGTGCCGGTCACACCGATGACCGTCTCGGGATCCCGGTCGGCGAGCCAGAGAGCGAGCAGGCCCGACGAGCCGATGCCGGCCGTGCGCCATGCGACGACCTCGGGGCGGTACCGCGAGATGCCCGGCGATCGCACCACGAACCCGACGCCGGCGGAGTGCACCTCGGCCGGCGTGCGCACCTCGAGACCGTGCTCGGCGGCGAGACTCCGTGCGGCGGCGTCGATCTCGTCGACGACCAGGACCATGTCGCAGCCCAGTCGCTCGAGCGCACCGATCGCTGCCCGACCCTCGCGACCGGCTCCCCACACTGCGACCCGCAGGGAGGAGAGGTCGGACAGACGCACGATCTCGCTCACGCGAAGATGCCGTCCATCGCCTCGCGCACCGCGGGCGGCACGTGGTCCCCGAGTGCGCCGTGTGATCCCTCGCGGGCCGGACCAGCGAGAGGTGCCGGACCAGAACTGTGCACCAGGTGCCCCACGACAGCATGGTTGCTCCATACCGACGAGGATGCGAGCACCCCGATGGCGGCTCGCGCCTCGTCGACGGTCTGAACACACTCGAAGGGCTTTCGTTCCTCGTCGAGGAGATCGGCGAATCCCTCGACCTGGGATGGATCGTCGAGCAGATCGACTCCGAGGATCGCCGTCAGCGCGGCAGGAGTCATGTGCGGGGCGAGCGAGAGCGTGATCGATCGGCACTTCGCGCACGCACCACACCACCGCGCCGATCTGCGCGACGCATCGCGCACTCCTGCCCTGTTGCACGAGACGAACTCTGCATGGAGTGGTGTGCAGTGCACCGCGAAGACCCGTGCGATCTCGGTGTCGGTGCGGTTCCGCAGAGCAGAGACACAGGCGATCGACGATCCGATGCTGTGCAGTGCCGCCACGAGGAGCATCTCGAATGCGAGGGACTTGCTGTGCTGGTGGTTGATCGCGCGTCCGTCGACGATGCGCGTGGGATTCGATGCCGAGGCCTCGTTCGCCATCACGACAACCGGTGACCCGAGGAGGCCCGCAGACACGATCGAGGCGAGCATTGTGATCGCAGTGATCGGGATGTGGCCGTTCGGTGCACCGGCCGCGTTCAACTCGAGGACCGCCGGGTCGATCGTGCGATCCACGACCACGAGGGTCGAGCCGAGTCTCGAGGCGACTCGTCGGGCGGCATCGGACCCACCCACCGAGAGCAGGATCGGATCGAGCGCATCGAGCGCGGTCGCAACCACACAGGAGTCCCGTCCACCACCCACCGGGATCAGCGGGCGACCCGGGGACTCCCCGACGGGTGGTGCGATCGGTGCCGCGGGTCTGTGGGCCGTGTCGCCGAGCAGGATCGGGTCGACGATGCCCGTGGTGTGGGCGAACTCGGCCATCCCCTCTGCGAATGCAGACTCCACGAGCGCACGACCTGCCGATGTGAGAGCGATCTCGGGCGCCTCCACGATGCACGGTGCGAAAGCCTTCGCATAGCTCACCGCTGCCACCATCGCCAACAGATCGAGGACCGCAGCCACCGGCTCACCGACCTCGCCGGGGAACCGGAACGACTCGCGGAAGGTTCTTCCTTCGGCGGTGCAGAGAAAGTCGACCTCGGCCCCGCGGGCGCGCCACCGTTCCACAACGACATGCGCGCGACCGGGCGTGTTCGTCACCGTCGGCACGCAATCGAGACTATGGCACCGGCACCAGACGGCGCCGGGCACCGACCGCCCGATGTCTGCCCGACACACGATCCATTGCTCGGAGAGACATCTCGGGCCCGCCGCGGGTCCGCCGTTAGCATCGTTTTCCTGTGGGCTCCGACAACACCGTCAATGCCGAATCGATCGCTCTCGCGAGGGCGCGGGCCGAGGCCGAGGCCGCCGAGCTCGCCGCCCAGTCCGTGGACCACGACGACTTGCACGGCCACGGTCATGTCTCGGGGATCGGCACCGCGGCTCTCGCGCTCGGCGCGCTCGGCGTCGTCTACGGCGACATCGGCACGAGCCCGCTGTATGCACTGAAGGAGGCCTTCACCGAGAAGGGTCATGTCCTCACCGTCGACAGGATCAACGTCTTCGGCGTGTGTTCGCTCGCGTTCTGGTCGCTCATCATCATCATCTCGATCAAGTACCTGATGTTCGTGATGAAGGCCAACAACAAGGGTGAGGGCGGCATCCTTTCACTCACCGTGCTCGTCATGCACCGCAAGGACACGCCGAAGGTCCGTGGGGCGGGGGTGCTGATCTCGCTCGGCGTGTTCGGCACCGCGCTCCTCTACGGCGACGGGGTGATCACCCCGGCGATCTCGGTGCTCTCGGCCGTCGAGGGACTCGAGGAGGTGTCGGCATCCTTCGCCGACTGGGTGGTGCCGATCGCCATCGTCATCCTCGTGCTGTTGTTCATGGTGCAGAGCCGCGGAACCGGTGCGGTCGGCAAGGTGTTCGGTCCGATCATGCTGGTGTGGTTCACCGTGCTCGCCCTGCTCGGGCTCTCCAAGATCGTCACCGCCCCCGAGATCCTCCAGTCGGTCAACCCGCTGCACGCGGTGCGCTTCTTCCAGCACGAGACGCAACATGCCTTCCTCGCCCTCGGGTCGATCTTCCTCGTCGTCACCGGCGGCGAGGCCCTGTACGCCGACATGGGTCACTTCGGTCGCCGCCCGATCACGATGGGTTGGTACTCGATGGTTCTCCCCGCGCTCGTGCTCAACTACTGGGGCCAGGGTGCGTTCCTGATGAAGAACCCCGAGGACATCGAGAGCGTCTTTTTCCGCATGGCACCTGATGCCCTGCTCCTGCCGCTGGTTCTCCTCGCGACGATGGCAACGATCATCGCTTCCCAGGCCCTCATCTCGGGAGTGTTCTCCCTGACGGCCCAGGCAGTGCAACTCGACTACCTGCCGCGCATCAAGATCCGTCACACCTCGTCGCAGCACTACGGCCAGATCTATGTGCCCCTCGTCAACTGGGTGCTGATGGTGGCCTGCGTCGGACTCGTGCTCGGGTTCCGTTCTGCGAGCAACCTGGCGGCGGCGTACGGGATCGCCGTCACGATGACCATGGCGATCACGACGATGATTTTCTACCGGGTGCTCACCGACCGGTGGAACTGGAGCACTCCCAAGGCCCTCGTAGTGTGCGTGCCGTTCATCATCATCGAGGCGGGGTTCCTCGGCGCCAACATCGTCAAGATCCCCCACGGCGGCTGGTTCGCCCTCGCGGTCGGGGCGATCCTCATGGTGCAGATGCAGACATGGCGCCGCGGTCGTGCGCTGGTCGCGGCGCGCATCCAGCGCGGCGAGCGGCCGATCGCAGAGGTGCTCGACGAGACCGGCGACGTGAAGCGGGTGCCCGGCACCGCAGTGTTCATGTTCAAGGACCTCGGCAAGGCTCCCCCGGCGCTCGTCAACAACCTGCGCCACAACAAGGTGCTGCACAAGTGCACCGTCCTCGTCTCGGTCGACACCGCCGGAGAGCCCCGCGTGGCGCCCGAGGACCGGGCCGTGATCACCCGCGTCGAACCCGGGGTGTTCCAAGTGCAATTGGAGTTCGGCTTCATGGAGGAGCCCGACGTGCCCAAGGCCCTGGCCGCGATCGACCACGTGGGACTCGAGTTCGATCCGGAGGACGTGACGTACTTCCTCGGTCACGAGTCGATCATCGCGGGCAAGGCACCGGGGATGAACCCCGCACAGGAATGGTTGTTCGTGTTCCTGAATCGCGGCGCAGACAGCGCGGCTCGGTTCTTCAACCTGCCGGCCGACCGCGTCTTCGAGGTCGGGACGCAAGTCGTCATCTGAGAACTCCCGCGGCGATCTAGAGTCGGATCGCACGCACCGGGGGGTCGTCGATGTCGAACTCTGCCGCGTCCACCGGCACCGATCCGCTCTCTCGCATCGCTGTCCTCGAATCGGTCGAGCGGCGCATCCTCTGGCTCGCCACGAGGATGATCGATTGGGCGAACCACGACAGGCCCGCCGACGAGATCAAGGTGGGCGGGCACCAGGCATCGTCGGCCTCGATGGCCAGCATCATGACCGCACTCTGGTTCGGTCACCTCGGCGGCGACGACAAGGTCGCCGTGAAGCCGCACGCATCGCCGGTGTACCACGCGATCAAGTACCTCACCGGGGAGCTCGACCGGTCGCGCCTCACCCAACTGCGCAGTCTCGGGGGTCTGCAGGCATACCCGAGCCGCACGAAGGACCCCGACGTCGCCGACTTCTCGACGGGCTCGGTGGGACTCGGCGTGGTGGCACCGTTGTTCGCCGCCGCGGCGCGCCGGTACGCCGAGTCGCACTTCGGTGCGGCCACCGACCGCGGTGCGCGGTTCATCGCACTCGCGGGCGACGCCGAACTCGACGAGGGGAACGTCTGGGAGGCGATCGCGGATCCCTCCCTGCAGGGTCTCGGCAACGTGATGTGGGTCGTGGATGCGAACCGCCAGAGCCTCGACCGCGTCGTGCCCGGCCAGAAGATCAAGAAGCTCATCCAGTTCTTCCGCGACGCGGGATGGCACGTGGAAGAGGTCAAGTACGGACGACGCCTCCAGGAGGCCTTCTCGCGCCCCGGCGGGGAACAGTTGCGCCGACACATCGATGAGATGTCGAACGAGGAGTACCAGTCGCTCTTCGCCCACGATGGGGCCGACCTGCGGGAGCGCTTCCTGGCCGGGGCCGAGTCGGGGGTGCGGGAGTTCCTCGCACAGTGGGACGACGCCTCCGTCGGGGCGTTGATCCGCAACCTCGGAGGCCACGACCTCGGTGCGTTGATCCAGGCCTACAGGCGTTGCGACGAGGTCGCCGATCGACCGAGCGTGGTGTTCGCCTACACCGTGAAGGGTCACGGACTACCGATCGCGGGCGATCCGCTGAACCACGCGGCCCTCCTCACCGTCGAGCAGGTGGATGCGTTGCGCACCTCCGTGGGTCTGACGCAAGAGACCGAGTGGGACCGGTTCGACCCGGAGTCCGACGAGGGTCGGGTGTGTGCCTCGATCGGAGGCGAACTGAACAACCGGGCCGTCGAGCCGAGGCCGCACCTGCCCATCCCGGTCTCGGTGGGTGGTGCGACATCTGCGCGTGCGAGCACCCAGGAGATGTTCGGGCGGATCCTCGTGCGGCTCGGCGAGATCGACGGTGTCGGAAACCGGATGGTGACGACGTCGCCCGATGTGAGCGTGAGCACCAACCTCGGTGGCTGGATCAACAAGATGGGGGTCTTCGACCCGGCGGGGGCGCCCGACTGGCTCGGTGATGGACGCCTGCTGCGCTGGAAGCAGACGGCATCGGGCCACCACATCGAGCTCGGGATCAGCGAGATGAACCTGTTCCTCATGTTGCACGCGCTCGGTCTCGGTCACGAACTGCACGGTCGGCATCTGTTGCCGATCGGCACCGTGTACGACCCGTTCGTCTGCCGCGGACTCGACGCGCTGATCTATGCGCTCTACAACGGCGCGCGCTTCGTCGTGGTCGGCACCCCGGCCGGGATCACGCTCGCGCCCGAGGGCGGTGCCCACCAGAGCAGCATCACGCCCTCGATCGGGCTCGAGCTCCCGGGGCTCACCTACTCAGAGCCCGCCTACGCCGCAGCACTCGACTGGATCCTGTGTGACTCGCTCACGGCACTGTCGCGACCCTCGGGTGGCTCGACCTACCTGCGGCTCTCGACACGTCCGATCGACCAGTCCCCCTTCGAGGAGGCCCGCCGCCGCAGGGGCGACGAGGAACTCCGCACCGACGTGCTCGCTGGCGGCTACCGGCTCCGTGAGCCGGGACGTCCCGCCGATGTCGTGCTCGCCACGTGCGGCCCGGTGGTGCCCGAGGTGCTCAGTGCCGCGGCACAGCTCGCCGACGAGGGTGTCGAGGCTCTGGTTCTCGACCTGACGAGCAGCGACCTCCTCTACAGGGGCTGGCGGAACGGGCTGCGCGACGCCACGCGCGTCGCGGGCATCGCCGGTGGCGAGCACCATCTGCAGACGCTGCTCGCACCGCATGAGCGGCGCCTGCCGATCGTGACCGTCCACGATGCGGCGAGTCACCACCTCGCCTGGCTCGGGTCGGTCTTCGGCGCACGCACCATTCCCGTGGGAGTCGACGAGTTCGGCCAGTCGGGCACGATCGCCGAGCTCTACGGGGTGTTCGACCTTCTCCCCGGTCAGATCGTCAACGCCGCCCTGCTCGCGCTCGCGTGACGACTCTGGCGTCTCACTTGAGAGTCGCGATGACCTTGCCCGTCGAACTGCGCACGGTGTACTCCGACCCCTTCGCATAGCTCACGACCGTCGAGTTCGCTCCGGCCTTGGCCTTGACCGTCTTGACGAGGGTCGTCTTGCCCTTCAGTTTGCGGTAGATCTTGATCGTGCCGGCCTTGGCCATGCGCACCGAGATCGTGGCCTTGGCACCAGACACCTTGAGCGTTGCCACCGGTGTGGTGACTGCGCCACCCGACGTGGATCCTCCGGTGGTCGAACCACCCGTCGTGGTGCCACCAGTCGTCGAACCACCGGTCGTGGAACCCGCCGAGGCCGCGCGCAGCAGGCTCTTCAGGGTGTAGTCGGGGTTGGAGAACGTCATCTCGGCCACCGAGACAATGACGCCGGCAACGGGTGTGGTCACCGCCTCGGACGTGAACACCGGGGTCGAGGTTCCCTCGGTCGCCTCGCTGCGGGTGAGCGTGAGTTGCTTGGCGATGTCGGCGAGCGAACTCGTCGATGTCCCGAAGCACTTGGTGGCGATCGCCGACGGGATGAAGATCTTGAGAGAGCCCTTGTTGAGCGTGACCCCGTCGGACTTGAAGTGTGGCGTGCCCTCCATGGTCACCTTCAACTCCGGCGCCGATGTGCTGCCGCCGGTCGAACCACCGGATGAACCACCCGACAATGCCATGAGTTGGTCCTGTGTGTACTCGGTCCCGTCCGGTCCCCGGAACTTTCCACTCGGTAGCCGCGTGTAGGTCTTGCCCCCGATGGTGACGGTGTCCTGTGCCGACTGGGCGCTCGCCCCCGACATCCCGCCCGGGCACGACATGGCGATCTGGAAACTGTTCACGTTCGCCCCCACCCAGAGACCCCGCATCGTCTCCTCCATGGAGGTCAACGCCGCGTCGGTGTACCCCACGTGCTGGATGATCGTTGCCGCGTAGTCCTCGTCGGCCTGCTTGATCGAGCACTTGTTGATCGTGTTCGGTTCGTAGGACGCGCACTCGGGATGGCGACTCTTGAAGTTGGCGATCGTGTCCATGTTGATCTTGGACAAACTCGCGGGCCTGGACTCGACGAGTGCAGACCCGCTCTGCTCTGCGTAGCTGACCATCGTCGAGTATCCGGAGACATACGTCGTCGTGTCGCCGGACTTGGCGGGGATCGTCACGCGGAACTGCAGACCGGCGGCCTGACCGGCAGTGCCCATGTCCTTGATGCTCCCCGTCGAGGGTCCGACGATGAACCAGTACTGCTTCATCGGCGTGGTCGTGCGGCAGACCACGAATCCCCACGCCGATCCCGCCGCCGTCGCGTACGTTGATCCGTTGTTGGTCGAGAACTCGAGGCTCGGCTTGGCCCATGTCCAGCTGGACGTGCTTGCGTCGATGCCGTTGCAGGCGCCCGTCATCGATGAGCTGGAGTCGATGGCGCGCAGACCATCACCCGGTGCGGCCGACACCGGTGCGACAGGCGCGACAGCCACCGACGCGATGCTCGCGAGCAGGACCGCTCCAGCCACTGCGAACTTGCGGACACCCATCTGGACCTCCAGGCGACGTTGGCGTGACCTTAGCCCTGTGTCATGGCCGTGTGAACCACCTCGCCCGGCACAATTGCCGTGTGTCGATGGACCATTCGTCGGGGATCGTGGACTCCCATGTGCATCTCCTGCCGGGGCGTCTCGGCGAGAAGGTGCGCGGAATCTTCGAGGCCGGTCAGGCCCGGTTCGGCCCCCTCGCCTATCCGCCGGACCACTCGGAGGTGGTCGCACGCCTCGCCACCGAGGGAGTCGACGAGATATGGACCTTTCCCTATGCCCACAAGCCCGGGGTCGCGGAGGGCCTGAACGAGTCCTGTGCCGGGACAGTTGCGCAGTTCGCAGGTGCGCCGCTCACCGTCACGGGAGGGGCGACTGTCCACCCCGGCGATGACGATGCGGTCGGCGTGGTGCGCCGCGCCGTCGATCAACTCGGGCTGCGGGTGTTGAAGTTGCACTGCTCGGTGGGCGACTTCACGATCGACGACCCGCGACTCGGGCCGGTGCTCGCCTTTTGTCAGGACCGCCAGCTTCCCGTGGTGGTGCACCTGGGGCATTCGCCGAACGGTCGCACCGAGGATGTCGAGTTGCCCTCGATCGCGCGCGCGGCCGAGGCACATCCCGACCTGCCACTCATCCTGGCCCACTGCGGACACCACAGCGCGCCGGGGGCCGGCCGACTGCTGGATCACCATCCGATGCTCCACATGGACCTCACTCCCGTGGTCGATGAGCACCCGAACATTGAACGCGAGGTGCTGGTGGCCCACAGCGATCGGATTCTGTTCGGCAGCGACGCCCCCAACACCACGCTCACTGTCACGGAATGCCTGGCGTGGCTCGACGGATTCGGACTCGCCACCGATGCGCACCGGGCGGTGACCGGCGGGAATGCGCGCCGACTCCGCTCGGCGGTGATCACGGCCTGACCGGCTCGCAGGACTTGCGCGCAGAACTCAGTTGCGCTCAGCGCGCAGGACTCAGATGCGCTCGGCGCGCAGTGCAGCGCGGCGGACCTTGCCCGCGTCGTCGCGGAGAGGTTGATCCACCCATTCGATGGTGCGCGGAATCTTGTAGGTCACGAGCCGCTCCGCCAAGAACGACCGCAGTTCGTCCTCGCTGACCGCGGAGGGATCGGCCTCGACAATGGCGTGCACCGTGTTGCCCTTGTCGTCGTCGGGAAGTCCGATCACCGCGCACGACCGCACCTCGGGATGCTCCTGAATGGCCGACTCGACCTCGGCCGGGTAGATGTTCGCACCACCGGACAGGATCATGTCGGCTGCGCGATCGCCGAGATAGAGGTATCCGTCCTCGTCGAGGCGGCCCATGTCACCGAGCGACTCCCATCCTCCCTCGAGCGTGCGCGCGGTCGCACCGACGTACGTGTAGGTCGGTGTTCCGCGCAGACTGCGCATCCACACCTCGCCCATGACGCCGGCGGGCACCTCGTTGCCGTCGTCGTCGGTGATCTTCACCGTGCCCGGTTGGACGCGACCCACTGATCCGCGGTGGGCGAGCCACTCCGGGCCCGAGATGACCGTGGCGGTCTGGCCCTCGGTTCCGGCGTAGAGCTCGAAGACGCGCTCGGCACCGAGCCAATCGATCCACGCCTGCTTCAACCATTCGGGGCACGGCTCGGCGAGATGCCAGACCACGCGCAGGCTCGAGAGATCGTGGACATCGCGCACGTCCTCGGGGAGGCGCCAGATGCGCTTCATCATCGTGGGCACCATGTAGAGGACCGACCCCCGGTGCTCGGCGATCGCGGCCAACGTCGCTTCGGCATCGAAGCGCGGCAGGATCACCACCTTCAGACCGTTCAGCCACGCCTGGCAACTCCACACCGCGGGACCGTTGTGATACAGCGGTCCGGGCATCACCAGGCACCCACCTGGATCCATGAGCAACGGCGGCGGAGCGTCGTCGTCGAGTTGTGCCGGATCACCGGAGACGATCAACTTCGGCCGGCCCGTCGATCCACCCGATGTCGGGGCCTTCCATGCGCGCGAGACCGCCTTCGGAATGTGCGAGACGTCCCGATCGGGCGAACGGTGTCCGGTCGGGATGCATGTGCGCCCCAGGATCGACCCCGCCGGAACGCCGACGACGGCCGATGGGTCGGCAAGTTCGATGATGGCATCCATCTCTCGCTGCGGAAGTCGCGAGGAGATGGGCTGGGGCGTGGCACCCAATCGCCACGCCGCGACATAGGCGATGAAGAAATCCACCGAGTTCGGCACGGCGACGGTGACCATGTCCCCCTCGCGGGTCCCCGCGTCGTGGAGTTCCGCGGCGAGGTTGTAGCCGAGCCTCAACACCTCGGCCCGCGTGAGACGATCCTGCCCGCACACGAATGCGACCGCGTCGGGATCCCGGGCGGCGAGCCGTTCGAGCCGGTCGATGAACGAGATCACGACAGCACGGTAGTCAGATGCGGTCGTGCGTGTCGCCCCGGGAAGCCGGCCCTACAGCAGGAGCGACACGAGCGGCACCCAGATGACCGCAACGAGCGTTCCGAGACCGACGAGAGTCGTGGACACATCCTCGTCGAGGCCGGAAGCGACCGCGACGAGGCCCGCACTCACCATCGGTGGCGCGGCCGCCTGGAGAATCGAGGACTCCCATGCCGTCTCGCCCCAGCCGCCGGCGAGCGCGGCTGCCAGAGCCACCGCCGCGGGAGCGAGCAGCATCTTCACCGCCAAGCCGATGACAACGGGCCGCGATCCGAGGCCCCTCACTCGCGGCACGAACCGGAGCCCGACCGCGGCCATCGCCACGGGTGCGACGGTGCGGGCGAGCGCATCGAGGACATCCCACACCGGATCGGGAGGCGAGATCGCCCTCACGGGGATCGACACGAGCAGTGCGATGAACGGCGGGAATGCGATGAGCCTCGTCGCCACCGGCCGCCATCCCGCGTCTCCCGATCCCCACCGGCTCGACACGAGGGCACCCCATGTGGCGAGTGCGAGGAACGTGCCCGGCTGGTCGTAGGCAACCGCGGCGAAGAGATGGTCGCTTCCGAGGAGACCCTCGGTCATCCCGAGACCGAGGAAACTCGTGTTGCCGAGCACCCCGACGAGCAGCAGCGCACCGGTCGTCTCGCGCGACCAGCCGCCGAGACGACCCACCAGTGCGATCACGGCCGCGCACAGTGCCATCGCACCCCACGCCGAGCCGATCGGAACCGCAAGTTCCGCACCGATCCCGATCCGGGCCATCCTCGACACGACCATCGCCGGCAGAGCGATCCGCAAGACCCACGAGTCCGCGAGTGACAGGACGCGCGCCGGCACCTCGATCCGCGACCGCACCAGCCAACCGGCGAAGAACGCTCCGATGACGATCGCGATCATCGGATCACCGGAGAATCCCTGTCACTGTGCGGGACACGCCTCGACACGACCCGGGAGCACTCCACCGACCCGGTACATCGTGAACTCGGCGTTCGACCACACCTTCACGAGCCCGTACCCCGAGTAGTTCGACTCGTTCACCTTGGGTTCGTAGTAGTCCACATCGTCGTTCGACAGAACCATCCAGTCGGCGCGCTGGAGACCGAGGTTCACGTCCCCGGTCTGGATCGCGCGACGATTGGTGTAGAGGTTCATCGCGCGTGCCCGGGCGAACAGGACCACGTCGTCACCGCGTGTGCAACGCACCACCGCGTCGAACATCTCCCGGGCCGTCGGATTCTCCGGGCCGTGGACGGTGTAGTCGTACTCGCGGTGGTACGACCACGAGTGGTGGAACCCGTCGGCGTTCTGCACGATGAGCGGCGCGACGAGCAGGAACGGCACCAGCGACGCGAGTGCTCCCCTGCCGCTCGACTCCCCCCGGCCGGGCGAGACCAGCCACGAGACGGCGATCCAGGAGAAGAAGAGCAACATCGGGGTGAGGGCGAAGATGTACCGGCCCTCGTGGAACGGCTGGGTGAGGATGATCCACGAGACACAGACGGAATAGACCGCGAGTGCGAACTCGGCTTCGCGCCGGCGCAGCATCGCGATGCCGAGCCCGAGGACGGCCGAGAGGGCGAGCACGCCGATCAACCAGAGACCGAGCCGGTGGCTCCCGAACACCTCGATCTCGTTGGGGCCGATCTCCTTCAATCCGACGTGCTCGGCGAAGATGTCGCGGTACCACGTGAGGTTGCCCCAGATCTGTCCTGCACCGCCTCCGTCGACTTGTTGCTCCAGACTCGCCGGGAGCGCGAGGTGCAACGCGCCCGTCGAGAGAGCGAACGACCAGTACGGAGCGGCGACGTCGAGCCACCGCGGGCTCCGGCCCTCGTCACTCGACGCCACCCCCGGGCCCTCCGTGTCCGTCGGCCGCGGATCGCGGCGTGCACGGCGAAGTTCGAGGGCCTGCACCGCGGCCGCGGCGACGAGCACCACGACCACCTCGCGGCGGATCGCGAATGCCCACGTTGCGAGGAGACCGACCACGACGAGGGGCGCGCGGGCCGACGTCGCAAAGTGGCCGTGTCTGCGGCACCGATCGATCCACCACAGTGCGACCATCACCGATGCGATCGCGGGGAAATCCGAGGTGACCGACCCCGACCACCACACGTACGGCGTCGACAGGGCGATGACCGCGGCGATCGAGGTCGCACCGATCGACCCGATGACCGGTGCGATCAACCGGCGGAACAACCAGATGAAGACGACCAACGAGAGCACCATGACCCATGCGAAGGCGCGGTAGTCGATGCCCGCCACCAGGTACACCGGGGCCAGCAGGATCGGCAGCCCCCACGGATAGACATAGGGGCTGAAGGAGTCGCTACCCGAGTTCTGCAGGATGTAGCGGGTGTCCGAGACGACCTGGCCGACATCACCCCGCACAAGTGCCCGGGCCTGGTTGATGTACAGGGAGAAATCATCCCCCCAGTCGTGACCCTGCTCGAGGAACGACCGGTAGATGAGCGAGATGCCGACCAGAACTGCGGCGATGCCGATGTGCCTCCAAGAGGGTCGGCGCCGACTCACCCGGGCGAAACTACCAGTCCGAGTCGCGCGCGGCGGGGGACTGCGCACCACTGTGAAGCAACGACACCGCGTGTGGGACAATCATCGCATGTCCGACGCACAGCACAGTGTGGTCTCTCCCCTCATTGGAACAGTCGCACGCATCCTGGTCGCGACCGGCGACGAGGTGCACGCCGGCGACGAGGTCGTCATCATCGAGTCGATGAAGATGGAGCACCCGGTGACGGCGGGATGCGACGGCGTCGTCTCGGCGGTCGGCGTCGCAGAGGGCGAGACCGTCGCTGCGGGTCAGGTTCTGCTCTCGGTGTCACCCGGGGTCGTCGCCCCGACCGCGGCCGCCGGCGAGGGCGGCCCGGCGGGCACCGGCGAACGTGCCGATCTCGCGAGGTGGCGCGAACGACGCGACCTCACACTCGATGCCGCGCGACCCGATGCCGTGGCCCGGCGCGCCGCGAAGGGACAGCGCACCGCGCGCGCCAACATCGCCGACCTGGTCGATGAGGACTCATTCATCGAGTACGGGACCTTCGCGATCGCGGCCCAGCGTCGCCGTCGCGACCTCGACGACCTGATCCGCAACACCCCCGCCGACGGACTCGTGGGCGGGCTCGCCACGATCGGGCGCGGAGTCTTCGGCGAGGACGCATCGCGCGTCGCCGTCGCCTCGTACGACTACACGGTGCTCGCCGGCACCCAGGGACAGCTGAACCACCGCAAGAAAGACCGCCTCTTCGCCGTCGCCGAGCAACTCCGACTGCCGTTCGTGCTCTTCGCCGAGGGCGGCGGGGGCCGACCGGGCGACACCGATGCGGTGGGTGTGGCCGGACTCGACTGCATGGCATTCGCGCTCTTCGCACGACTGTCGGGCCTCGTGCCCGTCGTGGGGATCACATCGGGATATTGCTTCGCCGGGAACGCGGCGCTCCTCGGGTGTTGTGACGTCATCATCGCCACGGAGAATTCGAACATCGGCATGGCCGGCCCGGCGATGATCGAGGGAGGAGGACTCGGTGCCGTCGCCCCGACCGACATCGGACCGATCGACGTGCAGGTCGGCAACGGCGTGGTCGACGTCCGCGTCTCCGACGAAGCCGAGGCCGTGCGGGTCGCCAAGACGTACCTCGCGTTCTTCCAGGGTCCGACGAGCAACTGGCGTCGCCACGACGACTCGGTCCTGCGCGACGTGGTCCCCGAGCAGCGCACCCGCGTCTACGACGTGCGCCGCGCCATCGAGGGTCTCGCCGACATCGACTCGGCGCTCGAGTTGCGCCCCGAATTCGGCATCGGCATCCTGACGACTCTGGCGCGCATCGAGGGGCGCCCCGTCGGCATCATCGCGAACAACCCGGCGCACCTCGGCGGTGCGATCGACTCCGACGCGGCCGACAAGGCATCCCGGTTCGTGCAACTCTGCGACGCATTCGACCTGCCGATCGTCAGCCTCTGCGACACCCCCGGCTTCATGGTGGGACCGGACGCGGAGAAGTCGGCCCAGGTGCGCCACTTCGGCCGGATGTTCGTGACCGCGGCCAGCATCGAGGTGCCGTGGGTGACGGTGGTGTTGCGCAAGGGGTACGGCCTCGGCGCACAGGCGATGGCGGGCGGGAGCTTCCACGGCAACGCCATGACCGTGTCGTGGCCGACCGGTGAGTTCGGCGGCATGGGGCTCGAGGGATCGGTGCGACTCGGCTACCGGCGCGAACTCGATGCCGAACCGACGGCGGAGGCGCGCGCCGAGTTGGAGGCACGCCTGATCGCGGCTGCCTATGAACGCGGCGGTGCGCTGAACATGGCGAGCCACAACGAGATCGATGACGTCATCGACCCCGCCGAGACACGTGCGCGGGTGCTGTCGGTGATCGGATCACACCGCGACTGGCGTTCGCGCCCCCACAAGAAGAGGCCCATGATCGATGCGTGGTTCACCACGCATCAGCGACACGGTTCGATGCGTGGTGAAGCACGCATCAGCGACACGGTTCGATGCGTGGTGAAGCACGTATCTGCGACACGGTTCGATGCGTGGTGAACCACGCATCAGCGAACCCTCACAACTCGATCCGCCTCAGAACGCGGCGAGGCCGTTCGTCAGCTCCGCCGCGAACTCGGTGTCGATGATCACGTCGGAATCTGGCGCGAACTTCTCGTGCACCTTCGCCGCCCCGACGCTCGCCACCACGGTTCCACCCAGCAATCCGAGCAACTTGCCGAGATCCTCGAGGCAGTGCTTCCCGCCGCCCGGTCCGGGGCCGACGGCGATGACCATCGACTTCTTGCCGAGGATCGGCCCCTGCATCATCGGACGCGACGCCCAGTCCACGATGTTCTTCGCGACCGCCGAGTACGAGTGGTTGTACTCCGGTGAAGCGATCACCACCCCGTCAGCCTCGGCGACCGCGGCGCGCAGCGCCGCGACGACGTCGGGGACCGTCTCGCCGTCGAGGTCCTGGTTGTAGAAGGGCAGGTCGGTCACGTCGAACTCCACGATGTCGACGCCTTCGGGCGCCAGTGCCGGCAGGGCCCGGATCACGCGGGAGTTGAACGAGGCGGCACGGAGCGAGCCGGAGAACGCGAGGAGGGTGGTCATGGGGAAAACGGTAGGCAATCGGGCCCCGTGGCCCCGTATCGGGCGCCGACACCGGCAGCACCGTCGGTGTCGGCGTGCGAGGGAGGCACCCGTCACCCGTGTGGTGACCCGACCTCGGTGCTGGAACAATGGTGCCGTGAGCATCTCTCCCCTGTTCGATCCCTCCGCGTGGCGCGAGGTCCCCGGTTTTGCCTTCACCGACATCACGTACCACCGTGCCATCGACCAGGGCACGGTGCGCATCGCCTTCAATCGTCCCGAGGTGCGCAACGCCTTCCGACCGCACACCGTGGACGAACTCTTCACCGCCCTCGACCACGCGCGGATGTCCACCGACGTGGGTTGCGTGCTCCTCACCGGCAACGGTCCCTCTGCGAAAGACGGTGGTTGGGCATTCTGCAGTGGTGGCGACCAGCGCATCCGGGGAAGGGACGGCTACAAGTACGCCGAGGGAGAGACTGCCGAGACCGTGGAACCGGGGCGCGCAGGGCGTCTCCACATCCTCGAAGTCCAGCGCCTGATCCGGTTCATGCCCAAAGTCGTCATCTGCGTCGTTCCCGGATGGGCCGCGGGCGGCGGACACAGTCTCCACGTGGTGTGCGATCTGACTCTCGCGAGTCGCGAGCACGCCCGTTTCAAGCAGACCGATGCCGACGTCGCCTCGTTCGACGGCGGGTACGGCTCGGCCTACCTCGCGCGCATGGTCGGCCAGAAGTTCGCCCGTGAGATCTTCTTCCTGGGTCGCGAGTACAGCGCCGACGAGATGCACGCGATGGGCGCGGTCAATGCCGTCGTGCCGCATGCCGACCTCGAGCGCACCGCACTCGAGTGGGCACGAGAGATCAACGCAAAGAGCCCGACCGCACAGCGCATGTTGAAGTTCGCGTTCAACCTCATCGACGACGGGCTCGTGGGACAGCAGATCTTCGCCGGTGAGGCGACCCGACTCGCCTATGGAACCGACGAAGCCGAGGAGGGCAGGCGCTCGTTCCTCGAGAAGCGCGATCCCGACTGGTCGGGTCATCCCTGGCACTTCTGAGCCCTGGGGGCACCGTGGCCGTGTCGTGGTGCGCCGGGTGATCCCATGATCGTGCACGTCGAGCGCGCCGACGACGCGAGGCTGGATGCGTTCCGGTGGCGCGAGCGCCAGCTCGCGAGCCGAGCCGATCGCCTGGAGACGGTCGGCTCGGGCATGTTCGTCGCCGAGGGAGATCTGGTGGTCGAGCGCGCACTCGTGGCGGGACGCGAACCCGTCGCCCTCCTGTGCGCGGAGCGACTCGCGCCCGGATTCGTGTCGCGCGTCGACGACGACATCGCCGTCTATGTGGGCGACGACGACCTCAGGCGCGACGTGACCGGGCTCGGGGTGCCCCTCGGCGTGACCGGGCTCTTCCGCAGACCCCCGTTGCAGGATCCGGACTCGTTGTTCACCACATCACGGCGAATCGTGGTGATGGAGGCCGTCGACAACCCCACCAACCTCGGTGCCGTGGTGCGCAGTGCGGCCGCGCTCGGCTGGGACGCGCTCGTGCTCGATGCCACGAGTGCCGACCCTCTCGCCCGTCGCGCACTGCGCGTCTCGATGGGAACCGGACTGGTGCTCCCCTTCGCGCGGCTCACCCCGGAGGACTCGGTCGCCTCGCTCCTCGGTCGGCACGAGTGCGCGGCCTTCGCCCTGACTCCCGATGCCTCTGCGCGCGCCATCGGATCGTTCCGAGTCGGGGGACGTGACAACGACAGGATCGCGCTCGTGCTCGGCAGCGAACGGGAAGGGCTCTCGCCGGGGGCCCTGTCGGCCGCGACGGAGCGCGTGCGCATCCCGATGCACGCCGGCGTCGATTCGCTCAATGTCGGGGCCGCCGCCGCGATCGCACTGCACGCGTTCGGGCCCGCCGCACCCTGAGCGCGGGGCCGCACCCGTCGTGGCGTCGCCAGTTGCTCCCGCGTCAGTCGGCGTTACGGAGATGCTCGGCGGCGTTCACCATGTAGGCCGCCAACTGGTGCACCACGTCGTCGCGGTCACCCCCGGGGATCAGGTGCATCGTCGACTCGATCGCCGCCGCCATGTGCGCGAGCCACCGGTCCCGCTCGAGCGGTCCCACGGTGAACGGAGCGTGGCGCATCCTCAACCGCGGGTGCCCCCGTTCCTCCATGTAATCGTGGGGGCCGCCCCAGTACTGACGCAGGAACATCGCGAGACGCCTCCGGGCCCCGACAGTGTCGCTGCCCTCGGGGTAGAGCCTGATCAGCACCTCGTCGCTCTCGACACCGTCATAGAAAGCATCGACGAGTGCACCGAAGAACTCGCCACCGACGATGTCGTGGACGCTGCGCTCGACTGATCCCGTCATCGGATCAGGAGAACTCCGGGTCGTCCCAGCCCGGGAAGATGTCGGGCAGCCCCGCCGAGACCCGGTCCGGGTAGACCGCCGCACGCTTCTCGAGGAAGCTCATCACGCCCTCGCGGGCATCGTCGCTGCGGCCGCGTTCCATGATGCCGCGCGAGTCGACCCGGTGCGCCTCCATCGGGTGCGATGCCCCGAGCATCCTCCACAGCATCCGGCGCGACATCGCAACCGAGACGGGCGCGGTGTTGTCGGCGATCTCGCGTGCGATCGCGCGCGCCGCCGGCAGCAGATCATCGGGCGCGTGGACACTGCGCACCAGACCGGCCTCGAGCGCCTCGCTGGCGGGGAACACCCGACCGGTGAAGACCCACTCCGTCGCGCGCTGGATACCGACTGCCCGCGGGAGGAAGTAACTCGAACAGGCCTCGGGCACGATGCCGCGCCGGGCGAAGACGAATCCGAACCGTGCCGCCTCGCTCGCGAGGCGGATGTCCATCGGCAGGGTCATGGTCGCGCCCACGCCCACGGCCGCTCCGTTGATCGCGCCGATCACGGGCTTGAGCGACTCGAAGATGCGCAGCGTGAGGAGACCCCCACCGTCGCGCGGAATCCCACGCTCCACGGTCTCGCTGCCGCCCCGGGAGAATGTCGACCCACCCGCCGACAGGTCGGCACCGGCGCAGAACGCGCGACCCTCGCCCGTGACGATCACCGCACGCACCTCGTCGTCGGCATCGGTGGCGTCGAATGCCTCGATCATCTCGGCCATCATCTGGCCGGTGAAGGCGTTCATCTTCTCCGGACGGCGGAGAGCGATCGTGGCGATCCCGTCCTCGACGGTGTAGCGAATCTGCTCGAAACTCATGCGCCCGACCATAGTGATCGATCCGGTCGGCGCCACAACCCCGGTTGCGAGACGCGGGGTCGGTCAGACGTCGAGGAACTTGCTCGAGGCGACCCCCGAGCCGACTGCACCGGCGACCGCGCCGATCACGAGCAGCGCGAGCATCACACCGTTGGCGTACGAGTCGGGCACGATCAACGACGAGACTCCCGTGCCCGGTTTGAATCCCGCGACACCGCTGGTCCACGCCTGGTTCAGGCCCCACAGACCCGCGCACGACACGAGCGCACCGACCAACCCCTGGAAGAGACCCTCGAGGATGAACGGCACCCTGATGAACCAGTCGGTGGCCCCGACGAGCTTCATCACCTCGATCTCCCTCCGTCGCGCGAAGATCGCGGTGCGGATCGTGTTCCAGATCAGGATCACCGCCACCACGAGCAGCACGAGCGACATCCCGATCGTGACCGTGCGCACGAACGACGACAGTGTCGAGATGACATCGAACTCGTCCTCGGCGAGCGAGACACCGGCGACGCCAGGGAGTGTCCGGTACTGGTTCGCCAGGCTCCGCACGAGCTCGGCATCGGTGGTCGTGGGCACGACCTTGAACTGCGACGGGATCGTGTCGATCGACAGCAGCGAGAGCGTGGTGGGATCACCCGCGAAGACGCGCTTGGCCTCCTCGTAGCTCTGGGTTCTGTCGAGATAGACGAGCTTGTCGACATCGATCACGTTCGGCTGGGACTCGAGATTCTGCTGGATGAAGAGGCGCGCCTCCTCGGTCACGTCCGGGCGCACGAACACGATCAGCCCGACGTCGCCGCGCCACGGCACGAGAAGGTTGTCGAAGGCGCGCGGGATGAGGAACGTCGTGCCCACCAGGAGGAGCGACACCGCCGAGGTGACCACGGCCGCGACCGAGAGTGTCACGTTCCGGCGGAAGTTCGCGATCGTCTCGCGCAGGGCGTAGGAGATTCGCTGGATCACTCGTACACCCCGCGCTCCTGGTCGCGCACGATCACGCCGCGGTCGAGCTGGATCACGCGCTTGCGCATGGCGTTCACCACGCGGTGGTCGTGGGTCGCCATCACGATGGTGGTGCCCGTCGAGTTGATCGCCTCGAGGAGGGACATGATTCCCTCGCCCGTGGCCGGGTCGAGGTTGCCCGTCGGCTCGTCGGCCAGGAGGATCAGCGGACGGTTCACGAAGGCCCGTGCGATCGAGACGCGTTGCTGCTCACCACCGGAGAGCTGGTCGGGGAATCGATCCTCCTTGCCCGCGAGTCCGACGAGATCGAGCACCTGGGGCACCTGCTGGGCCACCAGGTGGCGCGGCTTGCCGATCACCTCGAGCGCGAAGGCCACGTTCTCGAACACGGTCTTGTTGGGGAGCAGCTTGTAGTCCTGGAAGACATTGCCGAGCTGGCGACGCAACTGGGGGATCTGGCTGTTGGCGATCTCACCGATGTTCCTGCCGGCCACCCACACGTTGCCCCTTTCGGGGCGCTCCTGCCTGTTCATCAGGCGCAACAGGGTCGACTTGCCCGATCCGGAGGGTCCGACGAGGAAGACGAACTCGCCCTTGGCGACCTCGAATGACGCGTCGCGGACAGCGACGGTCTCTGCGCCGTAGCGCTTGGAGACGTTCTCCAGCCGGATCATGAAGTGACCAAACTACCCCGTCGTCCCGGTGCGCAGATGTCGCCCACCGAGCGGCGATCCGGGGCCCGATTCAGGCTCGTCAGCGCGAGAACCTGCTCAGCGCGACGTCTCGGATTGGGCACGACGCCAGCGGAGGAATCCCTCCGTGAAGTCGTCGATGTCACCGTCGAGGACGGCGGCCACGGTGCCCGACTCGTCCTCGGTGCGCAGGTCCTTCCCCATCTGGTACGGCTGGAGCACGTACGAGCGGATCTGGCTCCCCCATCCGACCTGCGCCGGGCGACCCGCGATGCGGTCCTTCTCGGCCTGGCGCTCCTCCTCGAGTCGCGCCGCGATCATCGCGCGCAGTCGTGCCATCGCCTTCTCGCGATTCTGCAACTGGCTGCGCTCCTCCTGGCTCGAGGCCACCACACCGGTCGGCTCGTGGATGAGCCTCACCGCCGACGACGTCTTGTTGACGTGCTGTCCGCCCGCACCCGAGGCTCGGAACACCTCCATGCGGATGTCGGCATCGTTGATCTCCACATCGGGCTCGGCCATGTCGGGCCACACCTGCACGAGGGCGAAACTCGTCTGGCGTCGACCCTGGTTGTCGAAGGGACTGATGCGCACCAACCGGTGCATCCCGCGTTCCGAGGTGAGCAACCCGTAGGCGTACCGGCCGCGCACGGTGAACTGCGCCGACAGGAGCCCCGCCTCGGTTCCCTCGCTCGTCTCCTCGATCTCGAGCGAGAAGCCCCGTCGCTCGGCCCACCGCGAGTACATCCGCAGGAGGATCTCGGTCCAGTCCTGGGCGTCGACGCCGCCGTCCTTGGCGTTGATCTGCACGATCGCATCGTCGGCGTCGTGCTCGCCGGTGAACAGGCTGCGCATCTCGAGCCTCGACAGGCTGGTCGCGACCGCCGCGATGCCCGACTCGATCTCGGGCTCCTGGGTCGCGTCGTCCTCCTCGCGGGCCATCTCGTGCAGAACCTCGAGGTCCTCGATCTGGGAGCGCAGCGACTCCCACCCGTCGATGTCGGACTTCAGGTTCGAGTACTCGGCGGTCACGCGCCGCGCGTTGTCCTGGTCGTCCCACAGGTCGGGACGGGAGACCTCGGTCTCCAGTTCGGCGAGGCGCGCCTTGGACTCCTCGACGCGCAGGTAGCCGCGCGCCTCCTCGAGGCGTCGTGCGACATCGGCGAGATCGGCGGTGAAATCGCGCACGGGTGCCTCAGGCCGCGCCGTGGCAGAGCTTGTACTTGCGGCCCGACCCGCAGGGGCACTGCGCGTTGCGCGGCGTGTTCGACCAGTCGTCGGCATCCTTGACCACGGGGCGGCGGGGAGCCTCCTCGACCGGCTCGACCATCCCGGGGTCCACCTCGCCACCGGCGAGCCTGGCCGCCGTGAAGCCGTCGGCGCCCTCGTCCTCGTGCGAGGTCTCGGTGATGTTGCGCACCGTGACGCCGTCGGAGTCCTCGCGCACCACCTGCACGTGCATGACATATCGCACGAAGTCCTGGGCGATTCCGGTCATCATCTGGCCGAACATCTCGTAGCCCTCGCGCTGCCACTCGCTGAGCGGGTCCTTCTGACCCATCGCACGCAGGTTGATGCCCTCCTGGAGGTAGTCCATCTCCTCGAGGTGCTCGCGCCAGCGCTGGTCGATGATCGAGAGCATCACCTGCCGTTCGATCTGGCGCATGACCTCCTCGCCCAGTTCGGTCTCGCGGCGCGCGTAGTGCGCGCTCGCGTCCGCCATGACGTGGTCGTACACGGCGTCGGTGTCGGGGCATGCGTCGATCGAGGCCTCGGTCACTGTGGCGGGCCAGTACGTGCGCAACTCGGCGGCGAGACCGTCGACATCCCATTCGTCGGTCGCCTCGGACACGCAATAGGTCGAGATCAGCGAGTCGACGGCCTCTGCGAGGTACTCCATCGCGGCCGATTTCAAATCGGCCCCGCCGAGGATCTGATCGCGGCGCTGGTAGATCACCTTGCGCTGCTCGTTCATCACCTCGTCGTACTTGAGGACGTTCTTGCGGATCTCGGAGTTGCGCTGCTCCACGGTCGTCTGGGCGCGCTCGATGGCCTTGGTGACCATCTTGGCCTCGATCGCCTCGTCGTCGGGCAGGGCACGACCCATCACCCAGCTGAGCGCACCGGTGGCGAACAGCCGCATCAACTCGTCGTCGAGTGAGAGATAGAACCGGCTCGAACCCGGGTCACCCTGTCGGCCCGATCGCCCGCGCAGCTGGTTGTCGATGCGGCGGCTCTCGTGGCGCTCGGTGCCGAGCACGTACAGACCCCCGAGTGCGCGCACCTGCGCACCCTCGGCGTCGCAGCGCGCCCTCACGTCGGGCGTCACCTCGGCGAGCCGCGCGAAGGCGGCCTCCCTGGCGGCTCGGAAATCCTCGTGCAGCATCTCGAGCGGCCCGGGGAGGGCGAATTCGTCCGCGAGCACCTTCGGATCGTGCCCCTCGGAGATCACCTGCTGGCGCGCGAGGAGCTCGGGATTGCCCCCGAGCAGGATGTCGACACCGCGGCCGGCCATGTTCGTGGCCACGGTCACCGCGCCGAGCCGACCCGCCTGGGCCACGATGAGCGCCTCGCGCGTGTGCTGCTTCGCGTTCAGGACCTCGTGGCGCACGCCGCGCTTGGTCAACTCGCGCGAGAGGTACTCGCTCTTCTCCACGCTGATCGTGCCGACCAAAATCGGCTGACCCTCGCTGTTGCGCCCGACGATGTCCTCGACCACGGCGCCGAACTTGGCGACCTCGTTCTTGTAGATGAGGTCGGCCTCGTCGACGCGCACGACCGGCTTGTTGGTCGGGATCGGCACCACCTGGAGCTGGTAGGTGTTCACCAGTTCGGCGGCCTCGGTCTGGGCGGTGCCCGTCATGCCGGCGAGCTTGTCGTACATGCGGAAGTAGTTCTGGAGGGTGATCGTGGCGAGGGTCTGGTTCTCCTCGTTGATCCTCACGTTCTCCTTGGCCTCGACGGCCTGGTGAATGCCCTCGCTCCAGCGCCGACCCTCGAGGATGCGTCCGGTGAACTCATCGACGATCTTCACCTCTCCCGCGTCGACGATGTAGTCCTTGTCGCGCCGGTAGAGCTCCTTGGCACGCAGCGCCACCTGGAGCTGGTGCACGAGGTTCTGCTGCACCGCGTCGTAGAGGTTGTCGAGACCGAGCTGCTCCTCGACCTTCTCGATGCCGGCCTCCGTGGGGAACACGATGCGCTTGGCCTCGTCGACCTCGTAGTCGGCGTCGCGCTCGAGCGACCGCGCGATCGCCGCGAACCGGTAGTAGATCTGTGCGGCATCGGCGATGCGCCCCGAGATGATGAGCGGGGTGCGCGCCTCGTCGATCAGGATCGAGTCGACCTCGTCCACGATGGCGAAGTGGTGGCCGCGCTGCACCTTCTCGGTGAGCGACGCGGCCATGTTGTCGCGGAGATAGTCGAACCCGAACTCGTTGTTCGTCCCGTAGGTGATGTCGCAGGCGTAGTCCTCGCGCTTCTGCTGGGCGCTCTCACGGGTCCCCGGGATGACGAGCCCCACCCCGAGGCCCATCCACTTGTGGATGCGACCCATCCACTCGGCGTGGAACCGCGCGAGGTAGTCGTTGACCGTCACGACGTGGACGCCCTTGCCGGTGAGACCGTTCAGGTAGGCCGGGAGGGTCGACACGAGGGTCTTGCCCTCGCCGGTCTTCATCTCGGCCACCCACCCGAAGTGCAGTGCCGCTCCACCCATCATCTGGACATCGAAGTGGCGCTGGCCGATCACCCGGCTGGCCGCCTCGCGCACGACCGCGAAAGCCTCGACGAGCAGGTCGTCGACGGACTCACCCCGCTCGAGTCGCTGGCGGAACTCGGGGGTCTTGGCGCGCAGCGCGTCGTCGGAGAGGGCCTTCACCGACGCCTCGAGGGCGTTGATCTCCGGGACGAGTCCCTGGAGGGCCTTGACCCGCTTGCCGTCACCGGCGCGCAGGACCTTGTCCAGGAGTTTCATGCGAATGGCGAGCCTATCGGCGGACGCTCCCGGGAACGGTTCGCCCCGGGGACGAACCCGGGGTGATACTTGTGCCGTGACGACAGCGACCGTGGACACGGTGATCTTCGACCTCGGTGGGGTGATCATGCGCAACGGAGGTCCTCGCGATTTCACGCGCAGATACCCCGACCACGATCCGGCGGTCGTGGCAGAGATCGTGATGGGCCCGCATCATCTCGACACCGACCACCAGTGGCACCGGGTCGAGCGCGGCGAGATCACGCTCGCCGAGTGCCGCGAGATCACCACGCAGATGCTCGACGCCGCCGGGATCAGGGCGACGGTCCCCGCCGAGAAGCCGCCCTCGGGCGGTGGTCCGGCGTTCACGTTCGCACTCAACGACGACATGGTGCGTCTCATCCATGATCTGCGCGGTGAGGGACGCCGGATCGGCATCCTCACCAACAACGTGCGCGAGTTCCGCGAGTGGTGGTGGCCGCTCATGGACTTCGAGGCGGTGTTCGACGTGATCGTCGACAGCCACGAAGTCGGCATGCGCAAGCCCAATCCGGCGATCTATGAACTCACCATGGACCGGCTCGGTGCGACTGCGACCCGCACGGCATTCCTCGACGACCTCGAGGCGAATGTGAACGCCGCCCTCGCCCTCGGGATGCACGGCATCCATGTCGGCGAGGATTCGACGCCCGCAATCGCCGCGGCACGCCGACTCGCACTCGTCTGAGTCACTCCCCCCGGCCCACGGACGCCACGCACACGCACGCTGCGCCCGTTGCCCCCGCGAGCATGACCGCAGTCGCTGCCGCCCGCACCGTGGCGCCCGTGGTGACGACATCGTCCACCAGCACCACCGTGTGCCCCCGGCATCCCCTGCCAGCCACCAGTTGCGGCCCTGTGGCGCGCGCACGCCTGCCGGACCCGGTCTGGCGCGACTCGTCCACCCTGCGCAGGAGTCTCCGGCACCGCAGACCCGCGGCTCGCGCGGCCCGGTGCGCGATGAGCTCTGCGTGATCGAACCCTCGCCGTCTGGCGCGTGACGGTGCGGTGGGAATCCACGTCACCACGCACGGGGCATCGGTCGGAAGTTCCGACACGAGATCCGCCAACGGGCCGGCGACGAGATCGCCGAGGTCACGAGCGATGCGACGGTTGCGCCCGTACTTGAGCGCCGTGACCTCCTCGCGCAGTGCTCCGTCGAGGACACCCACAGCCCTGATCGGCACCGCGATCGCACCCCGGTGCAATCCACCGGTGCCCGTCGCGGCGAGTTCGGTACGGTGAGTCACCATGGTGACGGGTCCCTCCCCCACGGCCGCGCGGCCCCTCGCCGAGAGATTCCCCGAGCGACTCGCGCGGTGTGTGACGGGTCTGGCCTTCTTCGGCATCGGCATCGCCTTCTTCATCGTCTCTGACATCGGCGTGCCCCCGTGGGACGTGTTCCACCAGGGCGTCTCGGCACGGAGCGACCTCGCGGTCGGGACCGTCATCGTGATCGCCGGGTTCGCCGTCTTGTTGCTGTGGATCCCGCTGCGGTTGCGCCCGGGAATCGGCACGGTGCTGAACGCCGTGCAGATCGGGATCGTCGAGAACCTCGCAGAACCCCTGATCCCCGAGACGTCCACCATGGCGATTCGGGTCCTGTACGTCGCACTCGGGATGCTCGCGATCGCGGCGGGATCGGGGTTGTACATCGGTGCAGAACTCGGACCGGGACCCCGCGACGGTCTGATGATGGGCCTGAACGCGCGCTATGGCATCAGCGTGCGACTCGCGCGCACGGTTGTCGAGATCGCGGTGCTCGCCGTCGGTGTCGCACTCGGCGGAACCGTCGGGTTCGGCACCGTGGTCTTCGCACTCGGCATCGGGCCCCTGGTGCAGGTCACCCTGCGCCTGTTCCGGATGTCGTCGGCAACGGCCACCCAACGAGGGGCGGTCGATCAGTAGCGGTAGAGGTCGGGCTTGAACGGACCCGCGGGATCCATGTCGAGGTACTCGGCCTGCTCGTCGGTGAGCTTGGTCAACTTCACGCCGAGAGCACCAAGGTGCGCGCGGGCAACCTGCTCATCCAGCCGCTTCGGGAGCACGTAGACGCCCGTCGGGTAGTTCTCGAGGTTGTTGAACAACTCGATCTGTGCGATGACCTGGTTCGAGAACGAGCACGACATCACGAAGCTCGGGTGACCGGTGGCGCACCCGAGGTTCACGAGACGGCCCTCGGCGAGCACGATCACCGCATGGCCGTCGGGGAACGTCCACAGGTCGGTCCCGGGCTTCAGTTCGTCGCGGGTGGCGCCGCTGCGGGCCAGACCGGCCATGTCGATCTCGTTGTCGAAGTGCCCGATGTTGCACACGATCGCGTTGTGCTTCATGCCCGCCATGTGCTCCACGGTGACGATGGCCTCGTTGCCGGTCGCGGTCACGAAGATGTCGACCTCGCCGAGCACCGACTCGAGTGTGTCGACCTGGTATCCCTCCATCGCGGCCTGCAGGGCGTTGATCGGGTCGATCTCGGTGACGATGACGCGCGCACCCTGACCGCGCAGCGACTGGGCGCATCCCTTGCCGACGTCGCCGTACCCGCACACGACCGCGAGCTTGCCCGCGATCATCACGTCGGTGGCACGGTTGATCGCATCGATCAGCGAGTGGCGGCAGCCGTAGAGGTTGTCGAACTTGCTCTTGGTCACCGAGTCGTT
>JBJTCB010000032.1:0-1681 GCA_046091605.1 Actinomycetota bacterium | reverse complement strand
CCCCCACCCCGCATGGACGCCCCACCCGTGTGTGCGGACCACGCGTCCGAGGTCACCCGCGGCGATCCGATCACGCAGGGCGACGACTTCGGTGCGATGGCGCCACATGTGACCGACCCCGACCGTGACGGACTTGGCCGCGGCACGGACCGCGAGCGCCTCGCACTCCTCCAGCGTCACGGTCACGGGCTTTTCCACCAACACATGCACACCCGCATCGACGGCTGCCAGCGCATCTGCCGTGTGGATCGCATTCGGGCTGCACACCACGAGCGCATCAGCGCCGGACTCGGCCAGCATTTCTGCAGTGTCTGTGATCGACACCCGACACCCCCGGGCCTCGGCGAAGACATGACGTCGCTCATCGTTCGGGCCAGAGACCCCGACCACTTCGTGCCCGGCGATCCGGATCGCATCGGCATGCATCCGCGCCGCCCATCCATACCCCGAGATCGCGAACTTCACCCGATGCTCCCCTGCCGGGGAAGCCCGCACGCGAACTCCCACGCATCGCCCACCATGCCGGGTGCGAGATCGGCCTCGTCGATGATGCTGTGATCGAGATCCAGTGCGCGAACGTACCCCTTGAGTGCGGCGAAGGTGCGGTCGAAGTCGACCCGCGTGATGCCGATGTCGTCCGGGTGCGCCCGCACGCGGCACTCGGCGATGAGGTCACGCCACCTCTCGGCATCGTTTCCCTGGATCTGGGACATCACCACCACGGCGAATGCGATGATCTCTCCGTGCACGGGATGGGCGCCCGTCAGCGACTCGTAGGCATAGGCCCAGAAATGTTCCGAGCCCTCCTCGAACCGACTGTGTCCCGCCTCGGCACAGGCCGCACCGATCGAACGGTACGATCGGGCGAGGAACCTGACGCCCTCCGGACTCACACGCGCGATCTCGTCGGCATGCCGACCAAGTTCACCGAGGAGCGCGTTCCCGAGACCCGCCAACTCCTCGTCCCACCGGTGACCGATTCCCCCATCCGATGCGAGGCGCCAGTCGAAGAGACCCGTCGCGCACGAGACGATGTCACCCACGCCGGCACGGTTCAGATGTCGCGGTGCGCTCCGCACGAGATCGAGATCGAGCACCACCCGTTCGGGGCGCACCTTGCCGACGTAGCGCACATTGCCGTCGACGCGCACGCCGACTGCGTCAGTGAAGCCGGCATCGACCGAGGTGATCGAGGGCACCTGCACCAGCGGACGACCTGACTTCCAGGCCAGGAACTTCGCGGTGTCCATCGCCGTCCCCCCACCGAGACCCACCACCACGTCGCCGTCGGGTTCGAACGCTGCGACCTTCTCGAGGTGCTCGATGTCCATGTTCCACGCCGCCACCACGGAGGCTGGTCGCGGCAACTCGTGCTCGAGGCGCGACCAGGGTGGGTCGTTCACCACGAGCACCGCAGAGCCCAGGTCCTCGAGTGTTCCCGCGAGCGTCGCCTCGACGAGCGGGAATGGATCGCCGATCTCAGCCACGCGGTGCGAGTTCTCCCCGGTTCGCGTGGATCTTGGCGACCGCGCGCACCACGTCTCGGGCGTCGTCCTGTGACCCCATGAGCACCGATGTCGTGAACCAGAGCGTCGTGTCAGCCAGTCGCTCACTCACGGGAAGGCAGAGCGACGCGAAGTCCTGCATGCCCCCGCGCGAGCGGATGCGGGGTGCGAATCCC
>JBJTCB010000031.1:0-2139 GCA_046091605.1 Actinomycetota bacterium | reverse complement strand
GGTGCCCCGCACCTCGATCGCCCACGAGCCGGCATAGGGAATCTGCACGATCCCCACGAAGTGGTTCGGACCCGCCGGCACGACATCGACGGGGATCACGGGGATGTCCCTGCTCGGCAGCTCCATCCGCATCTCCACCTTCTCCACTGGGGCGAGTGCCCCACCCGGGGGCGTGAAGATCACGTGCACTTCTGCGGTGCCCACCGCCGCCGGCGAGACCGCAACATCTGCGATGACACCGTTCTGCGACAGTGTCGCGTTGAACGCGACCGGCGCACCTGCACCGACCGGCGACGTTCCCGTCATCGTCGCGGTCGCAGCAAGAATCAGGAGTGCCGCGAGAATCTCGACGCGCAGCACAGGACCAATCCGCGCATCAGACCGCATGCGTCGACGCACGATGAGTGCGATTCCGACCATGACCACCACGAGGCTCGTCTTGACGGCGAGAGCGCGGCCGTACTCCCCCGTGAACATCCCACCCGGCCCTCCGGTCAGGCGCGCCGCGTTCGCGAGTCCCGTCACCACCGCAACCGGCATCGCCCGCGTGGCGAGCAGCGAGAGTCGCGCCACGATCGACGGATCATCACGACGGGCAATCACCGCGCCGATCAGACCACCGATCCATATCGACACAGCACCGACATGCACCGCACCGAGTGCGACATGCAGCACGGGCCACGCCACAGCGCTCAGGTGTCCCGCGAGTGGGAACGTCACGGTTGTGGACACGGCGACGAGGAATGCGGCGTTCTGCCACGGCGCCCCGTGGCCGAGACCACGCGCCGCTCCCATGATCACCGCGATCCACAGCACACCGAGTGCGAACCGCGCGACCATCGCGAGCCCGACACGGGTTCCCGCTGCATCGGCCACGAGTGCCCCATCGAGAACGCCCGACCATCCGGCACCGGCACTGTGGGCACCCTGCAACAACAACGTCGCGATCGCCCCCGTGACGAAGCCGACCGCACCCAGTGTCATCGCACGCACGGTCGAGACACGACCGAGACCCGCGCCACGCCAGTGCAACACGGTGAGTCCGATCAACAGGACGGCGCCGAGATAGGAGAGGAAGCGGGCGATGCCGAGGGGCACCGCGAGGTTCGACCCCCCACGGAGCGAGGAGATGATGCGGTCTAGAGCCTCCGAGGACCGGCCCGAGGAGGTGTCACCCACCTCGAAGGGGAATGCTCCGCTCACCGGGTGCCCGTCGCTGCTCGTCACCCGCCACACCACCACGTACAGACCATCGGGGATCGGCGGAATCGACGCCACGACCGTGGAGGAATCGGTGGAGAGACGGCGCGGCGTGTCGATGTCGATCTCGCGATCCGACTCGCCCGCCTCGAACAGGCGCACCGATGCGAACCGTTCCTCGACCGGCTCGGAGAAGTCGAGCGCGATCTCACCGGGTGCCTGGGCGACCACCGTCGACGCGGCCGGTGACGACGAGTCGAGGATCGCATGTGCAGATGCTCTGCCGGCGAACCCGAGGGTGCCGATCACCACGAGCACGCTGAAGCCGACCAATCGACGATGCGGGCGCGTCACAGGCCGAGCCCCTTCGGGAGACCGTCGATGTCGACGCGACCGAGCAACCAGGCGAGGCGGGAGCGATCGTCGAGCGCGTTGGCGGCGGCCGGCAACTGCGTGAGACCCATCGGATGACTCGCCGCCCACATCATGCGCTGGCGATCCAACTCGAGCTTCACCCACAGCGCCGGCCAGGAGTCGAATCCAACGCCGACATCGAGGTCGACGGTGTGCACGAGCGTCTCGCGCCACCGCAGGAACGGAAGATCCGAGATCGGCACGACAGCACCCGAGGGTGACAGCCCCGTTCCCTTCCACGAGTCGGTGCTCGCAGAGGCCCATGCGCCCTCGAGTTCGTACACCGCGCGTCGAAGATCGTTCCTCAGCGTGGATGGCGCCCGGGTGCTCCACTCCTCGATCGCGGCCGACCGTGCCGGACCACCGCCGGGATACTGCTCGCCTTGTTCGCCGCGAGCGGCGGCTGCGAACAACCCGACATGGCTGCGCGCGTTCAACGCGAGGTGCGCGACGACGTGCGCGCGCGACCACCCCGGCAGGGCCGAGGGCCCGGGAAATGCGTCATCGGGAAGTCCGTCGGCGATC
>JBJTCB010000030.1:0-60601 GCA_046091605.1 Actinomycetota bacterium | reverse complement strand
AACTCACCGACGAGGACCGCGGCGCCCTGCGCGCGCGCTACCGGGCCGAGCGCGACAAGCGGCTCCGCCCCGACGGGAACGAGCAGTACCTCGAACCGAGCGGCCGCTTCGCGAACCTCCTCGACGACACCTACACCGCCCCGTTCGAGCGTGATGCGATCGACACCGATGTGACGGTGCTGGTGGTGGGCGCCGGATTCGCCGGGCTCGTGATCGGCGCGCGCCTCAAGCAAGCTGGGATCGACGACGTGCGACTCGTCGACAAGGCGGGCGATGTCGGTGGTGTCTGGTACTGGAACAGGTACCCGGGGGCGATGTGTGACACCGCCGCGATGATCTACCTGCCACTCATGGAAGAGGTCGGGACGGTGCCGAGCGCCAAGTACGTGCCGGCCCCGGAGATCCACGCGCACGCACGGCGCATCGCCGACACCTTCGGGCTCTACGACGGTGCCCTGTTGTCGACGGGGATCGAGTCGATCACCTGGGACGATGCGATCTCGCGCTATGTCGTGCGCACCGATCGCGGGGATGTCCTGCGCGCCAAGTTCGTCTGCATGGGAACGGGGCCCTTGCACCGCCCGAAGTTGCCCGGCATCCCCGGCATCCACGACTTCGCAGGGCACGCCTTCCACACCAGCCGCTGGGATTGGTCCTACACCGGTGGTGACCCGAGTGGTGCGCCGATGACGGGCCTGGCGGACAAACGAGTCGGCATCATCGGCACTGGCGCCACCGCCGTCCAGTGCATCCCGCACCTGTCGCGCTCGGCGAAGGAGCTGTTCGTGTTCCAGCGCACGCCATCGGCGATCGACGAGCGCAACAACCACGCGATCGACCGCGAGTGGTTCGCCGCGCTCGAGTCGGGTTGGCAGCGCAAGTGGATGATGAACTTCGCGACCCTCCAGATGATGGGCTTCGCCGAGGAGGACCTCGTCAAGGACGGGTGGACCGACATCTCCCAGCGCATCCGCGATCGGATGATCGCGCTCATCCAGGTCGGTGGCACAGCCGGGCCCGAGACGCTCCTGCGCGCCTATGAGGAGTCCGACGACGAGAAGATGAGTGAGATCCGCGCACGCGTGGACGCACTCGTGGGAGATGCCCGCACCGCCGAGGCCCTCAAGCCCTGGTACCGCCAGTTGTGCAAGCGGCCCTGCTTCCACGACGAGTACCTGCAGTCGTTCAACAACCCGAACACGCGCCTCGTCGACACCGACGGCAGTGGCGTGGAGAAGATCGATGCGACCGGGGTGTGGGTCGGGGGAGTGCACCACGAACTCGACTGCCTGGTCATCGCGTCGGGCTTCGAGGTGGGCACCAGCTACTCGCGCCGCAGCGGCTACGACGTGACCGGTGCGGGCGGTCGACTGCTGTCGGACAAGTGGGAGGACGGCATGCGCAGTCTCCACGGCATCCACGTGCACGGTTTCCCGAATCTGCTCATCGTCGGGATCACCCAGGGCGCGAACCAGATCGCGAATGTGCCGCAGAACTACGTGGAGAACGGACTCGCGATCGCCGATGTCGTCGCCCATGCCGAGCGGACCGGAACCGCGCGCGTCGAACCGACACTCGAGGCCGAGGATGCTTGGGTCGACTTCATCACCTCGACCCAGCGTGGGCTGCGCGGGAACCCCGACTGCACGCCGGGGTACTACAACAACGAGGGTCGACCCATGGGACGGCGGGAACTCTTGAACGGAAGCGGGCACCCCGGTGGGCCCGTCGCGTTCTTCGAGCACCTCGAGTCGTGGCGCACCACCGGCGGGTTCGCCGGCCTCGAGTTCACCGGCTGAGCTGGTGCTGCCCGGGTCAGCGCTCTGCGGCCCGCGGCACGAACCGCGTGCCACAGATCGTCACTGAGTCGGCATCCACCGGGAGACCGCGCGACCGAGCCCGCTCGAGCACCGTGGCCGGATCGTGCGCAGCGATCTCGATCGCATCGAGCCCCTCGCCCCGCGGGCCCGACGGGGTGAATCGGACGCAGAAACCGTCGGGACGCACCTTGTGCATGCCGCAGGTGCGCCCGATCGTCACCGGAAGATCCATCACTGCGCCCCACCGGTGTGCGACCCGGGCGGGATCGCCGCACCCCACATCGGCCTGAACGAAGCCGGTGACGGTGCTCATATCCACCGCGTCGCGCCACGCGGGTCCGGCCGGGTGCCAGTCGTCGACCGGGTCCATCGCATCGATCTCGAGGAACGTGCCGCCACTGTCGGCGGGGTGCACCTGCATGCAGGTGTACCCGTGCGCGCGGAAGTCGGTGACGATGCGCAGCCCTGCCGCCTCGACGCGTGCCCTGTGCGCCGGTTGGTCGTCGGCTTGGAAGATCACCATGTAGCCGCCGTCGCCGCCGCGCCGGTCGAGATAACGACCGGCGGTGGTGTTCTCGCGAACGGGTGCGACAACCTCGAGGAACTGATGCCCCACCGGCATCACCGCGTTGTGCAGACCGAACACTGCGACCCCCGGATCGACGTAGCCGACCCTCAGGGAGAACACCGACTCGAGGTCGGCCACGATCGCGTCACGGTCGCGGCCGACGAGGCAGATCTGGCGCAAGCGGATCATCGGGGCACGACCCGCGCGAACGGACCGTCGATGAACACCGAGCGGTGGAACCTCTCTCCCATCCGTCGGTAGCCGGCACGGTTCGGATGGAGGAGATCGGGCATGTCGGCCACATCACCCGCGCCGAACAGATCGAGACCATCCAGATAGTGCAGGTTCGCATCACCCGAGGCGCGGCGCTGTGCGACCGCGCCCGAGATCAGTTCGCGGATCCGCACGAGGGTGAGCGCGCCCGGCGAGAGGAATGCCGGACGCTCGCGGGAGTGGAATCCATCGGCTGCGCGCAACGAGGGCCCGGGCACGTCCTCGTGCGCGGGACAGAAGATCGGTGAGACGACGACGATCGGTGCCTCCGGCTTGCCCTCCCGGACGGTGTCGAGGAATCCGTGCAATGCGGGCAGGAACGCCCGGTCGCGCATGCTGTCGAGGTTCACGACGTTGATGCCGACCTTCATGCTCACCATGTCGGCATCGCTGTCGCGGATGATGCGCGCGACGAACTGGTCGAGATGGCACTGCCCGCCGAGTCCGAGGTTGCGCACGTTCACGCCCGCGAGCGATGCGGCCACCACCGGCCACACACCGTGCGGGTGCTCGGCCTCGAGGCAGTGGCTGATGCTGCTGCCGTAGTGGATCCACCTCGGGCGCCGATCCTCGGGGGGAGACGCGAGGATCGCGCCGTCCTCGATCGAGAGTCCCCGCACCTCGATCCCGGCATTCGGGGCGAACCACAACTCGATCGACTTCGAGCCGGCCGGGAGCGAGTCGAACACGATCGTCTCCGGTGCCCCGGGGATGATGACGACATCGGGCGCGGCGGGGTCGGGGGCGTGCATCACGTGGTAGTTGGTCGCGGCGTGGGAGGCGACGACTTCCCCGTTTACGACCAGTTCGAAGACCACGGGGAGCACGGGCCGATCACCGATCCTGTTCGCGATCAATTGGGCCACGAGCACGATCGTGCGGGTGTCGGAGATGAATCGCAGCCGGCAGCCGCTCGGCATGCTCGCCACCACCGGCAGCGGAATCGAGTCCGTCTGGGCACGGGCCCACGCCGGCAGGCGGCTCAGCCGGTGGCCGGTTCGGGTCTGCTCGATGTCGGCGATCCCGGTCCATTCGAGTGGCGAGTCGGGGGACGCAATGTCGATGGTGCGCATCGCCCGAGAGTCTCGCACGCGCGCATCGGCGTCGGCTGCGGCAGCGCAACTGCAGGCCCGGTGTCGGGGTCGACCCGGACTGGAGAGCCCGCGCGCGGGTGTGCGAGGCTCTGGGAGCATTTCGCCCGCACAGTGGAGGGTCCCATGGAAGTTCTCACCGAGTTCGCCGACAACGTCCTCGTCGTCACGCTGAACCGACCCGAGGCGGGAAATTCCCTGAACGGTGCATTGAGTTCGGCACTGCACGCCGCACTCACCGACGTGGGAGACAACCCCGAGGTGCGCGCGATCATCCTCACCGGCGCGGGGGAGAAGATCTTCTGTGCGGGCATGGACCTGAAGGCGTTCGCCGCGGGAGAGGACCTCGCAAAGATCGGTCTCGGGTTCGCCGCGCTGCGCGAGTGCAAGAAGCCGATCATCGCCGCGGTCAACGGGCACGCGCTCGCGGGTGGATTCGAGGTGGTGATGGGCTGCGACCTGATCGTCTCGGTCGACACGGCCCGGTTCGGCATCCCCGAGGTGAAGCGCGGATTGTTCGCAGCCGGTGGCGGCATGCGATTGCCGGCGCGCGTCCCGCTCGCGGTGGCACTCGAGATGGGACTCACCGGCGACCCGATCGATGCCCACCGCGCGGCCACGCTCGGCCTCATCAACCAGGTCGTGCCGGCCGCCGATCTCATGACGGCTGCCCGGGCAATGGCGGCGCGCGTGACTACCAACGGCCCACTCGCCGTGCAGGCCACGAAGCAATTGATGCTCGCCGAGATCGGCGATGGGAACGGGAAATTGATGGGCGAGCTCCAGCGCACGGTGTTCTCGAGCGAGGACGCCAAGGAGGGCGCGATCGCCTTCGCCCAGAAGCGCGCACCCGAGTGGAAGGGTCGCTGACCGCGGGTCGTCGGCCATGGGGGGCTTCGACACCGAGATCACGTTGACCGGTCCCTGGCGTGAACCGCGCCAGATGTTGGCCGACCAGGAGTACGACGGGCACGCGAGCGTCCACGACGAGGCGGTCGCCGACAAGCTCGGTCTCGCGGGTGCGCCGATCGAGGGGCCGACGCACTTCAGTCAGTTCGATCCGCTCGCCGCCGCCGTGTGGGGTGATGCATGGTTCGAGTACGGCTGCATCTCGAGCCACTTCGAGAACATGGTCGTCGAGGGTGAGAAGGTGCGCGCGACGATGGTGCACGCCGGTGGCGAGTCGGCCCGGATCGTGGCCCACAAGGAGGACGGCAGCAACGTGCTCAGCGGCACGGTCACGCTCGGTCCCGGCCATGCCGAGACCGAGCTCGATCGCAGGCTCGCCGGCGCGAGGGATCCCGGTGATCTCCACATCATCGACCAGTTGGTGGTCGGCTCGCGGTCGCGCGCGGTGCGCGCGACGATGACATGGGGCGACTCGAACGGGAATCTCTATCCGTTCTCTCTCGAGGACAAGATCCGCTCGATCACCGAGACCTCACCCTGGTACGTCCCCGGCGCCGACGACTCCACACCGTGGGGCGGTGCGATCGTGCCGATCGAGATGGTGAGCGTGCTCGCCGCGAAGTGCCCGAGGCCGGGCGAGGTGCGTGGTCCCGCCGTCGGGCTCTTCATGGATCTCGAGATTCGCATGCTGGAGGGGCCGGTCATGGTGGGAAACGAGTACGAACTGGTGAACGAGATCGTGGCCGTGGGCCAGACCCGACGCGTGGAGCACTACTGGACGCGGACCACGATCACCGATCCCACCGACGGACGCACGGTGTGCGAGGTGCTCCTCAACCAGGGCGTCTTCAAGGCGTCGTTCGCCGGCTACCCGGGCTGAACCGCCTCAGGCGCGCACGAGTCGACCGGGGCGCTCGCCGGTGTCGGCACCGTTGCGCCTGGTGATGCGACCGTTCACGATCGTGGCGACGTAGCCCTCGGCCGACTGGAGGAGGCGCGTTCCGCCCGCGGGAAGATCGGCCACCGCAGTGGGGAAGTCGATTCGCAGATTCTCGAAATCGATCACGTTGATGTCGGCGCGACGACCCGGGGCGATCACACCGCGGTCGGCGAGTCCGATCACCTCGGCGGTGGCAGATGTCTGCAGGCGCACCGCCTCCTCGACGCTGATCCGCGGTCCCCGCACCCGGTCGCGTGCCCAGTGCGTGAGCAGGTAGGTGGGGATCGACGCATCGCAGATCATGCGCACGTGCGCACCGCCGTCGGAGAGACCGTTGATGGCGGCGGGGTGGGTGAGCATCTCGTGGATCACGTCGTGGTTGCCGTGCACGTAGTTGAGGGTCGGGAACATCAGGCAGGCGTTCCCGTCGTTGCCGTTCAGCAGGTCGTAGGCCATCTCGAGCGGGTCCCGGCCGGCCGCGGCCGCGACGGCCGCGACGGTCATCTCCCTCGTGGGCTCGTAGTCGACGTCGTCACCCATCACGTAGATGTTGTCGAGGATCATCGCGAGACGTGGACCGAGCCCGTCGAACTGGATGCGGTCGTCCGAGGGCAGATCGGCCTCGGACAGGATCGCGGCCTTCACCTCGGGCTTGGCGAGCTCACGCTTCAGTTCCTCGAACGGAAGACGCGCCGCGAGAGCCTGGTAGCTCGGCCGCTTCATGAAGAAGTGGTATCCGGCCCATCCGATCATCATGCCGAAGGGTCGCGCGGCGACCTGGGGTCGCAGCCACCCGCCCTCGGCGAGGATCTTGGCCGAGTAGTCGAGCGCATCGCGCCAGGTGTCGGGCATCGTGGCGTACTGGAGGAGCAGGTACGTGACGCGCAGGTCGGTCTCGAGTGCGAGGCGACCCATCCACTCGAGTTCCTCCATGAGTCCCATCGTCGGCTGCTCGCCACCGCTCGGGAGAACCTCGGGAGCGACCTCGAAGATTCCACCACCGGCTGCGACGAGTGCATCGGCGATCGCGCGCAACTCGTCCATGTCGGCGAATGTGCCGGGCACCGGCTCGCCGTCGCGGGCACGGTGGCCCATAGTGCGCGAGGTCGAGAAGCCCACCGCGCCCGCGCGCCGGGCCTCGGTCACGATTCGCGCCATCTCGGCGACGTCGTCGGCGGTCGCGGGTTCGTTGCGTGCTCCGCGCTCACCCATGACATAGCCGCGCACCGCGCCGTGGGGCACATAGGCCGCCACGTCGACGGCGTAGTCGCGCGAGTCGATCGCGTCGAGGTACTCGGGGAACGTCTCCCACTTCCACTCGATGCCCTCGTGGAGCGCGGTGCCAGGGATGTCCTCGACGCCCTCCATCAATTGCACGAGCCACTTCTCCTGACCGGGGCGCACCGGTGCGAACCCGACGCCGCAGTTTCCGACGACCACGGTGGTCACCCCGTGCGCCGACGAGGGTTCGAGGAGCGAATCCCACGAGACCTGACCGTCGTAGTGGGTGTGGATGTCGACGAACCCCGGTGTCACGAGCAGACCCGCCGCGTCGATCTCCTCGCGGGCCTCGCCGACCACCGTGCCGACCTCGACGATGAGGCCGTCCTTCACCGCGATGTCTGCGGTGCGCCGCGGCGCCCCGGTTCCGTCGACGATGGTTCCACCCCGGATGATGATGTCGTGCACGAGTGCCCCCATGACCGTGTCGGATCGTTTCCGTGGTGATTCTAGTTGCCGGCGGGGGGATCGGTTCCGGCCCGGGGAACGGGACTCGGGCCTCGGCTACGGTGCCGGAGCGATGCTCACTCCGCACGACGACTACCCGATCCACCAGACGCCGCTTCCCGTGGCCCACACGGTCTCTAGTGACCCGAACCACTACGACCGCTACTGGTTCAACGGCTACACCGCGGACGGATCGCTGTTCTTCGCGGCCGCCATGGGCCACTACCCGAATCGCGGGGTGATCGATGGTGCCTTCAGCGTCGTGCGCGGCGGCGTGCAGCGCTCGGTGTTCGTGTCGGGCCGGATGCCCCTCGACAGGTCGACGCGCATCGGTCCCTGGGCGATAGAGGTGCTCGAGCCGTTGCGCACGATCCGGCTCTCACTCGGGGCGAACGAGCACGGCATCACCGCCGACCTCGTGTTCACGGCGGTGACGGCGGCGGTCGAGGAACCGCGCCAGACCATGACAGTGGACAGTCGCGCACAGATGGACTCGACACGTCTCACGCAGTGGGGTCGCTGGACGGGCACGGTGACGGTCGACGGCGAGCATGTCGCACTCGACGGTGTCCACGGGACGCGTGACCGGTCGTGGGGTGTGCGCAACGTGGGTGCACCCGCGCCGACGAACCTGCCCGCGCAGAGGCCGCAGATCTTCTGGCTCTGGGCCCCGGTGCACTTCGACACCTTCTGCACGCATCTCGCGGCGTTCGAGCACGCGAACGGCCATCGCTGGATGTCGGCTGCGCGCTGGGTGCCGCATCTCGAGCGACCCGAGTCGCCCACGTGGGGCGTCGACACGACCGAGCACTTGAATTGGTGGGACTACGACATCGACTGGAAGCCCGGGACGCGCGAGATCGCGCGCGCGGTGATGACCACCAAGCGGCTCTCGGGCGAGGCGATCACGCTGGAGCTCGAGCCGATGGTGACGTTCCGGATGCGGGGCATCGGCTACATCCATCCCCAGTTCGGGCACGGCCATGCCCACGGCGAACTGGCGGTGAACGGCGAGACGTTGGATCTCGCGACGGTGAACCCCGAGGATCCGTCGATGGTGCACATCCAGACGCTGTCGCGCGTGCACTCCAACATCGGCGAGGGGATCGGCGTGCTCGAGCAACTCGTGTTCGGTGACCACGCACCGACGGGCCTCACCGGCATCGCCGACGGCTGGCGGGGCTGAGCCGCACCGGAACGGGCGTGCGGACGCACCACTTCGCGCGCCGTGGGCGCGCGGACATATGGTTATCGCCATGGCGAGTGAGCATTACGACGTCCTGATCGTGGGGGCCGGAATCTCGGGGATCGGCTCGGCGTGCCACCTGCAGACCCAGCGCCCCGGCGCGACGTTCGCGATCTTCGAGTCGTACGAGACATTCGGCGGCACCTGGCACATGCACCGGTACCCGGGCGTGCGGTCCGACAGCGACCTCTACACCTTCGGGTACCGCTTCAAGCCGTGGACCGGCACACCGATCGCGACCGCCGCCGAGATCCGCAAGTACATGGCAGAGGTGATCGAGGAGAACGACCTTGCCCGGCACATCCGCTACCGCCACCGCGTGGAGGGAGCGAGTTGGTCGACGGCCGACGCGCGCTGGACCGTGATCGTGCGCGATCTCGCCTCCGACACCACGTTCGAGGTGACGGCCGGGTTCCTCTGGATGTGCCAGGGGTACTACAAGCACTCCCAGGGCTACACACCCGAGTGGCCGGGCATGGACTCCTACCGGGGCAAGGTCGTGCACCCGCAGACCTGGCCCGAGGATCTCGACTACCGCGGCAAGCGCGTGTTGGTGATCGGCTCTGGTGCGACTGCGGCCACGCTCGTCCCGGCGATAGCACCCGAGTGCGAGCACATCACCGTCCTCCAGCGCTCGCCGACGTACTTCGCGGTGGGCCGCAACGTGAACGACGTGGCCGACATGCTGCGCATGCTCGAGATTGACGAGACATGGATCCACGAGATCGTGCGCCGCAAGATCCTCTTCGACCAGAAGATGATCACCGACATGTGCGTCACGCATCCCGACCTCGTGAAGGAGCAACTCTTCGAGGGCATCAAGGCGCACCTGCCCGAGGGTTATCCGATCGATCCCCACTTCACGCCCGCGTACAGGCCGTGGCAGCAGCGGATCGCCTTCGTGCCCGATGGTGATCTCTTCGAGGGAATCAAGTCCGGCAAGGCCGAGATGGTCACCGATGAGATCGAGTCGTTCACCGAGACCGGTGTCGTCACGAAGGGTGGCACCGTGATCGAGGCCGACATCGTGGTCACCGCGACGGGCTTCCACCTGAGCATCCTCGGCGACATCCCCTTCGAACTCGATGGCGAGCCGCTCGATTGGGCCTCGACCGTGACGTACCGGGGGATGATGTTCACCGGCGTGCCGAACCTGGCGTGGGTGTTCGGCTACTTCCGCGCGAGCTGGACACTGCGGGTCGACTTGATGGGTGATTTCATCTGCCGGCTCCTCGCCCACATGGATGACAAGAACGCGCGCATCGTCGTGCCGCAACTGCGCCCCGAGGATGCCGACATGACGATCCGCGAGTGGATCGACCCGGAGAACTTCAATCCGAACTATCTGTTGCGCAGCCAGCACCTGATGCCCAGGTCCGGGACCAAGCCCGAGTGGCAGCACACGCAGGACTACTGGGTGGAGAAGGAAGAACTGCCCAGGGCCGACCTCGACGACGGCTGCATGGCGTACTCCTGATCAGTCGGCGATCCAGTTGCCGTGGAATCCGTTCGGCACCCGGACGGGTAGGTGCACCGCCGCGACGGGGTCACCGGTGAAGTCCCGGGAGTCGAAGACGGCGAGATCGCTCGTGTCGCGTTCCGTGTCGTGTCTCAGCGCCATCACCCAGCCGTCGTCCTCCTCGGCGGCATCGTGCCGTGGGATGAACACCGGCTCGCCGTAGCCGTAGCGCGCGTTGTCATTCCGCGCGGTGACATCGCCCGTGTCGTAGTCGACCTTCACCAGAGCATCCTGACGGAACCCGGCAGAGACGCCCGCGAGGTATCCGTACCGATGGCGAAGCCCCACCCGGCGCTCGTCCACGCGCGGGAACTCCATGCCGCGGTCGTCGATGCGCTGTTGAGTGACCGAGCCCGTCCGAGTGTCGAGAATCCACCGGTCGAGTGTCGGTCGGCCCTCGGAGGGGCCCCGCCGCTCGCGGTCGAACATCTTCGGGTGGCGCGCCGCGTCGAGAACCACTTTGTCCCCGTCGTCGTAGGAGTTCAACGGGTGGAAGATGTAGCAGGGGTCGATCGGGCACCACACGATGTCCTCGGCGTTCCCGTCGCGCGGGAGCAGACCGATGCGCGCCTCGTACGAGTGATCCCAGAAGTAGGGGAGGCCCGCACCCTTCATCGCTGCCTCGAGATTGAACACGCAGGGAAGATCGAGGATCACGACCCACTTCTCGGTTATCGAGACGTCGTGGATCATCGGCCCACCGGGCAGGGGAATGTCGACCGTGCGACGCACCTTGCCGTCCGTGCCGACAACGAGGTACTGCACCTGATTGCCCCAGCCCCACCAGTACGTCATCACGTGCAACTCGCCGGTGATCGGGTCGCGCTTCGGATGCGCCGAGAACGACATTGGAAGAGTGCCGCCGAGATTCGAGACCCGCACCGTGTCGAGGTCGTAGGACAACTCGACCGGCGGACTCCCCGCTTCGACAATCGCCCATGTCTTGCCAGCGTGGGCAACCACATTGGTGTTGGCAGGGAAGTTCGGATGGTCGTCGGGCCAGTCGCTCGGCACGCGCGGCTCACCGAGATGGTCGGTGACATCGTGCGTCCGCACCCACCGGTTGCGGTACCACTCGGCCCGACCCCCATCGAGTCGGATGCCGTGCACCATTCCGGTTCCCGAGAACCAGTGGTACGTGGCAGGGTCGACGGGCTTCACCGGGTTCGGGCCGTTGCGGAGGTACCGACCGACGAGTTCCTCGGGGAGTCGGCCCGTGACGTGCAGGTCGGTGACGGTCACCTCGGAGTGGACGGGTGCGAGATTTCCCTCGAGGAACGGGTTCGATGCGACGGTCGACATGGGGTCAGTCTATGTCGGTCTCGGGTGGGGGTCTTCCGGCCCGCCCCCGGGCGATGGGGTCAGCGCGCGAAGGCGGGGCAGTCGCCGGTGCTCTTGTAGTGGCACCAATCGCAGAGTTTCGTCACGTTGCAGTGGAAGTCCCCGCTCGCGGCCGACGAGTCGATCGCCTCGCGCGTCTCGACGATCTTGCCCCGCGCGACCGCGAGACGCGCCGGCGTCACATCCAGCGGGTGACGTGCCTTCTGGTTGAGGTACAGCAGTTCCACGCGCGAGGTCTCGGTGCCGTCGAGCGACTCGAGCATCAGCGCATAGGCGAGCAACTGGAAGAACTTGTTCGCCTCGGTGTTCTCGGGGAATCTCGGATCCGGGATCTTGCCCGTCTTGTAGTCGGAGATGACGGCGGTGCCCGACTCGATCTGGAGGCGGTCGATGATGCCCGACATCGCGACCCCATCGACGGCGACCTTGACGCGCTTCTCCATGTCGTCGATGGCGGTCTCGGTCGGGTTCTCGATCTCCCAGAGGTTCGTGATCGCATCGAATGCCTCGTGCTTGAACTGCGAGATCGGTCCCTTCATCTCGGCGAGGCTGCCGACCTTGGTCTCCCAGCCGGTGGCCTCCCAGCGGTCCTTGGCGACGGTGCGCACGGTGTCGAGGGTGCGCTGGTCGGCGGGCAACTTGTAGAGGTGCTCGAGCACCTCGTGGACGAAGTTGCCGAGGTGCAGGTGCCACTTGGGCGGCTCCTTGATCTTGTCGACATAGGCGAGCTTCCACTTCTGCGGGCAGTCGCTGAACGTGCGGATCGAGGAGGGGGAGAGGGTGTCGGGAACTGCCAGCACGTGGTCAGTCTCCCACCGGGGTGTCTCGATGCGTGTCATCACCCGATCCTGTCCGCCAGTGCGAAGACCGAGTCCGCGGTCCGATTGAGTCGGTGTCCGACTCGGAACAGGTTCTGACCGACGAATTTGGTGACCCTCCCGCGCAGACCGGTTCCCTAGACCTCCTCGTCGGTGAAGGGGAGTGGACGTACCGGACCGTCCGGGTTCAACCACCACTGGTCGCCGTAGCACTCGGTGCAGTCGCGCGACATGCGCGCCAGGTGCCATCCACCGGTTGCGAACGTCCGTTGCGCCTCCCATGCCGCCTCTGCCGCATCGGTGCTCCACATGATGATCGATTTCTGCTCGTTCGCCTCGGGGGTCTGGTCTGGGTCGGTCTGGGAGGTGGAGTCGGGGGTCTGGTCGGGGGTCATGGGTGCCTTGCTGGGGTATCGGGTCTGTGGGATCGGGTCGAGTGTTTTGTCGGGATCGGGTTGCGGTCCGGCGATGGCGCTGGTACCTTCAATTGAGGTTCAGGATACAAGTACCCTGTTACAGGCTCTTCGTACCCTCACTGGTGGGCCGCAGAACCCGGATCGTCAGCAATGACCCCCGGTTCGGCGACCCGGAATGTCAAGAAAGGAAAGGAACACACATGACAGTCAAAGAACTCAGCAAGGCAAAGATCGGGGCGCCGTCCAAGCACGGCAACCTCCTCATCTTCCCGGTCACTCTCGAGGGGGCGGGCCGACCCGACGTCCGCATCGCCGACGAGACCCTCGAGGTCTCCGAGCTCGACAGCGCCTCGGTGCCCCGGTTGCAGGTGCACAACCCGGGCAAGACCCCGGTGCTCATCCCGGCGGGCCGCGTGCTCCAGGGTGGGCGCCAGACGCGCACCGTCAACGTCTCGATCCTCGTGCCGGCCGGCGCCACGATGGTGATCCCGGTCTCGTGCGTCGAGGCAGGTCGTTGGAGCGGGGGTCGGTCCTTCCGTGCGTCGAACCTCAACCTCTCGCGCCGTGCCCGCATCGCCAAGGAGCGCGGGGTCAAGGGCAGCATCGACCGTGCCCGCGAGATGAATCTCGACTCGCGCGACTACCAGCAGTCGAACCAGGGCGCGGTGTGGGAAGCGATCCACTCCGAGCTGCACATGCGCTCCGTCTCGAGCGACACCAGCCGCTTCGACGAGATCTACGAGCGCCGTCGCAACTCCGAGACCGAGCGCATCCACGGCGAGGTCGTGAACTCGCGTCCCGTCGAGGGCCAGACCGGGATCGCAGTGGCGATCGGCGGAAAGGTGCTCGGAGTCGAGACGTTCGCCACCACCGAGGATCTGACCGCCAACTGGCACGCGATCATCTCGGCGATCACCCTGGATCTCGACGACGACGAGCTCGCCGCCGCCGAGGGTGAGGCCACGGTCGCCGACATCGAGGCGTTCCTCGCCCGCGTCGCCGAGGCCGACGCCGTCGAGGCCGAGGGCAACGGCATCGGAACCGAGTTCCATGTCGCCACCCCCGAGTTCGTGGCACACGGGCTCGCTGACGATGCCGGCACCATCCTCCACGCCTACGCGTTCGCCGAGGGCTGAACCGGCGGGGCGTCAGCTCCGTGATCGAGTCCCGACCGAATCGGGTCCGGGTTGCCGCGGAAGCCGCGGCCCGGGCCCGATCAGCGGGTGATCGAGTTGAGTGCCCCGCGGGCGTGCACCCGGTCCATGAAGCCCGGGAGGTATGCGTCCTCGGGGTGCTCGCGCACCATCTGATCGAGCACCTTGGCGTCGTCACCGACGAGGATCCGCCACTCGCCGCGACGGACCCCGTCGAGAATCACCGTGGCGGCCTCCTCGGCCGTCATCGGCGCGCTGTCGCGGAACGCCTCGGCGCCGGCCTGGAGCAGGACGCGCACATCCTCGTCGCTCGCCGACGAGACATCGAAGCCGTTGCGCGTCATGCGAGTGCGCACCCGCTCGATCTGGTCGGCCGACATCTCCTTGGGGTCGTTGCCGTGGAGCTTGCCGGAGTTGATCGCAATCGAGGTGCCGATGTGGCCCGGCATCACCACCGACGCCCGCAGGGTCGGTGCGTTCATGCGGAAGTCGGTGATCAACGCCTCGGTGAATCCCTTCACGGCGAACTTGGCCGCGCTGTAGGCGGTGTGGGCGGTGTTCGGCCCGAGTGAGGCCCAGAAGCCGTTCACCGAACTTGTGTTGACGACATGTCCGAAGGGGGCCGCCAGCAGAAGTGGCAGGAACGCGCGCGTGTTGAGGTACACACCGCCCCAGCAGATACCGAACGTGCGCTCCCACTCCTCCCGCGTGTTCTCGACCATGCTCCCGCCACCGCCGATTCCGGCATTGTTGAACAGGACATTCACGTGCGCACGCCACGCAGCGACCGCATCGCGGAAGGCGAGCACCTGGGATTCATCCGACACATCGGCCACGTGCGTGAGCACTGCGCCGGTCGCACCGTCGGCGGCGCACATCGCCGCGGTCTCGACAAGATTGTCGTCGAGCACATCGCACGTCGCCACGTCGCATCCCTGGGCGGTGAGTTGACGGACGAGTTCGCGGCCCATGCCCGAGCCCCCTCCCGTCACGACCGCCACCGATCCGCCGAATCCATCCTCGAATCTCTCGCCCATCACGTCCCCTCCAGAGTCCCCGGTCTGCCGGGTGTCCCGACATGGGTTGCGCCGAACAACCTTCAAGCGACAGTAGTGGCACACGCCGCGCGGCTCACCGGCCGTCGCCTGCGCGACACCCCGTGCTTAGGGTGGTTCGCATGAAACGACTTCCGACCAACATTCTCGGCATCTCCCTTGTCGCCCTTGCGGGCTCGGTGCTCACCGTGGGAGTGGTGTGGGCGAGCGGTTCAGCACTGCGCGACGGATCCGGCACCGGATCATCGGGTCGTGCCGCGACCGTGGACTCCATCCCCGGGGACGAACCCGATGGCGACCTGCCCCCGGTCGACCCCGGCGACCCCGAGGGTCCCGGAGGCCCCGGCGCCCCCGACGAGCGCATCGACGATCTCATTCGTCTGGTCGATGCGTTGTCGATCCAGGTGGAGACACTGTCGGAGGCCGTCGCGGCCCAGACCGCACGCATCGAGAAGGTCGAGCGTCGCGTCACCGAGGTCGAGGTCGACTTCGATGCCCTCGACACTCGGTGGGCCGAGGGCCTGCGCCGGGTGGAGGAGGCCTCCGCCGACATCGAGCAGGCCAAGTCCGACGTGGCCGACGCGATCACGCGGGTGACAGCACTCGGTGGCACCGTCTCGGTTCTCGAGCGGCGCACCGCACGACTCACCGACGATGGCACCTACACCGGAACGGTGAACCCCTCGCAACTCTCGCGACGCCTGACGCCCGGAGATCTGAACGGCGACTGGCCCCTCGACCGCACCTCGGGGATGCTGAAGTCGTCCAGCATCGAGGTCTCGGTGTCGGGGTGCTGGGCGGACTCGCGCTATCACACCGTGTTGTCGGTGGATCCGTTCCGCAGGTTGGAGTGTCTCCGCATCGCCAAGTGAGCCCCGGTGAGACCGCAGCGGTCAGGACCGCGGCAGTCGCAGCGTGCGGATCTGGAACGGGCCAAGAGAGATCGCGATTCCCTCGTCGGTGCGTGTGATCGGCTCGGCGACGGGCTCCTCGAGTGCGTTGCAGTCGATCGCCGATCTCCTCTGGGTGCGCAGCACGCCGTGTGTCGAGGCGCCGCGGGTCTCCCAGATGCGCACGATGAGATCACCGCTGCCGTCATCGGCCGGCTTCACACAGCTGATCAGGGCCCCGGGCACCTCGAGCACCTCATCTGGCGCACCGACGCCCGGAACGCCCCGCACGATGCGCGGCGGGTGAGTCATCAACGCTGCATCGTGCTCGATGTCGTCGAGCAACGGATCACCGTCGGTGAGTGCGACGGCCCACTCGATGCGCTGATGGCCGCGATCAGCGCGCGGGTCGGGGAATCCGGGTGAACGCAGCACCGTGAGCCGCAGTTCCTTGCCCCGCACGTCGTAGCCGCGCGGCCCGTCGGCCAGGATCGCGGCACCGAACCCGGGTTCGGCAACCCCGGTCCATCGGTGTCCGCAGACCTCGAACCGTGCCGCATCCCACGAGGTGTTGGCGTGGCGGGCGCGCACGACATGGCCGAACTGGGTGCCCGAGGTCGCAGACGGTGACCGCAGTGCCGTCGGCAGCACCCATTGCAAGCGCTGCTCCTCGGCCTGCCAATCGGCGTCGACGGCGATTGCGACCGACCGCGAGCCCGCCGTGAGCGTGTAGGTGACGGTGATGGTGGAGGCACCGAATCTGTGCTCGCACACGACAGCCCCGCGCAGATCCGATGACTCGGCGATAAATGCAGACGACGCATCGGGGCGGATCTCGGGTCCATCGGCATCGGCGCGGTCGATGTCCCATGCGTCGTATTCGGCTGGCGTGTCGTTGCGCAGGACGAACCGCGCCCTTCCGCCCCCGAGAAGGTTCCGCGAGCCGTTGCTGATGCCCACGAGGGTGCCATCCACACCAATGGAGAAATCGATGATGCCGTTCGAGACCCTGATGAATGCCGCATTCTGATCGACGATCACCGGCGAGATGGCGGCTGGACGCGTCGTCGGTGCCGCCCACGAGAACGGAGCGACATCGACCCAATGGGGCTCTTCGTCGATGTCGACGACGCCGTGCAGGGCAACCGGTGCGGGGTTCATCACATGCGGCTCGACCCCGGATGTGTCGAGCAACCCGTTGAGCTGGTCCTCGATCTCGGTGACGACGCGCGCGAACTCGGCCTCTGCGTCGCGGTGCACCCAGGCAATCGAGGATCCCGGGATGATGTCGTGGAACTGCTGTGTGAGCACGCTGCGCCACAGTTTGTCGATGCCCGCGGGGCGTGTGCCGGTCGCCGCAGACCACAGTTCGAGTTCGTGCAACGCGCGTTCGGCGGCGCGGTTGCCCGGTTTGGTGCCGACCTGGGTCGAGTAGGTGCCGCGATGCTTCTCGAAGTACATCTCGCCCGTCCACACCGGCGCCGAGGCGCCGTACTCGCGTTCTGCATCGCGGTGGAAGTCGCCGACCCGACCGAACGAGGTGCGCGGGACACCCTCGAGATCGTGTGCCAGCCGGACCCGATCGATCATCTCCTGGGTCGGTCCGCCTCCGCCGTCGCCGTGACCGTAGAGAACGAGCGACGACCCCGCGCCTGCGTGGTCGCGGAAGTTGCGGTCGGCGAAGCGCAGTTGCGACGGGGTGTTGAGCGCGTTGTAGGTGTCGACGGGGGAGAAGTGCGTGAACACGCGCGTGCCGTCGATCCCCTCCCACCAGAAACTGTGGTGGGGCATCGGGTTCGTCTCGTTCCAACTGAGCTTCTGGGTGAAGAACCACTGCGCGCCACCGTGCGCCACGATCTGGGGCAGTCCGCCGGGGTAGCCGAAGTCGTCGGGGAGGAAGGCGCCGTCGCACCGCAGGTCGAACCACTCGCCGAACGCGCGCTGTCCCTGCACCATCTGACGCAGGAGACTCTCGCCGCTCGGCAGGTTGAGGTCGGTCTCGACCCACATCCCGCCCACCGGTTCCCACCGCCCGTCGGCCACGAGTCGTGTCACCTCGGCGAAGAGATCCGGTGCGTCCTCGGCAACCCATGCGTAGTGCTGGGCCTGGCTGTGGCAGTACACCATGTCGGGGTTTCTGCGGAGCAGATGCACGGCGTTGGCGAACGTGCGCACGGCCTTGCGTCGAGTCTCACGGATCGGCCACAACCACGCGGTGTCGAGATGCGCGTGGCCCGCGGCCACGATGCGGTGCGCACCCGGCCCGTTGCCCACGGTCAGGACGGCGTCGAGTTCGGTGCGCGCGGCCCGGGCCGATCCCGAGGGGTCGCGCACATCGAAGGCCGCACCGCACTTCTCGAGAGCAGCGAAGCAACGGGCGCGCTGTGACGACTCGGGCAGATCGAGGGCGAGGTCGATGACGGTGTGCAGAGCGAGCGCGAGGCCTGCGACACCCTCGTCGATGGCGGCGAGGTCGGCGGTGCGCAGTGTGTAGAGGGCACGGGCGGGCGCAGTCGCCGGATCACCCAACAGCGTGGGTCCGTAGCTGTGCACGTGTCCGGCGATGATGGGTGTCGCCGCGGCCTCGATCCACACCTCGAGTGCGTCACCGGCGGCGCGAACCCCGAGCGGCACCGAGCGCCGGTCGGGTTGGACAGCGGTGACGATGCGGCCGTCGACCCACGCGAGTCCCTCCACCTGGAAACCGTCGCCGCGGCCGGTGAACCCGAGGTCGACATGGGCCACCAACGCACGGCCACCGAGGTGCTCGGGCACGGTCGCCACCAGGCGGAACCAGCGCGAGTGCCACGGTTGTCCCCACTTGGTGCCGACCTCGAACGCGGTCCGTGGGGCAGAACGTGCGACATCGAAGGTGACGGGGTCGAAGGTCTCGGCCGTGGACTCGACCGCGAACGGGACCCGGCCGGTGAGAACAGCGGGCGCGACGCGCTGGTCGAGCAGGCGCTGAGCCCTCTGCATCGCAGGTGCGGTGACGGGATGAGCCACGGATCAGTCCATGGTGTCGATGCGCGCGAGACGCATCGTGAACGCACCGTGGTAGTCCCACGCGAGATGCTCACCGTCGCGCCACCTGCGCACGGCGACGCCCTCCAGCCCCTGGGGTCGAAGCACCAGCACCCCGTCCTCGAACGAGGCGGCGACAGTGATCGGAGTGGTGAAGTCCATCGCCGCCACGTCGTGGCATCCGTTCTCGAACGTGCCGTCGGCGGCGGGGAAGTCGTGGATGATGCCGTCGGAGGTGATCGTCACGCGTGTGCCCGCCTGCTCGATTCGTTCGACGTGCTGCCACAACGGGACGTTGGCCGGCGCTGGTTCGCCGTTCACCACCACCTCGACGGGTTTCCACGTGCCACTCAGATCGGGGAGTCCCTCGGCGATCGGTTCGTCGCAGGCGACGAGGAACGGTCCGGGCATCTCGCCCTTCCAGCCACCCTCGGGAGTGTGGACGCGCGGGAGATCGGATGCCTTCATCGCGCCGACACTAAATCAACGATGCCCACGACGCAGAAGCGCCCGCCCCGGCGTGCGGGGCGGGCGTTCCACGAGAGGAGGAATGTGGTGTCTTCCGACGGGGTCAGTCGTTGATGTAGCGGTGCACCAGGGTGCCGACCACCCCGCCCACGATCGGGAAGACGAAGAAGGCCCAGAGCTGGGTGAGCGAGTCGCCACCGGCGAAGATCGCCATCCCGAATGACCGAGCCGGGTTCACCGAGGTGTTGTCGATCGGGATCGAGATCATGTGGATGAGAGCCAGGGTCACACCGGCGACCAGCCCACCGAATCCCGGTGCGAAGTTCGACCGACCCGTCGACAGCACGACGTACACGAGCACCGCCGTGAGCACGATCTCGATGATCGCCATCGACGCGAAGCCGTATCCGCCCGGCGACAGCGCATCCCAGCCGTTGACCGCGAAGTTCCCGACTCCGGGGTCGAAGCCGTCCTTGATGCCGTTCGCCACCAGCATGATGACGAGACCACCGAGGGCGGCACCGGCGAGTTGTGCGGCGATGTAGACGGGCACGAGCTTCTGCTCGATCTTCTTGGCGACGGCGAGACCGATGGTCACCGCGGGGTTGATGTGGCATCCCGAGACGGGCCCGACCGTGTAGGCCGCGACCAGCAGGGCGAAGCCGAAGGCGAGGGACACCATGAACGCCTTGCCCTCGAAACCGGGGACGAGCACCGCGGTGCCCGGCCCGCCGAGCAGCAGGAGGAAGGTGCCGAATGCCTCGGCAGCGAACAGACGCGGGGTCTTCATGTGGAGCTCCGATCAGAGTCGATGGATCTCCGCCCGCCGGTGGTTTACCTGAACCCGGGCCAACGGTGGTGGATTTGGGGTGTCTCGACCACGGAGGGCTCCTCCGGGGTCGGTCTCACGGCTCGACGATGGGGAACCACGCGCCGAACTGGTCGAGGTTCCCGAACACGGTCAGCAACGTTGCCGGGTCGCCCTCGAGGGTGATTCCACCGGCCTCGATCTGGTCCATGAACGTGGTCACTTGGGTGACGACGTCGATGAACGTTCGCCTCGTCGTCCGCACGGTCACTGCGGCTCCCGTGTCGTGGCGGCCACGCACGTACCACAAGGTCCGGTTCGACACGCCGAGCACCCACGACTCACCGATGTCGTCGAAGGTCCAGTTGATGGCGATCGAGACGCCACCCATCTCCTCCTCTTTGAGACGCACCGAGAGCGAGTCGAACACCTGCTCGATCGTCATCGCGCGCAGGAGGCCCCGACCGCGCACCCCGGGCTGGCCCATCAACTTCGGTGGCCCCTCGCGCAGTTCCTGTGCGCCGGTCAGGTACGCATTGCGGAAGGTCGAGGACTCCGCCTGGTAGCCGAGCTGTTCATAGGTGTCGGCGAGCAACTCCCGTGCCGCTGCGTTCGAGGAGTCGGCGAACACGAGGTGGTTGCACACTTCGGCCACCCACCGGTAGTCGCCCGCATCGAACTTGGCGCGCGCGTGGGCGAGGAGCGCATCGGGACCCCCGGCCAACTCCACATAGCGCCGACCCGCCTCGACGGGCGGCAGACGGTGCAGGTTCGACGGGTTTCCGTCGTACCACGAGAGGTAGCGCTGGTACACCGCCTTGGAGTTGTGCACGAGGTCGCCGTAGTAGCCACGGGTGTGGTCGTTGGCGAGGAACTCGGCCGGCAGGCTCAACGTCTCTGCGATCTCGGTCGGCACGGCGCCCTGGTTGGCATGGCGCATCGACTGGTCGTGCATCCACTTGTAGAGGTCGCGCTGGTTCGTGAGGAACGAGCGCACGTCGTCGCGCCCCCAGCGCGGCCAGTTGTGCGAGGTGAACATCAGATCGGCCGAGTCGCCGAAGAGCTCGAGCGCCTCGTTGATGTACTTGGACCACATCAGTGAGTTGCGCACCTGCGCGCCACGGATCGGGACCAGGTTGTGCATGGTGTGCGAGCAGTTCTCCGCCATGCAGAGCGCACCGAGATCAGGAAAGAAGAAGTTCATCTCCGCGGGTGCCTCGGTCTCGGGCGTCAACTGGAAGACCACCCTCACGCCGTCGATCGTCATCTCCTCGCCGGTGCGCACGATGTCGTGCGTCGGCGCGATCAACCCCGGTCCGCCCGAGCGGGGGATCCCGTTCCCGAGTCCGCAGTCGAGGTGCCCCGTAGGCGCGGGGGGCAGGGTCTGGCCGAACTGGAACATCGCGCGCCGACCCATGGCCGGTCCCGCGATCACGTTCTCGCCGACCGTCTCGACGAGGAATCCCTCGGGCGCCACGACGATGCAGCGCCCCGCCTCGACGTCGGCCTCGGTCGTCACCCCGAGAACCCCGCCGAAGTGATCGGTGTGCGAGTGCGTGTAGATGACGGCCTTGACCGGGTGCTCGCCGAGGTGCTCGGTGACGAGGGCATGCGAGTCCCTCGCGGTGGCCTCGACGGTGAGCGGGTCGATCACGATCCAGCCGGTGCGTCCCTCGATGTAGGTGATGTTCGAGATGTCGTAGCCGCGCACCTGCCAGATGCCCGGTCGCACCTCGAACAGCCCGCGGTGGTTGTTCAGTTGTGCATGACGCCACAGGCTCGGGTGCACCGTGGCGGGAGCGTCGCCATCGAGGAACCCGTAGGCGGTGGCGTCGATCACGGTGCGCCCGTCGGCCTCGATGCGCCCCGTGGGATGGGCGGCGATGAAGCCCCGCCGTGCGCGCTCGAAATCGCCCGGATCATCGGGGACCGTGGTGGCGGCGTTGCGGGCCGCCGTGTGGGCGGTGGCCGGTTTGTGGCGCGTCACGTCGGGCATCTCTGGCTCTCCCTCGCTGGCTGTGCGACCACGCGACACTAGACGCGCGTGCTCGACCGGCCTCCGCCTCGGGCGCCCCGAAGCCCGCGCCACTAGTGTCACGGGCGAGCCGACCGGCTCACACGACGAACCCACCGAACGAAGGGGACAGCGATGCCCAAGCCAGGGATGCACTCCGGGGTCGAGACCGACGACGGCCTCAACCTCGCGATGTCGGAGAAGGCCAAGCCACTCTTCGAGGCGGTGAAGAAGTTCATCGCCGAGGAAGTCGAGCCGATGGCGGCGAAGTTCTACGAGCTCGGCGAGAACCGTGCCGACCGCTGGGACTATGCGCCCGGACAACTCGAGTTGCTCGAGGGCGTGAAGTCGAAGGCCAAGGCGCAGGGACTCTGGAACTTCTTCCTCCCGAACGCCGAGACCGGCGAGGGCCTCTCGAACCTCGACTATGCCTACATCGCCGTGGAGCTCGGCAAGAGCCCACTCGCCTCGGAGAGCCTCAACTGCTCCGCGCCCGACACCGGGAACATGGAGGTTCTCGAGCGTGTCGGCACGAGGGAGCAGAAGGAGAAGTGGCTCACTCCGCTCATGAACGGCGAGATCCGCTCGGCATATGTCATGACCGAGCCCGACGTGGCTTCGTCGGATGCCAAGAACCTTCAGTGCCGCGCCTACCTCGACGGTGACGAGTGGGTGATCAACGGCGACAAGTACTACGCCTCGGGTGCCGGCGATCCGCGCTGCAAGATCATGATCGTGATGCTGCTCACCAGCCCCGACGGGCCCCCGAGCCGCAAGCACTCGCAGATCCTCGTGCCGAAGGACACCCCCGGCGTGCAGATCGTGGGCCCGATGGAGGTCTTCGGCGAGGATGACGCGCCGCACGGCCACATGCACATCCGGTTCAACAACGTGCGCGTGCCGAAGGAGAACATCCTCCTCGGCGAGGGCCGCGGTTTCGAGATCTCCCAGGTGCGCCTGGGGCCGGGTCGCATCCACCACTGCATGCGTTCGATCGGTGCCGCCGAGCGCGCACTCGAGTTGATGATCCGTCGCGGGCTCACGCGCGAGGCGTTCGGTCGCCCCATCGTGCGCCTGGGCAAGAACCCCGAGGTGATCGCCAAGGCCCGCATCGAGATCGAGGCGTGCCGTCTGATGGTGCTGCGCGCCGCCAAGGCGATGGACACCATGGGCAACGCCGAGGCGCGTGTGTGGGTGAGTGCGATCAAGGCGATGGTGCCGATCCGCGTGTGCCAGATCATCGACGAGGCGATCCAGATGCACGGTGCCACCGGTGTGTCGCAGTGGACGCCGCTCGCACGGATGTACGCGAGCCAGCGCACGCTGCGTCTCGCCGACGGCCCGGACGAGGTGCACTGGGGTGTCGTGGCGCGCGCCGAGATCAACCGCTACGAGGGTGAGTCGACCCCGCCCAAGCCGCAGGTCTACCGCGGCATGTTCAGCGGACCGTCCTGATCCGACGCAGCACCTGATCTCGTGAAGTACTCCATCTGGCCGAACAGCGAGCGACCCTGGTCGGTCATCCACGAGCTCGCGCATGTGATCGAGGACATGGGTTGGGACGGTCTCTGGTACGCCGACCACTACATGCCCAACACCGTGGACGGCGAGCCGGCACCCGGTGACTTCCACGAGTGCTTCTCGGTGCTCTCGGCGCTCGCCTCGGTGACGACGCGCATCCGGCTCGGATCGCTCGTGACACCGACGACGGTCAACCACCCCGCGCTCATCGCGAACCGCGCCGCGACGATCGATCGCATCTCGAACGGTCGGTTCGTGATCGGCATGGGAGCGGGGTGGCAGGTGAACGAGCACACGGCGTTCGGGATCGAGTTGTTCGGTGCGAAGGACCGGGTCGACCGGTTCGCCGAGGCCATCGAGATCGTCGCACGCATGCTCTCCGAGGAGCGCACCACGTTCGCGGGTCGGCACTTCACGATCACGAACGCCCCGTGCGAGCCCAAGCCCGTGCAGTCCCCGCTGCCGATCCTGGTCGGCACCGGTGGTGCGCGGATGCTGCGCCTGACCGCCCGGTTCGCCCAGGAGTGGAACACATGGGGCACACCCGAGGGTGCGGCAGTGGTGATGGCGCGGCTGCTCGAGGCGTGCGAGAAGGAGGGCCGCGACCCTTCGACACTGCGCAAGTCGGTGCAGGCGCTGTTCTTCGTCGTGCCCGACGAGGGCTCCGCGGCACGGTTGCGCGAGAAAGTTCCCGCCGACAGGTCGGTGGTGGGCACGATCGGACAGATTGCCGACACCTTCGCCGCGTATCGCGACGCGGGCTTCGACGAGGTGTGCGTTCCCGACTTCACGCTCGGTGCCGACGCGGCCCAGCGCATCGAGGCCTACGCGAACATCTGGGAGAACGCGGCGTCACTGGTGCGCTGAGCGCCGACCCGATTCTCAGTCGGGCAATGTGACCACGATGCTCGGCGGTGGCCCCTCGTCGGGGTCGGTGGTGGTCGTGGTGGCCGGTGATGTGGCGACCGGAACAGGTGGCGCCACGGTGGTCGGCACACGCGAGAAACCCGGCCGGGCGGCCGGCCTGATCGGAACCGCCGCGACCGTCGATGTCTCGACGTCGAGACCACCCTTGCGCACCGAGACAGTCCGCGCGACCCAGCGACCATCGTCGACGATCCGCGCCGCACCGGATCCCTTGAGTGCCACCTCGATCTCGTCGGCACTGATCGTGCGCACGAGCAGCTCATCACCGGCCGCGAGGGTCGTGCGCGACAGCCCCGACCCCGATGCGATGCTCACGCGGGCGGCAGCACCGCTCGGTGCGCGCACCGTGGTGCCCTCGGTGCGCACCAGCAGCACCGGCGAAGCGCTGCCCGTCGCGGCCGCGAGGTCGCCCTGGATCTGAAGGTCGGGGTTGCCCGGTCGGCGCACCCCCACCACCACGTCGCCGGCGGGCAGTGAGTCGTTCTCGCGCAGGATGCTCACGTCGAGGTCGCCCGCGGACGGGGGGATGGTGACCGTGAGGTTCGCAGCGCCGCCCTTCGTGGCGCGCCATCGAGCACCGTCGATCGAGTTCTCGATTCCCGTCGGGGTGACCTCGAAGGTCCCGGTGCGCGCGACGATGCGCAGGAGACCCGCCGAGGTGGGCTCGCGCGATGCCACCGACACGACCGTGCCCGCATCGTCGGTGAGCGAGGTGCAGAAGTCGCAGCGGAACGGTCCCCGGCGCGTCGACATCGGGGTCACCTCGAAGGTGCCCGTTCCGCCGGACCAGTCCGCCCACGACGCATCGGCGCCGCGCACGGCACGCGCGTATGTCCATGTGTCGGTGCCGGGATCGACGACGATCTCACGGCGTTCCCCGGGATGGTTGTTGTCGTAGACGTGCACGATGAAGTCGCCGGCGCGTCTGGTCACCGCGAACGGGCTGACGGCGTGTCCCGCACCACTGTCGTAGAGACCCAGGGTCAGGCCGAGCCCACCGGCGAGCCCGACGATGATCTCGTCCACGAGTGCGACGGGCGACTTGGTGCGCGACTGCGCCGCACGGTCGGCGACCTCGGGGAGGAATTGGGTGGTCCACCAGTAGGCGAGAGCACGGTCGAGATCTCCGTCACCACGGCGCAGGTCGGCGACACGTGCGGCTCCACTGCGGTACTGCGAGGGATCCTCCATGTCGAGGAAGAACCGCATGCTGAGAACCGCGAATCCCTCGCACCGTCCGCCGGTGAGGGCGTTGTTCCACTCCTCGAGCCGTTGCACCGTCGCGGGACGCAGGATGCACTCGGTCTCGGGACCAGGAGCGCACACGGCCGCGCGACCGAAGAGGTCGACGAGGGTCTGGATGCTGACGTTGCCGTCGGCCTCGGTGGAGCGACCCCAGTTCGCGAACGAGAAGTCGTCGGTGTCGGGTCGGAACCCGTTGTCCACGCACAGGGTCCCCTCGCCGAGTCCCGGGGCGGCGAGATCGGTGCAGTGGGAATCCACGAGTGCGACGAGTGCGGCTGTGTCGGGGTTGGTCGTGTCCGAACCCGTGCACGCGGTCGCAACGAGGGCCGATGTCGCGAGCATCGCGGCGCGGACACCTGCACCTGTCCTGCGGCCTCGACGAAGCATGGCGGAAAGGTAATCCCATCGATGTGGGAAGGTAAGTCCGGCCCCGGTCGATGTGGGAAAATCAACCGTCCCGTCGACGGTGGGACGGGGGAGGCACCGATGACGACCACGAGCGGCGCCGCCGAGGTCTCCATTGTCCGCATCGCCCTCGTGGGGCTCGCGGCCGGATTGTTGTCGGGCATGTTCGGTGTCGGGGGTGGGATTCTCATCGTCCCCGGTCTCGTGCTCGTGGCCAAGATGGACCAGCGCATCGCGCACGGCACCTCGCTCGCCGCCGTCCTGCCAATCTCGATCTCGTCGTTCCTCACCTATCTCTCGCACGACCATGTCGATTGGCCTGTGGCGATGTGGCTCGCCGTCGGTGCCGTCGCAGGTGCCGTGCTCGGCACGAAGTTGTTGCACGTGCTGCCCCACAGGACGCTCGCGTTGTCGTTCGCCGGGTTGCTCGTGGCGACCGCGGCGCGGCTCTTCTTCCAGGGCGTGGGCGAGGGACGCGGAGCGGTCGATGCCGGGATCGCGGCCGCGCTCGTGTTGATCGGCCTCGCCACCGGGATCCTCGCTGGTCTGCTCGGCGTGGGCGGGGGTGTGGTGATGGTGCCCGCGATGATGCTCGCGCTGTCCCTGCCGGGTGTCCTAGCCAAGGGAACCTCGGTGGCAGTGATCATCCCCACCTCGATCATGGGCACGATCCGGAACCGCAAGAAGGCGAACGCCGACCTGCGCGCCGCCGGGATCGTCGGTGCCGGCGGCATCGTCTCGGCGGTCGTCGGGGGATGGGTCTCGGCGCGGATGGACGACACATTGTCGAACGTGCTCTTCGCATGCCTGTTGCTCGCGGTCGCGGCACGTCTCGTGCAGGACGTGCGCGCCGAGATGCGCTCAGAGAAATTGTCGGCGCGCGGCGACTCGTCGGCGACGAGCACCACGGAGTAGAACGAAGGCGATGGGAAAGTCAAGGCTCGAGGGAAAGGTCGCACTCATCACTGGCGGTGCGCGGGGAATGGGAGCCTCCGAGGCCGCCCTCTTCGCTGACGAGGGGGCGAGGGTCGTGGTCAGCGACCTCCTCGCCGATGCCGGCGAGGAGACGGCGCGGCGCATCTCGCCGGACGGGTCCGCGTGCCGGTTCGTGCGCCACGATGTCACCAGCGAGGACGACTGGGTGTCGGCCGTCGCGTTCGTTCTCGACACGTTCGGGCGCATCGACATCCTCGTCAACAATGCGGGCATCTTCGAGCGGGGCACTGTGCTCGACACCACGCTCGAGGCCTACAGGCGCACGATCGACATCAACCAGGTCGGGGTGTTCCTGGGCATGAAATCGGTGGCGCCGCTCATGGTCGCCCAGAAGGCGGGGAGCATCGTCAACATCTCGTCGGTGGCCGGCATGGCGGGCACGCCGGGCTTCCTCGCCTACGGCGCGAGCAAGTGGGCCGTGCGCGGGATGACCAAGGGCGTGGCCAAGGAGCTCGCACCGTTCGGTGTGCGGGTGAACTCGATCCACCCCGGCATCATCGACACACCGATGCTGCAGGCCTTCGACGACGCCGGCGTGCGCGAGATGGTGCGCGAGCGCATTCCCGTGGGGTACGAGGCCGAACCGGTGCACGTGGCGCGACTCGCGCTGTACCTGGCGAGCGACGACTCGAGCTATTCGACCGGGTCGGAGTTCATCGTCGACGGGGGGTGGTCGGCATGAGCATCCTCGGAACACGCGTGGTGCGCGTGGAGGACCCGAGGTTCCTCCGCGGTGAGGGAACCTACATCGCGAACCTCCCGTTGCCCGGGGCCGTGCATCTCACATTCGTGAGATCATCGGTGGCACACGCGCGTCTCGTCTCGGTGGATGCCTCGGAGGCTGTCGGGATGCCCGGGGTGGTGGAGATCTTCACCGGCACCGATGTCGAACTCGTTCCCGCCAAGGCCGACCTGCGGATGATCAACCAGGACATCGAGTACCCGTTCGTCGCGCGCGACACCGTGCGCTTCGTGGGCGAGGTCGTGGCGGTCGTCGTGACCGAGACGCCCGAGCAGGGAGCCGATGCCGCCGAGCAGGTGATCGTGGACTACGACCCGCTGCCCGCCGTCATCGATTCACGCGAGTCGCTCGCCGGTGCGGTCGTGCTGCATCCCGGGGCGGGCACCAACATCGCACTCACCTTCGCCGCCAACGACGAGGGTGACATCTTCGAGGGCTGCGAGGTGGTTGTCGATCTCGAGATCGAGAACCAGAAGGTCGCGACGGCACCGCTCGAGGTGCGGTCATGTGCGGCGCGCTGGGACGCGGCGTCGGGACAGTTGACCCAGTGGGCGTGCAGCCAGGGTGCCCACGGCGCGCGCGACGGAATCGCCAAGGCCCTCGCGATCGAGCCGACACAGGTGCGCGTCATCACTCCCGATGTCGGCGGTGGCTTCGGCGCCAAGTCGGGCGTGTATCCCGAGGAGATCCTCGTGGGTTGGGTGGCGCGACGGCTCGGGCGGCCCGCTCGCTGGACCGAGACGCGCACCGAGAACATGCTCGCCATGGGGCACGCACGCGCCCAGAAGCAGCGCACGAAGATGGGCGGCACCCGGGACGGTCGCATCACTGCGTACCGACTCGATGTGGTGCAGGACGCCGGCGCCTACCCGAAGGGCGGGGCGGTCCTGCCGTTCATGACCCGGATGATGGCGAGCGGCGTGTACGACATCGCGCGCGTGCAGTTCGAGTCGCACAGCGTCGTGACGAACACGTCCCCCGTCGTGGCCTATCGCGGTGCGGGACGGCCCGAGGCGACGGCCGCGATCGAGCGCACGGTCGACGAGTTCGCGCGCGCCTGTGGTCTCGACCCCGCCGACGTGCGGCGGCGCAACTACCTGCGCCCGGAGCAGTTCCCGCTCACGACAGCGATGGGTGCCAAGTACGACAGCGGTGAGTACGAGAAGTCGCTCGAGGCCGCGCTCGCGGCTGCGGGGTACGCCGATCTGCGTGCAGAGCAGGCACGGCGACGCGCCGCCGGTGACCCGGTGCAACTCGGCATCGGGATCAGCACCTATGTGGAGACGACGAACCCGATGGGATCGGGCGAGTACGGCGCAGTCGAGATCACCCCCGACGGGGGAGCGATCGTGCGCACCGGCACCTCGCCCCACGGCCAGGGTCACCACACGTCGTGGGCGATGATCATCTCGCACACCACCGGCATCCCGATGGACAAGATCGAGTTCCGCTTCGGCGACACCGAAGACGTCGCCCGCGGCGGCGGCACCGGCGGATCGCGCAGTCTCCAGGTGGGTGGCACCGCCGCACGGTTGGCGGCCGAGGCCGTCATCGAGAAGGCCCGCGAGATCGCCGCGAACCTGCTCGAGGCCGCACCCGAGGATGTCGTGATCGACACCGCACGCGGCGTCTTCCACGTGCAGGGCTCGCCCCAGCCGACCAGATCATGGACCGAGATCGTCGCGGCGACGTCGTCGCCACTCTCCGGAGAAGCCGACTTCAAGCCAGAGGGGGCCACGTTCCCGTTCGGGTCGCATGTCTGCGTCGTCGAGGTCGACACCGAGACCGGTGCGGTCGCTGTGCGTCGACACATCGCCTGCGACGACGCCGGCACGATCATCAACCCGTTGATCGTCGACGGTCAGGTGCACGGTGGCGTCGCCCAGGGGATCGCCCAGGCGCTCCTCGAGGAGGTGCTCTACGACTCCGACGGCAACCCGACCACGGCGAACCTCGCCGACTACGGGTTCATCAGTGCCGTGGAGGTGCCCTTCGTCGAGCGGGTGCCAATGGAGACCCCGACCCCGCGCAACCCCCTGGGAGCCAAGGGCATCGGTGAGGCCGGCACGATCGGTGCGACGCCGGCCGTTCAGAACGCAGTGGTCGATGCGCTCTCACACCTCGGTGTCACGCACGTCGACATGCCCTGCACCAGCCGACGGGTGTGGGAAGCGATCCGCGCCGCGCCCTGACCCGCGCTCAGCCGGTGGGAGTGTCGCGCAGGTGCGCCCGGGCGAGGAACGAGCCCATCGCAATCAGCGCGACCATGCCGACCGTCGTGCCGACGAACGAACCCGTGCGCCCGACCGCCCCGTAGGACCATCCCGCGACCACCGAGGCCAGCCCGCCCATCACCGTCTGCATGCCGCCGTAGAGACCTTGTGCGGCGGCGAGACGTTCGCGCGGCACGGTCATCGCGACCGCGGCCGAACCGGCGGTAATCGTGAGTCCGTCGACGATGCCGTGCATGACGCCCACGCCGAGCATGGCGTTCGGTGAATCGAGTATCCCGTAGAGCGACATGAACAGCGACGCCGTCGTGAGACCGCAGATCGCCGCCACGAAGGGACCGATCCTCTGCGTGAGGCGACCCCCGATCGGGCCGAGGAAGAGCATCGGCAGGGCGAACAGCGTGATGCCGAGGTTCGCGATCCATGTCTCGGCCTCGATGTCGGCCATCATCACCGACCACAGGGTGTCGAAGGTGCCGATCATCAGGTACAGCGACAACCCGATCACGACCGCACCCGCACAGGGGGCGATCCTCAACAGGTCGAAGGCGAGCCGCTGGCTGGGAGCATCCTCGGCGGCCGCTTCGTCGATGTGCGACACGGCGAGCCCGACACCGACGATGGCCATCAGCACCGCCGCCGACACGAACGGCACCGGCAGCCCGAGGGTGTCGACGGTGAGCGCCGACACGACGGGCCCGATCGCAAAGCCGCCCACGTCGAAGCTCACGAAGAGCCCGAGGTTCGTGCCCATGTTCCGTGGGTCCGAGACGATGATCACACGGCGTGCCGCGGGCGTGATCATTCCCCCGCCCACGCCCATGATGAACCGCGCGAGGAAGAGGATCCAGAACGACTGGCCGAACCCCATCATCAGGTTGCCGACGAGTTGCACGGCGACGCCGACCAGGATCATCGTCTTGGCGTGGCCCTTGTCGGCGAGGGGTGCGAGGAAGATCTGCGAGACGAAGCCGGCGATGAATCCGATGCCGAGGATCAGGCCGAGGTGCGACTCGGGGATCCCGAACTTGTCGCGGAAATCATCGACGACCGTGAACATGGTGCCGTATCCCATCGCGCCGAGCCCGGACGCAGCCAGCATGAGATAGACGGTGCGACGGCGCACGGAGGTCTCAGTTCGTGCCGGGCAGCGTCGACTTCACGTGGTCGATCAACTCGATCCACGAGCGACGCAGGCCCGGATGCAGTTCGTACCGTTCGACCTCGTCGATCGGGACCCAGCGGATGTCCTCGGACTCCGCGTTCGCCTCGTGGGCGCCGGGGTCGGTCTCGGCGTGGGCGATCACCGTGTCGTAGCGCCAGTTGCCGTGGTCGTCGGAGAAGATCGCCTTGAACGCGAGCACGGCGGGGTCGATGCCGACCTCTTCCCAGGCCTCGCGGGCCGCGGCCGTCACCGAGTCCTCGTGCGAGTCGAGCGCACCGCCGGGCAGTGCCCATGTGCCCCCGCCGTGGGTCCACGATGCGCGCAACTGCAGGAGGACCGAGGCCGGATCGAGGTCGGTGCGCACGAGCAGCAGACCGGCCGCACCGTGGAGACCCCAGTGCACCTGGCCGCACTGGCACCTGACCCAGCCGTCACCGTCGCGCACACCCATGCATCCGATGTTGGCACACGCCGCCGCGCGGGGAAGGGGTCCGTCCGGTGGGACTACGGTGACGACATGCAGGTGAACCGCATCACGGGAGTGTTCGGAGCCGAGGTGATCGTCGGTGATCTGAGCGAACTCGACGATGCCGGGCTCGCCGAACTGCGCGCACACGTGTGCGAGCACGAGTTCGTCGTCGTGCCGAACCAGTCGCTCACCGCGATCGAGCAGGTGGAGTTCTCGCACCGTCTCGGGCCACCGGCCGACTCACCGTTCATCGAGCCGAGCCCCGACCACCCCGAGGTCATCAAGGTGCTCAAGGAGGCGCGCGACGGGGGAGCGTTCAACTTCGGCGGTGCATGGCACAGCGATTTCTCGTTCCAGGCCGCGCCACCCTCGTTCACCGTCCTCCACGCGATCGACATCCCGCCCTACGGGGGCGACACACTCTGGTCGTCGATGACGGCGGCGTGGCGAGCGCTGTCCCCGGAGAAGCAGGAGGAGTTGAGCCGCGTCTTCGCGGTCCACACGGCCCGCGATGCGTACTCGCCGCGGATGCAGGCGATCCACTCGGGTCTGTCGTCGATGAACATCGTGTGCGACGAGTCGGCGAACGACACCCGCGTTCATCCACTCGTCACCACGCACCCCGAGACCGGCAAGCGCGTGCTCTTCTTCAACCGCGGGTACGTGCGCGACCTGGTCGGCTTCGACGACCCCGACGCCAAGAACCGCCTGCTCGAATGGCTGCATGCCCACACGACCGATGCGCGGTTCACGCTGCGCCACCGATGGACGGCCGGTGACGTGGCGATCTGGGACAACCGTTCCACCCAGCACTATGCCCTGAACGACTACGCCGGGTTCCGGCGCGAACTGCACCGCACCACGATCGCCGGCACCGTTCCCGTCCCGTGATCGTCACTCTCGAGTCGGCCCGGGAGGCTGCCGCGCGTCTCGACGGCGCCGACGACCTGGCACCGATGCGCGACCAGTTCGATCTGGGCGCCGATGTCCTCTACTTCGACGGCAATTCGCTCGGCCCTCCCACTCGGGCCGCCCGTGACGCGCTCCTGCGAGCCGTCGACCATCAGTGGGGAGAGCGGCTCATCCGTGCGTGGGACGAGGACTGGATGGCGATGCCCACGCGCGTCGGCGATGCGATCGCGCCATTGATCGGTGCACCCCCGGGCACTGTGATCGCCTGCGACAACACGTCGGTGAATCTGCACAAGACGCTCGCGGCCGCGGTGGCGTTGCGCCCGGGGCGTCGCGAGATCGTCGTCGATGGAGGGAATTTCCCGACCGATCTCTACATCGCCGCGAGCGTCGCGCGTCAGCACGGACTCGATCTCATCGCCGTGCCCGCCGACGAGATCACCTCTGCGATCACCGAGCGGACCGCGGTCGTGACGGCCACCCATGTCGACTACCGCAGTGCCCGACTCCTCGACATGGCGCACATCACCGCAACCGCACACTCACACGGCGCGCTCACCGTGTGGGATCTCGCGCACTCAGTCGGTGCCGTCGAGGTCGATGCCACGGCCTGTGGGATCGACTTCGCCGTCGGGTGCGGCTACAAGTACCTGAACGGCGGGCCCGGCGCTCCGGCGTTCGTCCACGTGGCACCCGGGCTCATTGAGGATGCCCGCCAGCCCCTGCAGGGATGGTGGGGACACGCGGACCCCTTCGAGTTCGAGACCGAGTACCGACCAGCCGCGGGGATCGACCGATTCCTGACGGGCTCGCCCAACATCTTGAGTTTGACTGCCCTCGAGGCGGCCCTGTCGGTCTTCGAGGGGGTCCCGATGGCCCGGGTCCGGGCCAAGAGTGAGTCACTCACCACATTCCTGGTGGATCTTTGGCACGAGCACCTGGAACCCCGGGGGTTCTCTCTCGCCTCCCCCAGGGAGGCTGAACTGCGCGGAAGCCATGTGGCACTTGGGTTTGGTGGCGGCAAGGCCCTCGTGGAGACTCTCGCCGAGCATGGGGTTCTGGCCGATTTTCGACCCCCCAACCTGCTCAGATTCGGTCTCGCACCCCTCTACAACAGCCATTTTGAGGTCGTTCGGCTGGTCGAAAACATGCTCGCCCATTGAGTTTTCCCCAGACCCGGGGGTAGTTTCTCTCACTACCAAGTAACGGCGGCATCCGTCGCCCGATCCCCTAGGGAGAAACAACATGAAGAAGAGCCGTGTGCTGCGCGCGACTGCGTTGCTCATCGGTCTGTCACTTGTGGGCGTTGCCTGCGGTGGCAGTGACGATTCGGCCAGCGACACCACTGCCGCTGCGTCGACCGACGGTGGAGACCTCACGGGCATGAAGGGCACCACGCCGCTCGTCGAGCTCTCCCAAGATTTCAAGGACCGCCTCCTCGAGGTGGACCCTGCTCTGACCGACTACTCCTACGCCGCCGAGACCTACGACTCGGTCGTGATCATCGCTCTCGCGGTCGAGAAGGCCCAGGACGACGGCATCGCGTATGCCTCGGAGATCAACGGCATCACCCGTGACGGCGAGAAGTGCACCGACTACGCGTCGTGCCTCGCGCTCGTCAAGGACGGCAAGGACATCGACTATGACGGCGTCTCCGGCCCGCTCGAGTTCGCCGGCAACGGTGAGCCGCTGAAGGCCTCCTATGGCGTGCTCCAGTTCGGTGCGGACAACCGTCTCGCCAACGACCTGACGACCTACATCGAGGCAGCCGCTCCGGCCGATGCCGACGTTGCCGCGACCCCCGTCGAGGGTGATCGCAAGGGTGACGGCGTGCTGACGCTCGGTTCGATCCTGCCCCAGACCGGTTCGCTGTCGTTCCTCGGTGCGCCGATGTTCGCCGGTTTCGACCTCGCCGTGAAGGACGTGAACGCCGCTGGCGGCGTGCTCGGCAAGGACGTCGTGGCGATCAAGGGTGACTCGGGTGACGCAACCACCGACACCGCCTCGAAGACCGTCGACGCTCAGCTCTCGCAGAACGTGGACGCCATCGTCGGTGCCGCTTCGTCGGGCGTGAGCCTCACGGTGATCGACAAGATCACGGCCGCTGGCGTGGTGCAGTTCTCGCCCGCCAACACCTCGAAGGCGCTCTCGGTCTATGCCGACAAGGGCCTCTACTTCCGCAGCGCCCCCTCAGACATCGTCCAGGGTGCGGTGCTCGCAGAGGTCATCAAGGGTGACGGTGCGTCGAAGGTCGCGATCATCGCGCGCAACGACTCCTACGGCACGGGCCTCGCCGAGGACCTCGCCAAGAACCTCGAGGCCGGTGGTCTCAAGGTCGTCGTGACCAAGATCTACGACGAGAAGGCGACCGCCTTCGACGCCGAGGTCGACGAGATCAAGGCGGCCGGTCCGGACGCCGTGGCCATCATCGGTTTCGATGAGACCTCCAAGATCCTCGCCACCATGGTGGAGAAGGGCGTCGGTCCGAAGGCCATCAAGGTCTACGGTTGCGACGGCAACATGGGCAACGCCCTCGGGGAGAACTTCGACGCCGGCAAGTGATTGCCCGCTGATCGAATTCGATTCGAACGTGGAAAGGCCCGGGCGAAAGCCCGGGCCTTTCTCGTTCTCCCGTTTCTTCACAGGCTCGGTGTGGTGGGTGCCGAACGGCGGCGATGGCTGCCGTTCGACGGCGAAGGGTGGCCGCGGTGTCGGCTCTCGCTCGCCGCGGTGCAGGTCGACGCTGTGTGCGCCGGTTACTGGCGGGTGCTCTTGGCGAGGGTGCCGAGGTACAGCTCGATGACCTTGGGGTCCTTCAGCAGTTCACGGCCGGTGCCCGTGTAGGCGTTGCGACCCTGGTCGAGCACATAGCCACGGTCGACCACCTGGAGGCAACGGTTCGCGTTCTGCTCGACCATCAGGATCGCCACGCCGGACTCGTTGATCTTCTTGCACTGGATGAACACCTGGTCCTGCAGCGCAGGTGCGAGGCCGGCAGACGGTTCGTCGAGGAGCAACACCGTGGGCTTGAGCATCAGTGCGCGCCCCATCGCCACCATCTGGCGCTCGCCGCCCGAGAGCGAGCCCGCGCGCTGGTCGAGCCGCTCCCCGAGGCGCGGGAACATCGTCACCGAGTACTCGAGCCGCTCGTCCAAAAGGTCGGGTCGCAGGAAGCACCCCATCTCGAGGTTCTCGCGCACCGTCAGCGACGGGAACACATTGCGGGTCTGGGGCACGAACCCCACCCCGCGGGCCACGAGTTCGTAGGGCTTCATGCCCGTGATCTCCTCGCCCTTCAAGTGGACGTGCCCGCTGCGGATGTTGACCAGGCCGAGCACGGCCTTCAGGAGGGTCGACTTCCCGGCGCCGTTCGGTCCGATGATCCCGACGAACTCGCCCTCGGCGACCGTGAGGTCGCACCCGTTCAGGATGTTCACCTCGGGCACGTAGCCCGCGGTCACATCCTTGACGTCGATCACGTTGCCAGCCATCAGCCGTCCCCCAGGTCCGAGTCGTGGTGCGCACCGAGGTAGGCGTCGATGACCGCCTGGTTCGCGCCGATGTCATCCGCGGTGCCCTCGGCGATGACGGCACCCTCGGCCATCACGATGATCCAGTCGCTGATCTCGCGCACCATGTCCATGTCGTGCTCGACGAAGAGCACGGTGCGTCCCTCGTTGCGCAGTCCCTTGATGTGCTCGAGCAGGCTCTGCTTGAGGGCCGGGTTCACGCCGGCCATGGGCTCATCCAGCATCACCATCTCGGGCTCCACCATCAGGGCCCGTGCCATCTCGAGCAGCTTGCGTTGCCCGCCGGAGAGTCCGCCCGCCAGTTCGTCGCGCATGTGGGCCAGGTTGAAGCGCGCCAGGAGTTTCTCGGCGCGCGCGGTGATCTCGGCCTCCTGGCCGCGCCACAGCGGTGCGAACAGACCGCGGAAGAGGTTCTCGCCGCGTTGATTGGCCGCGCCGAGGCGCATGTTCTCGATCACTGTCATTCGCGAGAGGGCCTTGGTCAGCTGGAACGTGCGCACCATTCCCATGCGGGCCACCTTGTGGGCCGCGATGCCGTCGAGGCCTTGCCCGTTGAAGGTCGAGGTGCCCTCGTCGGGGGTGTCGAAGCCGGTGAGGAGGTTGAAGAACGTGGTCTTGCCGGCCCCGTTCGGGCCGATCAGCGCGGTGATCCGGTTGCGCGGCACCTCGATGTGGGCCACGTTCACCGCCACGAGACCACCGAAGGCCCGGCGGATCCCGTCGACGACCAGGATCGCATCGTCCTTCTTCGAGCCGGGCACCGGCTGCCAGGTCGGCCGGTCAGCGGACATCGAAGGCCTGCTCCCTCTTGTCGCCGAAGATGCCCTGTGGCCGCATGATCACCAGTGTCGCGAGCGCGAACCCGGCGACGATGTAGCGGATCTGGGAGAAGTTGTTCTGGTCGACGATCCATGTCGGGATCAGCGGCGTCGGGTCCTGCGGTGTCGTGCGGGTGGCCTGCTGGAGGGTGATGTCGACGAACTGGATCACGAACAGGAAGATCATCGTCCCCACGATCGGACCCTTGGCGCGTGCGACACCGCCGAGGATGATGATCGTGTAGCAGAAGAAGGTGAACGTGGTCGAGAAGTCCTGCGGCTGCGACGACTGCTTGTCGAGCACCAGCCACATGCCGCCGAGCGCCCCGACGAACCCGCCGATGATCAGGCTCTGCATCTTGTAGGCGAAGATGTTCTTGCCGAGACTGCGCGCGGCATCCTCGTCCTCGCGGATGCTCTTGAGCACGCGGCCCCACGGGCTGCGCATGAGTGCCCAGATACCGGTCGACACGACGGCCACGAGCAACCAACCGGTCACCAGTAGCCACAGGCGGTAGCCGTCGACCTTCTGGGCCCACAGTGTGATCCCGTCGTCGGGGAACGGGTTGATGTTCTCCATGAACCTCGTGAACCCCTGCAGACCGTCGTTTCCGCCGGTGAGCCAGGTGAACCGGACCGAGTTCAGGAACAGTCGGATGATCTCGGCGACCGCGATCGTCACGATCGCGAGGTAATCGGCCCGCAGTCGCAGGGTGGGGATGCCGAGCAGGAGGGCGAGCAGCACGGCCATGACGACCACCAGCAGCATCGCGAGCGGCCACGGCCAGTCGTAGCGGTTGATGGGGATCGACAGCGAGTAGGCACCGATCGCGGCGAACCCGGCCTGGCCGAAGTTGAGCAGGCCGGTGTACCCGAAGTGCACGTTCAATCCCGAGGCCACGAGGATGTAGGCCACCGCGTTCGCACTGATCGCGGTGTAGAAGGAGTTCGACAGGATCAGGTCCCACTTCATCCGATGCGCTCCTTCTTTCCGAGGAATCCCTGCGGGCGCACGAGCAGGATCACCACGAGCGTGATCAGCGCACCGAGGGTCTTGAGCTCGACCACGTTCGGGAACACCCAGGTCCACAACTCGGTGAACATCCCCACCACGAAGGCACCGACCAACGCCCCGAACGGATTGCCGAGACCGCCCACGGTGATCGCGGCGAACATCAGCAGCAGGAGGATGTTGCCCATGTCCCATTGGGTCCCGGTGGCGGCTCCGAGCATCACGCCGCCGAGCCCGGCGAGCGCTCCGCCGATCAACCACACCGTCAAGATGATGCGGTTGGTGTTGATCCCGGTGGCCGACGCCAGATCAGGGTTGTCCGAGACCGCACGGATGGCTTTGCCCAGCCTGGCGCGCAGCAGGAACATCGAGACGCCCACGACCACCACCGTCGAGATGGCCATGATCCCCAAGTCGCGCGGGGTCACGCCGAACGGACCAAAATCGATCTCGGGGTCACCCACGTACTGGCGGTAGCGGCGGTTGCGGCCGCCGAAGAAGAAGAGATACACGTACCGGATACCGATCGCGAGTCCGATCGACACGATCGTCATCGAGGTGAGGCTGATGCCCCGGCGGCGGAGGGGCCGCCAGATCTGGCGCTCGAATCCACTGGCCAACAGTGCCGAGGCGGCGACACCGAAGGGCGCCGCCACGAGCAGGTGCAGCTCGGGGCCGCCCTGGTTCAGCCAGAACGTGACGAGGGCTCCGATCGTGACGATCTCACCGTGGGCGAAGTTGGTGAGCCCGGTCGTTCCGTAGATGAGTGAGAGCCCGATCGCGCACATCGCGATGATCAGGCTGTATTTGATGCCATTGACGAGCGTCTGGGGGAGCAGTTCCCACCGGTTGATGGTGACCCTCTGGGTGTCGCCGACGAAGAAGTTGACGGTCTTGGCGCCCGAGCCGATCGTGACTCCAGAGGAGAAACTCACGGTGAAGGTGGTCGGGGAGTCGGGGCTCGCCTCGACTCCCGTGGGCAGGCTGGCCGTGTCCAGCACCACTTCGTAGTCGCCCTGCTTGGGGACCTTGAGGGTGACCTTGCCGGTTGCGTCCGTGGTGCCGGTGATCGGGCCGGTGGTGCCGGTTGCCGTGATCGTGACGCCCGCAACGGGCGTCTTGACCGTCCCGTCGTCGGTCTTTTGCTGCTCGACGACGCTCACGGCGATGTCGGCCTCGTCGGCGGTGGCCTGAACTCCAGTCGCCTGTGAGCCAATCACACGGCCCGCGGACGTTTGGGTGTCGGCCGCAGAGGCCTGGGAACCGAACATCGGAGTGACGAAGGAGAACGCCACCATCGCCAACAGAGACCTCAGTGCGATCCGATGTCTCAGCGTCACCGTGTGTTCGTCTCGTGGACCCATGAAGCCTTCGCACCCGTGGGCCCCCTGCTAGACAAGGTCGCCCGATGGTTCCGCCCACACTAGTGCCGCAGTCCGCCCGCCCATGAGGCCGCCGGAGTCCCGATGACGTCGGGCCGACGCATTGGTGCGGCACATCCGGCCGTCGGGGTCGTGGTGGCCTCGGTGCTCTTCGGCACCTCGGGCACGGCCCGGTCGTTCACACCCGAGAGTGCGTCGTCGCTCTCGATTGCGGGGGTCAGGTTGATGGTGGGAGCGATCCCTCTCCTCGTGTACGGGATGGTGACCGACCGGGCGGGACGGCCCCGGTTGCGCGTCGAGGCCGTCGCGGCGGGGCTCGCGATGATGCTCTTCCAGGTCTGTTTCTTCAGCTCCATGGAGCACTCCGGCGTCGCCGTCGGCACGATGGTCACAATCGGCAGCGGCCCCGTGATCGCCGCTGCACTCGATGCTGCGACCGGTCGTCGTCCCTCGGCGCGGGTTGCCCGGGCGCTGCTCGCGGCACTCGCGGGGTTGGCGATGCTCGTGTTCGGCACCCCCGCCGATGCAGATGGCGGGTTCTCGGCCCTGGGGACCGCATTCGGGTTCGCAGCCGGTGCCTGTTATGCGGTCTACACGATGCTGTGCAAGCGGCTGCTCGAGTCCGGGTGGAGCGGCACATGGACCATGGCATGGACGTTCGCAGTCAGCGCGCTGAGCTCGGTGGTTCTGGTGGTACCGACTTCGACGGAGTGGCTCGGCACGCCGAGCGGCCCCGTGACCGTGGCCTATCTGGGTCTCGTCACGATCTCGGTCGCGTACTTGTTGTACGCGCGGTCGCTCTCGCGTCTGAGTGGATCGATGGTCGTGACGCTCACTCTCGTCGAGCCGGTGACGGCCACATCGCTCGGTGCGCTCGTGTTGGGGGAAGAGATCGGGGTGGTCAGCTGGCTCGGGGCGGTGATCGTCGTGGGTGCCCTCATCGTGGTGGGAACTGGCGCTGCACTCGAGGCATCGCCTGCCGCGGTGGCCGAGCACCGACCCGGCTGATCACGTGCCCGGCTGATCGCTGAGCGACTCGAGGAATCTGCCCACCGCCATCGCGTTCTCGCGGCGCCACGTGGCCACCACCCCGGGGTCCCGCGTCGCGAGCAGTCGCTCGATGAGCGGTGCGAACACCTCCCGCTGCCGGTCGAGGAAGTCTGCGGTCTCGAGGCCGAGTCGCTCGCGCAGCATGAGCTTCACCAAGAGCTCGGTGCGCACATCGCGGAGGTGCTCGACGGGTGTGTCGAGCCATGAGAGGGAGTGCTTCTTCCCGCGTGTGGTCGCTGCCACCACCATCTTGTCGGCACCGCCGCCGTCGCGGGGCGTGCCACGGCGGGCGAGACCGTCGTCGACGAGTGCATCGATGGCCCGGTAGGTGAGCTGGCGCGAGAGCGTCCATGCACGGCCGATTCCGCCCTCGGGCGAGAGCTCCCGTTGGAGGGCCCAACCGTGTCGCGGTTCGGCAACCACGAGTGCGAGCACCACCTCGCGTGCGAGGGTCGGGTCGGATCTCGCCATGGATCGAGACTAACGATGTTGCTGAAGTAGTCAATATCTGACTACCCTCGTGGTGTGCGTGCACCGCGGCTCCTTCTCCGCGTCGCCCCCGTCGCCGTGCTCGTTGCTGGGTGTGGGACACCCGGCCCTGGTCCTGCCGGGGGACTCGATGGCGAGTGCGTCGGGGTGTCGGGGGGTGCGATCACGATTCTCGCGGCGAGTTCGGTCTCGGGCCTGCTCGGTGCCTCGAAGGAGGGGTTCATCGAGGACGACCCGTGCGTGGACGATGTCCGGTTCAGCTTCGGTTCCTCGGCGACGCTCGCCGGCCAGGTGGTGAACGGGGTCCCCGCCGATGTGTTCATCTCGGCGAGCGGCGCGACCATGGACACGGTCGTCGTTGCGGGACTCGCCGTCGGCGAGCCCGTGCTGTTCGCGCGCAATGTCGCTGCGATCATGGTGTCGACACGCACAACGGTGCCGATCTCGGCAGTAAGTGATCTCGCCGGCAGTGCGCTGACCGTCGGGTTGTGTGTCGCGACGGCGCCGTGCGGGAAGCTCGCCGATGCGGTCCTCGCGAAGGCGGGCACGGATCGCACAAAGGTCGTCGACACCGAGGCCGCCTCGGTTGAGGATCTGGTGACCAAGATCGACGCGGGCGAGTTGGATGCCGGGATCGTCTACGGGAGTGACTGTGCGACGGCACGAGAGTCGGTGCGGTGTGTGTCCATCCCGTCGGACCAGAACTCGACCACCGAGTACTTCGTGGCGGCGCTCACCGAATCGTCCTCGGCGACACGATGGCTCGCGCTGATGACCAGCGACTCCTTCCAACGGCGACTCACCGATGACTTCGGATTCCTCGCGCCGTGAGTCCGTTGTGAGTGTCCCCGTGCGTTCCTCGCGATCGTTGACCACAGCCGCCGCTGTGGCGGCGATGTTCGTGGTGGTCCCGCTTGCGAGCGTGGTGTGGCGCGCACCTCTCGGTGATGCATGGTCGATTCTGTCGGCACCGGCCTCGCGTGACGCGCTGGTCGTCTCGGCGCAGACTTCGGTCATTGCCGCCATCCTGAGTTGCGTGCTCGGGGTGCCCCTGGCCTGGTGGCTCGCGCGCACGACCGCACGGGGCGCCTCCGTCGTGCGCACACTCTGCATCGCACCGATGGTGCTGCCCCCCGTTGTCGGCGGCATAGCGCTCCTGGCGGCGTTCGGCCGTCGGGGTGTGCTCGGAGCCCCGCTCGAGGAATGGTTCGGAGTGACGGTCCCGTTCACACGTGCCGCGGTGGTGATGGCCCAGGTGTTCGTGGCGATGCCGTTCCTCGTGCTCTCGGTCGAGGCAGCGTTTCGTCAGGCGGGCAGCGATCTCGAGGAGGCAGCCCGCACCCTCGGTGCCGGGCCGGTCCGCGTGTTCTGGCAGGTGGGAGTTCCGTCAGCCGGAGCAGGGATCGCATCGGGGGCAGTGCTGGCGTGGGCGAGGTCGCTCGGTGAATTCGGCGCCACGATCACCTTCGCCGGCAGTCTGCAGGGTCGCACGCAGACTCTCCCGATGGTTGTCTATGAGTCCGCGGCACTTGACTACCGGCAGTCCCTCGTGCTGTCGCTGTTGTTGATCGTGGTCTCGGTCGCGGTGCTGGCACTGCTGCGTGACCGGTGGATCGGTGGGTTCTCGCGATGAGTCTCGCGGTCGATGGTGTGGTCACCCGGGGCGCGTTCTCGCGGGCCGTGTCGATCTCGGTCGAGCCGGGCCGGCCGGTCGGCCTCGTGGGCCCGAACGGATCGGGAAAGAGCACGACACTCCGGGCGATCGCCGGTCTCGATCGTCTCGCATCGGGGACGATCTCTCTGGATGGCGCGGTGCTCGACGGTGCGGGCGCGTTCGTTCCGGCGGAGTTGCGGGGTGTCGGAGTCGTGTTCCAGACCATGCGGCTCTTTCCCCATCTGACCGCGCTCGACAATGTCGCGTTCGGACTTCGCTGCGCGGGTGCGTCGCACCACGGGGCGCGCGGGCAGGCTCGGCGACTGCTCACATCGGTCGGCGCCGACCACGTCGCGGCTCGTCGGCCGGCGACCCTGAGTGGGGGAGAAGCCCAGCGTGTGGCGCTCGCACGAGCACTGGCACCGTCGCCGCGGGTCCTTCTCCTCGACGAACCATTCGCCTCGGTCGATGCGGACTCGAGACCTGCCCTCAGGGCGCTCGTGCGGTCGCTCGTGGTGGGTTCTGGAATCTGCTCGGTGATCGTGTCGCATGATCGAGCCGACATCTCCGACCTCACCGACGTCGTGGTCGACCTCGGTGCGGTTGGCTGACGAGAGAATTTCCCCCGTCGTTCACCTCAGGTTCACCGAGCGGTGTGGTCGCGATCATCGACCGATGCGAGGATCGACGAGTGAGCACAGAGACGGATGTCCCTGAGATCCGGCTGACCAGCGGAGTGCGCAAGCGTTCGGACAAGGTCTTTCGCGGGGCGATGACCGGTGGTGCACTTGCTTCGCTCGTGATCCTCGCCCTCATCGCGAGTTTCCTCCTCTTCCGCGGTTTCCAGATCTTCGCCGACTTCGGCCTCAGATTCTTCACGAACTCCACCTGGGACTCGGGAGACGTCAATGATCCGACGACCGCCAGGTTCGGGATCGCTGCCATGCTCGTCGGCTCGGTTCTCATCGCCACGATCGCGGTCGTGGTCGCTGTTCCCTTCGCGATGTCGGCTGCACTCTTCATCGAGTACTACGCGCCACGCGCGGTGCGGACGGTGCTCACCTCGGTGCTCGATCTCGTCGCGGCCGTTCCCTCGGTGATCTGGGGCATCTGGGGCTACTCGGTGCTCATGCCGAATGCCGAGGGCTGGGCCAAGACTCTTCATTCGTGGCTGGGATGGTTCCCCTTGTTCGACGTGCCCGCGCCGATCTTTGGTCGTTCACCGTTCATCGCCGGTCTGCTGCTCGCGATGATGATCCTGCCGATCGTCACCTCGGTTGCGCGCGAGGTCTATGGCCAGGCACCCCGCGACCATGTCGACGCGGCGTACGCACTCGGAGGCACCCGGTGGGGTGCGCTCCGCACGGTGGTCATTCCGTTCGGTCGCAGCGGACTCGTCGGTGGGGCGATGCTCGGACTCGGGCGAGCGCTCGGTGAGACGGTGGCGGTGTTCCTCGTGTTGAATCTCGTCTTCGATGTCAACTTCAAGATCCTCGCATCGGCCGGCGGCAACGTCGCGTCGCTGATCGCATCGAGGTTCGGTGAGGCCTCGCCGTACGAGCTGAAGGGACTCATGGCTGCCGGACTCGTGCTGTTCCTGGTGACGTTGTTGGTGAACGCGGCCGCGACCGCAGTCGTGAAGAGGGCAAAGGTCGCAGTGTGAGCACCGCAGTGATCGAGTCGGTGACACCCGCGCCGCGGCGGCCTTGGCGCCAGCCGCGAAAGGTGGCGCTCGAGACCACGATCCTGGTCGTGGCCTCGGTGGTGTTCGCGCGCTTCCTCGAGGCCGCGACGGGACTGGCGGGGGTCCTCGGTCTCTATGTCGGCTTCGCGGTCGCTCTGCCGGTGCTCGCGATCGTGTCGGTTGCCCGCAAGGGTCGAAATGCCACCATCGACCGGTTCGCCACGTCGGTTCTGGTGGTCGCGTTCGGTGCGGTCTGCATCCCGTGGATCTCGGTCATCTCGACCGTGGTGCGCAACGGCTCGAAGGCCTTCTACTCGGGCTACCTGACCACCGACATGCTGATCACCGGCGTGGATGATCCATTGAACACCGGTGGTCTGGCGCACGCACTCGTGGGATCGGCCCTCGTCGTCTTGATCGCCTCGCTCATCGCGGTGCCGCTCGGCATCGTCGCGGCCATCTACATCGTCGAGGTGAAGGGTCGATTCGCCGGATTGGTGCGGTTCCTCACGCAGGCCATGAGCGGTGTGCCCTCGATCGTCGCGGGCCTGTTCGTGTACGCCACGATCGTGATCTTCTTCGGCGGGTTCAGCGCATGGGCCGGGGCCTCGGCGCTGGCGATCCTGATGCTGCCGACCGTGGCACGCACCTCCGAGGAGGTGCTCAAGCTCGTCTCGGACGATCTGCGAGCCGCAAGCTACGCACTCGGCGCGACCCAAGCCCGCACGACATTCTCGGTCGTGTTGCCGACCGTGTTCTCCGGTCTCATCACCGCGGCCGTGCTCGGTGTGGCGCGGGTCGCCGGCGAGACCGCACCGTTGCTGCTCACCACGTCGTACTTCGTCAAGACCAGCACCAATCTGAACGAGCCGATCGCCACGATGCCGATCTACATCTTCTCGAGCCTCGGGATCGGCACCGAGAACTCCATCGCGCGGGCCTGGGGTGGATCCCTCGTGCTCCTCGCCGCCGTGTCGATCCTGTTCCTCATCGCCCGCATCGCCAGCAACCGACTCTCCCGAAAGTGAGCCATTCCATGGACCAGCCAACGAGCAACGAACCGACCAGTGTCGACACCGGGGAAGTCGTCAAGCCCGTCCTCGACGCACCGGCCGCGCCGGTCGAGGACCGGACCCGTCGCCGGGCACGCAACCTCGAGGTGGGCAGCGCCGAGGGTCTCGAGGCCGTGGGCGTGCACGCATGGTTCGGCAACCACCACGCACTCGCAGACGTCTCGCTCCACTTCCCGGAGAACACCGTCACGGGACTCATCGGCCCCTCCGGGTGCGGCAAGTCCACGTTCCTGCGGCTCCTCAACCGGATGCACGAATTCATCCCGCGATCGGCGATGGCAGGGGAGGTTCTCTTCGAGGGCCGCGACATCTATGGGCCCGGCGTCAGCCCCACCGAGATCCGCCGCCGCATCGGGATGGTGTTCCAGAAGCCGAATCCGTTCCCCGCGATGAACGTCGGCGAGAACGTGGTCGCGGGTCCGAAGCTCGCCCGGGTGCGCGTCGATGATCGTGATGCCCTCGTCGAGGAGTGCCTGACGCGAGCCGGTCTGTGGAAGGAAGTCAAGGATCGGCTCGACGCGCCGGCAGGTTCACTCTCGGGTGGTCAGCAGCAGCGACTCTGCATCGCGCGGTCGCTCGCGCTGCGTCCCGATGTGCTCCTGCTCGATGAGCCCTGTTCGGCGCTCGATCCGGGGTCGACCCTGCGTGTCGAGGAGACCATCGTGCAGCTCTCCGAGACGATGACGATCGTGATCGTGACGCACAACATGCAGCAGGCTGCGCGCGTGTCGGATTACTGCGCCTTCTTCCTCTCCGATGGCGGACCGGGACGACTGATCGAGGCCGACCTCACCTCGAACATGTTCTCGAACCCCTCCGATGAGCGCACCGCGAACTACGTGCAGGGCCGCTTCGGCTGAGCCGGGGCGGTTCACCCACTGTTCACCGACCCGTCGTCCGGGGTTGGTACCGCGGAGAGATTGGCGAAAAGTGCCCTCTGTACCTTGCGGAAAGTGACCGAACGTCTCGTGTCGGCACCGAACCCCAAGGAGACAACAACCATGGCAAGACGACGTCGAATCGTCACGGGACTCGCAGTCGCACTCGCGGCCGGAGTCACCTCGGTGGCGCCGGTGGGCGCAACGCCGAGCCCCGTCAATCTCGGAGGAGGTGGCGCCACATTCCTCGCGAACATCATGGACGTCTGCCGCGCTCTGTACAACTCGAACACCGCCTCGAACCCCAACAAGGACGTCGTCTCCTACGCGTCCGTCGGATCCGGGTCGGGCAAGAGCGGGTTCCGCACCGGCACCTACGACTTCGGTGGAACCGAATCGGCCTACGGCGCGACCGAGACCAAGCCCAGCAACTTCGTCTATGTGCCCCTCATCGGCGGCCCGATCGCGATCGGCTACCGCATCGACGGGATCGCACCGGCGGGCGCACAGATCAACCTGACCGGCGAGCTGGTCGCGAAGATTTTCGCCGGCCAGATCACGAACTGGAACGATCCGGCGATCGCCGCGGTGAACGGGGCGACTGCGGTCGCGCTCAAGGCCTCGGTTGCCGCGAACGGCGTGACCGTGAAGTCGACTGTGAGGGGCAACAATGTGACCTTCACCGCCACGATGAACGCGGCCGCATTGAAGCGGTTCAAGGGCATGAAGATCACCGTCACTCCGGTCACCGACGGGACCGCCGGCACGGCCGTCATGAACGCCGGTGTCCGCAAGAGTCTGACCAAGCTCGCGATCCTCGCCGAGAACACCTCGTACGAGGTCAAGGCGGGCACCCGAGTGATCGGCACCCTGGTGCCGAAGGCCTACACGCAGGGCGTGAAGGTGACCTTCCCGAGCCTGCAGATCAAGGTGGCCTACCGCCAGGGCAACTCGGGCACGACCAACAACTTCGCGAACTACCTCAACAAGGAGTTCCCGTCGATCTGGACCAAGGCCACGAGCGATGCATTCACGACCGCGTTCCCCGGCACGATGCCCACGGACGGCACCTTCCAGGCCGCGTCGGGCAACGACGGTGTCTCGAACCAGGTGCGCGACAACAACGGCACGGTGACCTACGCCGAGCTCTCGTTCCTCACCGAGCGCAACATCTCGTACGCGAAGGTGTCGAACGCAGCGGGCAAGTACGTCGCTCCGAGCCCGGAGTCCTCGGCGAAGAATCTCGCCGCGGCCGACGTGGCAACCGACGGTGTGACGACACTCAACTACAAGGCGACCGATGCCGCGTCGTACCCGATCAACGCCATCTCGTACGGGCTTGCGAGCACCTCCGCCTCGGCAAAGGCGACGGCCGTGAAGTCGTACTTCACGTACTTCCTGAACAAGTGCGCACCGGCCCAGGCTGCCCCGACGGGCTACACCGCCCTGACCGGCGAGATCCTGACCAAGGCACTCGCACAGGTGGCACGAATCGGCGCAGGCTGATCACCCTCGACAACTGAGACCCTCAATGCGACAGGGACTCGGGGTGACCCGGGTCCCTGTTCGCATCCCGGGGTGACCCGGGACTGGGTGGTTTGCGGTTCAGTGCGCGGTGCGACGGTGGGTGCCGAGTTCGTCGATGCCGAAATCGTTCACGGGATCGCGCCACACGGTGTGGACATGGTTCCCGTCGCGGGTCGTGTTGTCGTACTCGGCGAGGATGCGCGGCCCTTGCACCCGGTAATAGTGGGGCCGGCCCCGTTCATCGGGCCCCGCCCAGGCGAAGTGCAGGTCATCGAAATGTTCGGCAACCCGCGCGCGCTCACGCTCGGTGAACTCATGGCGGACACGCCCCACATAGGTGTCGAGCAGTGCGGCGAGGATCTCGCGCTGCGCCGGTGACATGCGCGAAGCCGGGAGTCCCTTCGGGGTCGTCGTCCACGCGAGCGCCCCGAGGTGCGACTCGGTGAGGCCGAGTTTGTCCTCCTCGGCCGACTGGATCGCCTCGACGAGGTCGCGCAGTTCTCCGCTGAACTCGTCGCGCCACACCTGTGCGAGGGGGAGTGGTCGGTCACCCGCCGAGATCTCCGCCCTGTTCGCCGTCACCAGATCCACCGGCGGCACGGACGACACGATGGCGAGCGTGCGCTGGGCGTCGTCGAGAGAGGAGAGGAGATCACGCGCGAGGTCCTCGCACCCGGCCAGCGGACGCAACAGTGCGCCTCCCAGCAGGGGAGACGCCGCCGGGTCGGCCCCGAGGAAGCACGGTGTCGACGAGACGATCCCGCCGTCGCGCACGGTGATGTGCAGCGACACATGGTGTCCCCCGATGCGCCATCCCCAGTCGGCATCGCCGGGCGTGCCGAAGATGCGCAGGAAGTACCGCGAGGGGTCGCGCCCGCGCGGGAAGTTCCAGAAGGCACCCCACCCCTCCAATTGGTCGAGAACGTTCTCCAGCCCCATCACGGTCGACACCGTGACGTAGCCGGGGCGTGACAGGGCGGAGTCGACCAGCTGCATCACCAGTCGTTGTTGGGTCGGAGCGAGTCCGTGGAGGGTCAGGCCTCCGTGGTCGGTGGGTGTGTAGAACCAGCGACGGCGTTCGTCGTCGGAAGGGAACGGCCACTGCGCGGTGGCAAGTTGGCTCGCATCGAGGGTCGCGAGCAACTCGCCCGCGATCCCCGCCATCCGTGCGACACCCGCGGCGCTCATAGGCCCGGTCCTCTCAGGCCGAAGATGAGGTCCGGGTCGCCGGGAACCCATGTGCCGTCGAATTGGGAGCGCCGACCGATCCGTTCCGTCCGATCGATCAATTGTTTGCCCACCGGGATCTGGCTGGCCTCGTAGGTGCGGAGAGCATCGGAGACTCCGCGACCCTCTCGCAGCGCGTCCCGGAGAGCACCCGCGAGAGCCCATGCATCGTCGGCGGCCTTGGCGGTGCCGGCAGCCGCATGGGGTCGGGCGAGGAACGCGGCGTCGCCGAGGAGACACGTGCGACCGAACGACATCTGGTCGATGTCGAGGTCGAGCACGACCTGCACGAAGGGCTGCTCGGCGAGCGCCACGAACTCGGCGATCGGGCCGGGAAGCCGGGCCGTCGCATGGGCCCGCATCTCGGCTACATGGCGGGCCGACACCGATCCCGGCGGGAGCGACACCTCGCGCGCGGTTCCATCGACATCGGTCATGAGATCGGCGAGGTCGTCACCGTCGGCATAGTTGCGGTACCAGACGAAGTTGAACAGCCGCGTCCCAGGCTCGGTGGACCCATCCGGACCCGGAATCGGGTACACGAGGATGTGGCTGTTCGCGTACACGTGGTACGTGATCGCATCATCGAGAGCGATGCGCACTCTGTCCGGCAAGTCGCGTTCTGCGACCATGCCGCGCCATGCGACGTATCCCGAGTACCTCGGGGTGACCCCGGGTAGCAGCCTCTCGCGCGCGAGGGAGTTCACACCATCGGCAAAGACGACGAGGTCGGCGTGCTCGGTGCGGCCGCCGGCGAACTCAACCGTGACCGCGCTCCCATCGTCGTGCCAGGCGGTCATCTCGTGGCCGAGATGGTGCGTGTCGGGCTTGATGCATGCGAGCAGTTGCCTGTACACGGTGTTCCAACTGGAGAATCTGTATGCATGGCTCGACTCGTGCAGCACCGCACCGTCGCGGTCGAGGTACCGGATGATCGATGTCCGCGTCGAGATGTCATCGAGGGGGACCCCGGCGACCTCGACGAGGTAGCGGGATGTCTCGGGCATCAGGCCGATCCCGGCGCCGCGCTGGGACAACTCGTGCGCCGATCTCTCGTGGACGGACACCTCGACGCCGAGGTCGGCGAGCTCGCCGAGCGTGAGCGCGGCGGTCAACCCGCCTATCGAGCCGCCGATGACGGCGACCTTCATCGGTGTTCCCTACGGCTGGCCGAAGGTGGCGATCGAGTCGATCTTGCAGACGAACAGCACGCGCCGCTCCTCGATCGAGGGATCGCGGAGACCGTAGGTGTCGCCCTGGCCGATGTACTTGCGCCAGATCTTGTTCAGCTGCTCCGTGACCGCCGGGCCCTCTTTCGGGTCGTCCTCGGAGATCTCGCGCTCGACCGTCACCTTCATGCTGATCCAGTGGTACATGTTCTCCGGGTTCATGATCAGCAGCGTCACCTGCGGGCGCTTGCGGATCCACGAGGTCTTCTTGCGGTGCGCGGCCACGTTGATGAGCACCTTGTCGCCCTCGTAGTCGAACCACATCGTGGTGAGATTCGGTCGGCCGTCGCCACCGATCACGGCCATCGTGCAGGCGTACGGCTTGTCGAGGAGCATCTTGTACGTGGGATCGAGGTCGTCGAGTGAGTTGACCTGGTCCCGGTCACCCACTGCGAATTGACCGGCCTGGAGCCCGTTCGAGATATCCCTGAACTTGGCGAGCTTGATGCCCATGGTGAACCTCCTCGGTTCGTCGTGTGTGCGTCCGCGCACGGTACCACCGGTCGGTGGACGAGCGCCCAGCCCCGCAAGGCCGAATGGACCCGTAGTACGATCGCCGTGTGAGCGAGACCACCGACACCCAGAACGCGTGGCTCTCGCCCGAGGAACTGGCGATGGTGCGCCACCAGGTGCCCCTCGTCTACGTGGACGCGGTCCCCGTGCGCACCGACCACGACGGCACCGTGACCCACGTGGGGATGCTCCTGCGCCAGGCCGCCGACGGCACCCTCAGCCGCATGGTGGTGTCGGGACGGATCATGCTGAACGAGAGGGTTCGGGATGCCCTGATGCGCCATCTCGAGAAGGACCTCGGGCCGATGGCCCTGCCGAGGGTCCCACCCGAGCCGGCCCCCTTCACGGTCGTGGAGTACTTCACCGACCCCTCCATCTCGGGTTTCTACGACCCCCGTCACCACGCCGTGTCGCTCGCGTTCGTCGTGCCGGTGACCGGCGAGTGCTACCCCACGCAGCAGGCACTCGACCTGGCGTGGTTCACCCCCGAGCAGGCGGTGAGTCCCGACGTCATCGGGGAGATGACACAAGGGCACGATCGGTTGATCCGTCTCGCTCTTGCCTCCGTCGGCCAGCTTCCCTGACCTAACGTGTTTTCGTGCCAGAGGGCGACACGATCCACAGAGCCGCCGCCGCGCTGAGAACTGCTCTCGTCGGCCGGACGGTCACCCGCTTCGAGGCGGTGCGCCTCGTCGGTCCGTCGCCGCGCATCGGTGCCGCGGTCGAGCGCGTCACCTCGCACGGCAAGCACCTCGAGATCGCCTTCGACGACGGGATCATCCTCCACACGCACATGCGCATGACCGGCTCGTGGCACTTGTACCGGCCGGGCGAGAAGTGGCGCAAGCGCCGCCACCAGGCGCGCGCGATCATCGAGACTCCCGAGTGGATCGCGGTCGCATTCAACGCACCGATCGTGGAGACCTGGCGCGAGTTCGACCAGAACCGTCACCCGCGCTCGGGAAGGTTGGGCCCCGACCTGTGCGATCCGGCGTCGGATCTGCACGAGTGCGCCGCCCGGTTGTTCCACTATGACAGGGGCGAGTCGACCATCGCCGAGGCGTTGCTCGACCAGCGCGTGATGAGTGGCGTGGGCAACGTGTACCGGTGCGAGGTGCTGTGGGCCTGCGGCATCCATCCGTGGGCACCGGTGGCGAACGTGCCACAGAGCGCGTGCCTCGATCTGGTGGTGACGGCGGCGAACATGCTGCGTGCGAATCTCGGTTCGACGGCGCGCGTCACCGCACCCGAGATCCCCGGCGGCCTCGCGGTCTACGGGCGCAACGGTCAGAAGTGCGCGCGCTGCGGCGATGTGGTCAAGCTCGCCAAGATGGGTGAGATGGCGCGGCTGCTGTACTGGTGCCCGGGCTGCCAGACGGGCTGCGAGCCCTATCCGGTGCGCGACGACTCCGATCCTGTGGCGCGGATGATCGATCCGCACCCGGCGGCCTCGCAGTGGATCGGCGACGTGCTGCGCAATCGCGACGCGTCCTGACGACGCTCGGCACGGCCGTGATCAGGCGCGGCCGAGCACCTTGTCGACCGCAATCTCGATCGCCACACGGTCGGGTCGGTCCCCGGGCAGGCGGTACCGCGCGGTGTAGCCCTCGACGGCCAGTGCGACTCGCGCTGGATCATCGGTGCCCGACACGACACCCTCGAGTGTGAGCCAGCGTCCGCCGTCCACTTGCGAGACCGCGGCACGTCCGCCGCGCAGCGCATTGCGGTACTTCACCGACGAGGGGAAGGTGATGATCCGCACGGTGCGCGAGACCGGATCGAAGGAGAACCCGACGGGCACCACATGGGGCGAGCCGTCGGTGCGCAACGTGGTCAACGAGGCCAGGTGACGTTCGGCGAGGAACGCGAGCACCTCGGTCGACAGGGTGGCGGGATCGAGTGCCATCGATGAGCCTCAGGTGGTGACGAGTGCATCCAGCACGTCGACCCTGGTGGCGCGCCATGCCGGATAGACCGCGGCCGCCACTCCGACCACGAACGACATCACCATGATGACGATGGTGGTGTCGAACGGGATCTGGAACGAGGTCAGTCCCTGGTCGCGCAACGCGAACACGATCGTCCACCCGAGCCCGATGCCCAGGATGATCCCGGTCACCGCCCCGAGGAGAGAGGTGATCACGCTCTCCCAACGCACGGTGGTGCGCACCTGCGACTTGGTCATCCCGACCGCGCGCAGCAGACCGATCTCGCGCTGGCGCTCGAACACCGAGAGCAGCAGGGTGATGATGATGCCCACGATCGCGATGATCACCGACAGGAACAGCAACCCGTAGATGAGGCCCAGCAACTGGTTCACCTGGCCGGCTTGTTCGTCGATGTACTCGGCCTTCGACAACAACTTGCCCTGTCCGTGGTCGTCGACGGCCGCCTGCAGGGCCGCGCGCACCGTGGCCTCGTTCGCCCCCTCGTCGATCGAGACGTAGATCCCGAAGTCGAAGGACTGCACGTTCGCGCCGCCGAACATCTCGCGGCTCACCAAGCGGGAGCCCGCGAGGTCGTCCTTGGTGTAGAGGCCCCGCACGGTGAGGGTGCGCTCGGTCGCATCGGCAAGGGTCACCGTGACCGTCGAGCCGACCGGCTTGTCGTTGTCCCCCGACCACTTCTCCGACAGGAAGATCCCGTTCGCATCCAGGGCCGTCGCATCGACCCCGACGAGTCCGATGTCGTAGTTCGCGTCGAACGTCGCGGGCGAGATCACCGTGAGGATGCGTCCCTTGTCCTCCATCTTGACGAGGATCGTGCCGATGCCGGTGGCCGACGAGACACCATCGATCGTGTTGATGTCGTCGGCGAGCGACGGGCTGAGCCCGCCGAAGCCCTGGGCCGTGGTCGAGATCGCGTAGTCACCCTTGAATTGATCGGTGAAGAGGTCGTTGATCTGGCCCTTGATGCTGGCAGCCAGTGCCGAGACCGCCGTCACGAGAGCCACCCCGATCAACACGGGGCTCGCCGTGCGCGCCGTGCGCTTGGGGTTGCGCGCCGCGTTCTGGCGCGCCATCGTGCCGGTGACGCCGCGCATCGCCGCTGCCGGCCGACCGAGGAACAGCGCCACGGGACGTGCGAGCACCGGGCCGAGCACGACCGTGCCGGCGAACACTTTGAAGATCCCCACGCCCAGCCACGAGTTCGACGCACCCGCGGCGACGGCGCCCACGATTGCGATGCCGACCCCGATGAGACCGAGGCCCGACCGTGTGCGCACCCGACCGGGCCCGGCCGTCTCGAGTGCGGTGGCGCGCATCGCCGCCAGCGGGGGAACCCTGCCGGCACGGCGTGCGGGCAGGAAGGCCGATGCCACCGTGACGAGGACGCCGACCACGAGGGTGTTCACCACGGTCGAGGACGGCACCACGAGACCCGAGCTCGGGACGTCGACGTCGAGCGCCTTCAGCAGACCCGTCAGACCCACCGAGAGCCCGATGCCCCCGAGCAGGCCGGCGAGGGAGCCGACGACTCCCACCACGATCGACTCGATCAGCATCGAGCGTGAGATCTGCTTGCGGCTCGCACCGATCGCGCGCAGGAGCGCGTTCTCGCGCTGGCGCTGGGCGGCGCTGATCGAGAACACGTTGTAGATCACGAACGACCCGACTCCGAGTGCGATCGCCGAGAACGTGCTGAGGAGCAGACCGAAGAACGACAGCGCTTGGCCGATGTCGTCCTGGGTCTCCTTGGTGATCTCTGCGCCGGTGAGTGTCTCCACCTTCGCGGCGGGGTCGAAGATCGCGTCGATGTCGGCGGCGAGCTCTTCATCGGAACGGCTCCCGTCACCGACCACCAGGATCGCGTCGACGAAACCGGGCTTGCCGAGGAACTCGGCCGCGGTGTCCATGTCGAAGAGGGCGAACGTGGCTCCGCCGGGGGAGCGCACATCGCCGTACGAGGCGATGCCCGCGAGGGTGAAGTCGCGGCTGCCCGCCTGGGCCACCACCTTGACCGTGTCACCCACGACATATCCGCCGTTCTCGGCCGAGGCCTCGTCGAGTGCGACCTGGTTCGCGCCCTTGGGGAACGCACCGTCGACGATCGTCCACAGTGCGCCCTCGAACTCCTCGCCGACCGATCCGAAGGTGGGCGGTCCGTTGCCCTCGGAGCCGAGGGGCTTGCCGTCCTTGGCGATGATCCGTGCGAAGGCCTGGATGTCGGGGGACACGTCGGCAACGCCCGGCACCGCGCGCACCTTGTCGACGTACTCGATCGGGATGCGCGTGCGCTCTTGAAGGCCGAAGTCGCCCTCGACCACCTCGGTCGAGCGGACATAGCCGTCGATGTTCTTGAAGACGTCCTGGAACAGGTTGTCGAAGGTGCGGTTCAAGGTCGCGGAGAACACCGAGGTCCCCGCGAGGAACGCGGTGCCCAGGATCACGGCGAGCGAGGTGAGCACGAGCCGGGCCTTGCGCCCGAGGATGCTCTTCAGTGCGATGCGGAACATCGGCTCAGGTGCCCAGTGTCTTCATCCGGTCGAGCACCTTGCCCGGGTCGGGCTCGACCATCTCGCCGGCCACCTTGCCGTCGGCGAGGAAGATGATCCGATCGGCGTGGCTGGCCGCGACCGGATCGTGGGTCACCATCACGATGGTCTGGCCCAGTTCGTCGACGGCGCGGCGCATGAACTTCAGGATCTCGGTGCCGGTGGTCGAGTCGAGGTTGCCCGTGGGTTCGTCGGCGAAGATGATGTGCGGACGCGAGGCGAGCGCACGACCCACGGCGACGCGCTGCTGTTGGCCACCGGAGAGTTCGCTCGGCCGGTGCGTGAGCCGGTCGCGCAGGTTCACCGTGTCGATGACTTGCTGGATCCACGCCTCGTCGCCGTCCTCGTTGCCGAGCAGGAGTGGCAACCGGATGTTCTCCTCGGCCGTGAGGGTGGGCACCAGGTTGAACGACTGGAAGACGAAGCCGATCTTCTCCCTGCGCAACTCGGTGAGGTCCTTGTCCTTCAGGCCCGAGAGCTCGATGCCGTCGATCTCGGCACTGCCGGAGGTGAGGTCGTCGAGACCGGCGATGCAGTGCATGAGGGTCGACTTGCCCGACCCGCTCGGGCCCATGATCGCGGTGAATTCGCCGGCGCGGAACTCGACACTGACGTCGTCGAGGGCGCGGACTTCGGCATCGTGCTTGCCGTAGATCTTGGTGGCGCCGCGCGTGCACGCAGCGACGGTGGAGGTGGTCCGGGGGGTCATGTCACCAGTCTGTCGTGCGGCGATGCGGTGCCCAACCATGCCAAGACCAGTGAATGACCGATGTCCGACCGGGTGCTCGCCAACCCCGCGGGGCGGGTCGCACCTGAACGACGTTCACTTGGGCTGGGGGAGCACCCTCAGGTACGGCTTGACGGTCTTCCAGCCCTGCGGGAACAACTGCTTGGCCTCGTCGTCGCTGACGGCCGAGCCGATGATGACGTCCTCGCCGTTCTTCCAGTTGGCCGGCGTGGCGACCTTGAACTTGGCGGTGAGCTGCAGCGAGTCGATGACGCGGATCAGCTCGTCGAAGTTGCGGCCCGTCGATGCCGGATAGGTGATGGTCAACTTCACCTTCTTGTCGGGTCCGATCACGAACACCGAGCGCACCGTGAGGGTGTCGCTCGCATTCGGGTGCACCATGTCGTAGAGGTCGGCGACCTTGCGCTCCGGATCACCGATCATCGGGAAGTTGACCGGGGTGCCCTGGGTCTCGGCGATGTCGGCCTCCCACATGGCGTGCGAGTCGACAGGGTCGACCGACAGGCCGATCACCTTCACATTGCGCTTGTCGAATTCGGGCTTGATGCGCGCCACGTAGCCGAGCTCGGTGGTGCACACCGGGGTGAAGTCCTTCGGGTGGCTGAACAGGATTCCCCACGACTCGCCGAGCCACTCGTGGAACGTGATGGTGCCCTGGGTGGTGGGGGCGGTGAAGTCGGGGGCGATGTCGCCGAGTCGAACAGCCATGGGTCATGTCTCCTTCATCAGGGTCCGTGCGCGGCACGGGTGGTGTCAGACGGCAGGATACGGACAGTTTCCCGAAATCCGACCTCTCGGGTCGGGATTAATCACGAGTTTGGGAACAGGCCGAGTCGGGTCACCTCATTACCCTTGCGCCGGTGAACGAGCCCACTGCGCGCATCCTCCGCGGAGGCCCCGCCCGTGATGCGGTCCTGGCCCGGGTGGCGGGTCGCCTCGCAGCTGCCGGCTCGCCCGTGGTGCGCCTTGCCACCGTGCTGGTGGGCGACGACGGCCCGAGCCGACGGTACGTGGCGAGCAAGCACGCGACCGCCGGCGAGGTCGGGATCGGGTCGGTCCAGGTCGAGCTGCCCGCCGACACCACCCAATCGGTGCTCGAGGATCATGTCGCGCGACTCGCCGCCGATGACTCGGTGCACGGAATCCTCGTGCAGATGCCCCTGCCCCCGCATCTCGATGCCGAGCGGGTGCTCGCACTCATCCCGGCGGCAAAAGATGTGGACGGGCTCACGGAGGCCTCGCTCGGTCGGTTGATGAGGGGTGTTCCCGGTCATGTCGGGTGCACGCCCTTGGGCGTGATCGAGTTGTTGGCGCACTACGGCATCGCGACCGCCGGTCGGCACGCGGTGGTGGTGGGTCGATCGGTGCTGGTGGGGCTGCCACTGTCGGTGTTGCTCGCACGCAAGGGAATCGATGCGACGGTGACACTGGCTCACTCGCGCACCGAGAACCTGGTCGAGGTGTGCCGCAGTGCCGACATCGTCGTGTCGGCGACGGGGGTGGCGCACTCGATCGGTGCGGCGCACGTGATGCCGGGTGCCGTGGTGATCGATGTGGGCATCTCGCGCACGGAGCGGGGCATCGTGGGCGATGTCGACTTTGCGGCCGTCGCCGGGGTGGCCTCGGCCGTGACGCCGATGCCCGGTGGCACGGGTCTGATGACGGTGGCGTGCCTGATGTCGAACACGGTGGATGCCGCCGCGATGCAGGGCGTGCTCTGACCCACCCGCCTCGTGGGGGGTGGTTGAGTCGAGCCATCGAGTCGGTAGGAAGACCTCTTCGAAAGGAAACCCCCGTGGCCACCACCCCCCTCACGCTCGACACGTTCGAGCCGACCGTCCTCTCGGACGGCATCACGATCGTCGACTTCTGGGCCGAGTGGTGCGGGCCGTGCCGTGCGTTCGCCCCGGTCTTCGAGCAGGCCTCCGAGACCCATGCCGACATCACCTTCGCCAAGGTCGACACCGAGGCCGAGCAGCAGCTCGCTGGTGCGCTCGAGATCATGTCGATCCCCACGATCATGGTGTTCCGCGACGGGATTCTCCTCTACAACCAGCCCGGCGCGATGCCCGCGCACCAACTCGAGCAGGTGATCGGTGCAGTGCGTGCCCTCGACATGGACGAAGTGCGCCGCGACATCGCAGAGGACGAGCGGGCCAACACGGCTGGTACGACCGACTGACCCTCGTTACCATGCCGCGCTGTGGGGGCTGCGCGGTCTGCAGGTGAGGGGAGAGCCCCGCGGGTGTCGCCGAGGTTCGCCTCTCCCGCGCTCGCAGCGTGCCTTGTCGTGGGAGGGTTCGCTGTCTCGGTCGATTCTGCAGGTGCAGGGGCAGGTGCCGGTGCGGGGGCCGGTCCGCTGACGGTCTCGGCGGCCGATGCCGACCCCACCGGGCGGATCGCTGCCGGCGATGCGCACACCTGTGCGATCGCCACCACTGGTCGGATCTGGTGCTGGGGCGACAACGATGCGGGCAAGTTGGGTGATCCCGGGTTCACAGGGGTCGAGTCGCTGGTGCCACGACTCGCGGCCGCACTTCCCGGTGCACGTGTGGCCGAGACGATTGCAGCGGGGCGCAACCACACCTGCGTGCTGGCCAACGACGGCACAGTGTGGTGCTGGGGTCGCAACTCACTCGGTCAATTGGGAATCGCTGATGCATCTGCATCGACGCCGACGCAAGTGGTGCTCGGTCAGACCGTCCTCACTCTCGGGGCAGGAGGCAACACCACGTGTGCCGAGCTCGCCGACGGCACCGCGCGCTGTTGGGGATCGAACACCGTCGGTCAGTGGGGCGACGGCACCACCTCTGGTGTCGCGGCTCCCGGCTCGCACGGGACTGTCACCGGCGTGAAGGCAACTCCCGGGGCGGGTGAATTCTCCGCCGCCGGATTTTCCGCAGGGCTCACCCATGTGTGTGCCACCGCGGCCGTCGGCACGGTGTGGTGTTGGGGTCAGGCAACAAACGGCAGGCTCGGGTCATCATCGACCTCGAACGCACTCACGCCACGGGGCACTGCCGCACTCGGGGCGGGTACTGCCATGCAGGTCGCATCCGGACACGAGCATTCGTGTGCAGTGATGTCGACGGGTGCACTCATGTGCTGGGGTCGCAACGATCGCGGCCAGATCGGTCGCGACCCTGTCGCAGTGCCCGACAGTGACGCGCCCACCGCAGTGGCGGGCCTGGCCGCGGTGCGTGTGGCCGGGGGAGCCAAGTTCACGTGCGCCGCAACCACCGCCGGAGCAGCCTCGTGTTTCGGGCGCGATGACACCGGCCAATTGGGAGATGGCGCGGGGGATTCCTCGGGGGCGACGCCGCGTGCAGTGTCGGGGATCACGGGCACGGTGGTCGACGTGGCGGCGGGGTTTGCGCACGCATGCGCGGTGACAGACACCGGCGCGGTGTGGTGTTGGGGCTACAACGCCACCGGACAACTCGGCAACAACACCTCGGACACGAGCACAGTCGCAGTGTCAGTGGGTGGCCTGGCTGTCAAACCCAGCACGACAACAACGACGACAACGACGACAACGACGACCACAACAACAACTGTTCCGTCGACCACAACTGCACCGGCATCGACAACAACATCGTCAACGCCAGCCCCGGGCGTGACAAGTGCCGGCGGGGAATCCACCTCGTCGGTGATGGCCAACCGGGCGATCGGCGCCAGCACCTCGACGGTGGCGGTGTCGTCGGGCGCGCTCGCATCTGCGGCGACGAAGAGACGCTTTCAGGAACGCTGGTCGGGCAGTGTCGCGGTGAGCGCACACGCCTTGTCAGTTCAGGCGTTCCCGTGGTGCGTGTGCCTAGTCCTTGCTGCTGCTGGTGCCAGGTTCAGCGCGGTTGGCACCACTGTTGGCACCAAGGACGCCTGCCAGGTCAATGTCAAGCAGGTCGCGTAGGGCGCTGCCGTACTGGGCGACGCTCTCCGCAGTCTGCGAGGGCATGACGGGCGCGTAGGTGCGCAAGGTAAAGCCTGCGTTCGCGTGACCGAGCAGGGCAGACAACTGGTGCAGCGGTCGGCCCTGGTGCAGCCAGTTGGTGCCGAACGTCGAGCGTGTCGAATGAAGCCTGATCGCAGGCAGCCCAGCACGCTTGCGTGCAGCCTGGAAACGCTTGTAAAGCCCGTTCGGCGTGATCTCGTTTCCGTCTGCGTCGGTCATCACGCGGTCGGTTGCCCAGTGACCAAGCGCCTGTGCTGCGGCAGCGTGGGCGTTCTTCCACGCGGCGAGCGCCCAGCGGGCGACCTCCGTCCGTGGCAGCACGCGGCGGCGTCGCTCTGACTTCGGCGTGTCGTCGTACAGCCGACCGTTGACCTGGTGGCGGGTGCGTTCTACGCGCAGCACGCCTTCCACCAGGTCAATGTCGCCCCAGCGCAGGCCGCACAGTTCGCTGCGGCGAAGCGGTGCGGCGGTCAGCAGCACCCACACAGGCAGCAGCGGATCGCCTGTGGTGGCTGCGGTCGTCAGGAACTGCGCCACCTGCTCGATCGTCCAGGCCTGCACAGCAGGCGCCTGCAGTTTGGGTTTGTTCACCAGTTCGCACACGTTCCTTGGCAGGTCACCACGTCTGACTGCGGTGCGCAGCGC
>JBJTCB010000029.1:0-5165 GCA_046091605.1 Actinomycetota bacterium | reverse complement strand
GCACAGGTAGATGAAGATGAACAGCGACGTGAGGAACGGTGTCCAGCGCAGCCCGTCACTCCCGATCGTCTGCATCACGATGTTGTTCTCGATGAAGTCCACGATCATCTCGGCGAGGTTGCGCGCACCGCGCGGGGACTGCGAGGCATCGGAGCGCGAGGCGAGGATGAAAATCAGCGAACCGATGAGTGCCGCGAGCACGGCGATGAGCGAGATCTTGTTGAAGGACGTGAAGAGGTCCTTCCAGCGGATCACCTCGTTGATCGGCGGGAACTCAAGTCCGAGCACTATCTTCTCCTTAGTTCTTGCCCGTCCGGCGCGGTTTCAGGCCGGGGTGAGCCAGTGACATCGAGACGAACTTGATCTCCCACACGAGGAGCCCAAGATGCGTCACGAGCATAGTGGCGCACAACGACTGGACCGAAATCCACCCGGCGTGGCGCACCGGCCAGACCGTTGCGAACAGGAACGCGAGTCGGAAGAGATAGCCGCCCATCACGGCCACCATCAGGAGCACCTGCGAGCGTTGCGCAGCCCACGCGATCGACGAGGCCGAACCGACGAAGTTCACCGTGATGAGGAACAACCCGTACGCTGCCCCGACAAGACCGCTGGTTCCCCAGATGACGAAGCCGAGCACGAGCAAGACCGGTGATGCCAAGACAGCTCGGCGCACCATGTCCCACACCACCTCGACCTCGGGCTGCGTACGGTCAGTGATCACGGTCACATCCGCCTCCCAGAGGCCATGCGGCTGCGCTCGTCCTCGAGGCCATTCATGCGGGCCGAATAGTTGAACCACATCTTGACGAACTGGCCGACGGCCGCGAACAGGGTGAGAGCGAGCGTGCACCAAGGGGAGGTGCCGAGCCACGAGTCAAGAAGGAGACCGACCACGAGGAACACCGCGACCGCACCGGCCATTTCCGCGCCGTTCGACGACGAGTCCGCCGAGAACCTGGGCGGGGCGGACTTGGGGATCAGACGCACCGGTCTCCTCGGGGCTCGATGTCACGACTTTGTGAACCGCCACACAATGTAGGCGAGTTCACCATGGGGCCCCCAAAGCCCGCCGCCGGTCATGGGTGTGGCATCCGCCACCGCCCATGGGCCGGCGGCCTGTGGACAACCTGTCAGCCGGGTGCGGTCACGTCCTGCGCCCCGTCGGACTCGTTGTCCGTCTCCTGTTGCCTGCGCAGGTCGGGGTGCAGCACCGTGTAGAGGAACAGAACCAGTGCAACCAGCCCGAACGGCGCGAAGTTCGTCGCCGACTTGTTGAACACCGGGTACAGCACCAAGCCAGAGAAGAACGCCGTCCACAGCCACAGGATCGCCACCGCGCGACGCGGTCCGTGACCGAGTGCGATCAACCGATGGTGGAGGTGACCCTTGTCGGCGGTCGCAAAGCTCTGCCGGCGACTCACGCGCCGGATAATCGCGAACAACACGTCGACCACCGGCACCCCCAGGATGATCAACGGGATCACGAGTGGGGCGAGGAAGAAGTACGTCTGCCCGTTGAAGGCCTGGGTGGTCGGGTCGGCCCTGCCCCCCACCACGCTCGTCGAGACCGCGACCAACAGACCGAGCAGGTATGCGCCGCCATCGCCCATGAAGATGGTCGCGCGGTTGAAGTTGTACGGGAGAAAGCCGATGCACATCCCCACCACGATGATCGCCACCAGCGGGCCAATGTTGGGCTCGGTGAGCAGGCCGAGCCCCGACAGGTGGCGCGCGTAGACGAAGAATGCGATCGAGCCGATCGCCACGATCCCGGCCGCCAGCCCATCGAGTCCGTCGATCAGGTTCACAGCCTGGGTCATCACGAGCAACCACACCACGGTCACGATCGGGATCCAGTCGTCGGAGAGCTGCAGAACCCCCACGAACGGGACGCGGAAATAGAACATCGTCACGCCGAAATAGACGAGCACCAGGGCCGAGAACACCGTGGCGAGCACGCGCCCGGGCGCCGACACCTCTTTGATGTCGTCGCGGGTGCCCACGAGCAGAATCACGAGCGCGGCGAGCACGACCCCGAGGGGTTCGGAGTTGCCGTCGAAGAGCGGCGAGAACCGGTCCATCTGCGAGGCCACGAGGAATGCCGCGAGGAATCCCAGGAACATCGCCAGGCCCCCCACGTCGGGGGTCGGCACGGTGTGCACCTTGCGGGCATCGGGCATCGCCACCCATCCCCTGTGCCGGGCGAGGGCCCGCACCAACGGGGTGGTCACCGCGGTCGCACCGATCGCGACCGCCCCCACGATGAGGTACCCCGTCACGTCACCCATCAGAGTTCCCCATCCCGGGCGAGCCTAATGAGCCGGCACCACGGGGCTCCCGACGCCTCGGCATGTCCATTCAGGATCGGGGCTGCTCACGCAGCACAGAGTCCCCGAGGGATTGCTCAGAGCGGGTTCGGATACACCGGGAACTTCGCGCACAGGTCGGCGACCTCGGCACGAATGCGGGCCACCTCGGCCTTGTCGTCGCGGTGGCGCAGCGTGCGCGCGATCAACGATGCGATCACGGGCATCTCTGCCTCTTTCATGCCCTGGGTGGTCACCGACGGCGTGCCGATCCGCACTCCAGATGTCACGAACGGGCTGCGCGGGTCGTCGGGCACGGTGTTCTTGTTCAGGGTGATCCCGGCCTCGTCGAGCACCACTTGTGCGACCTTGCCGGTGCACTCGGCGTCGAAGGGCCGCAGGTCGACCACCATCAAGTGGTTGTCGGTGCCACCGCTGACGAGCCGGAAACCCTCGGCCGCAAGGGCGGCCGCGAGGGCCGAGGCGTTCTTAACGATCTGGTGCGCGTAGTCCTTGAAGCTCGGGTCGAGTGCCTCGTGGAAGGCAACTGCCTTGGCCGCGATCACGTGCTCGAGCGGGCCACCCTGGCTGCCGGGGAACACCGCCTTGTCGATCGCTTGTGCGTGCTGGGCCTTCGAGAGAATGCACCCGCCGCGCGGGCCGCGCAGAGTCTTGTGCGTGGTGAAGGTGACGACATCGGCGAACGGCACCGGGTTCGGGTGCGCGCCACCCGCCACGAGACCTGCCAGGTGCGCGATGTCGAACATCAACAGCGCACCGACTTCGTCGGCGATCGCGCGGAACGGCTCGGGATCGAGTCGACGCGGATAACTGGTGGTGCCCGCCACGATCATCTTCGGCCGGTGCGCGAGCGCCAACTCGCGCACGTTGTCGAAATCGATCCGCTCGTCACCGGGGGTCACACCGTAGGACTTGAAGTCGTACAGAATGCCGCTCGCATTCACCGGCGAGCCGTGCGTGAGGTGACCGCCGTGGTCGAGGCTGAGCCCGAGGATCGTGTCGCCGGGGTTCAAGAGTCCCAGGTACACCGACATGTTCGCGCTCGCCCCCGAGTGCGGCTGCACGTTCGCGTGCTCGGCACCGAAGAGTTCTTTGACGCGCTCGATGGCGAGGGCCTCGATCACATCCACGTTCACGTTGCCGCCGTAGTAGCGCTTGCCGGGGTATCCCTCGGAGTACTTGTTGGTCAGGATCGACCCGGTCGCGCGCATCACCGCGGGCGAGGTGAAGTTCTCGCTCGCGATCAACTGCAACCCGGTGGTCTGGCGGATCCGCTCGACCTCGAGGAGCTCGAAGACTTTCGTGTCGGGGTGGGAATCAGAGTGGAACGGCATCAGCGACCTGCTTCCTCGGCTTCGATATCGGCCAATTGGGCGACGCGCCGCTCGTGGCGGCCACCCTCGAACGGGGTCGCGAGGAACGTCGCGAGAATCTCCTCGGCGAGACCTTCGCCCACCACCCGCGCACCCATCGACAACACATTGGCGTTGTTGTGCGAGCGCGCCATGCGCGCGGTGTAGAGGTCGTTGCAGAGCGCGGCGCGCACACCGCGCACCTTGTTGGCGGCCAACTGCTCGCCCTGGCCACTCCCGCCGAGCACGATGCCCAGGTCTGCCTTGCCATCTCGGACGGCGCGGCCCACCGCGGCACAGATCGGCGGGTAGTCGCACGACTCGGTCGAGTGCGTGCCCAAGTCGCTCACCTGGTGCCCGGCGGCCTCGAGCACATCCACGAGGTGACTCTTCAGGGTGTAGCCGGCGTGGTCGGAGCCAATGGCGATGCGGGACATCGAGTTCAGGGTAGTGCCCGCGGGCGTGCAGGGACCTAGCGTTTGGGCATGACACTCGACCCACGCACTCCCGTTCTCATCGGTGTCGGCCAGATGGTGCAGCGCGCCGACGGCATCGACGATGCCCTCGACCCGGTGGCGATGATGGTCGAGGCGATCCAGCGTGCGGCCTCCGATGCCGGGCTCGGATCGGTGCCCGCACCCGATGCGATCCGCGTGGTGAGCCTGCTCTCGTGGAACTACGGCAACTCGGCGCGGTTCATCGCCGATGACCTCGGCCTGTCCCCGCGCGAGACCGGACTCTCGGCGATGGGTGGCAACACTCCCCAGACACTCGTGAACACCGCCTCGCGCGAGATTGCGGCCGGCACGGTCGACCTGGTGATCCTCACGGGCGGCGAGACCACGCGCACCCGCGCACGAATGCGCAAGGCCGGTGTCGAGCCGCAGTGGCGGACAACGGACGAGAAGCCCACGCTCGTCTCCGAGAACCTCGTCATGAACATGGACGAAGAGCGCGCGCGCCGGATCGTGATGCCGATCCAGATCTATCCGTTGTTCGAGACCGCCCTGCGGGCACGGGCCGGGCGCTCCATCGCCGACCACCAGGAGCACATCTCGCAACTGTGGTCGCGCTTCAGCCAGGTGGCCGCGCGCAACCCCTATGCCTGGACACAGAAGGCCTTCACCGCAGAAGAGATCCGCACTCCCTCGGCGACGAACCGGATGATCGGGTTCCCCTATCCGAAGATGATGAACTCGAACAACGACGTCGACATGTCGGCCGCGCTCATTCTCTGCTCGGCAGAGCGTGCCACGGCCCTCGGCGTCGCGCGCGACAAGTGGATCTTCCCGCACTCGGGCAGCGACGCCCACGAGCACCCTTTCGTCTCGCATCGTCAACACTTCTGGGATACCCCGGCCATCTCACTCGCGGGTCGGCGTGTGCTCGAGCTCGCCGGTGTCGGAATCGACGACATCGACATCGTGGATCTGTACTCGTGCTTCCCCTCGGCGGTGCAACTGGGCGCCCAGTCGCTCGGTCT
>JBJTCB010000028.1:0-48698 GCA_046091605.1 Actinomycetota bacterium | reverse complement strand
CCCCGGAGAGGGCTTTGGGGCGCGCCCCCTTCCGCGGGGCACGAACCCGATCACGTGCCAGATGATGCTGAAGTCCCCGACCGTGCTCGCGGCTCCGAAGAGTGCACGCACCGCACGACTGCGCCGTGCCGGCTCGAGCAGGGCATCGATGCGGGCGTCGAGACGCTCGGCGGCCGGTGTCATCGGCGCGACGCGAGAGTGCGCTCGATGAGTTCGGCGATCATGTCCGGCTTCTCGAGTGGACCGAAGTGACCCATCTCGTCGTACTGGACATAGGTCGAGCCGGGAATTCTCTCGGCCACGCGGATCGCGAACGACGAGGGTTGGAACGCGGCGAGCGCACCCGACACCACCCATGTCGGCACCGTGACCTCGGGGAGATCGTCCCATGCACCGCTCGTGCCGCCGGTCTCGTAGGTGCGCGCTTCGTGTTCGGGGAGGCACTTCAGCTCGATGCCGTCGGCCGATGGCTTGAAGCCGTGGCGCACGTAGGCCTCGCGCGCCGCCGGGTGGAACGAGACGAGCGGAGGCTTGGACGCGAAGTTCTCGAGCGCGGCCTCGAACGAGGGGAACGACGCTCGCCGCCGCCGCGCACCTGCCGGGAGCGGGCTCTCGGGTCGGTCTGCGGCGGCCGGATCGGGAGGGGGGAACACGATCGGCTCGAAGACGAACAGCGAATCGAACAACGCCGGCTCACGGTGCGCGGCCATGAGGAGCGAGGCGCCCCCCATGGAGTGACCCACCCCGACGATCGGTGCACCGTCGGTCAACATCGACACATGACGCGCGGCCGCGAGCGCGTCGTCGCCGTAGCTGCGCCACGAGATTGATGCGGGGTCGACCGTCTCGGCGTCGCCATAGCCGCGATGGTCGAGACCGAACACCCGGTGCGTGCGCGCGAGGTTCGCGGCCAAGGGTTCCCAACAATGCGCGTGGAATCCCGTGGCATGCGACAGCAGCACCGGCGGGCCGGCCCCGCCGAAGGCGTGCACGACGATCCGCACGCCATCGAGCGACTCAATGGCCGTGGCGTCCGAGCACGCGATGTGGGCCGTCATCGTCCTGCGCTCCCGGTGGTGCCCGGCGCGGGTCCCGATGGCTTCGGTTCACGGGGCAGGCCCAGCAAGCGTTCGCCGATGATGTTGCGCTGCACCTGGCTCGACCCCCCGGCGATGCGGCCACCGGGTGCGGCGAGCATCCCCGTGGCATCGGGACTCTCGAGCATCGCATCGGCACCCGAGACCGCGCCACGCAACATCGCCACATCGAACATCATCTCGGTGATCCCGAGCTTCATCAATGACGACGCAGTGGAGGCGACGGGCCCTTGTGTCTGGGCCATGGCCTTGAAGGCGTGACCACGCGAGAGCAGCGAGGCGAGGCTCTGGCGTGCGGTCGGGTCGAGGCGCGCATCCCCCTCGCGTCCCCTGCCGAGAGATGCCATCGATTCGAGGCGCCGCTCGAGACCGATCACGCTCGCCCCGATGTGTCCGCGTTCGTTCGTGAGGACCGCCATCCCCACGCCCCAGCCCCCGTGGAGCGGACCGATCAGGCTGTCGGCGGGGATCCTGGCGTCGGTGAAGAAGACCTCGTCGAACTCGGCCTCGCCGGTCATCTGGCGCAACGGGCGCACCTCGATCCCGGGCGCATCCATCGGACAGAGGAAGAACGAGATGCCCTCGTGCTTCGGGGCGGAGGAATCGGTGCGCGCCATCAGGATGCCCCAATTGCTGGCGCGTCCGCCACTGCACCACACCTTCTGGCCGTTGACGACCCACTCGTCGCCGTCGCGTTCGGCCCGCGTGGAGAGCGACCCGAGGTCGCTCCCCGCGCCGGGCTCGGAGAACAATTGGCACCACACGTGCTCGGCGGAGAGAGTGGCGCGAAGGTGACGCGCCTTCTGCTCGTCGGTTCCGAAGACCATCACGGCGCCACCCGCGAGCACCAGTCCGACCATGTTGAGGACAGCAGGCACCGATGCCTTCGCGCATTCCTCGAGCCAGACACCTTGATGTGCCGGTGTCAGTCCGCGTCCACCGTGATCGGTCGGCCAGTGGATGCCCGCCCAGCCGTCATTGTGGAGGCGACGCTGCCACTCACGCGCGGTGTCCATGAGATCGGGCGGGCAGATCGCCCCGTAGTCACGCGGTGCATGGTGTCGGTTCGCGGCGAGCCATGCGGCGGCCTCGGCACGGAACAGGTCGAGAACCTCTGTTGTCGGGGAGTCCGTCATGGTTGATCACGGTAGTGCGCGGTCGGCGCCCAGGGACGAGGCGGTCATGTGCCGGGCAACCAAGTGCGAGGCATCCAGATTCGAGTCAAGTCGGTGTCGGAGTGCGGTCCTGCGTACTGTGTCGGCGATGGAGCAGTTCCTCCCGCCGGAGAATGATCCGCGTCGCGTGGCGGTGCGCGAATGGCTCGCGACGAACCCCGATCCCACTGCGCGTCAACTCGCCGAGTCCGGCTATGTCGCTCCGCACTGGCCCGAGCCGTGGGGTCTCGGCGCCGATCCGCTCACCCAGATCGTGATCGACGACGAGTTCGCCCGCGCCGGAGTGAAGCGACCCTCGAATCAGATCGGCATCGGGTGGGCCGCCCCCACGATCATCCACGCGGGCACCGAGGAACAGAAGAAGCGGTACGTACTTCCGGCGCTCGCCGGCGAGGAGATCTGGTGCCAGTTGTTCTCCGAGCCCGGTGCGGGGAGCGATCTCGCGGGTTTGTCGACGCGGGCCGAGCGGGACGGCGACGAGTGGGTCGTCAACGGTCAGAAGGTGTGGACGACGGGAGCCCACTACTCGCGATTCGGCATCCTCATCGCGCGCACCGACCCCGATCGCCCCAAGCACGAGGGGATCACCTACTTCATCTGCCCGATGGACGCCCCGGGGATCGAGATCCGCACCATCACCAACATGGCGGGGGCGCAGAGCTTCAACGAGGTCTTCTTCACCGATGTGCGGATACCCCACGCCAACGTCGTGGGAGAGGTCAACGATGGATGGCGACTCGCAAAGGTCACCCTCGGCAACGAGCGCGTCTCGCTGTCGACGGGAGGTGCACTGTGGGGCCAGGGCCCGACCGCATCGGATCTGATTGCCGAGTGCCAGAGCCGGGGGCGCCTCGACGATGTCATGCGCCACCGGCTCGCGAGGCTCCACTGCGAGGAGAAGGTGCTCGACATCATCCGCCTGCGCACGATCTCGGCGCGACTGCGCGGGGAGCAACCCGGCCCCGAGGCGAGCATCCGCAAGTTGATGGCCGACGAGCACGGCCAGCGCGTCATGGAGGCTGCCCGCGATGTCCTGGGAGCCGAGGCGATGCTCACCGGCGAGCGCGGGGGAGTCAAGACACTCGCGTCGCGCAGTTGGTACAGCGGCTACATGTTCTCCCGCGCACTCACGATCGGCGGCGGCACCACCGAGGTGCAGAAGAACATCCTCGGCGAGAAGGTGCTCGGCCTCCCGGTCGAGCCCGATCCGACTCGCGGATCGCCGTGGGCCGGCACACGGGCCGGCGCCGCGCGCGCGTCGCACGCGGGGGAACCGGGGTCGTAGTGTCCGGTTCCATGTCCGCCGCCGAACGCCCCGAGGTCGACCTCCTCGATCCCGCGCTGTACGCGCAGAATCCGCACGAGATGTGGTCGTGGATGCGCGCGAACGAGCCCGTGTACCGCGACCACGCGAACGGATTGTGGGCCGTGACGCGCCACGCCGACGTGATGGATGTCGAGCGCCGCTCGACGGTGTTCGTCTCGGGGCGCGGGTACCGCGCGATCTGGGAGCCGCGCGAGTGCAACATGATCGCCCAGGACGACCCTCGTCATCGCCAGCAGCGCATGCTCGTGCAACCCGAGTTGACGCGTGCGGGAGTCGCCAAGCGCGAGGCTGACATCGCATCACTCGTGGCCGACCTCGTCTCTGAGTGCATGGACAAGGGCTCGTTCGAGGTCGTCTCGGAACTCGCGGGACAGCTCCCCGCGCGGCTCACCGCGCGGCTGCTCGGTTTCGAGGAGTCGGATTGGGAACAGGTGAAGTCCTGGAGCGAGCGGCTGATGCGCACCGACATGCGCGACCGCGACGAGGCCACCATGGTCGAGTTCATCGATGCGAACCGGGAGTTCCTGGCCGCGATGGCCCCGATCATGGCCGACCGCGCGACGTGTCCGCGGGACGACTTCATGTCGATCTGGGCCCATGCGCGCATCGACGGCCAACCACTGCCACCCGAGGCGATCTTCCACGAGGTGGGCCTCTTCATCGCGGGCGGTGCCGAGACGACGCGCACTGCGATCAGCCACGGGCTGAGGGTCCTGTGTGACCATCCGGATCAATGGGATGCCATGGCTGCCGATCCGACACTCGTGCCCGGAGCGGTCGAGGAGGTGCTGAGGTGGGTGACGCCACTGAACAACTTCTTCCGCACGGTGGCCTCGCCCGCCCGGATCGGTGACCAGCCGGTGGCCGAGGGTGACCGGGTGATCATGCTGTACCCGTCGGCGAACCGCGACGAGGCCGTCTTCGACAGACCGTTCGAGTTCGACATTCGGCGGTCGCCGAACCCGCATCTGTCGTTCGGATTCGGGACCCACCTGTGCGTCGGGGCGAACATGGCGCGCTCGGTGTTGGTTGCGGTGTTCAAGGAACTGTCGACCCGGTCGCGTGATCTGGTGCCGGTGACGGAGCCCGATGTCGAGGCGAACATCTTCGCGCGGGCCGTGAAATCATTCCACCTCCGGTTGACGCCGCGCTGAGGTGGCGCGACCGGGTTGATTTCTCGCACCGCCCCGTTTTCACGGGTGCACGGGGTCTTGTAACTTGCGTCCATGGCAGCAGCACCCACCACCGTCGGAGACATCGTTCGCATACACGGCGCGGGAAAGGCGAACGACGTCGCACTCGTCGAGGGGCCGCGCACGCGGACCTGGTCCGAGCTCTACGAGCGCGCGTCACGCGTCGCCAATGCGCTCCGTGCGGCCGGTGTCGGCGCCCAGGATCGGGTCGCCTTCCTCGACAAGAACTCGATCGAGCACTTCGAGGTGTTCTACGGCTGCGCGCTCCTGAACGCGGTGTCGTGCGACATCAACTGGCGTCTGGCGCCGCCCGAGGTCGAGTTCATCGTGAACGATGCGAATGCAAGGGTTCTCGTGGTGCACAAGGACTTCGTCCCCGTGCTCGAGTCGATCAGGGGCAACCTGGTGCACACCACCCTCGTGGTGACGATCGGCGCCGACGGTGGCGACGTGGAGTACGAGACATGGCTCGCCGGAGCCTCCGCCACCGACCCGCAGGTGCCCTCGGCCGACGGCGATGTCGCGTTCCAGCTCTACTCGAGCGGCACCACGGGTCGCCCCAAGGGTGTCATGCTCACGAACCACAACTTCTTCTGCCTGCTCCCCGGTGCGCGCGACTTCTGGAAGCTGTCCGATGACATGGTGAACCTCGTCGCGATGCCGCTTTTCCACATCGGTGGTGGCGGATGGGCCACCGCCGGTCAGTACGTCGGCGCGCAATCGATCATCGTTCGCGATCTCGACTTCAACGATCTGATCCAGATCTTCTCGCGCCACGGCATCACGCACGCGTTCCTCGTGCCCGCGGTCCTGCAGTTCATGTTGATCATGCCCGGCGTGGCAGAGGCCGACTTCTCGAGCCTGCGTCTGATGGTCTACGGGGCGTCGCCGATCTCGCTCGACGTCCTCACCAAGAGCGTCGAGACATTCAAGTGCGACTTCATGCAGGTGTACGGCCTCACCGAGACCACCGGCGCGACCACCCTCCTGCCCGCTTCGGATCACGATCCGAAGGGCCCGAACACCCATCGTCTGCGCTCGTGCGGAGTCCCCGCGCCGGGCGTGGAGATCCGCATCGTCGACTCCTCGACCGGCAAGGACATGCCCGTCGGCGAGGTGGGGGAGATCTGGATCAAGTCGCCCCAGGTGATGAAGGGCTACTGGAACAACCAGAAGGCCACCGACGAATCGATCGACGCCCAGGGCTGGTTCCGCTCCGGTGACGCCGGGTACACCGACGCCGATGGCTACATCTACATCCACGACCGCGTGAAGGACATGATCGTCTCGGGCGGCGAGAACGTGTACCCCGCGGAGGTGGAGAGTGCGCTGATGAGTCACCCCGGCATCGCCGACATCGCGGTGATCGGCGTGCCCGACGAGAAGTGGGGCGAGACGGTCAAGGCCATCGTGGTGAAGGCGGCCGGGGTCGAGGTGACCGAGCGCGAGATCATCGAGTTCGCGAAGGAGCGCCTGGCGAAGTTCAAGTGCCCGACGAGCATCGACTGGATCGAGGCACTCCCGCGCAACCCCAGCGGCAAGATCCTGAAGAAGGATCTCCGTGCGCCGTACTGGGTCGGCCGCGAACGCCAGGTCAACTGAACCTTCTCCGGCAGATGGGACAGCGGCCCTAGAATGATGGAATGAAGAAAACAGTCTCTGTCGCCATGTCCCTGGTCGCGGCAATGTCGCTGGTCGCGTGCTCCACGTCCACTAGTCCCTCCGACACCGTCAGCCAGCCGCCCGCCGAGGATCTCACCGATCCCGCCGCGGTCTCGGACCAATTGGCCCAGGATGCGATGGCGGAGTGCAAGCGGACCGTCGCCCCGATGGGTGATGTGGCGAACCTGGCAACCACGGTCGCGCCGATCACGAGCATCGTGTCCATGATCGCCGGCGACCTCGGCCCGAACGTGGTCGGCATCGTGACCGAGGGCACGAACTCGCTCACCTACGAGCCGCCCCCGAGCGTGGCCGAACTGCTCACCAAGAGCGACGTGATCTTCCTGAACGGTCTCGGACTCGAGGAGCCCACGTCGGAGCTCGCCTCGCAGAACATCACCGGATCGATCATCTGCGAGATCGGCACGGCGATCCTGCCCGAGAGCGGTTGGGTCTACGACTTCTCATTCCCCAAGGAGGGCGGAAAGCCGAACCCCCACATCTGGACGAACCCGCCGATGGTTCTCAACATGCTCACCGTCGTGCGCGATGCGCTCACGAGGCTCGATCCCGCCAATGCGGACAAGTACGACACGAACTACGTGACGGCCTCGCAGCTTGTCTCTGCACTCGACAAGGCGATGACCGAGGCGACCGCGACTGTGCCGATCCGCAACCGGAAGTTGTTGACCTACCACGACGCATACGCCTATTTCGCCCTCAACTACGGCTACGAGGTGATCGGGGCGATCCAACCCCAGTCGTTCGAGGAGCCGAGCCCCCAGGACATCGCGACGATCATCGAGCAGGTCAAGCTCGAGAAGGTGCCCGCGATCTTCGGCAGTGAGGTGTTCCCCTCCCCAGTGCTCGAGCAGATCGGCAAGGAGACCGGTGCGACCTACATCGACACGCTCCGCGATGACGACCTGCCCGGCAAGCCCGGCGAACTGCAACACTCGTGGGCGGGGCTCATGAAGTACAACTTCGCCACGATGGTGAAGGCACTCGGTGGCGACCCCTCGGTGATCGAAGCGGTGAACCTCGACGTGGGATTGGTCGACAAGGCCTTCTACCCGCAGTGAGCCACGAGCTCCTGGTCGAGTGCGCGCACCTGTCGTGCGCCTACGACCAGACCCTGGCGATCTCGAACGTCAACTTCGAGATCCGCCACGGCGACTTCGTCGGCGTGGTCGGGCCGTCGGGGTCGGGCAAGACGACGCTCCTGCGGGCCATCCTCGGGACGGTCAAGCCGGTCCACGGGCACGTGACGAAGAAGCCGGGGCTGCGCATGTCGTATGTGCCCCAGGTGGAGTCGGTCGACTGGAACTTTCCGGTCACCGTCCTCGAGGTGATGGTGATGACGCGCTCGCGTGCACGACTCTCGCCGCGCATCACACCCGGGGAGCGGACCGAGGCAGAGACGGTCTTGGAGCGTCTCGGTCTCGGGGGACTCGGTGATCGCCATATCCGCGAACTCTCGGGCGGCCAGCAGCAGAGGGTCTTCGTCGCGCGGGCATTGTTCCACCGGCCCGAGTTGCTGGTGCTCGACGAGCCCACCTCGGGAGTCGATGTGCGCACGCGCCATGAGGTGTTGCATCTCCTGGCCGACCTGCACGACGATGGTGTGTCGATCGTGCTCACGACCCACGACTTGAACGGACTCGCGGCCCACCTGCCGAGAGTGGTCTGCATGAACAAGCGGATCGTCGCCGATGGTGCGCCACTCGAGGTGCTGACACCCGCGGTGCTCGAGGAGACCTACGGCGCCCCGATGGAGGTTCTCCTGCACGGGGGAGTGGCGGTCGTCCTCGACACGGCCTCTGAGGATGCCGTCCGACGGTTCGGCGTTGCGACATGAGCCTCGTCGCGGGGATCTGGACCCCGTACCAGTTCGAGTTCTTCACGAACGGCTTGTTCGTGGCCACGCTCGCCGGCGCCCTGTGCGGGATCCTCGGGGTGTTCGTGGTGCTGCGGGGCATGAGCTACATCGGCCACGGACTGTCGCACGCGGTGTTCGGTGGTGCCGCGGCATCGGCGGTGATGCAGGTGAACTTCTTCCTCGGTGCCGGAGTCTGGGGTGTCGCCTCCGGACTCCTGATCGGGCGCATCGCCCGCCGGCGCATCATCGGTGCCGATGCCGCCATCGGCGTGGTCACCACGGCCTCGTTCGCACTCGGGCTGGCGCTCATCAACCGCTACGGGCAGGCGCGCAAGAGCATCGAGGCGGTGCTCTTCGGCAGCATCCTCGGCGTCGACACCACCGACATCGTGGCCGTCGCGTTGGTGTCGGTGGCCACCGTTGCAACAGTGGTGCTCGCCTACCGTCGTCTGCTGTTCGCCACGTTCGACCCCGAGGTCGCCGAGGTGAGCGGGGTGGGGGTGCCGCGCGTGGAGGCCCTCCTCATGGTGATGCTGTCGCTGACGATCCTGGTGACCATGCGGGTGATCGGCACTCTCCTCATCTCGGCGATGCTGGTGATCCCCGCCTCGACGGCGCGGATGCTCACGAACTCGTTCTCGCGCATGCTGTGGTTGTCACCGCTGATCGGGGCGGTGGCAGGGTTCCTCGGGATGAACATCTCGTACCACCTCGACCTGTCGGCGAGCGCGACGGTGATCCTCGTGGCGACGGTGTTCTTCGTGGCCTCGTACGCGGTCAGCGGCGTGCGGGGACGCGCGCGGATCGCCCATCTCCACCACGTGTGACGTCGCGCGCGTTCACTCCGGTGCGCGGAGATCCCATTCGACACCCCCGGAGGTGTCGCGGACCTCGACTCCGAGCGCGGTGAACGCGTCGCGGATCACATCGGAGAGGTCGTAGCGCTTCTCGGCGCGCACGATGCGGCGCACCTCGAGCATCGATTCCACGAACGGCCCGACCATCTCGCGCGGGTCGCGCACGCCCCCGGCGGCCGCGTTGCCGAGCGCGGTGATCATGGAACGCAATGCATGGCGTGCGCGGTCGCGGTCGTCGCTCTGAGTGGCATCGCCCGACCAGTCGTGGAGCGCCTGCTCGAGCGCGAGGCACACGCGCAGGGCACCAGCCGAGTCGCGCGCCGCGATCGCGGCGTCGAACCCTGCGCGTGCACGGTCGGCCTCGGCGCCGAGTCCGGCGGGTGATCCCGCCTCGACCGTCCCGGTCTCGACCATCACAGACCCGACGGCGCCCGATCCCGGGGTGCGCCCGGTCGACGCCCCCGTGGTAACGCTCGTCCACGGGTCCCTGAGATGGTCCAGTGTCATCGTCTCTCCCGAGGAGAACACCCGGGAGTGGTCGCGGCATTTGAGGGTAACGGTGCCGTTGCCCGCCACGGACGCCTCGCCCGCGTCGATGTCGATGACGAGCGCCGTGTGCTCGTCGACACCCAGAACCCATGTCTCGTCGTCGAGCATCGACTCGAAGATCGCCAGGCGTGTGTCGCCGAGGTAGCAGAACCGCGTGTCGTGGTGCCCACCCTCGGCGTTGTCCCAGTGCGGGATCACCGCGGCGTCGATCCCGAGCGCACCGAGGATGTCGAGTCCGTCGAGACGGGCGACATCGGCGCCCACCTTGTAGATCTCGTACACCGGCACGGTGACGCGGCCGAGCGTGAGGGCGGCCGCCGACGCGAACGTGACGATCCCACCCGTGCGCAATTTGTCCGAGATGATGTCCCGAACGGGCGTGCCCGCCCACTGGCGCAGGGCATAGGTGGGCGAGCCGGGGCCTGAGAAGACATATCCCGATTCCTCGACCGCACGCAGCCCGCGCTCGACAGTGAGCGGGTCGGCGGGCACGTGCGTGTCATGGAGGCGCAGGAGACCGGCGATCGCGATCTCGATGTTCACCGAGGTGCGGAAGTAGTCGACCGCCCGGGCGGCGAGTTCGGGCGCGTTCTCCTGGAACCCGTAGGGGGTGTCGAGCACGATGGCGCGCACGGGTTCGGGGAGTCGCGCGACGAGTCGACGGTGGGTCGAGACCATGGTCGGCGAGGTCTCGCCCGAGCCCATGATGGTCAGCACGCGGGGGAGGCTCACGCGAAGATTCCCGTGCGCAGGTGTGCATCGACCACATCGGCGAAGCGATGCGGGTGCTGGGCGTGCAGGTCGTGGTCCGCGCCCTCGAACCACGCGACATCGGCACGCCCGAGCGTCGCGAGAGCATCGGCGATCTGCTCGCGCTTGGCGCGCGAGTGCGCATCGTCGCGGACCGCGGGTGCGAACAGCACGGGAACATCGATCGACGACCACAACGACCCGGGCGAGTGCTCCCACAACCCGCGCAAAATCGTCATGTGGCGGTGACGCTCGAGTCGGGGCCGGATCGTGCCGTCATCGAGTCGTTCCATGTTGTGCATCTGTCCGTCGACGGCCTCGTCGGACCAATCCGGGTGCGAGGCGGCGATCAGCGAACGCAGGCGGTCGAATCTCATGCCCTCGAGTCGCGGAGGGGCGAGCGCGGACTCGCAGTCCTCCCACTCCTGGAACGCCCGGGACAACTCGATCGTGCCGCCGTCGACGGCGACGACTCCCCGCACCGCCGCGCCGTGGCGAGCCGCGAGTTCAACGACGATGTTCCCGCCCCACGACTGCCCGCACACGAGCGGGCGCGTCCACTCGCCGCGCGCGAGGGCCGTCAGGATGTCGGCGACATCGTCGGCGACATCGGCGACCGAGTACCCCGTGTCGGGTTTGTCGCTGAGTCCGTGGCCGCGCAGGTCGACAGCGACCACACCGTGCCCTCGCTCGCAGAGCGAGCGGGCCGCACCGTCCCAGAGGCGCGCGTTCGAGGCCAACCCATGGACGAGAACCACGGGGGCACCACGGGTGCCGGGTTCGGACCAGCGGAGCACCGCGAGACGGGTGCCGTCGCGCACGGGGATCATCTCCGGGGTGGGCACCGTCGTCACGCCCCAAGTATGGTGCGGGAACGCACCCGATCAGGAGGGAACAGCATGAAGTTGTCGATGGGAATCAACTACGCCGGTGGATTCAAGGAGGCGGTCGACCGTGTCGTTCTCCTCGAGAAGGCCGGACTCGACCAGGTGTGGGTGGCCGAGGCGTACAGCTTCGATGCGATCTCGCAGGTCGGCTACCTCGCCGCCAAGACGAACCGCGTCGAGATCGGCACGGGAATCGTGAACGTGTACTCGCGCACCGCGGCACTGATGGCGATGACCGCCGCCGGGTGCGACTACATCTCCGACGGGCGCTTCATCCTCGGTCTCGGTGCCTCGGGGCCCCAGGTGGTGGAGGGCTTCCACGGCGTGCCCTACGAGAAGCCGATGCAGCGGATCAAGGAGTACATCGAGGTCTGCCGCAAGGTCTGGAAGCGTGAGGAGCCGCTCAGCTTCGACGGAAAGACCGTGCAGGTGCCGCTGCCGGCAGGTCAGGGCACGGGGCTCGGCAAGCCGCTGAAGATCATCAACCACCCGGTGCGCGCCGACATCCCGATCTGGTGGGCCTCGCTCAAGGACAAGAGCGTCGAGGCGACGGCCGAGATGGCCGACGGATGGCTGCCGATCATGTTCTATCCCGAGAAGTACCACAGCGTGTGGGGTGATTCGCTCAAGGCGGGCACCGCCAAGCGCGATCCGTCGCGTGCGCGTCTCGACATCTCGGCGGGCGGCATGCTCGCCATCGACGAGTCGCTGACCGGCGAGGCCCAGACCAAGATCCTCGACTTCGCACGGCCGAGCATGGCGCTCTACGTGGGCGGCATGGGTGCGCGGGGCAAGAACTTCTACAACGACGTGTGCCGCGGTTACGGCTTCGAGAAGGAGGCGGTCGAGGTGCAGGACCTGTACCTCGACGGCAAGAAGGAGGAGGCCGCCGGCGCGATCCCGGCCGAGTGGATCCTGAACGCGAACCTCGTCGGCCCGCCCAGCTTCATCAAGGAGCGCGTCGCCGCCTACAAGGAGGCCGGCGTGACCGTGTTGTCGGTCAATCCCGTGGGTCCCGATCCCGTCAAGGAGATCGAGAAGCTCCGCGCGATGATCGACGGCTGACGGCCACCGGGAACAACGCGCGATGACACTCCACGTCGACCATGTCGCACCGGGCTGGGAGCCCGTGCGGGATGTGCTCGTGGCGAACCTGGTCTCGGGCATGGACCGTGGCGCCGGCTGTGCCGTGGTGCACCGTGGACGACTCGTGGTGGATCTCGTCGGGGGCCATCGCGACAAGAACGGCGATGTGCCCTACGACGCCGACACCCTGCAACTGGTGTTCTCCACCACCAAGGGCATCGCCTCGATCGCAGTTGCGATGTGCGTGCAGCGTGGCCTGCTCGACTACGACGCGCGCGTCGCTGAGTACTGGCCCGACTTCGCCGCCGGCGGAAAGGGCGAGATCACCGTGGCCCAGTTGCTCGCGCATCGCGGGGGGCTCTACACGACCGCATCGCAGTTGCCGCTCGCCGACACCCTCGACTGGTCGACGATCACTGCGCACCTCGCGGGGATGGAGCCGTTGTTCGCCCCCGGGTCGGGGCACGGATACCACGCGCTCACCTTCGGGTGGCTCGCGGGCGAGCTCGTGCGTCGCGTCACCGGCAAGAGTCTCGGTGAGTTCGTGCGCGGCGAGATCGCCGAACCGCTCGGCGTGGAGATGTGGATCGGTCTGCCCGATGCGCTCCAAGGTCGGGTGGCCCACATCATGGCCCACCCCATCCCGAAGTTCCCGCTCGAGATCGCACGACTCATGGCCGAGCGTGCCGGACCCGGCACCACGGGCGACAAGGCACTCTCGCTGCTCGGCACGTACGGGCCGGGCGTGTTCAACCGACCCGAGGTGCGCGCGGCCGAGGTGCCCGGCGCGAACGGGATCACGAATGCCCGCAGCCTCGCCACGATCTATGCGGCGTGCATCGGGGAGATGAACGGCGTGCGCCTGCTCGAGTCGGCGACCGTCGCGGCCGCGACGACGTCGGAGACACCCGCGGGCGAGGTGGACCTCGTGCTGAAGGAAGAGACGGTGTTCGCGCGCGGATTCGTGATGCACAGCGAGCGCACACAGTGGGCGGGGCCCACGAGCTTCGGCCACGACGGGGCAGGAGGTTCGTGTGCGTTCGCCCAGCCCTCGCGCGATCTCGCCTTCGCCTACGTGATGAACACCATGCTGACGACCTATGAGCCCGACCCGCGCCGGGCGGGGCTCATCGAGGCCGCTGTTCGGTGCGCAGACGCCGCCTGAGTCGCGACGTCGCCGCAAGATAGGTGCACGAGGCCGTCGCGGCCATCGCCGAGAACACCACGACCGTCGGGCGCACACCGATCGCCTCCGAGACGGCACCGGCGAGTGCGCTGGTCACGCCCAGCATCAACGTGACGAGGGCGAAATCTCCCGCGATGATCCGACCCCGCAACTCGTCGGGTGATTCCATCTGCAGACCCATCGTGGACAGCGTCCACTGCGCTCCGCCGCCGAGATGGGCAACGGCCACGCAGATGCATGCCACCCACAGCACGGGGCTGAGCCCGGCCAGCAGGTAGGCGACCGAGAACCCGAGGCCGGCGAGACCGCACACGCGCAAGAGCTTGGGCATGTCGCGACCGACCATCCGTGCCGCGATGATCGGGCCGAGTCCGGACCCGACCCCGCGTGCCCCCAGCAGCGCACCGCGTCCGGCGTCGCCGGCATCGAAGGCGCTCGAGGCGAGCACCGCCAATTGGCTCACGATCCCCGCACCGACGGCGAACGTGGCCTTCGACGCCATGAGCGCCATGATCACCCTGTTGCTGCGCGCGAGACGGGCGGCCTCTGACATGTCGGCGATCGGTCGCACGCGCCGGGTGGCTGTTGCCGAGCGCTGCTCCTGCATCGGGCGACGTATCCCGGCGATGAGTGCGGCGGCGGCCACGAACGACACGGCGTCGGCGATGAACGCGGCGTCGCGGCCGAACGCCGCGGAGAAGACCCCGCCCAATCCCGCCCCGACGGCGAGCATCACACCCCAGGTGCTCCCGAAGAGTGAGTTGGCCCGCCGCAGATCCTCGTCGTTGTCGACGAGGTTCGGCACCGCAGCACCGGTGGCGGGCCCGACGAACGAGGCGAGTGCGGTGATGACGCTCTGGAACACGAAGGCGAGCCAGACCGTGCCCTCGCCGACCAGCAGCAGTCCCAGTGCCGCGACTGCTTGTCCGATCGAGACGACGACGACGATCCGGCGCCGGTCGAAGCGGTCGGCGACGGGGCCGGCAACCGGTGACATCAGGAACGAGGGGAGCGAGAAGGCCACCAGCACCATCGAGACGAGGAAGCTCGACCCGGTCAGGTCCTCGACGAGACCGGCGAGCGCGACGAAGGTGAACCAATCACCGAGGTACGACACCACCTGGGCCGAGAACAACAACCGGATGTTGCGGTTGCGCCGCAGCAGGGAGAACACCCGGGAAGACTAGGTGCACCCGGTCGTGCCGGGACGGGATCGACGGGCGATCAGGAGATCGCGGCGAGTCTCTTCAGCGTGCGACGCGCGTCATCCATGATCTCTTCGACCACCTGGCGCGCGGGCTTGATCGCATCGATCGCGCCCACCGCCTGGCCACAGGCCATGAAGGCGCGGTTGGTGTCGAGATCGACGTCGGGTCCGGTGCCGAGTTGCTGCACGCCGGCCTGCATCGCGGTCATCACCTGCTGCGGGAACGGCTTCAACTCCTCGGGGTGCTGCTCGAAGTGGTTCGTCCACTCGGTGCGGATCACGCGGCAGGTCTTGCCGGTGTAGCCCTTCGAGATGACGGTGCCGTCCTCGGGGGTCTCGAGCATCTTTTCCTTGAAGCCGCGACCGGTGTGCGCCTCGTGCGTGGCGATGAACCTCGTGCCCATCCACACGCCCTCGGCGCCGAGTGCGAGCGATGCGACGAGACCGCGCCCGTCGAAGAGTCCGCCGGCTGCCACGACCGGCACCTTGCCCTTCACCGCATCGACCACCTGGGGCACGAGCGCCATCGTGGCGATCTGGCCGGTGTGGCCACCGGCCTCGGTGCCCTGTGCGACGACGAAGTCGCATCCCGATTCCATGGCGGCGACAGCGTGGCGCACCTTTCCGCAGACCGAACCCACCAGGATGTTGTGCCGGTGGAGCTCATCGACGACCTCGCGCGGCACGCCGAGGCCCGCCACGTAGATGCTCGCCCCGCCCTCGATGACGGCGCGGATGTTGCGCGCCACGGAGTCCGGGGAGGCGGTGAGCAGATCGACACCGAAGGGCTTGCTCGTCGCGGCGCGCACGCGTGCCATCTCCTCGACGAGCAACTCGGTGCTCATGGGCGCGGCGCCGAAGGTGCCGATGCCGCCGGCCTCGGACACCGCGATCACGAGGTCGCTGTAGGACACGCCGCCCATTCCGGCGAGCATGACGGGCAGTTCGATTCCGAGCATTTCGGTGAGACGGGTCTTCATGCGGGCAACCGTATACCCGTGTGCGCGCACCCCGCCGAAGCGGGCCGACGGATCAGCGCTCGGACGCGCCCGCCCACGCGCCGGGCCGGCCGAGGAATCCGCGGTGCCACCTGCGGGGCGTGAGCGCGACCGCACGGGCCTCGTCCTCGAACATCCACCTGGCGAAATTGCGTCTGGTCCAGCTGTTCGTGTCGACGATTCGCAGTGCCGTCTCGGCGAGCGACACCCGGCCGAGCATCTTGCCGAGCACGGTCGACATCCGGTGGTCGGCGAGGAACAGATTCCCGAGTTCGCGGGAGTGACGTGCGCGAACCTCGGTGGGCGAGCCACCGCCATCGATCGCCGCGGCCGCGGCCGCTCCCGACTCGAGTGCCTGACCAAGTCCCTCGCCGGTCATCACATCGGTCGCACAGACCGCATCACCCACGAACAGCACCCGACCCGAGGAGTGCACCGCCTTGTCGACGCGCGCCGGGATCGGCCATGCGGTGTGGCGGTCCTCCATCTCGGCAGCGTGTCCGAGTGCGTCTCTGACGTGCGGCCGTGCGAGGAGATCGGCCCAGATCTCGCGCATCGCCTGCATCGACTCACCGTCGCGCCGCAGCATGCCGAAGCCGACATTGGCGCGGCCCCCGGGGAGCGGGAACGACCACGCATACCCGGGCAACAGATCGGAATCGAACCACACGTGCAGAGTGTGCGCGGCCGTGCCCGTCACGTTGCGGGCGTACTGCCGGAAGGCATGCCACTCACCGAGGTACCCGGGTTCGGAGAGCCCGAGTGAGCGTCGCACCGGCGACCACATGCCGTCTGCGGCGACAATCCAGTCCGCCTCGATCTCGCCGAGTCCCTCGACAACGGCCACCACGCGCGATCCGTCGTTCACAAGGACCGACTCGAATGCGCGACCTTCCTCGACGCGGACTCCCTTGTCGCGGCACAGTCGCACCAGCGCATGGTCGAGCTGGGCGCGCGGGGCGATGGCGGCAAAGACCCCCTCGCCGGGGAGCGGGACCGCCACGGTGCGGCCCCGCGGGGACCGGATCACGACGTCGGTGCACTGTTGCCAATCGGGGACAGAAGCCGGGTCGAACCCGAGTTCCTCGAGGCGGCGGAGCGCATTGGTGGTGAGGCCATCCCCACAGCACTTGTCGCGCGGAAAGACCGCCTTGTCGACCACCGTCACCTCGTGGCCCTTGTCGTGCAGGGCGATCGCGGCCGCGATTCCCGAGGGTCCCGCCCCCACGACCAGCACCCTCGCGCACGACCCTCTCGCCACGCGGGGCAGGCTACGGCTCCGTCGGCTTGGCGGTTCTGTGACGCCGGTTCCTACAATCGGGTTGCCGGCGTCCGGACAGGACCCGTTCACCCCAAGGAGTCAGTCGTGTCGAAGCTGTGTGAAGGCCGTGTCGCAGTGGTCACCGGAGCCGGTCGCGGGATCGGGCGCGAGCACGCGCTCAGCCTCGCCTCCCAGGGCGCCAAGGTCGTGGTGAACGATCTCGGTGGCGGCATCGACGGATCGGGTGGCGATCTCAGCCCGGCCCAGCAGGTGGTCGAGGAGATCAAGGGCATGGGCGGCGAGGCCGTCGCCAACGGCGATGACATCTCGTCGTGGGAGGGTGCACAGCGCCTCATCAACACCGCCGTCGAATCGTTCGGCGATGTCAACATCATCGTGAACAACGCGGGCATCCTGCGCGACCGCATGCTCACCAACATGACCGAGGAGGAGTGGGACGCCGTCATCAAGGTGCACCTGAAGGGCACCTTCGGCCCGACCCGCTGGGCGGCCGCGTACTGGCGCGAGCAGTCCAAGGCCGGCAAGGAGGTCTACGGACGCGTGATCAACACCACCTCCGTGTCGGGCATCTACGGCAACCTCGGTCAGACGAACTACGGCGCCGCCAAGGCCGGCATCGCCTCGTTCACGATCATCGCCGCGCTCGAGCTCGCGCGCTTCGGTGTCACGGTGAATGCCGTCGCCCCTGTCGCACTGACCCGCATGACCGAGGGTCTCGGGGCCGCTCCCGAGACCGATGAGGAGCGTGAGATGCGCTCGCCGCGCTGGATCGCACCGATCGTGACCTGGCTCGCCGGGTCCGAGGCCGCGCACGTGACCGGGCGCATCTTCGAGGCGAGCGGGCAGACGCTCGCCATCGCCGAGGGGTGGCACCGTGGTCCGAGCACCTCGCCGATCGACGACCCGACCAAGCTCGGCCCGGTCGTTGCCGACCTGCTCAACTCGGCCCGGCCCAACGCGGGCATGGACGGCAAGGACGGGTCCTGGCCGCAGAGCACTCTCGCCAAGTAACCGACGCGATCACGCAGAACAACAACAGGGGGAACACGACATGGCACTCAATCCAGCAGCAGTGGGCACGGTCGGTGAGCCGTACCAGATCTCTTGGACATCGAAGGACTCGCTGCTGTACGCGGTGAGTCTCAATGTCGGGTCGGACCAACTCGAGTACGTCACCGAGAACTCGACGGGAGTGGTGCAAAAGGCCCTCCCGACGATGCCGGTGGTCCTCGGGTCGGGTCAGGGCGGCGGCAACTCGAACCCGATGCGCAATGTGGGCGAGTTCGACTTCGCCAAGCTCGTGCACGCATCGCAGGCGATCACCCTGCACCAACCGCTCCCCGTCGAGGGGTCGGCCACCGTGGTGGGCAAGGTCGTGGCGATGTACGACAAGGTCAAGGCCGGCGTCATCGTGACCGAGGCCGAGGCGACCGATGCCTCGGGCAAGCCGCTCTACTCGACGCGGTCATCGGTGTTCATCCGTGACGCCGGAGGATTCGGCGGCGATCGCGGCCCGAGCGGTGCGGCCAACGAGCCCCCGGCCTCGGCGCCCGACCACGAGCTGACAATCCAGACTTCGGTCGACCAAGCGCTGATCTACCGGTTGAATGGTGACCGCAACCCGTTGCATTCGGATCCGAACCACCCCGCCGTGAAGGCGGGGCTGTTCCCGAAGCCAATCCTGCACGGGTTGTGCACCTACGGCTTCACCGGCCGCGCACTCCTGAATGCGCTGTGCGGGGGAGACGCCCACCGGTTCAAGCACATCGAGGGTCGGTTCGCCTCCCCGGTGTTCCCGGGCGACGCTCTCACCGTGAAGATGTGGAACAGCGGAGCCGGCGAAGCGCTCTTCGAGACCTGGGTGGGGGACCGCAAGGTCATCGACCAGGGTCTCGTCCGCTTCTCCTGAGCCGCCCGGAGGCGTTGTTTCGCCCGTCCTGATTGGACTTCTTCATTCACGACAATTCCTACTGAGATAGTCAGGAATTGGGGTATCGTGCCTGCCGTGGCTGTCATGGCATGGACCAGGGACGAACTCGCGCATCGGCGCGACGAGATCGACCAGATCTCGCTCGAGTTCGAGTCGCTCCAGCCCGGAGACATCATCGCCCGTGCCGCAGCACTCGCAGAGGGTCGCGCGGTGGTCACCTGCAGTTTCGAGGATGCGGTGCTCGCACACGCAGCCACCGTTGCGGTGCCCGGGATCGAGGTCGCGATGATCGACACGCAGTATCTCTTCGCCGAGACGCATTGGTTCGCCGGTGAAGTGCGATCGGCGGTCGGTCTGAATCTCCGGATCGTGTCGCCCACGGGGGTCGAGCCCGACAACCTCTGGCGCACCGACACCGAGGCCTGTTGTCGGGTGCGCAAGGTCGAACCGTTGAACGAGCTCCTCCGCGGCGCCGTGCTGTGGGTGACCGGAGTCCGCAGGGTCGATGGTCCGACTCGTGCCGATGCGCCGATCCTGTCGTTCGACTCGGGGCGGAACCTCCTCAAGTTGAATCCGCTCGCGAGGTTCACCGACGACGACATGGCCACGTACGAGACCATCCACGAACTGCCGAGAAACCCACTCGTCGACCGGGGCTATCCATCGATCGGATGCTGGCCCTGCACGCGCCCCGTCGCTCCCGGCGAGGACAAGCGTGCCGGCAGATGGTCCGGCCAGGCCAAGACCGAGTGCGGCCTGCACACCTGAGGCCGAGACCCAGAACAGGAGACCCAACGATGACGATGTTCGCCGATGACACCCGGGATGTGTCCGCCTCGCGTTCCCATCTCGAGCGCCTCGAGGCCGAGGCGATCTCGATCATCCGAGAGGTGACCGCGGGGGTCGACTCCCCGGTGCTTCTCTTCTCGGGCGGCAAGGATTCCGCGGTCCTGCTGTGGCTCGCGGTGAAGGCGTTCCGTCCTGCGCGGGTGCCGTTCCCCGTGATGCACGTCGACACGGGACACAACTTTGACGAGGTGATCGCCTACCGCGACGCACTCGTCTCTGAGTTCGGACTTGAACTCGTGGTCGCATCGGTGCAGAAGAGCATCGACGACGGCCGGATCGCCGACCCGGGCCCGACGGGGAGCCGGAACAGGCAGCAGGCGGTGACGCTCCTCGACGCGATCAAGGAGCACAAGTTCGATGCGGCCTTCGGTGGTGGTCGTCGAGACGAGGACAAGGCGCGCGCCAAGGAGCGCATCCTGTCGTTCCGCGACCGCACCGGGGCATGGGAGCCCCGTGCGCAGAGGCCGGAGCCGTGGAACGTCCTCAATCCCCGCATCGCAAAGGGTGAGCACCTCCGCGCGTTCCCTCTCTCGAACTGGACCGAGCTCGATGTCTGGGAGTACATCGAGCGCGAGCAGGTGCCGTTGCCGTCGATCTACTTCTCCCACCGGCGCGAGGTGGTGCACCGCGACGGGATGCTCCTCGCCATCGGGGGACCGGTGGTGGCCGAGGCCGGTGAGAAGGTGAGCGTGGAGACCGTCAGGTACCGCACGGTGGGCGACATGAGCTGCACGGGGGCCGTGCGCTCCGATGCGACCACCCACCGCGAGATCATCGACGAGGTCGCCGCCTCCCGGATCACCGAGCGCGGGGCGACACGGGCCGACGACCAGTTCTCCGAGTCGGCGATGGAGGACCGCAAGCGCGAGGGCTACTTCTGATGGTGGCGACCGCCTCGAACACCCAGATCAGGATCGCCACGATCGGCTCCGTCGACGACGGCAAGAGCACGCTCATCGGCAGGTTGCTCCACGATTCCAAGGGGATCTTCGAGGACCAGTTGTCCGCGATCGGGCGTGCGAGCAAGAAGTACGGCGACGGATCGTTCAATCTCGCGCTCCTGACCGACGGTCTCCGCGCCGAGCGCGAGCAGGGGATCACCATCGACGTTGCGTACCGCTACTTCGCCACTCCCAATCGGTCGTTCGTTCTCGCCGACACCCCGGGGCACGTCCAGTTCACCCGCAACATGGTGACCGGGGCTTCGGTCAGCGACGTGGCGATCGTGCTGGTGGATGCCCGCCACGGGGTCGTCGAGCAGACCCGCAGGCATGTCTCGATCGCTGCTCTCCTGCGCGTGTCGCACCTGGTGCTCGCCGTGAACAAGATGGATTTGGTTGAGTGGCGCGAGGATGTGTTCGATGCGATCGTCACCGACGTCGGGGCGATCCTCGAGTCGATCGGATCCCGCGTTCCGCTCCGGCCGATTCCCGTGAGCGCATCGAACGGCGACAACGTGGTGGAGTCCTCGGCGAACACGCCGTGGTACGAGGGGCCGACCGTGCTCGGTCTCCTCGAGGCCCTCGACATCCGGGTCGACGAGAGTTCCGCGGCCGTCCTTCCCGTTCAGTGGGTGAATCGGGTCCACGGCGGGAGTGACTACCGGGGATTCGCGGGCACTCTCCACGGTGGAGCGATCCGGGTGGGTGACCAAGTCGTCGTCCAGCCGAAGGGAATCACGACTGCCGTCACGAGTGTGAGGGTTGCCGGGTCACCCGCCGATCTGGCGGTCCCCGGCGATGCGATCGCTGTGGAACTCGCCGATCAGGTCGATGTCGGGCGGGGAGACGTGATCGTGGGGTCCGGTGCGCCGGCCCCGGTCGTGGCCGCGCACATCGAGGCCGACATCTGCTGGTTGGGCGAGACGGTTCTGCGGGTCGGGGACCGACTGGTGCTGCGCCATCTCTCGCGTGATGTCACCGGGTCGGTGGTCGCGATCGGGAAACGCCTCGACTTGGGGACCCTCACGGCCGAGGACGCCGAAGTGCTGACCCTCAACGACATCGCCAAGGTGGAGATCGCTCTCGATCGGCCGATCACGGCGACGACCTACGCCCAGGGGCGTGTCACCGGCAGCATCGTTGCGATCGACCCGGTCTCGAACGGGACCGTCGGCGCCCTGATGATCACCGACGCCCGCTGACCGATCCGCCGCTACGGTGGTCCCGTGATCATCGAGGTTGTCTCCTTCACCGTCGCGCACGCGGAGGGCTTCGATGCTCTGAACGACCGGTACCAGGAGGACGTCGCCTACCAGAGCGCCGGACTCGCCAGACGAACGGTGGCACGTGACGACGACGGTCGCTGGGTGGACATTCGACTGTGGTCCGATGACTCACCGCGCGAGATGACCGGCGACGACGAGGTGCGTCGAGCATGGGACGACGCCGTCGTGATCGAGTCGCGCGGGATCTACCGCGGTCTCTGAGCGACCCGTGGCGCTACCGCGCCGCGACACCACGAATCACTGCTGGACGAGCACCAAGTGGTTTCCGTCGGGGTCGGTGATGCCCGCGATCCTCGCGCCACCGGGAATCTGGAAGGGGTCGTGCTCCTTGGCGCCGCCGAGTGAGACGGCCCGCTCGAGTGCCTCGTCGAGATCCCTGACCTGGATGTACAGCGCGATGTGCGGCGTCGCGGCGCCGTTGATGTGGCCACCGATGCCGTTCTCGGGTCCGCCGATCCCGGTCGGGATCTGCATGATGAAACCCTCGCCGATGTCCCAGTTGAACAGCGCCGAGTAGAAGGCGCGCTGACGCTCCGGCTCGGGGGAGGCGATCGAGAAGTAGACGACGGGCCGAGCCCAGTCAGGTGAGGTCATGGTCCGACTGTAGATGCCGTCACTGTGGATCGAACAACGTCCACTCGTCGGGTCGCATCCCGCGCAGGGCGTCGTAGTCGACCTCGACGCAGGTGAACCCGCGCGATTCGGCGAGTGTGCGCGCCTGGGGCTTGATCTGCTGGGCCACGAACATGCCCCGCAGTTCGCCGAGAGTGGCGTCGTTGGCGAGATCGGCCATGTACCTGGTGAGTTGTTCGACCCCGTCGATCTCGCCACGGCGCTTCACCTCGATCACGACCGTGCGGCCGGCCGTGTCCCTGCACAGCAGGTCCACCGGCCCGAGAGCGGTGAAGTGCTCGCGCCTGATCAGCACGAGACCGGCCTCCATGGTCTCGGGCGAGGCCGCGAGCAGCTCCTGCAACTGCTTCTCGACGCCGTCCTTGTCGAGCCCGGGGTCCTCGCCCAGCTCGTGCGTCGAGTCGTGGAGGATCTCGGCGAAACGGATCGTCATCGTCTCGCCCTTGGGATTGCTCACCACCCAGTGGTCGCCCTTGTCCTCGACCGTGTTGGGCGAGTTCATCCAGTTGAGCGGCTTGTAGGCACCACCGTCGGCGTGGATCGCCACGCATCCGTCAGCCTTGACCATCACGAGCCGCGTCGCCTCGGCGAGTTTGGTCTCGAGTCGCCCCGCGTACTCGACGGTGCAGCGCGCGACGAGGATTCTCACGAGTCCATTGTCGCAAACTCCGGTCGTTCCGGCGCAAAAGGCCGAGCCGGGTGTCAGGACATCACATGGTCGCGCATGCGGCGCTGGATCAACTCGCGCCGCTCGCGCAATTCGCGGTAGGTGAGCGAGTCGACCGACTCCTCGACCCCGAGACCCGCCTTCACGCTTCCCATGTCCACCTGGATGGTGCCGGCATCCACGCCGAGGTCGCGCGCGATGGTGGCACCGTGACGCTGCATGAAGATCAGCGAGATGTTGGTGAGTTCGGCGATGATGTCGAGGTCGGGTGCGAGTCTGGCGATCGCGCCGTCGAGGAACACCATGTTCTTCACGTACAGCATCAATTCCTTGGGCAACTTGGCGCCGTAGGCGAGCAGTGCCTTGACGATGCGCTGCACCTCGGCCACGAGTTCCTCGCCCGAGAGGGTGGTGGGATCCACGGTGGGTTGGTCGAGGCCGAGATCGCGGATGACCGCGTCGATGTCGGTGTCGCGGGGGAGTGCCCCGAGGTCGCACAGGGCCTTGACTTGCCCGCGAAGATCGTTCGTCGTCGCACCCAGCATCAGGCGCATGAAAGCGAGGCGGCGTGTCTGGGTCAGCCGGCCCACGATCCCGAAGTCGAGCAGCGCGGTGCGGCCGTCCTCGAGCACGAAGAGGTTTCCGCCGTGGAGGTCGCCGTGGAAGACGCCGTGGACGAGTGCTCCCTCCATGAATGCGATCATCCCGGTGCGCACGACTTCCTCGGTGTCGATTCCGGCGGCGCGCATGCCCTCGACATCGTCGAAGTTGAAGCCGGAGAGGCGCTCCATGATCAGCACACGTCGCGTGACGAGTCGCGGGTGCGGGCGCGGAACGATGTAGCCGTTCTGGTCGAGTTCGCGCAGGGTCGCGGCGATGTCGACCATGTTCGCGGCCTCCATGCGGAAGTCGAGTTCCTCGAGGATCGTCTCGGCGAAGAGTTCCACCAAGGCGGGTGGATTCGCGAGTGCGGCCACCTTGATGCGCCCGATCAGGAACGGTGCGAGCCATGACATCACCCGCAGATCGCGGCGCACGACATCGGACACCGTCGAGCGCTGGACCTTCACCACGACCTCCTCGCCGGTGGAGAGGGTCGCTCGGTGCACCTGGGCGATCGAGGCGGCCGCGAGGCTCGTGCGCTCGAACGTGGTGAACACGTCCTCGAGACGGGCGCCGAGGTCGTTCTCGACGGTGGTGCGCACGGTGTCCCACGGCTCGGGTGGAACCTGGTCGCGGCAACGCTTGAACTCATCCACCAGTTCGGCGGGGAACAGTCCCTCGCCGCTGGAGATGATCTGGGCGAGTTTGATGTAGGTCGCGCCGAGTCTCTCGATCGCGACCCGCAGTCGCAGCGACAGGTAGGCGCGCGACTCCTCGGGACCGGCGAAGCGGTTCCTCTTCTTCTTGACCCACCACGGAACGAGCGCGACAGCGAACGCCGAGATCACCGCGAAGAGTCGGCCGACCGGCGGGATCCGCCGCGACTTCACCAACTCGGGCACCTCGCGCTTGGCCATTCCCCTCAGCACGACGGCAACGCGGGACCACTCGATCGAGTCGCGATCGAGGACCCATGGTCCTCTCGCGGAGAAGTTGCCCCACGCCAAGTCGGCCGAGGTGACACCGCCGGCCGTGTCGGTCGAGTTCGACATTGCTTCGGGGGTCGACATGGCTTCGGGGGTCGACATAGTCCAAGTCTGCCGGTGGGTGGTCGCCGGGCACACGCGCTCACCGCGACATGGGACACACGAGTGCGACACAATGTCGGCACTCGCCGCGCCCGGCGGCGGGTGCGGGGAGGTGCCATGGCGAACGGTCCGTTGCAGGGCGTGAAGGTGCTCGAGTTGGGCGTGTGGGTCGCTGGCCCGGCCGCCGCGGGCCTGATGGCCGATTGGGGCGCGACCGTGATCAAGGTCGAACCGCCGACGGGTGACCCTCAACGGGCGGTGTTCGGTGCGCTCGGCGTGGCAGACCAAGCGGGCGTGCCGCCCTTCGAGATCGACAACCGGGGCAAGAGATCGGTGGTTCTCGACCTGCGCACCGAGACCGATCTCGCACGGATGCACGAGCTCCTGGCCGATGCCGATGTGTTCATCTCGAATGTCCGTCCCGCGGGACTCGCACGAATGGGCCTCGACCCCGAGTCGCTGACGACCAGGTATCCGCGTCTCGTCTACGGGCTCCTCACCGGGTACGGCACCAGCGGTCCCGATGTGGACCGCGCCGGGTACGACGTGGGTGCGTTCTGGGCTCGGTCGGGACTGGCCCACACGCTCGTGCCACCGGGGGAGAACCCACCGAGCGTGCGCAGCGGACAGGGCGACCACACCACCGCGCTCTCGCTGTGCGCCGGAGTGATGGCGGCGCTGTATGAGCGCGAGCGCACGGGGAAGGGCCGTCTCGTGGAGACATCACTGCTGCGCACCGGGATCTACACGATCGGCTGGGATGTGGGAGTCCAGTTGCGGTTCGGCAAGCGCACCTCGACCAAGCCGAGGTCGCAGAACCCTGCGCCGCAGATCCTGAACTACACCGCCGGTGACGGTCGGGCGTTCTGGCTGCTCGGTCTCGAGGGCGACCGGCACTGGCCCGGGTTGTTGGCCGCGATCGGTCGCGAGGATCTCGCCGAACGCGAGGGGTTCCGCACCGCGAGGGAGAGGTCCGCGAACGCAGAGCGCGTCGTCGCAGAACTCGACGCGCACTTCGCCACCCGGGACTGGGCGCACTGGACCGCCACATTCGACGAGCACGACGTCTGGTGGGCCCCGCTCAACTCGATCCCCGAGGCGATCGAGGACCCGCAGGTCATCGCGGCCGGGTCGTTCGTGGACATGGAACCGCACCCGGGTGAGGAGCCCTATCGCGCCGTCAACTCACCGGTCGACTTCGGGGGGTGGACGCCGAGGTACGGCCGCGTTCCACGACTCGGCGAGCACGAACCCCGTTGGTGACACGGCGCAGCATCATGAGTGCGGCCGGTCGCACCAGACCAACTGGAAAGAGAGAAGTTCAGCGCGGCGAGCGACGCTCGCCCCAGAGCGCCTCGAGGACGCCGTCGGCGTGCTCGGGTCGACAGACGAAGAAGTCGGGCAACCACGCATCGGGGGCGTTGTAGACGAGCGGTGACCCGTCGAGTCGGCTCGCGTGCAATCCAGAGGCGAGCGCAACGGCCGCGGGGGCTGCCGAATCCCACTGGTACATGCCGCCGTCATGGACATAGATGTCGGCCTCACCCATGAGAATCGACATCGCCTTGGCGCCCGCGGACCCGAGCCGGTACGCCTCGCAGTCGAGGTGTTCTGCCACCAGGATCGCCGCGCGCGGCGCACGTGTGCGCGAGGTGATGAGGCGAGGCTTGCCCGCATGCGACGGGGGAAGTGGCGTCGCGGGGTCGGTGCAAAAGACGCGCTCGATCGAGGGGAGCGAGACCGCACCCGCCGAGAGCCGGCCCCGTTCCCAGAGCGCGACATGCACCGCCCAGTCGGCCCGGCCCTCGCCGTATTCGTTCGTGCCATCCAATGGGTCGACGATCCACACGCGCTCCGCACCGAGTCGCTTGCGGTCGTCGACGCCCTCCTCCGAGAGCACGGCATCGCCCGGGCGCACCTCGCGCAGCGCATCCATCAGGTAGTGGTGCGAGAGCAGGTCGCCCGAGTCGCGAAGTTGCCACACGGTCGTGCCCCGCTCGACGAGAGTCTCGCGGTGCTCCACCAGCATCTCGCCGGCGACGCGCGCCAACTCCGATGCGAGCGTCGCATCGTCGAGGTCGTGCCAATCCTCGGGCACCACCGATGCCCCGGTCACCGCTCGCCGTTCACGATCGGTCGTTCACGATCCGCCCCGTGCGAGGTCGATCGAGTCGCGCACGAGCGCGCGCACCTCGCCCTCGTCGGCGCCGGACTCGACCAGCGATCTCACGCGCGTCTCGACGCGCTCCGCCACGACCTCGTCGAAGACCTCGAGTCGGCGCGTCGACGTCGTCGCCGACACTGCGATCAGCACGAGAGCCGCCACGGCGGTGGTCATGCCGATCGAGAGCACCCACCCCTCGTTGTTGCCCGCGATCGAGGACACGATCAGCCCGGGAATCCCCGCGAGGAAGAGCCCGAAACAGACGATGCGCACGATGCGGAAGGCCATGGTCACCTCGCGAGTGGCTTGTACTTGATGCGGTGCGGTTGATCGGCGGCCGTGCCCAGTTCCTTGCGTCGCCACGCCTCGTACTCGGAGAAGTTGCCCTCGAACCAGCGCACCTGGCTGTCGCCCTCGAAGGCGAGCACGTGGGTGGCGATGCGATCGAGGAACCACCGGTCGTGGCTGATCACCACGGCGCATCCGGGGAACTGCTCGAGCGCATCCTCGAGTGCGCGCAGCGTGTCGACATCGAGATCGTTCGTCGGCTCGTCGAGCAACAGCAGGTTCCCGCCGCGCTTCAGGAGTTTGGCGAGGTGCACCCTGTTGCGCTCGCCGCCCGAGAGGTCACCGACGCGCTTCTGCTGGTCGCTGCCCTTGAAGTTGAAGCTCGCCACGTAGGCGCGACCGTGGATCTCGCGGCCGCCCACCTTCATGTGCTCGACACCGTCGGTGATCTCCTCGTAGACGGTGTGGTCGGGGGAGAGCGCGTCGCGGTTCTGGTCGACGTGGCTCATCACGACGGTGTCGCCGATCGAGATCGTGCCCGAGTCGGGGGCCTCCTGACCCGCCAGCATCTTGAACAGGGTCGTCTTGCCCGCTCCGTTCGGGCCGATGATGCCCACGATCCCGGCAGGTGGCAGCGAGAACGAGAGACTCTCGATGAGGAGCCGGTCGCCGAAGCCCTTCGTGAGGTTCTCCACTGTCACGACATGGTCGCCGAGGCGGGGACCGGCGGGTATCGCGATCTCCAACCGGTCGGGGCCGCGTTCTGCGGCCATCGCCTCGGCGTGGAGTTTGTCGTAGGCGGCGAGTCGGGCCTTGCCCTTGGCCTGGCGGGCCTTGGGCGACATGCGCACCCACTCGAGTTCGCGCGCGAGCGTGCGTGCGCGCACCTCGCTCTGCTTCTCCTCGGCCTCGAGACGGGTCTGCTTCTGCTCGAGCCAACTCGAGTAGTTGCCCTCGAAGGGGAACCCGCGGCCGCGGTCCAACTCGAGGATCCACTTCGCGACGTTGTTGAGGAAGTAGCGGTCGTGGGTGATCGCCACGACGGTGCCCGGGTACTCCTGGAGGAACCGCTCGAGCCAGTCGACGCTCTCGGCATCGAGGTGGTTGGTGGGTTCGTCGAGCAACAAGAGATCGGGGCGCGAGAGCAGCAGACGGCAGAGCGCGACGCGTCGCCGCTCGCCGCCCGACAGGGTGGTCACGTCGGCATCGTTCGGCGGGCACCGCAGGGCGTCCATCGCGATCTCGACGTTGCGGTCGAGACTCCATGCGTCGGCTGCGGCGATCTTGTCCTCCAGCTCGGCCTGGAGCGCGCCGACCTTGTCGTAGTCGGCGTCGGGGTCTCCCCACATCGCCATGACCTCCTCGTAGCGGGCGAGGAGATCCCGGATCGGGGCGACGCCGTCCATGACGTTGCCGAGCACGTCCTTGGCGGGGTCCAGGGTCGGTTCCTGCTCGAGCAGCCCGACGGTGAATCCCGGGGTCAGGCGGGCTTCGCCCGTGTAGCCGTCGTCGAGTCCGGCCATGATCCGCAACAGACTCGACTTGCCGCTCCCGTTCGAGCCGATCACGCCGATCTTGGCCCCCGGATAGAAGGAGAGCGAGATGTTCTCGAGCACCGTGCGATCGGGCGGGTAGAAGCGTCCCAGCTTGTAACAGGTGTAGATGAATTCGTGTGCCATCGCGGATTTCAGGCTAGTTGGGCGCGGTGAATTCCCCGTCCCCGGCCCGGTGCGTGACTATGTTGGATGTGCGCCTTCGGGTGCTCGACAAAGGGGACTCCATGATCGCCGCCGACATTCTCACCCGGGACCTCCTCGGGAACTTCTGGCTCAGGTACCTGCACGTTCTCGCGGGCATCACCTGGATCGGTCTGCTCTACTACTTCAACTTCGTCCAGGTGCCCGGTCTCGCGGCCTACGGCGACGAGGGCAGGGCACGCAACATCACGATCACCCAGATCGCCACTCGTGCCCTGTGGTGGTTCCGTTGGGCCGCGATCGCCACGCTCGGAACCGGTCTCCTGATCGTGGGAGTGGTCCCGAACTACATGCAGGACTTCCTCGGCCACGAGGGAAGCACCGCGGCGAACGCAGAGAACGCCGCGATCACCGTGGGGATGCTGCTCGGCATCACCATGGCGGCGAACGTCTGGATGATCATCTGGAAGAACCAGAAAGTCGTGATCGCCAACGCCGTCGGAGTTCTCGGTGGCAACGAGGCGAACCCCGACGCCGCAACCGCGGGTCGCCGGGCGATGCTCGCGTCGCGCCAGAACATGATCTTCTCGGTCTCGATGCTCTTCTACATGGTGGGTGCGGCCCACTACTACGACGGATTCGGTTGGTCGGCCACCTCGGGCAACGCCAGCACCTTCGTGATCATCGCGGTGGTGATCGGTGCACTGCTGCAGTTGAACGCGCTCGGCAAGTTCGGCGGCATCAAGGCGGGCAACAAGAGCCTGGTGATCTACGAGAGCCACAAGAACGCCATCATCACGAGCATCGTGTTGTGGGCAGTGCTGTTCATTCTCTCGATCGTCTTCATGGGCTGATCCCAGGTCGGACTCCGGCCGACGAGAACCAAAGAGGGCCGACCCGAATGGGTCGGCCCTCTTTCACTGGCGTGGCTTCTTATGCGAACTGTCGAGCTTGAATTAGATTCTACGAACCGGGATCCACCCGGTTTTTTCACAGGCTACGGGGGGACTTATGAATCGTGTTTCACGTGTCATTGGCATTTTCGGGATGGCGGCCGGGATCGCGGTCCTGTCGCCAATAGCGCCGACCAAAGCCGCCGATCCCGCGCCCTATTACGAGAACGAGACGCCTTCATGCGCCGCAAATGGCAATGCAAAACCCTGTCATCGCAGGGATTCCGACGATGCGTATTTCGTCAAACTCGCTGAGTGCTCGATAAGCATCACAAATTTCTGTTTCTCGGCGACCAAGTCGGATGGCTCCGCCCTCCCGACCGCCGTGAAGATCGTTGCCGGTGTGAGCGCATTCAAGGTGCATACCTCATCGGTCGACATCGCGGGGTATGAATCATTCGTGAACGCCTACTATCTCCCGGGTGGAAACACCTTGGGAGAGGATTCATGGGGCTCGAGTGATCGTCCCAAAGATCAGGACGGCAACGCCGGAAAGATTGACCTATCACCGTCGCTGAGTGCGACTGACTCCATCAAAGTGGTGATGAAGTACAAGACCACCGGAGTGCCTCAGTACAGCGTGCTCGTGTCAGACCAGGGCACAATGAATTTTTCGATGAGCGGTCAGACTCTCACGGCAACGCTCGAAGGTAAGCCCGCGCGAGTGGCAATTGAATCCGCGGCCCAGCACATCAACTTCGACACCGAAAAGAGTGACGACACAACCAAGTCGTGGACAGATCGGTGCGGTATCCCGAGCATGCAGTTCGTGGTGTGCAACGTGGAGACGGCCACCGCTGATGCCCTGGCTTTCTTTGGGCGCACCAAGACATTCGTCTTTGGCTATGCGGCCGAAGTTCCCGGCCCGATCTGGGTCTCGACCAACGCGACGTACTTCCACTTCCCGAACATGAAGGTGAATGCGCAGGCAAAGACTCAGTCGCTCGAAGTGCGCACGGCCGCACCGCACAAGTTGGCGAATGGAACGTTGCACGAGGGCAACTTCACCGCGTTCCTTCCGAACGGGATTCTCAGTCAGTGGAAGGTCGAAAAGACCGAGGACTCCCTGAAGAAATTGCTCTCGGGAAGCATCGAGAAGGCGGGCTCGACCCAGTCGGTGACCTCGACCTTCCAGATCGTCGATGCCGGTGTTCGAGTCGTCTTTCCCAAGATCAACTACTCGGCTCCGACTTTGCGCGTGAGTACGGTGCCCGAGACTGCTGACACGACTACCACGACGGCCGCCCCTGCGGCGCCGACGACTACGGTCGCCCCCGGCAAGACTCTCAAGCGAGGTAGCTCGGTGACCCTCACGTCGCTCCTCAAGCCCGTCGGTCGCGGCAAGGCCACTTGGAAAGTGACCGGGGGATGCAAGGTGTCAAAGTCGAAATTGGTCGCCCCGAAGAAGGCAGGGACATGCGTTCTGACACTCCGTCAGGCAAAGTCAGGTTCGACGCCCGCCTCAACGCGCACCGTGCAGATCAAGATCAGCTGAGTCCTCTTGCTCTGCGGCGAGGTGGGTTTCACTCGACGACGAGTGTCGCCTTCATGTTCGAGTGCCCGGGGACGTCGCAGATGAGTGTGTAGGTGCCCGCATCGAGCGACACCGTCCCCGAGTCGACGTTGCCCTTCTGTTCGATGACGAGCTTGAAGTTCGGCACCTTCGTGTCGTCCTTGGCGATGATCAGGGTGTGGCGCAACGAATCCTCGTTGACGTAGCCGAAGGTCACATCTCCGGCCTTCACGGGCCCGTAGGTGTCGGAATCGAACTTGAGACCGGCAACCGCCGTCACCACGAGCGCTCCGGCGGGAACCGTCTCGGCGGGCTTGCTCGAACCGCTGCCGCCACACGCGGCCAGCGCGGCCGGAAGAACGAGGAGAACGGCGAGGCGCCGGAAGGTGTACGACATGTCCTCGAATTTACTGTCGTTCTGCGCCCGAAGGCACCGCCCCCGGGGCTTTCGGCAAGTACCATTCGTCACGCGGACAACGGCGTCCGCAATGCCGCCCGCTCCGGCATCGACTCGGCCCCCGGGCCAAGGACGAGACGACAACATGGCTGACATCGCGGACCGCACGCAGGACTTCGGCGCCAATTCCTGGCTCGTCGAGGAGATGTACGAACAGTTCCGGAACGACCCCGCGTCGGTGTCCGAGCCATGGCGCGAGTTCTTCAGCGATTACCGCTCGATGACGAACGGTGGCGCCCCGGCTCCCGCGGCGCCACCGGTGACGACCCCGGCCCCCGCGTCGAACGGTTCAGCCAATGGTGCCGCGACGTCGACCGCATCGAAGGGACACGTCGCCGCTCCCGCGGTGGCACCGGCCGCTGCTCCCGTGCCGGTCGCGGCCGATGCCACCACCGAGGCGATCAGGGGAGTCGGTGCCGCGATCGCCTCCAACATGGAGCGCAGCCTCGGTGTTCCGACGGCGACCAGCTTCCGCAACGTGCCGGCGCGCCTGCTCGAGGTCAACCGCAAGGCGGTGAACGACTACCGCAGCCGCCACGGCCTCTCGAAGGTCTCCTTCACCCACTTCATCGCGTATGCGATCGTGCGCGCGATCGCCGACGCCGTGCCCTCGATGAGGAACGCCTACGCCGTCGATGCCGACGGCAAGCCCCAACTGGTCCGCAACCCGAGCGTGAACGTCGGTCTCGCTGTCGATATCGACAAGGGTGACGGAACCCGCACGCTGGTGGTTCCGGTGCTGCGCGGCGCCGACCTCATGTCGTTCTCGGAGTTCCTCGTGGCCTACGACGACATCCTCCGCAAGGTGAAGGCGAACAAGCTCACCGTCGCCGATTTCCAGGGCGCGAACGTGTCGATCACGAACCCCGGCACGATCGGCACCGTGCAGTCGGTGCCGCGTCTCATGCCCGACCAGGGAGTCATCGTCGGGGTCGGCAACATCGACTACCCGGCCGAGTTCCAGGGTGCCGACGAGTCGAACCTGAACACCCTCGGCATCTCGAAGGTGGTCACCGTCACCAGCACATACGACCACCGCATCATCCAGGGTGCCGAGAGCGGGCTGTTCCTGAAGCGCGTCCACGAGCTGCTGCTCGGCGAGCACGACTTCTACGACCTGATCTTCCGCAGCCTCGAGATCCCGTACCAGGCCGTCCAGTGGGCCGCCGACACCTCGCCATTGAACCGCGAGGAATCGATGATGGAGAAGCAGATGCAGGTCTCCACCCTCGTGCGCGTGCACCGGGTGCGGGGTCACCTCATCGCCGACATCGACCCGTTGCGCTGGAAGGAGCCGCGCCTGCCGCGCGAGCTCGACCCCGCGACCTACGGCCTCACCATCTGGGACCTCGAGCGCGAGTTCCTCACCGGCGGAGTGGCCGGCAGCACGAAGATGAAGCTCGACGAACTTCTCGGTGTCCTGCGCGATGCGTACTGCCGCACCATCGGCGTGGAGTACATGCACATCCAGGACACCGACGAGCAGCGCTGGATCCAGTCGAAGATGGAGGGCGTCACCTTCACGCCGACGCTCGACGAGAAGCTGCGCATCCTCGAGCGACTGAACGCGGCCGAGGCCTTCGAGAAGTTCCTCGCGACCAAGTACGTGGGGACCAAGCGGTTCGGTGTCGAGGGTGCCGAATCGATGATCCCGATCCTCGACGCCGTGCTCTCGGGTGCGGCGGACGCGGGGCTCCACGGTGCGGTGCTCGGCATGATGCATCGCGGTCGCCTCAACGTGCTCGCCAACGTCATGGGCAAGAGCCACGAGCAGATCTTCAAGGAGTTCGAGGGACACCTCGATCCCGAGTCGGTGCAGGGGAGCGGTGACGTCAAGTACCACCTCGGTGCCAGGGGCGCCTACACCTCGTCGACCGGTGCCTCGATCGACATCGAGCTCGCCGCGAACCCCAGCCACCTCGAGACCGTCGACGGGCTCGTGCTCGGCATGGTGCGCGCGATGCAGGACCAGATCGAGCCGCCGCTGCTCTTCAGCGTGCTGCCCGTGTTGATCCACGGCGATGCGGCCTTCGCCGGCCAGGGCATCGTGGCCGAGTGCCTCGCGATGAGCGACATCAACGGATACCGCGTCGGAGGCACCGTGCACCTCATCGTGAACAACCAGATCGGCTTCACCACCTCGCCGCAGTTCGCGCGCTCGTCGCTCTATGCGACAGATGTCGCAAAGACGGTGCAGGCCCCGATCTTCCACGTGAACGGCGACGACCCCGAGGCCTGCGTGCGCGTGGCGCGGCTCGCCTTCGAGTACCGCCAGCGGTTCCACAAGGACGTCGTCATCGACATGGTCTGCTACCGCAGGCACGGCCACAACGAGGGTGACGACCCGAGCTACACCCAGCCGCTCATGTACAGGGCGATCGCGGAGAGGCGCAGCGTGCGCAAGCTGTACGTCGAGGAACTCGTGAAGCGAGGTGACATCAGCCTCGAGGTCGCCGAGCAGTCCCTGCAGGACTACCAGGGCAAACTCCAGGGCGCACTCGACGAGACCCGCGCACACGACCCCGGCGCGGTGCGCGCGGCCAAGCCACCGGCACCGCGGGGAGTCCTGCCGCACGCCGAGACCGGCGTCGACGAGCGGACGCTGCGGATGATCTTCGGACAGCTGACGAACTACCCGGAGGACTTCACGCCGCACCCGAAGCTGGCGCGCCAGTTCGAGCAGCGCGCCAAGCAGTTCGAGACAGTGGGCGACTTCGAGTGGGCCGTGGGTGAGGCGCTCGCGATCGGGTCGCTCCTGGTCGAGGGATTCGACGTCCGACTCGCCGGCGAGGATTCGCGCCGGGGCACCTTCAGCCAACGACACGCGGCGCTCATCGACTTCGAGAACGAGCGCAACTGGGTCCCGCTCCAGACGATCCCCGGGGCGACCGGCAAGTTCTGGGTCTACGACTCGTTGCTCTCCGAGTACGCCGCACTCGCCTACGAGTACGGCTATGCGCACTCCAATCGCAATGCGCTCGTGATGTGGGAGGCACAGTTCGGCGACTTCGTCAACGGTGCCCAGATCGTGATCGACCAGTACCTGGTCGCCGCCGAGGACAAGTGGAAGCAGGAGAACGGGCTCGTGCTGCTGCTCCCGCACGGCTTCGAGGGCCAGGGCCCCGAGCACTCGAGTGCCCGCATCGAGCGGTTCCTCCAGTCGTGCGCCGAGGACAACATCCAGGTCGTGAACGCGACGACTGCGGCCCAGTACTTCCACGTGCTGCGCCGCCAGATGCACCGGGACGTGCGTAAGCCGCTGGTGATCTTCACGCCCAAGCAACCACTGCGCATGAAGGAGAGTCGCTCGAGGCTGTCCGACCTGGTCTCGGGCTCGTTCCAGGAGGTCCTCGACGACCCGTTCGTGACCGATCCCTCGTCGGTGCGGCGGATCGTGCTCTGCAGCGGCAAGGTGGCATGGGACGCGATGTCGGAGCGCGACTCACGCCGCGCGCCCGTGGCGGTCGTGCGGGTCGAGCAGCTGTATCCGTTCCCGATCGAGCAGATCAACGAGGTCATCGCGCGCTACCCGAACGCGCGCGAGATCGTCTGGCTCCAGGAGGAGCCCGAGAACATGGGTGGTTGGCACTTCGTCGAGCACCTGATCTGGCGCCTGAAGGATCGCGGGTACGACCTCCGCCATGCGGCCAGGTGGGCCTCGGGCAGCCCGGCGACGGGATCGAAGAAGATCCACGACCAGGAGCACGCGGACCTCATGGGGGACACGTTCGCGGGACTCTGATCCGCGGCGGTGCGCCGCGGCGGACAACCGTCTCTCAGGACGACATGTCGCCGAAGGACATGTCCAGGTGTCCTCCGAGTTCGCCGAGTGCGACATCGGGATCGCCGACCTTGATCGTGCGCATCCCCATCGCGGCCGCTGGCTTCAAGTTGATGCCGAGGTCGTCGAGGAAGACGCACTCGCGCGCGTCGACACGAAGCGTCTCGCACGCGATCTCGTAGAACCGCGGCTCGGGCTTGCGGCAACCGACCTTCGACGATTCCACCACCGCGTGGAAGAGCCCCATGATCTCGGCGACCGCCCGGGATCGGTCGTCGTCGACAACGCCCGAGACGACGTTGTTCGTGAGGCACGCCGTCAACAGGCCGGCGTCGATCACCGACCGCAGGGCCGTCACCATCCGCGGCCGGATGTCGCCCGACAGCAGGGCCAGCACGTCAGCGCCGCGCACCTCGTGGCCGAGCGCTGCGCTCTCGGTGGCGAACAACGCGTCGAATTCCGAGGGCGTCACCTCGCTGCGCTCCAGCAGCGCCCATGCGTTCGAATCGGGGTTCGTCGCATTGACGCTGCGGATGAGATCCCTCGGCAGGCCGCGCTCGGACTCGAACCGGTTGAACGCCTCGAACGGGCTCGACAAGATGACCCCTCCGAAGTCCCAGAGGACCGCGCGCACCGGCAGAAACTCCACCGTTCCACAGTAGACGCGTCGGGTCGTGGGTGATCGGGCCCGGAATGGTTGACTGAACGGGTGGCAAAGCACATCATCGTCGACGGATCGAACATCGCCACAGAGGGGCGCAGCACCCCCAGCCTCGCGCAGTTGAACGAGGCGGTCCTCGCGCTGATGCAGGAGTACCCCGGGGCCAAGGTGTCGGTCGTGGTGGATGCCACGTTCGGCCACCGCATCGCGCGCAAGGAGGTCGCCGAGTTCAACAAGGCGATCGACCACAACGAACTCGTGGCACCGCCGGCCGGGGCGGTGGGTCGCGGGGACGCGTTCGTTCTCGCGATCGCCGAGAAGGTGAGGGCCTCGGTGCTGTCGAACGACAGCTACCAGGAGTTCCACGGGAAGTACAAGTGGCTCTTCGATCCGGGTCGCCTGATCGGTGGCAAGCCGGTGCCGCACGTGGGGTGGGTGTTCGTCGAGCGTCTGCCGGTGCGCGGTGCGGTGAGCAAGCGATCCACCAAAGAAGGCCGCGTGGTCGCAAAGACCCACCAGCCGAGCCTCGAGGCGAGCAAGCCGATGCCGGTGCCCAAGACTCCGCCGCCCAGTGCCAAGCCTGCGCCCAGTGCCAAGCCTGCGCCGTCTCAGAAGGCGGCGGCCGCATCGCAGAGACCCGCCGCGAACCCCCGCCCGTCGGCGGCGCCGAAGTCGCCGATGGCGAACGATGTCATGCCGTACCTGCAGTTCGTCGAGAAGAACAAGGTGGGGTCGCGGGTGAAGGCGACGGTGGTCGAGTACACCTCGAACGGTGCCACCGTGCGCATCGGGGATGTGAACGGTTACGTCTCGTTGAAGCACATGGCGTCGCCACCCCCGCGGTCGGCGCGCGAGATGTTCAAGATCGGCGACACCGTGCAACTGGTGATCGTCGGGTACACGCCGGCGCGGCGGAGCGTCGACCTCGGGCTGCCCGAGGTGGTGGCGAGCCTGCCCGCTCCGGTCAAGCCCGCGCCCGCGAAGAAGACGACGAAGAAGGCTGCGCCCGCGAAGCAGGCGACGACCAAGAAGGCCGCGGCCCGCGCCAAGTCGACTGCCAAGAGGGCTGCGCCCGTGACAAAGGCTCCGCCAGTGACAAAGGCTGTGCCCGTGAAGAAGTCGGCGGCCGCCGCCGGGGCGGCCGTGAGAAAGCCCGCCAAGAAGGCAGCTGCGCCCGCGAAGAAGACGACCAGGAAGGTCGTGCCGGCCGCGTCACCCGCGAAGAAGGCTGCACCCGCGAAGAAGTCGGCGGCCGCGAGGAAGTGACCATGCTCATCGCGACATGGAACGTGAACTCCTTGAAGGCCCGTCTGCCTCGGGTCGAGGAGTGGCTCGCCGAGGTGCGACCCGATGTGCTCTGCATCCAGGAGACCAAGCTCGCCCAGGACAAGTTCCCCCATGCGACCATGGAAGCCCTCGGATACGAGAGCGTCCACTTCGGTCAGGGGCAGTGGAACGGAGTGGCGATCCTGTCCCGGGTCGGACTCGCCGACGCGCGACCCAACTTCGCCCCGGGGATCGAGCCCGATGCCGAGGCGAGGATCGTCTCGGCCACGTGTGGCGGCGTCCGAGTGTCGTCGGTCTACGTGCCGAACGGTCGTGCCCTCGACCACGACCACTACAAGTACAAGCTCTCGTGGCTCGCCCGACTCCGGGCGCATCTCGACGCCGAATCGTCGCCGGGCGACGACATCGTGGTGGCGGGGGACTTCAACATCGCACCCGACGACCGTGATGTGTGGGACATCGCGAAGCTGGAGGGATCGACGCACGTGAGCGAGCCGGAGCGCGATGCCCTGGCTGCGATCTGTCAGTTCGGGCTCGAGGACACGTTCCGCCGCTTCCACGATGACGCCGGACTCTTCTCGTGGTGGGACTACAGGGGTGGCGACTTCCACCAGGGTCGCGGGATGCGGATCGATCTCGTGCTCGCCTCGCGCTCGGTCGCGGAGAGATCGACGTGGACATCGGTGGATCGCAACGCGCGCAAGGGGCAGCAGCCGAGCGACCACGCACCCGTGCTCCTGCTGGTCGGCGACGGGACCAGGTGAGCGATCGTGTCGGGTGGGCACCATGAGTGAGATCGAGCGCACGGGCACGTTCAGTTTCCCGTCATTCCACGAGCGCGGCGGCGAGTATTCAGACGGCGACCGCGCCCGGATCGCACTCACCGAGGTCCTCCGTGAATTGGTGGTGACCTCGATGAGGTCGACCGCCGGTGCCGCCGATGTCGACGCCGCGCGCGCACTCCTGGCCGGGGCACTCGATCACCTGTCCGCGAACGGGCCCGCCGGTGGCGCCGCGACCGACTCGCACTTCATGGATCGCAGCCCGTTGATGGGTCTGATGAATGCGATCGCACCGCCGATGCGGGCCGAGGTTGACTCCTCGGTCGGGGACTTCGGTGCGGTGGTGTGCCGAGTGGTGTTCACCGAGCCGTTCGAGGGCCCACCCGGGCACGTGCACGGTGGGTTCGTGGCGGCCGCATTCGACGAGGTGCTCGGTCAGGCGCAGTCGTTGACGGGTCGACCCGGGATGACCGGTCGTCTCTCGACGACCTACCGGGCCCCGACGCCGCTGCATGTCGAGATCGTGTTCCGCGGCTGGGTCGAGTCCGTCGATGGCCGCAAGATCTTCACGCGCGCGACCGCCCACGCGGGTGAGACGTTGTGCGCCGAGTGCGAGGGATTGTTCCTGTCGATGCCGCCGGAGTTGCTCGGCAAGTTGCGCAAGGGGCGCGACAACGCCGCCCGCGAGGACCGGGGCTGAACTCAGTCGGCGGTGTCGGCACCCGAGAGTGCCGCGAGAATCTCGTCGGCGAACCGTGCCGCGAACACCTCGCCCGCGACCGAGGCGATCGACTCGGCCGTCGGGGAGTCGAGCCGGGCGATGTCGCGCATCTTCCGGGCCGAGATCACCGTGTCGGGTGACACCATCGCCACGCGCGCGCGACCGGTGCGCCATGCCTCGATGGCCTCGAGTCTGGTGTCGGGCGCGGGTGCGCGCGAGGCGATCGTGCGGAACTCAGCGACGGGTTCCTCAGCGGTGAGGCCCCTCGTATCGAGCCAGGGGAGCAGCGGTGAGGGACCCGTTCCGCGACCGCTGCGCTCGTCGGTCCATGCCACCACGAGCCGATCGGAGGCGCGCGTGAAGGCGACATAGGCGAGTCGCGCCTCCTCGGACCGCGCCTCGGGTCGCTTGGCAGATGAGTGGGGAAGCAGGCCGCGCTCTGCGCCGAGGACGAGAACAGAGCGCCACTCACGGCCCTTGGCGGCGTGGAAGGTGAGCACCTCGATCCCGTCGGTGTCACCGATGGCCGAAGTGGTCGCGAACCAGGCCGAGAATGCCCGCCCGTCGACAGCGCCCGAGCGTTGTTCGTCGAGGAAGCGGCGCACCTCGGCCGCAACGACGAACTCGGGCTCGTCAGTCGAGTATTCCGATCCGTCGAGGATGTCGGAGCTCCACGTCGAGAGGGCATCGCGAGAGGTGAGCGACGACGCCGTCCGCAGTGCCTGGTTCCATGCGCCACCGGTGCGCGGGTCGCGCACCTCGAACCCGAGCGAGGCGAGCTGTCGCCGCACCGCCTCGGCGAGCGAGTTCACCCGCACGAGGATCGCGGCGTCGTTCCCGCTGCCGTCGCCCGAGACGAACTGATGGACCGTGCGGCGCAGTCGATCGCGCTCTTGGCCCTCGTCGGCGCAGCGGCGCAGCTCGACAGGTCGGCCCGATGCCCTGACCGAGACGGCATCGGCCGTCTGGGCATCCTTGGCCAGTGCTGCAACCGCGAACTCCACGATCTCGGGGGTGCAGCGGTAGTTGTTCGGGAGCGAGAGCGCATGCACCGGCGAGTCGATCCCCGGCAGAGTCTCGAAGAGGTCACGGTCCGCGCCGTTGAAGGCATAGATCGCCTGGTTGGGGTCGCCCACCATGAAGAGATCCGGATCGTCGCCCGCGAGCATCCGCACGAACTCCCACTGGAGCGGATTCATGTCCTGTGCCTCGTCGACGAGGATGTGGCGATGCCGGAACCGGATCGATTCGGCGAACCGTCGGTCGCTCCGGTGCGTCTCGATCGCCCACGACAACAGGTCGTTCACGTCGATCACGCCGCGCCTCTGCTTGAGCACGGTGTACTGGGCGACGGCAGCGACGAAGAGATTCTCCGAGGGTGCCCGTCTGCCGCCCGAGTCCCGCCAGGTGGCGAGACCGGTGGCGGGGTCCTCGCGGCGCGAGACGCACCAGTCGTGGACGGCGAGCAGGTCGTCGATGTTCGCCCCGCGTGCGGCGTCGCCGAGCGCGGTCGACATGATCGCATGGCGGTTCACTGCGATGACCGGGATGCGCCGACCGGCCGCGTGCAGGTGGTCGTGCATCATCCGTCGTGCGACGGCGTGCATCGTGCCGATCATCGGGGTGCCGTCGAGATCGAATTCGCGGAGGCGCGCACGCATCTCCGATGCTGCCTGCCGGGTGAAAGTGATCGCGAGGGTGCGGTCCGGTTCGGAGCTCCCGCTCACGGCGCGCCACGCGATGCGCCGCATCAACACCCGGGTCTTGCCCGAGCCCGCCCCGGCTCGCACCACCACGACACCCGGAGGGGCTGTGACCACGGCGCGCTGGTGGTTGTCGAGTCCGCGCAGCAGGCCGTCGGCATCGGCGACGGCGGGGGGATCGACTCTTCGCACCGGCACAAGTTATGCGGTTGGTACTGTGCTCGGCATGCCCTTCCCACGACGGCTGTTGAACGACCACGAGACGATGGTGCTCGATCTCCACCCGCACTGGTGGTTCTACGGATCGCGCCTCCTCTGGATGCTGATGGCCGTCGTTGCGGGGTTCGTCCTGCCCTCCCGTGCGACAGGTTCGCTGAAGACCGTCGTGACCTACTTCGTGATCGGTCTTGTCATCGTCCTGGGGGCCCGACTCGTGACCGCACTCGTCAGGTGGCGCACGACCTATTTCGTGGTCACCTCCCAGCGCCTGATCTATCGACAGGGGGTTCTGGCGAGGGGAGGAGTCGAGATTCCCCTCGACCGCGTGAACAACGTCAACTTCTCCCAGACGATCCTCGAGCGCTTGCTCGGGGTCGGCGACCTCATGGTCGAGTCCGGGGGCAAGGACGGCCAACAGAGTTTCTCCGACGTCGCCCAACCCGAGAAGGTCCAGAACATCATCCACTCCACGATCCGGTCGACGCGTGCCGCGAGGGGCGAGGTGGGCGGCCCCCTCGTGGGAATCGCCGAGGAGCTCGAGCGCCTCGAGGCGCTGCGGGACCGTGGAACCCTCTCGGTCGCCGAATTCGAGGCCCAGAAGCGGAATCTGCTCGGCTAGAGCGACGGGAATCCGGCCCCGGGGGCGGGGTCCCGACCCGGGCGCCACTGTGGGCACCCCAGGCGGTTCCGCCTTGTGGCTCGGTCGCGCAGGAGTGGGAGACTGTTGGCATGCCCACAGCCATGCTCACGAACGGAATGTCCATCGAATTCGAGTCCCTGGGCGCCGATGATGCGCCGGTGATGCTCTGGATCATGGGCTTCACCGCCCAGATGACCGCGTGGGACGACCGGTTCCTCGCTCGTTTCGTCGACCAGGGCTTCCGCGTGGTGCGCTTCGACAACCGCGACTGTGGACTGTCGACAAAGTTCGACGGTGTCGTCGCCCCGACCGACCAGGTCACCGCTGCGGTGATGATGGGGGAGACCCCGCCGCCGGTTCCCTACACCCTGTCGGACATGGCAGCCGACGCGGTCGGCGTGCTCGACCACCTCGGCATCGAGCGCGCGCACGTGATCGGAGCCTCGATGGGTGGGATGATCGCTCAGACCTTCGCGATCGAGCACCCGCAGCGCACGGTGAGTCTCACCTCGATCATGTCGATGCCCGGTGATGTCGCCTACGGAACCCCGACACCCGAGGCCATGGCCGCATTGCTCGCACCGCCGCCCCCGAGCCGCGCCGACTACATCGAGAGCGCGGCGAACTGGGCCGTGTGGTGCTCGAAGAAGCACTTCGACCTCGCCGAGGCCAAGGCCCGCGCCGGCCGCGAGTACGACCGCAGCTTCTACCCCGAGGGCGCGCACCGTCAGTTGGCGGCGATCTATGCATCGGGAGACCGCTCCGAGAAGTTGCGCGCGCTCGGCATCCCCTCGCTCGTCATCCACGGACGCGACGACACGTTGATCACGCCCTCGGGCGGGGAGCGCACCGCAGAGTTGATCCCCGGTGCGCGTCTCCTCATGGTCGACGACATGGGGCACGACCTTCCCGCCCCGTTGTGGGATCTCTACGTCGAGGAGATCTGCGACCACGCGCGCTCGGCCACGGCCGGCGCCGGTCGCTGAGAAGAGAGGACGAGGCGATGGCCGGACCACTCAGCGGATACAGGATCATCGAGATCGCCGGCATCGGGCCGGGCCCGTTCGCTGCGATGCTGCTCGCCGACATGGGCGCCGAGGTGATCCGTGTCGATCGTGCGCAGGCGGTGCGCGGACCGGCCCCCGACAAGCCCGCCGGCGACTTGATGCTGCGTGGGCGGCGCAACATCGCAGTCGACCTCAAGAACCCCGACGGGGTCGAGACCCTGTTGCGCCTCGTCGAGAAGGCCGATGCGATCATCGAGGGCTTCCGGCCCGGCGTGATGGAGCGTCTCGGTGTCGGACCCGACGCATGCCTGGCGCGCAACCCGCGGATCGTGTTCGGTCGCATGACCGGGTGGGGCCAGGAGGGGATGTACGCCCAGGCCGCCGGTCACGACATCAACTACATCGCCCTCGCCGGTGCGCTCGCGCACTTCGCGCGCCGCGGCGAGGCGCCGGTGCCGCCGCTCAACATGGTGGGCGACTTCGGCGGCGGCGGGATGTTCCTCGCCTACGGAGTCGTGTGTGCGCTGCTCGAGGCGCAGAAGTCCGGAAAGGGTCAGGTCGTCGACACAGCGATGGTCGACGGGGCCGCGGTTCTCATGACCATGTTCTGGTCGTTCAAGTCGATGGGGATCTTCAACGAGAACGCCCCCGGCACGAACCTGCTCGACACCGGTGCCCACTTCTACGACGTCTTCGAGTGCTCCGACGGCCGCTACATCTCGCTCGGGTCGATCGAGCCGCAGTTCTACGCCGAGCTGATGCGACTGACCGGCCTCGAGGGTGATCCCGAGTTCGCCAAGCAGATGGACCAGTCGATGTGGCCGGGCCTGAAGGAGCGCCTGCGCGGGATCTTCCGGACCAAGTCGCGCGACGAATGGTGCGCGATCATGGAGGCGACCGACGTGTGCTTCGCGCCGGTGCTGACGATGAGCGAGGCGGCCGCGCACCCGCACAACACGGAGCGCCGCACCTTCGTGGATGTGAACGGACATGTGCAGCCCGCGCCCGCGCCGCGTTTCTCGCGCACGACGCCCGAGATCGGGCGCGCCTCGGCGCACCCCGGCCAGCACACCGCAGAGGTGCTCCGCGACTGGGGGATCGAGGGCGCCGATGCCCTGATCGCCGGTGGCGGAGCCAAGCAGGCCTGACCCCGGGATGGCCTCGCTCGTCTGTTTCCACGCCCATCCCGACGACGAATGCATCCAGACCGGCGGGACCATTGCCCGTGCCGCATCGGAGGGTCATCGCGTGGTTCTCGTCGTGGCGACGGGAGGGGAGCACGGAGAGACTCCGGGGGATCTCGGAGATGAGTCACTCGTGCACCGTCGCCGCCGCGAGACCGAAGCCTCGGCCGCAACGCTCGGCATCGCGAGGGTGGTGTGGCTGGGCTTCGAGGATTCCGGCATGACCGGCTGGGAGCAGAACAGCAACACGGGCGCGTTCTGCAACGCCGACCCCGACGATGCAGCCGAGCGTCTCGCCACGGTCCTGCGCGAAGAGAGCGCCGACATCCTCACCACCTACGACTGGCACGGTGGATACGGCCATCCCGACCATGTGATGGTGCACAAGGTCGGCCATGCCGCGGCTCGGCTCGTGCCGAAGGTCCGTGTGCTCGAGGGAACGATGAACCGCGACCACATCCGACGCGGGCTCGCGATGGCGCGCGAGGCGGGCATGCTCCCGCCCGACGACGATTGGGATGTCGACGGCCCCGCCGACGACGGCAATCCGATGGGTTCCACCGAGGACGAGATCACGCTCGCCGTCGACGTTGCCGCGTTCGCTTCGGCCAAGCGCGCAGCGATGCGGTGCCACGGGAGCCAGCTCACCGACACGGGGTTCTTCCTGTCGATGGACGATGAACGGTTCGCGACCGCGTTCGGATCGGAGTGGTTCATCGAACCCGGTCGACCCGGTCCGATGCGCTGGGGCTGGATCTTCGAATGAGCCGGGGGCCCGCGTGAGCCGCATCCATCTGGTGCGCCACGGCCGCGCAGCCGCCGGGTGGGACGCCGATCCCGACCCGCCGCTCGACGACACCGGGCGCGCCCAAGCACTCACCGTCGCGGGTCGACTCTCGGGTCTGGCGACGCGTCGGATCTACTCGAGCCCGTTGTTGAGGTGCCAACAGACGGCGTTCCCCCTCGCTGCGGCGTGGTCGGTCGAGGCGACGATCGAGCCAGGTGTGGCCGAGATCCCCTCTCCCGATGGACACACGCTCCAGTCGCGGGTGGAGTGGTTGCGCGAGGCGATGGCGGGGACGTGGACCGAGCTTGCCGCACGCAGCGGCGCCCACTACGCGGACTTCCGTCGTGCGATCGCCGACACGTTGCGGGCGATGCCGGGTGATGCGGTCGTGTTCAGTCACTTCATCGCGATCAACGCGATGATCGGCGAGGCGACCGGCGATGATCGCCTGGTCATCGCCAGTCTCGACAACTGCTCGGTGACGACCGTGGAGATCCACGGTGACGGACGCATCGAGTTGATCGAGACCGGCGGCGAAGCCGACACGTTGATCCGTTGAGTCGGTCGGAACCTGCGAGAACTAGGATCGTCGCGTGCTCGGCCTGATGCTCCTCGATGCCCACACCGCGTGGGCTTGGGTGACGATCATTGCCAACGGACTGGCGGGGCTGTGGTCGCTCGGGGCGCACAGGGTGGCGCCGATGCGCACCCGGGCCCTCTGGTGGTTCACCGGGTTGGCGCAGGTGACGATCTTCGTGCAGGTGATCCTGGGTGTCGCGCTCGTGAACAAGGAGAAACTCGAGTTCCCCGCGTTCCATGCCTTCTACGGGTTCGTGGCGATCATGGCGGTTGCGATCATCTACTCGTACCGCCACCAGTTGAAGGGCAAGGTCTACCTCCTCTACGGATGGGGCGGGCTGTTCCTGATGGGACTGGGCATCCGGGCGATGCTCGTCGGCCAAGCCTGAATCGGCGGACCCTCGCAGATCATCACTTCTCTGTAGTTGCGTTACAATGTGTTCTTTCGCGGTCGCACGAGGTGGGCACCGATTCTCGCCGTCAGTCTCCTTCCGGTCGTCGTGGCAACGGCGAGTGGATCCTCCGTGTCGGCGAGTTCTCTCGATGCTGATTGGTCGACGACACTTTCCGGAACCACGACCGAGAACAACCTGAAGATCTCCGACTCGGCCGTCGACAAGGACGGGAACATCTACGTGATCGGCATGTCACACGGGTCGTTCGACATCGACCCGGGGGAGAACACGGTCCCCTTCACCTTCGACAGGCGTGCCTCGATCATCAAGTACAACTCGACGGGTGGGTACGTCTGGCACATGACCGTGGGGGCGGCGAACTCCTCGTGGAACAGCATCAGTTTCGAACCGAACGGTGAGGCATTCTGGGTCACGGGATCGATCTGCGGCGGGAATGGGTCGCAGACCCACAACTTCAGTCGGACCGGAACCGCAGTGTCGTTCTTCTACCAAGTTGGGGTCTGCCACAACATGGTCGTGAAGTACGACACCAACGGGGTGGTCCTCACGAATCCATCGACATCGACGCCGATCGCGATGCGCCTCGCCCATTCCACCCTGGACTCCTATGGATACGGAATCGCCGCGTCGGCCAACGGCGTGTACGTGACGGGGACCTACAAGTCCGCCAGCACCAGCACGGTGGATTTCAACCCTCTGGGCACCGCATATCCCATGGTTGGCGCGCGCAACACCTTGTCGGGTGGCCGCGACGCCTTCATAGCCAAGTACACGAGTGTCGGGGACCTCGCGTGGGTCAAGTCGTACGGATCGTCATTGGCCACTGGCTCCGAGTTCGGCTGGGACATCGGCATCGATTCATCCGAGAACGTGTACACGATCGGTTTCTTCACCTCGGCCTTGAGCTACGACTTGGGTGGCGGAGCGATCAACTTCTCGACCCAGCGGCATTATCTCGTCAAGCTCGACTCGTCCGGCGCCTACCAGTGGGCATTCAAATTCGGCGGTGCCGAGACCGGTAACTACGAAAGAACCACCGAGATCCACGTGTCTTCCGATGGAACGGTCCACATCACGGGCTACCTGGCCGGGACATTCGACTTCCGGGGAATGTCATCCACCGCGAAGAACATCACGGCTCCAACCTCGTTGCACGGTGGCTACCTCGTGTCGTATGCCAGCAACGGTGAGTACCGGTGGCACGTGGCGCTCGCGCTCAAGGCTCATCCATCGGGAACGACCCAGAACTACTCGCTCTTCGAGGCGGTGACGGTGATGTCGGACGGGACCGTCTTCGCAGCCGGTCACTACCGGGGAACAATGGACTTCGATGGGTCGGCATCGGAATATCTCCTGGCGCCTTCCACTTCATCGTGCGGTCGGGACCGTTTCGTCGCCCGCTACTCGACCTCTGGTCAACTCCTGTGGGCAGAGCGTCCCGAGACGACGTGTGCGGTCGGTACCCCGAATGATGTGAATCTCGGTGGCTTTGCCCCGATGGCCGTCGTGCCCGTGGGGACGGGAGTTCTCGCGGTCTTTCGGTCCTACTCCCCGGTTCCCAGGTCGATGATCATGTACGGCGCGGACACGTCCGCCCCGACTGCGCCGGGTACCCCGGATCTGACAGCCGGGACCGACACCGGTGCTTCCAGCACCGACGATCTGACGAATGACACGACACCCTCGTTCGGAGTGGTCGCATCCGAGGCCGGCGGGACGGTGACGGTGACGGCGCAGAGGATCGGACAGACAGATGTGTCCTGCACCATGACCGGTGCCACGGGGTCGGGTGGCGAGTGCACGTTCACCACCCCGCTGAGCGAGGGCGCTTGGTCGGTGACCGCGGTTCATCAGGACGGCGCGGGAAATGTCTCGGCTTCGTCGGGTCAGTCCACGATCACCGTCGACACGACGTCACCGTCGTTGCAGACGATCGTGCCCGCGCGGGATGCAACAGCCGTGGCCACGGACGCGAACCTCCAATTCACATGGGACGAGAACGTGGCGAAGGGCACGGGCAACATCCTCGTGCGCACGGGATCTTCCTGCACCACGACCGCACAGACGATCTCGGTGGCGAATGCGGCTGTCACGGTCTCGGGAGCGGGCATCACGGTCGATCCCCCCTCGACGCTCGCTGGATCGACAGTGACTTGCGCCGAGTTCGCCGCCGGTGTGGTGCGCGATATCGCGGGAAACAATGCCCCGCTCCACAACCCCACGGCCACCGGTGGAATGAGATTCACCACCGCAGCTGCTGCCCCGACGATCGTGCTCGCACCATCGTCGGCCACGTCCCTCTCGAGGACGATCGGGTTCGTGTTGACGGCGACGTCCGGGCAGATCGATTGCGGGACGGTGTCGACGGTCGATGGCGTCGATTTTGTGTTCGGGAACATCTCGTCGATCTCGGTGTCGACCGCCTCACCCACGGAATGTGCGATCAGTGCGACATCGTCGATCGCGGCGGGATCATCGGGAACGAGCACGCTGACGGAGGCCACCACGTTCGAGGTGTCATATTCGGGGTCGGCGCCACAGGTGAACATCGCGTCGGGCTCCCCGGCGTCCGTGGTGGTCACGATTGCTGCCGTGACGACGACGACCGCGGCACCGACGACCACGACCGCCGCACCGACGACCACGAGTGAGGTGTCGATCGCGCTCCAGGGGACCACTACGACCGTGGCGACGACCACGTCCCTGGCTCTCGCGGCGGCCCCGGCG
>JBJTCB010000027.1:0-32274 GCA_046091605.1 Actinomycetota bacterium | reverse complement strand
CACGGCCGATGCCGCCAACATCGAACTCGCGGCCTCGGCCGGGCTCCTGGCTGCCGTCGACAGCGACACACTCCGCGGTGCGATCCCCGAGGAACTTCGGTCGGAGAAGAACGAGTGGTTCGCCCTCAGCCGCCGCCTGCGCGTGATCATGCACTCCACCGAGCGCGTGACTGCCCCACCGACGTCGTATGCCGATCTCGGCGACAGCCGATGGTCGGGGAAGTTGTGCCTGCGACCGAGCACACACCCCTACACCCAGTCGCTCGTGGCGAGTCTGATCCTGAATCAAGGTGCGGAGAAGGCCCAGTCGATCGTGGCGGGATGGGTCGCGAACACGCCCCTCTACATCAACTCAGACACTGACATCTTGAAGGCGATCGCCGCCGGGGACTGTGATGTGGCGATCACCAACACGTATTACCTGGCGCGACTGCTCGCCGAGAATCCCGCGACACCGGTGGCGATCAGTTGGCCCGAGCAGTCCACGACGGGCGCGCACCGGAATGTGAGCGCCGGCGCAGTCCTCGCCTCGGCCCCGAATCCCGGTGGGGCTCGGACACTCCTCGAGTGGCTCGCGACCAAGGGTCAAAAGACCTTCAGTGACGCGAACTTCGAGTACCCGGCCGACCCCACGGTCGCTCCGGCCGACCTGCTCGTGGGCTTCGGGGACCACACGGCGGATCTCGCCGCGGTGCGCCAGCTCGGCCGACTCAATGCTGATGCTGTCGCGTTGCTCTCGCGCGTCGGATACGAATAGCCCCCACGTATCGCGGCGCAGATGACCACGACACTCGGTGCCGATGTGCGACGTGACGCGCTGACGCGCGGGGCTGGTCGTCTCACAGCCTGGGTCGGGATCGCAGCGGTGGTGCTGTCTGTGGTTGCTCCCGTTGCCGTGATTGCTGCATCGATCCTCGACCCCACACCGTCGCTGTGGGCCGAGCTGTGGCGCACACGGCTCCCGGGAATGATCGTGGACACCCTCACCCTGCTCCTGGCCGTGGTGGCCGGCGCCGTGGTGCTCGGCACGTCGCTCGCATGGCTGGTCACCGCGCACGACTTCCCCGGTCGTCGGTTGATCGGATGGCTCCTAGTCGTGCCGCTCACCGTGCCGGGCTATGTCGCCGGGTTCGTCTGGCTCGACACAGCATCGGCGGTGATCGGACCGCGCGGGGCGCGCAGCATCTGGCTGTGTGCGGCGGTGCTGGTGCTCACGCTGTACCCCTATGTGTATCTCCTCGCACGAGCCGCGTTCCGCGCACAGGGAGCCGACATGCGGGATTCTGCGCGCGTCCTCGGGCTCGGCCCGGTGGCCGCGTGCGTGCGCGTCGCACTCCCGGCGGCCCGACCGGCGATCGCCGCCGGCGGCGCACTCGTGACGATGGAGGTGCTCACCGATGTCGGCACGGTGAGGCTCTTCAACGTGAGCACCGTGGCCGACGGCGTTCTGCGCGTGTGGTTCGGCACGGGGAGCCGCCAAGGGGCCGCCGAGCTCGCGACGACATTGGTCGCCACGGCGATCGCCCTGGTCGTGGTCGAGAGGATTCTCCGCCGGGGCGCGAGATATTCGAGGCGCGCCTCGGCTCGCCCGATGACGCCGGTGCGGCTCAGCGGCGTGCGTGCACTCGCTGCGACAGCGGCGGCCGTTGTCGTGGTGGCGGTCGCAGCCGGGGTGCCGCTCGCGCGACTCGGTGCATGGGGTGTCGAGGCCCAGCGCGCGGGTGCGACCGCCACTGTGGCTGGGGGAGTGTGGCACCACCTCGGGGCGACACTCGCGGTGGCGGGGCTCGCCGTCACCGTGTGCGTGGCGGTCGGGTCGGCGCTCGTGCTGTTTGCACGCCGACACGGAGTGGTGGGTCGAGTCATGGTGCGTGCATCCGCTCTCGGATATGCCATGCCGGGGCCGGTCGTGGCGGTGGGGGCAGTGATCGTGCTCGCGGCGCTCGACCGCACGGGGCTCGTGCCCGGATCCGTGGTTCTCGTCGGCTCGCTTCTGGGGCTCGTGTTCGCGCTCGCGGTGCGGTTCCTCGCTGTCGCAGTGAACGGGGTGGACTCGGGGCTCGACCAGATGCCGGCCTCTGCGGTTGCGAGCGCGCGCACACTCGGTGCGAGAGGAATGCGAGTTGCCTGGTCGGTGGAGCTTCCCTCGGTGAGGCCGGCGCTGGTGGCGGCCGCCGCCCTGGTCATCATCGATGTGGTGAAGGAACTGCCGATCACCTTGTTGTTGCGACCCTTCGGGTTCGACACATTGGCTGTGTGGGTGTGGCAGGCGACGTCGGAGAGCCTCTGGGCCCAAGCCGCGGTTCCCTCGCTCGCCATGATCGCGGTGGGGTCGGCGGCAGTGGGGGCGCTCCTGGTCGCGCTCGAGCGTGGTGCCGAGGTGGTGTCGTGACGGATCAGAACGCACCGGATGCACGCGGTTTCGCCTTGAGCGTGGAGGGCCTCTCGGTCAGTTTCGGGGGCCGTCGTGTGGTCGACAATGTCGCATTGTCGGTGCGCGACGGTGAGGTGCTCACCCTCGTCGGACCGAGCGGGTGCGGCAAGTCCACGCTCACCCGCCTGATCGCGGGACTCACCGCGCGTGAGTCCGGCACGGTGCTGCTCGGCGGACGTGATGTGTCGGATGTGCCGGTCGAGGACCGCCGCATCGGTGTCGTGTTCCAGGATCCCGCGTTGTTCGGCCACCTCCGGGTCGCCGACAATGTCGCGTTCGGAGTGAGGGGCTTGTCGCGCACGGAGCGCGCCGCGCGTGTCGGAGAGATGCTCGATCTGGTCGGTCTCGCGGCATTCGAGCGCCGGCACCCGCACGAGTTGTCCGGGGGAGAGCAGCAACGGGTCGCACTCGCCCGCGCGCTCGCCCCTCGACCGGGGATTGTCCTGCTCGATGAGCCGTTCGCGAACCTCGATGAGGTGTTGCGCGAGGGTCTGCGTCGTCAGGTGGCAACGATCCTGCGGGCATCGGGCACCGCTTCGGTGCTCGTCACACACGACCGTGGTGAGGCACTGTCGCTCGGGGACACGGTCGCGGTCATGCACGAGGGGCGGATCGTCCAGTGCGGCACACCGGCGCAGGTGTACGGCGAACCGGTCGACCGGTTCGTGGCGTCGTTCATGGACGATGCGGCGTTCCTCCCGGCACCGGGCGGTGCGCACGTCGTGGTGAGACCGCACCACATCGCAGTGCATCGCGGGGGTGCGGACCGCATCGAGCGGGCCGAGTTCCTCGGTGCACGCACCCGTCTCGCGGTGCGTCGTGCCGACGGGTCGGTGGTGGTCGCCGAAGTCGAGGGCTCGTCGTCGCTGCGCATCGGGGATGAATGCACCGTCTCGGTGGACCCCAGCCATCTGCACACGATCGACTGAGGGTCGGCAACCGCCCGGTGCACGGGAACTGATCCCTGCGGGTGTGCGTCAGACTCTCCGGGCCCGAACGCGGGTCTCGCTAGGATCGCCGAGGGGGGTCCCATGAAGCGGATGAAGAAAATTGCTGTCGTCTGTGCGCTGGCACTGGTGGCTGCGGCGTGTGGAACGGGCACGAGTGAGGTGATCGTCGTCGACTACGACGACGAGCGAAACGCGGCCTTGCCCGTCGATGATGGCAAGCCGTTCCTCGCCGTCGGGTGCTGTGCCGAGGCGATCGCCAAGGACTCCGCGGGCAACATCTGGGTGGGTGGCGGCAACCTCGTGGTCGGAAGGGCCACTGGTGGTCTCGCGGCTTTCGGGCCGAGGCCCGACAGTTTCGATCGCGTCGAGGGGATCGTGCAATCGATCGTTCCCGACGGCGTGGGCGGCGCCTACATCTCCGGCCTCCAGATCTCGCGGGTCGGCAGGACGAACACCCGCAACCTCGTCAGGATCGGGCCCGACGGGGCGATGGACCCGGCGTTCGCGCCGGCGTGGACCGACACCACGGTGGTCAGGAGCGTCGCGGTGCAGGGGGCTGGAGCCTCCCGTCGTCTCTTCGCGATCGTGGAAGAGGGAGCCGGAGGTGCGAGAGGGGTGGCGCGCATCGTGGTGCTCGACCCGGCGACAGGAGCAGAGCTCTCCCGAATCGAGCCAAGATTCGCCGGAGCGCTCATCGACATTCGCGGGGCCGTGCTTCATGCCGCAGGTCGCGGAGTCGTGGTCGTCGGTGAATTCACGATGGCGGCTGACGGTGCGAATGTGGCGGGAGCACTCGTCCTCGACCCAACCGGTCGTGAAGTCGCCACACTCTCGTTGCGCCGAGGGCAGAACGGGGCTCTCTCCGGACGGGTGATCGCCTCGGACGCAGTCGAGGGCGCCAACAGATCCGACAGTGTCTACATCGCGGGCGACTTCGACGATGCCCGTGTCCGTGCGGCGGACGGATCGATCCAGTGGCTCCGGCCGGGCGAGGTGCTGAACCTCGCACGACTCAACTGGTCGGCTGCCGGGGTCACCATCGGTCGATACGCGACCGTCGCCGGCTCGGTGGTGACCGTCGATGCGAGTCGCAAGCGCGACACCGAGGTGCTCTATGTGGGTGGGCAGAGTTTCTTCTTGGTCTCGATCAATGGGGCCCTGTCGCGCCCGCCGAACACAAACATCGTGAAATTCACACGCAACGACACAACCAATGCCGTGTCGTTGTCGGCGACCACCGAGGTGGACGTGAACGGATATGTCTCGCTCGTGCGACGCGTCGTCGACGAGGACGGGAAGGACGTACTGGTGATGGCCGGCGGATTCAGCTCTGCGGGCGTCGGGGTGAGCCGTCGGGTCGATGTGCGGGGCTTCGTGGTGGCGACGTGGGAGCAGACCGGGTGGCGCCAACTTCCCGGAGCATTCGACCACGATAACGAAGGCGTGCTCGCGGCCGAGTGGGTGGGTGACCACCTCCTCTTGGGTGGTGACTTCCGCGTCGTCGGATACAGGGTCGGCAGTCTCCTCAAACTGACGCCCGATGGCGCATTCACCACGGCGATCCGCCAGCCCCTCCAACCGAACGATTGGGTCACATCGATCGCGGTGAAGGACGGGTATGTCTACGTCGGTGGTGCCTTCACCGAGGTCGGTCGCACGAACCCGGTGGCGACATCGGGGGTGATCCGCTACACCGAGGCCGGTGAGTTCGATCCCACCTTCTCCCGCCCGATCACCGCGCCCGATGGAGTGCCCTACATCCTCGACATCGCCTTCGGACCCGACAAGATGTACGTGGGCGGAAAGTTCAACTATGGCGGGGTGAGGAACAACTTCGTGACGTTCTCGCTGCCCAACTTCACCCTCGTGCCGGGGAGGTCGTGGGAGTCGGTCGATGACACCGTGCGTGACATCTCGGTCTCGGCCGACGGGGCCAATGTCGCGATCGCCGGCGATTTCCGGTCGATGGGGGAGTGGCGCTCGCCCAACGTCGTCGTCATCGACGAGGCGGCGGGGCGCATCCGCGACTCATTCCGTGGCTACGACCAACCGAACGGGGGCGATGCAGTATCGGTCGCATTCGACGACGCAACCGGGACGGTCTACACCGGATTCCTGTGGGGTGAGACCTCGATCGTGAACCAGCGTCTCGATGGTTCGATCGTGAATCGGTTCGTCGATCGCGGGGTCGGCAAGTTGGCTGCCTCGAACGGCCGCCTCTACTTCGGGACCTCTTGGTTCAATGGTGTCGTGCGCATCGTCGACACCACGACGAACGCATTCGTCGCGGTGTAGCCGTCAATCGAGGGAACGACTGCTCTCCTCGCCGACGCACGGGGAGTGTGGGTGTCGGGTTACGGCCTGCGCGTCGGCACGAACCCGGCCTACGGTCCGGTCTTCATCTCGCGCGACGGGGCACTCGAGATCACGCCCTCTGCCCCCCAGCAGCCCGCGGTCACTGCCGATCCGGAGGTCGATGTGCCCGCGACGCCCGTCGCAGCGCCGCCGGCGATCGAGCCGGAGGTCGATCCCGCACTCAGCACGGGGGCGGGTCGGGCGCTCGATGGCGCCGGGACGGCACTCGACTATGTCATCGGGCGCGACGGCACCATCGTGTTCGACACCGACGACATGAACGCATCGCCCTCGGCGTCGTTCATGGTGAGCAAGTTGAAGCCAGGCGACAAGGCGATGACGGTGACATTCCGTCGACCCGCCGGCATGACCCGGGTCAAGGTGAGGGCACATCCGACGGGAAAGACCCTCACGTGCAGTCCCGGACGGAAGAACTCGTGCACGATCCGGGGCCTCAACCCATGGACCCGCTACCGGTTCTCGGTCGAGGGCAAGGTGGCCGGCAAGAAAGTCGTCTCGCCGCGTTCGATCGCGGTGAAATCGATCGTCAAGCTGGGTCGCAGCACCGAGCGCCGACTGTCGGGGATTCTCCCCGCACCGAAGGGAGCATCGCCGAAGTACTCCGAGATCGGCGCGTGTTCGTTGACTGCGAAGAAGACCAAGTTGAAGACGCCTCGTTCGAAGGTTCTGTGCTCGATCTCGGTGGTGGTGACGAGATCGGGAGTGCCGGTCTCGCGCACGATCGCCGTGAAGGTCGGGTGATCGGTGGGGGTCAGGCCCCACCGGCCCCTCCGCCGATCGCTGCGGCGACGGCGAACAGGATCATGAACCAGCCGATCACCACGATCGGGGCGACCACCACAAGCAGGAAACCTGCCACGGTCCAGAACACAATTGCAATGAGCCACCCGAGGCAGCCACCACCGAACCACCCTGGCATCAAGCCTCGATGTCAGGTGGGGTCTCAGCCGGAGAGTCGGGAGTGATGTCCGGTTCAGCGTCGAGATTCTCGCGGGGTCGGAAGAGCCAGTCGAAGCCGACGTCTGGTCTCTCATCGCGTCCGTAGTGACACACCCGGCACTCGGTGATGTGGGGCTGGCCGGGCATGATCACGCACCCGCCGAGGGAGACCTCCCCGCGACGGGCTCGTTCGATCAGCTCCGAGCCGGGAAAGCCATAGACGATCGGGATCACACGTCCGACGCCGCATCGCGGACACCGCGTTCCTGTCGTCGTTCGGGATTTCCCGGCAAACGTCCTGCGGGAGCGGGAATTCTTGGCCCTGCGCCACCTCATCGGCGGCCTCCGGCGTCGGGTCCATGGCTGTGCTGCACGGTGCAGGTGGGAACCCGACCCGCGGGGAAGAGTTCGTTGATCGCGCGCTCGAGGCGATCGAGTGCGCGCCGGAGACCAGGCACCTCGGCCTTGATCGGTGCGGCCTCTCGGTATGCCGCGAGCAGCGCGCGGTAGTTCCACTCCTGGCACGTTCCGCCCGCGTTGAAGGGCGCCCAGAACACCTCGGCGTCCCGGCCTCGGCTGTCGTTCACTGATTTCTCGCAGTTGTTGATCTTGTCGCAGATACCCACCAAGATCGCCCGCCGCTCTGCGCTGTCCTCTCCGAGCGCGGCCTTTGCCCGGATCGCCGCGTGGTACGTCTCCTTGCGGTCACTCCAGTGCAGCGCCTTGGTCGTCTTGTCCTGTGGCGCTGGGAGATCAGGGTCGGTGTCGGTGCAGGCAAGCACCATCGCGGCAATGTCGGGCCCGAACAGATTCTTGAGTTCTTCAGTCGTGACTCCGCAGTCCTCGATCGAGTCGTGGAGCAGTGCCGCACAGACCTGCCCTTCGTTGCCGCCGTGTTCGATGACCAGTGACGCCACTCCGAGGAGGTGCCCGATGTAGGGCTCAGCTTCGACCTTGCGACTCTGCCCGGCATGCCACGTGGTGGCCTGCACCAGTGCCTTCTCGAGGAGTCCAGTCGGTTGCCAGCTCGGTCCTTTGGTGTCTGTGGTCATTGCTCTCGGTGTGTCCCTTCTGAGTTGCGGAGCCTCTCCGCACCGTCAGTATGGCCGAGGGGTGCGTCATGATCGTGATGATTGTGGCTGTTAGCGTCGGTCCCGTGAAGCAGGTGGGCGACTCGACGATGCGAGGACTCGCCATCGCTGTGTGCGCACTGCTGGTTCTGGCCGGGTGTGGCGCAGAGTCGTCGTCTGATGCAGCCAGTGACTCGACTGGTGCGCCGACGGAGTCGATGCCCGTCGACACGACCTCGCCCGCATCGGCCACCGAACCAGCGGCCGATGACTGGACCGCGCCAGTGGTGCAGGGAGGGACTTTCTCGTTCGCCGAGGCACGGGCGCAGGGGCCGTTCGGGTTCTGGTTCTGGGCGCCCGGTTGAGGCACCTGCAACATGGAAGCCCCCTCGGTCGAGGCGGTGCAGAGCAAAGTGGCCGGCGAGGCGAGTCTCTACGGTGTGGCGTGGTCCGGAGATGAGTCGTCCTACAAGGGGTTCATCGATCGACACGAATTGACCTTCCCGCAGATCGACGACTCCGACGGTGCGGTGTTCAGCCGGTTCGGGGTTCCCAGCCAGCCGGCGTGGGTGTTCGTGACCCGGTCAGGGAAGGTGACAATGTCGACGGGGGCACTCAGCGAGGAGGACCTGGAGAGGGCCCTTCGCGCACTGGGAGACTCCTGAGCGAGCACCTCGGGCGCTGAAACCCAAGCGGTGCAAGGGTTTGCGCGGACCTGTGGAAATCCACCACCTGTGATGTGACGGTGGTTACCTTGCCGAGTGGGCGGGGTAACGACTCGAAAGAGGTAACCCCATGTACACCCTCGGATCTCTCATCCTTTTGGCGATCCTGCTCGGTGCGGTGATGCCGGTGTTCAACACCTTCACCCGCACGGTCAAGCTGGACAAGTTCATCAACCGTCTGCCGATCCTCGGTTCGCACATCACGCTCGCCGTCAGCATCCTGCTCGTGTGGGCGCTCGACCTGCAGATCGTCACCGCCTGGACCGGCTCGATGCGCGAGTCCTGGATGACCATCTGTGTCGATGGTTGCATCGTCTACGGCATGGTCCCGGTCAAGGACGCGATCGTGTCCTTCATCAGCCGCGGGCTCACCGGCCTCCGCGCCGCCTGACCGACGCCCAGTCACACTCCCGAACCCTGAGGGGGGCCGCCGCACCTGCGGTGGCCCCCCTCACGCCGTTGCGGCCCAAACAGGATCCAGTAGGGTCGGCACCGTGCGCACCACCCGGATGCAGAGAACCCTCGCCGCAGTGGTGCTGGTCATGCCCGTTGCACTGGCCCGGCCGGCCGGGGCGGCCTCCACATTCGATCCGGGGGATTTCACGGTCACCATGACTTATGGCCCCTTAGCCGGCCAGCAGAGGCCGGCCATGACGTGCACCGCGGGTGGCCAGTACATGGAACTGGAGTCGTTCCTGTCGAATGTGGCCAGCCGGTGGAACGGCCAGGGCGGCGCGCCGTCGGCGAGTTGCACATCAACGGAGGTGACCACCTTGACCAATGCGGCCCTCGAGGGTGAAGTTGTGAACAAGAAGATCGGTGCGGGCACAATGTCCCAGACTTGCGACATGCGAAAGAGCGTGACCGTGAAATTCGATGTCACGGTGGCGGCCGGCAGCCCGAACACGGTCAGCGTCGGCAATTTTGCCAGCTCGATGGACGGGTTCCGGGCCTGTGCATGGGCGATGAGATTCGGGGATGCGAAGTCCTCCAGGCTCTCCGGGACGATCGAGCAGACATTCGGGTTCTCGAGCACGGGTGCGGTCTCCTGCAAAGGGAGCTTCTCGCACCTGTCTGAGGGGGGGAAAGTGGTCTGTGTCGAGGTGCAGATGAATGCTGATGTCTGGGTGGTCGGCGGTTCCGGCGAGTTTGCCTCGACGGGTGGCACCGGCAAGTTCTCCAGCGGGAGTCTCGCCGCGATCGTCATCCCGACGGTGTCCGGAGTGACGACGCAGTCCCTGAACGAGGCCCGGATTCTCGAGATTGTCAGCCTCGTGCTGCCCGCGGCCAACTCGGCTGACAGTGCGAACAACCTGACGATGAAGCTCATGAAGGGGGCGAAGGCCTCCGTCAGGATGGTCAGTCCGGCCAAAGTGGCTGGTTCCCGTACTCTCGGTGCAGGAGCGGACGGCACAGGGTTGACGAAGGTGAAAGTGTCTGCGGCCCCGGGCGCAAAGTGCGGAATCACGGCGAAGGCGGGGAGCACCTCCAAGACTCTTGTCGCGGCGAAGAAGGACACCGACGGGATGATCTCCACATCGATCACCTCCGCGAGTCTCAAATCACAGATGAAGGTCTCTTCCGGGGCGAAGGTGCTCCTCAGTGTGTATTGCGCGATCGGCACGAAGAAGGCCTCGTCATCTCAATCGGTGACTCTCGACGGCTGATCTGATTCCGCGTTGACTGCGCGGTGCCGTGACCTGGTTCCGCGCTAGCTGCGCGGAACCTTGCTCCATGGGAGGTCCTTGTCGACGCGCGGCTCGCCGGGCAGGCCGAGCACCTGCTCGCCGAGGATGTTGCGCATGATCTCACTGGTGCCACCCTCAATCGAGTTGGCCCGCACGCGCAGGAACGAGTGGCGCACCCCGCCATCGCCGCCGTCCACCGAGAGGGTCTCGGGCCGGCGGAACGTGTAGTCGTAGCCGATCATTCCGTCGGCCCCCATCAACTCGACGGCGAACTCGGTGACCTTCTTGTTGAACTCGGCCAGCATCAACTTCGCGATCGATCCCTCGGGGCCGGGGTTGCCGGCCTTGGCCGCCTGGGAGGCGCGCTTGTTGGTGAAACGGAGCACCTCGCTCCTGCAGTAGAGCGCCATCAGCGTGTCGCGGTGGGCCGAGTTGCGCGCATCGACGGGTGTCTCGCTCCAGATGCGGATGACCTCGTCGATCGGGCCGCGACGCTTGGCGTTGCCACCACCGCCCCCTCCGATCGCGGTGCGCTCGTTCATGAGAGTCGTGAGCGCCACGCGCCATCCCTCGCCCTCGTCACCGATGCGGTGGGCATCGGGCACCCGCACGTCGGTCATGTAGACCTCGTTGAACTCGGCCTCGCCGGTGATCTGGCGGAGCGGTCGCACCTCGACGCCCTGCGAGCGCATGTCGAGTGCGAAGTAGGTCATGCCCTTGTGCTTGGGCGACTCGGGGTCGGTGCGCGTGACGAGCATTCCCCAGTCGGCGAGGTGGGCGAGTGTGTTCCAGACCTTCTGGCCGTTCACGATCCACTCCTCACCGTCGCGCACGGCCCGCGTGCCGAGGCCCGCGAAGTCGCTCCCGGCGCCGGGCTCGGAGAACAACTGGCACCACTTCTCCTCGCCGGTGAACATCGGACGCAGGAAGCGGGTCTTCACCTCGTCGCTGCCATGGGTCACGATCGTGGGTCCGGCGAGTGCGATGAAGAATGTCGAGGGGTCCTGGGGCTGGGCACCGGCCTTGCGGAGCCGCTCCTCGACGAGCCGGTTCAACTCCGGTCGCACGCCGAGGCCGCCGTGTCCCTCGGGGAAGTGGACCCATGCGAGTCCGTGGTCGAAACGGGCGCCGCGGAAGGTGATGTTGTTGACCGAGCGGGGGTCGACAGCGGCGAGCAGGGCGTCGAGAGCGGCCTCGACGCGAGCTGTCTGTGAATCGGTGGCAACGGTCATCGTCATGCCCGCAGTCTCGCCGAGTGCCGAACCCACGCGCAAAGCGGGAGTGGCAGTGTGGGGGGTCATGGGCGGGCTCTCCCCGGGTTGCGGCGGTGCTCACCGCCGAGGTGGAACGGTCAGACCGGTTCGGCAACCAGCACGGGGATGCGTCTGTCGGTCTTGGCCCGATATTCCTCGTAGCGGGGGAACACGGACACGCTGCGCTGCCACCACTGGTCGTACTCTGCGCCGTCGATCTCTCGGACCCGCACCGCGTGCGGTTCGGGTCCATCCTGGACGGTGACCTCCGTCGGGTTCGCCAGCAGGTTCGCGTACCAATTCGGGTTGTCGGGCGCGCCTCCCTTCGAGGCGACGAGGGCGTATGAGCCGTCGTGCTCCACCCGCATGAGGGCGATCTTGCGCACCGCGCCGGTGCGGGCCCCGCGCATCGTGACGATGATGACGGGAATTCCGGTGTCGAGCAGCGAGGCTCCCTCCCGACCGTCGGTCCTCTCGTACAGGTCGATCTGGTCCCTCACCCATTGCGATGTGCTGGGGATGTACTCGCCCTCGATGCGTGTCATGCGGGCACGCTATCGCCGTCGAGAATCGGGGTCAGGCGACGGCTGCGCCGAAGAGGTTGCCGACAGCCATGGTGATGCCCATCGCGATGAGACCACCCACGAGCACGCGCAGGGTCGGCACCAGGGTGCCGGCGCGACCGAACCGGGCAGAGGAATAGCCGAGCGCGGCGAGGCCGACCGCCACGACGCCCACCGTGGGGAAGATGACGTTCGACTCGGGTGCGAGTGCGATCGTGGCGAGCGGCACCGCCGCGCCGAGCGTGAAGGCGAGGGCCGAACTGATCGCGGCCTGCACGGGTTGGGCACGGTTGTGGTGGGTGATCCCCAGTTCCTCGGCGAGGTGGGTGCCGAGGGCGTCGTGCTGGGTGAGGGTCTCGGCCACCTCGCGGGCGAGGGCGCGGGGGAGTCCCTTCGACGCGTAGATCTCCGTCAACTCGTCGAGTTCATGGTCGGGCAGGTTCGCGAGCTCCCATGTCTCCTTGGCGATGTCGGCGGTTTCGGCATCGCGCTGTGAGGAGACCGAGACGTACTCGCCGAGTGCCATCGAGGTGGCCCCGGCCACGAGACCGGCCATACCGGCTGTGAGTACCGTCGACCGGGAGGCCTCGGCGGCGGCCACGCCCAGAACCAGGCAGGCCGTCGAGATGATCCCGTCGTTCGCCCCGAGCACCATCGCACGCAGGATGCCGATCCGGCTCACCGAGTGACTCTCGAGATGCGCCATGGGATCAGCCTAACGCTGGCCGCTGGTGCGACAGTGGTTGAATGGATGCGTGCAGACGATGCATCCGACCAAGGCACTTCTCCTCGAGACCGCTGTCGCGCTCATCGATGAGCGCGGACCGCAGGGATTCACGGTGGACGAGCTGCTCGACACCTCGGGAATCTCGAAGGGATCGATGTACCACCACTTCGAGGACTTCACCGATGTCATCGAGTCGGCCGAGGTGTTCCGGTTCGCCCGGTTCGTCAACGAGGACATCGGGGCGATCGTGGCGGTGATGAAGACGGTCACATCTCGTGAGGAGATGTTCGACAGGTTCCGACGGATCACCGAGGTGGCATCCTCTCCCGATCGTGCGTCGTCGCGTGCCGATCGCGCGATGATCATCGGCCTCGCCTCGCGGTCGCCGCGGCTCGCACGGGCGCTCGCGGACGAGCAGGACCGCCTCACCGACACCCTCGCCGACATCGCGCGAGAATTCCAGGAGCGCGGCTTCCTCGCCTCCCACGCCGACCCCCGGGTGATCGCGGTGTTCGTGCAGGCCTACTCATTCGGCCGGGTCATCGATGACATCGCCGGGACGAAGATGTCGACTGATGGATGGACCGCGTTGGTCTCGCGGATCGTCGAGACGACTCTCTGACACACCCCGGGCACCCGACCCGGCGCGGTCGAGCTCAGCGGAGTGCGGAGTGCTCGATGAGGGGAAGCACCGTGTCGGCGACGCGGTGTGCCTCGTCGCGGTGGGGATATCCCGACAGGATGAAGGCCTCGATCCCCATGTCGCGGTAGCGGACCAGCTTGTCGGCCACCTGCCGGGGAGTGCCGACGATTGCGGCTCCGCAGCCACTGCGGGCGCGTCCGATGCCGGTCCACAGGTGGGGCTCCACATAACCATCGTCTGACGCCGAGTCGCGGAGCTCGGCCTGTCGGCGCACGCCGGTGCTCGCCGAATCGAGTGAACGCGCACGGATCGCCGCGCCCAAATCGTCGTCGAGTGCGGCCACGAGGTGCTCGGCCGCCGCGCGGGCGTCCGTGTCGGTGTCGCGCACGACGACATGGGCGCGGTATCCGAACTTCAACGTACGTCCGTGCAGGGCGGCTCGTCGTCGCATGTCGGTGATGAGATCGGCGATGTGGTCCTCGGTGTCGGGCCACATCAAGTAGACGTCGGCGTGCTCGGCGGCCACGTCGCGGGCTTCCTCGCTCAATCCGCCGAAGTAGAAGGGTGGCGGCGTGCGCTCCCCGCGCAGGAGCGCGGGTGGGTCGATGTGCAGCGAGATGAACTCGCCGTCGAGATCGAGCCGGCGCCCCGACAACAGGGTGCGGAGCGCGACCATCGTCTCGGCGGTGCGGCGGTAGCGCGCGGGGGAGTCGAGGCTCTCCCCGGGCATGTCGGACGAGATGATGTTCACGGTCAGTCGACCACCGAGCATCGCATCGATCGAGGCCAGCTGCCGGGCGAGCTGTGGCACCCACATCTCCCCGCACCGCACCGCGACCAGCAACCGCATGCGGGTCACGTCGGGGGCGATCGCGGCGGCGAACGAGACCGTGTCGATCCCGAGGTCGTAGCCCGATGGCAGGAGGATGTTGTCGAAGCCCCCCGCCTCGGCGGTGTGGACGATGGAGGAGCAGTGCTCCCAACTGCTGCGCAGGTCGGGATCCACGACACCGAGCTGGGCGTAGTCGTCGTCGCAGAGGGCCGCGAACCACGACACCTCGACCGGTCGGGTCACGGGAGGGGCCGCCCATCGGATGCCTGCACGATCCGGTAGACGTCGCTGCGGTCGAGTCGCACGTGCCGCGCGGCCGCGAGTGCAGCGATGCGTCCCGGGTCCTGCGAGCCAACGAGAGCCACGGGCAGCGACGGATGGGCGAGCACGAAGGCGACAGCGACGGCCGCGCGGGTCGTGCCCTCGCGTGCTGCGATCGCATCGAGTGCCTCGAGCAGGGCGGGCGGGGCGTCGTCCCCGTCCGCGAGTCGTCCACCCGCGAGCGGGCTCCAGGCCAGTGGAGTTGCCCCCGTCTCGCAGCACCAATCGAGGGAGCCGTCGCGCATCGCATTGAGAGCGGCGGGGGAGAACTCGGGCTGCACGCAGGCGAGCGGGAAGCCGAGGTGCTGCTGGAGCGCGCGCACCTGGGCCACCGTGTGGTTGGAGACGCCGAACTCGGCGACGAGGCCCCGCTGTCGCAGGCTCGACATCGCGGCTGCGACGTCGGCCGGGTGCGTGAAGTGATCCGGGCGGTGCACGAGCCAAGCATCGAGATGATCGACGCGAAGTCGCCCGAGTGAGTCCTCGACGGCGCGCACGATCCAGTCCGGCGACGAGTCGTAGGGAACACCCGGGATGATGCCGCCCTTGCCGACGAGGACGATCCGGTCGCGCAGTGTGCTCTCCCGTGCGAGGAGCCGACCGAGGGCTTCCTCGCATGCGCCGAAGTGCGACCCTCCCCAGTCGAGTCCGTAGACATCGGCGTTGTCGACGAGCAGGGCCTCTCCTTGCTCGCAGAACACGAGCGCGGCCTCGAGGGCGGCGCGATTGGCGGTGTCGTCGCCGACCATGCGCCAACATCCGAAGCCGATCGGTGACACCGGCGCCAATGCACCGAGTCGCCGGCTCACTCCGGTGCGCAGGGGGTCGCCCGGGGGGTCGGGAATGCGCAGGTCGCCGGTCATCTGCGCTCGAATCTGCTCACGCGGTGGATGCTGTCGGGCGACTCCTCGTGCGGGGCCGACACGAGCCTCACGGGGTGGGGGAACTTGGCATCGAACTCGGCCTGCAGGCGCTCTTGGATCGAGGGCTCGCCGACGCGGAGCCACTGGTCCAGGGTCTCCCACACGAAGATCAATGTGACGAGACCGGGCTTGGCATCGTCGAGCCACACTTCCTTCGACAGGAACGGGATCCGGTCGTGACCCTCGAGTGTGGCCTCGCCGAGAGTCCACACCTCGTGGTCCACCCGCAGGAACTCATCGACGACAGCGGGGTCCATCTCGAACACGAGCACCTCGACTGGTCGGCGCTCGCCGGAGGCGAAGTCGAAACTCATCGGGGGATCCTTCCCTTCGGCGCCACGAGATCGCAGGTGATCTCGCCGATGTTGCGCACACCGGCGAGCGCCATGGTGCGCTGCATCTCGGACACGAGCATCCCGATCGCAGTGTCGACACCTGTCTCCCCGGCTGCTCCCAACCCGTAGAGGTAGGCGCGCCCGATGCCGCACGCGTCGGCCCCGAGGGCGATCGCCTTGACGATGTCCGAACCCCGTCGGATTCCGCCGTCGCAGATGATCGTGGTGCGGTCACCGACCGCCTCGCGCACCGGTGCGACCAGATCGAACGGCGCCGGGGAGTGGTCGAGCTGCCGGCCCCCGTGGTTCGACAACATGATCCCCTCGGCTCCGTGGTCGACCGCGAGACGCGCGTCGGCGACGGACTGGATGCCCTTGACCACGATCGGTCCGCTCCAGCGCTCGCGGAACCATGCGATGTCGTCCCACGACAGCGAGGGGTCGAATTGTGACGAGATGAAATCCGACAGCGTGACCGCGGTTCCGCCACCGACACTGCCCGCGACATTTGCGAAGGTGATCTCGCCGCCCCGGAGGAAGTCCCATGTCCACGCCGGCCGCGTGAGCCCGTCGATGATGGTCCCGAGGCCGAGCTTGGGGGGCAGGGTGAATCCACGCCGCACGTCGCGTTCGCGCCGGCCGAGCACGGCCGTGTCGACCGTGAGGGCGATCGTGGAGTACCCGGCCGTGCGCGCACGGGCCAGCATGTCGGCCACGAGATCGCGGTCGCGCCAGACGTACACCTGGAACCACTTGTCACCGGCGCCCGTGGCCGCGACATCCTCGATGGATCGTGTCGCGAGAGTGGAGAGGCAATAGGGCAACCCCGCACGTGCGGCGGCGCGTGCCACCGCGAGTTCGCCGTCGGAGTCGGCGATGCGGGTGAACCCGGTCGGGGACAACACGATGGGCGCGGCGCGCCGGTGCCCGAAGAGGTCCGTCGAGGTGTCGATCTCGGAGACGTCGCGCAGGACCCGGGGCACGACTGACCAGCCGTCGAACGCCGTGCTGTTGGTCGCGAGCGTCGTCTCGTCCTCTGCGCCGCCGTCGATGTAGTCGAAGATGCCGCGGGGGAGGCGCCGTCGCGCGAGTGCTCTCAGGTCGCCGACATTGGCGGTGCGCGAGAGTCGACCCCGGCCGCCGGGGCCGGAGAACCGGGCGACGGAGCGAAGTGTGGAGATGAATGCCATGGTCCTCCCGGTGGAGCAAGGCTAATCGCGGCGCCGGAATCGGCGGGCAGTGTGTTTCTCGGTGGGTCGGTCCGGTCGGCGAGACTGGGACCATGGGTTTCCCCTCCGATCTCGAGATCGCACAACGCGCCCGTCTCGCATCGATGAGCGACATCGCGGCGCAACTCGGTCTCGATGACGACCTTCTCGAGCCGTATGGACGCCACGTGGCAAAGATCGACACTGCCGCGCTCGATCGCGTCGCGGATCGTCCGAGGGGTCGGTACGTGGTGGTCACTGCGATCACACCGACCCCGCTGGGAGAGGGCAAGACCACCACCTCGGTGGGGCTCGCACAGGGAATGGCCCGGATCGGCAAGCGTGGTCTCCTGGCGCTGCGTCAGCCCTCGATGGGTCCGACCTTTGGCATCAAGGGTGGTGCGGCCGGGGGCGGATACAGCCAAGTGGTGCCGATGGAGACGTTGAACCTCCACCTCACCGGCGACTTCCATGCGGTCACGGCGGCCCACAACCTCCTCGCGGCCCTCGTCGACAATCATCTGCACCAGGGCAACGCCCTGGGTCTCTCGGTGAAGGATGTCTCGTGGCGCCGGGTGCTGGACGTGAACGATCGCGCAGTGCGCAACATCGTGATCGGCCTCGGGTCTCCCGAGGACGGTGTGACTCGACAGAGCGGTTTCGACATCACCGCCGCCTCCGAGGTCATGGCACTTCTCGCACTGGCCCGCGACCCCGACGACTTGCGGTCACGGCTCGAGCGCATCGTGGTCGGACTCGACCGATCCGGGTCCCCCGTGACCGCCGGCGACATCGGGGCCGCGGGGGCGATGTCGGTGATCCTGCGGGAGGCCGTCAAGCCGAACCTGATGCAGACACTCGAGAACACGCCGGCCCTCATCCACGCGGGACCCTTCGGCAACATCGCCACCGGCAACTCCTCGGTGATCGCGGACCGTATCGGCATCCATCTCTGCGATTACCTCGTCACCGAGGCCGGCTTCGGCGCCGACATGGGTGCCGAGCGGTTCTTCAACATCAAGTGTCGTGTCTCGGGAATGGTGCCCGATGCCGCGGTGCTCGTGGCGACGGTGCGCGCCCTGAAGGCGCACTCGGGACGTCACCGCGTGGTGGCGGGCAAGCCCCTGCCGCCCGAGATGCTCGCGGAGAATCCCGACGACGTGCGTGCGGGGGCGGCCAATCTCGTGAAACAGATCGAGAACGTGCGCATCCACGGCGTGTCGCCCGTTGTTGCGATCAATGCCTTCCCGGGCGACCACGCGAGCGAGCATGCCGTCATTCGCGAGATCGCCGAGTCGATGGGTGCTCGCGTGGCGGTGTCGACCCATTTCGCAGACGGTGGTGCGGGCGCGGTCGAACTCGCGCGCGCGGTGGTCGAGGCCTGCGAGGAGCCGAGCACCTTCCAACTCCTCTATCCCGACGACGCGCCGTTGACCACCAAGATCGAGACCATCGCGACCAAGATCTACGGAGCGGCGCGCGTCGAGTACTCGGCCGCGGCGTCGGCCCAGTTGGCCCGACATGAGACCAATGGTTTCGGTCACCTGCCCGTGTGCATGGCAAAGACCCACTTGTCGATCAGTGGTGATCCCTCGCTCAAGGGCGCACCGACGGGTCACACGTTGACGGTGCGCGAGGTGCGACTGTCGGCGGGTGCGGGCTTCGTGTATCCGATCTGTGGCGAGATGCGCACGATGCCCGGCCTCGGTGCGACGCCGGCGGCGCTGTCGATCGACCTGAACGACGACGGCGACGTCGTCGGTTTGTTCTGACCCGCTCTCGGCGCACGTGACGCCGGACGGGGGGTGACCCGATCGACCCGTGGGTCACGGGTACGGTGGGTGGGCCGTGTCCAAACGCGCCAATTGGCTCCTCCGCTTCGTGGTCTCGGTCCTTGCCGGGGCGCTCCTCATCACCGCCGCCGTGGTCGGTGCGGCCCCCCATGCGTGGCGGGTGCTGAACGCCCACGATCAGGTGCCGGTGCGCCTCGGGGCACTCGGTGGGCTCACCTCGCGGTCGGTGATCTCTGATTGGAAGGGTTTCCAGATCGGTGTGTTCGAGGCCGAGAGCACCCAACCAGTGGACATCGAATGTCTCCCCGATGCAGTCGTGGCTCCCTTCCTCGCGGTCGAGGACTCGCAGATCGGTTACCGAACCGATCGAACGAGACTGAATCCAACGGTCATTGGTCCGGTCTCCACCTACAAGGTGTGCGTGGACCAGTCATTCGGCACCTGCACGACGACCAAGACCGAAGAGACGATCACGCCTGTCGCGTGCTCGTTCGCTTCGAATCCCAAGCTGAACTGTGGTCCCGATGAGGAACAACTCTGCGATCCGGAGGTCGTTGCGCGAAGTCTGGAAACCCACGAAAGGGACTTCTACGGGCACAAGGGGGTGAACCTGCGCTCGCTCGTGCGAGCCGCACTCGCGAACTTCCAGTACACCGGCGACCGTCAGGGCGCTTCGACGATCACCCAACAAGTGGTCAAGATCGAGTTCCTCGGCGGGCTTCCGCGCGACGGCCGCTACAAGATCCTCCAGGCGCGGTACGCGACCATGCTCGAGAAGACGTCGACCAAGCAGGACATCGTCGAGCGCTACCTCAACCGCGTCTTTCTCGGCAACAACGCATACGGAATCCGGGCCGCCGCGGAGGTCTACTTCGGCAAGAGCGCGAGCACTCTCACGCTCGAGGAAGCGGGTCTGCTCGCCGGACTGGTGCGGGCACCGAGCTCCTATGACCCGATCCGCAATCCGCTGCGCGCGCGCAAGCGGTTCGAGCAGGTGTTGGAGCGGCTCGTCGACACCGGCCTCATGACGCCCGAGCGCGCCGCTGCCCTGAGCGACCCGGCGAGTCCCGACTACTTCCGACTTCCCGAGACCAAGCGCGAGGCGACGTCTGCTCCCACGAGCCGCACCTATGTCACCGAGATGGTGCGTGACTTCCTCTTGAATCGCTCGACGATCCTCGGTGACTCGTACGCCGAGCGCTACAACGCCCTCTATCGCGGGGGCATCTCGGTGAGCACCACGATCGACAAGGACGCCCAGGCAGGCGCCGAACAAGCGGCGAAGAAACTGCCCGCGAACTCGGCGGGCATCGAGGCGGCATTGATCTCACTCGACACCGCGACCGGCGCGATCCGCGCCATCCGGGGTGGCTCGGGTTTTGTGCCCGGTCGCAACGAGGTGAATCTCGCACTGCGCAGACGCCAGACCGGATCGTCGATCAAGATGTTCGTGCTCGCCGCCGCGCTCGAGGCCGGGGTGCAGGCCAGCGACCTCATCGACGGCACCCTGCCGTGCACGATGCCCAATCCCGAGCAGCCCGATGAGCCGTTCAAGATCTCGAACGGTGTGAGCAAGCCGACGACCTCGCTCGCCGAGCAGACATGGCTGTCGATCAACTGTGCGTACGCGCGGCTCGCCCAGATCGTGGGGCTCCACCGCGTGGTCGATGGCATCTACCGGTATGCGAAGTCGCCGTGGCTCACGCCCGAGACATTCCGGATCCTGCCCTATGCGAGCCTCTCGACGGGGGCGAACGAATTGAGCCCCCTCGACATGGCCTCGGGAGCGCAGACCCTCGCGAACGGCGGTCTGCACCACGAGCCATGGTTCATCCGCGAGGTGCGTGATGCATCCGGTGCGGTGCTGTACAGCCAAGAGGTGAACGGTCCGGCGGTGACGGTCACCTCCCGCGGTGTGCCCCTCACCAAGATCGTCCAGCCGGTGCTCTCCAAGACTGTCGCCGACGAGGCCGTCGACATCTTGAAGCAGACACTCATTCGTGGCACGGCGCGCCGGACCCCTCTCGCCGACGGACGCGTCGCCGCGGGCAAGACGGGCACACAGGATCGCAACACCAATGCGTGGTTCGTGGGGTTCACTCCGCAGTTGACGACGGCGGTCTGGGTGGGCGACCCGAAGGGCTACACGCCGATGACAAAGAGACAGGTTCCCGAATTCAAGGCCGATCTCGCAGCAATCGGGCAGAACGGCGTCGTCGGTGGGCTCTACCCGGCACGCATCTGGAAGGCCTACATGGACGCAGCCCACACCTCGATGAAGGACGCCTATGCCGACTCGCGCCCGGATTGGGATGCACCCCCGGCCGCGGTGCGAAACCCCGTGCGCCTCTACCTGCCCGGGCTCGATTGCATCGCCGAGGTGGTGTCGGGTCGGTTGCCCACCAAGGTGACGGGCACGTGGACCACGGTGGTGCCGACCGTTCCCACGGTGCCGCCGGTGGTCAGCACGACAGTCCCCGCGACGACGGTGCCGACGACGACGCTTCCGGGTGTGCCGACCGCGACAACGGTGCCAACTGCGACAACGGTGCCCACGCCAACCGGGCCTGCGGCACCGGCAACGACGGTTCCACGAGGGCCGGTCGTGCGCGTGGTGGACCCGGGCACCACGATCGCGCCGTCGGTGACCGATCCCACGGTCCCTGTGGTGGGTGTCGACCCGGATCGTTTCCTCGTCTATGACTGCAAGCGCGGGGTTCCCTCCGGGATCCGCACCACTCCGTAGCATCGAAGTCGTGATCCTCTGGTTCCTCGGCACGGTGAGTGTCGCCGTGTGGTTCGTGTTCCGCGACGACCGCCTCGATCATCGTGTGTTGGCTCTCGGTGCAGTGGCACCCGATGTGGTCGACGGCGTGACGGGGGGAGTCTGGGTGGCGCACTCGGTGACCGCGAGCGTCGTGCTGCTGGCCGTGGTGATGGCGCTCACGGTCGGACGTCGGGAATCGCGCAAGCGGTGGCTCGCGTTGCCGATCGGAACCTTCCTGCACCTGGTGTTCGACGGAGCCTTCGCCGACACGGGCTCGTTCTGGTGGCCCTTCACCGGGATCGCCACCTCTGGTGATGCGTTGCCGAGCATCGCGCGCGGATGGTGGAACATCCCCCTCGAGATCGTGGGACTGGCCCTGCTCGCATTCGTCGTGTCCCGTCACGGGTTGGCAGACCCCGCACGTCGCCGCGAATTCGTGCGCACCGGACGGCTGACCGACCCGAATCCCGGGGGAGTCGGCCAGTGCTGATCATGGTTCGTCACGGGCAGACCCGCATCAACGCGGGAGGGCTCCTGCAGGGGCGCATCGACCTGCCACTCGATGACGTCGGCCGCAGCCAGGCCGAGGCGATCGGTCGGGCAGTGCGCACGCGATTCCCCGGGGCGACCGTGGTGTCGAGTCCACTCCAACGCGCGCGCCAGACCGCCGAGGCAATCGTGTCGTCACCGGTGCTCGATGAGCGTTTCCTCGAGCTCGACTACGGCGACTTCGACGGCAAGGCGATGACGGACGTGCCCGAGGAGACATGGGCACTGTGGCGTCGCGACCCGCATTTTCGTCCACCGAACGGCGAGACCCTGGTCGAGCTGGACCTGCGGGTCCGGCCGGCACTCGAGGAACTGGCCGAGATGGCCCGCACGACCGATGTCGTGGTGGTCTCGCACGTGTCGCCGATCAAGAGTGCCGTGACGTGGGCACTCGGAATCGGACCCGAGGCCACGTGGCGGTGTTCCCTCGACCGTGCCTCGATCACCACGATCGCGGTGTCCGGGCGCGGTCCGGCACTCGTCGGGTTCAACGACACCTCGCACCTGACCTGACCCAACCCCACCCGACCCGACCCGACCCGAACTGCCCCGATCTCGCGGAGTCGGGTTCGGCGCGCCCGACACATCCCGGTGCAAGACTGGATGCGATGCTGCACAGGGAGATGAATCTCCGCGAGACCATCGCCCACTTGGTGCGAACCGAACGTGAGGCTCAGAGCCGCTTCCGGGTGGGCTCTCCGTGCCGCTTCGTCCGGGGCATCGATGTGGTCGTGCACATCTTCATTCCCGAGATGATCGAGAACGTCGCGCCTCGCGTGGCCGGGTACCTCCGGCGCACGAGCCCCCGTTGGGGACGCTCCTGGCGCGAGTGGTGAGACCCCCGCGGGCTTGACGCCGGTGACGAGTCTCGACGGGGCGCCGGGGGGCGGACCGGGGAAGTAAACATGGGGACATGACGGCACCGAACGGTCTCCACCATCTCGCTCTCAGCACCGCTGACATCAAGACCCAGATCGAGTACTTCACGGACGTCCTCGGCTTCGAACTTGTCGCCCTGTACTGGATGCACGGCGTCGACGGTGCATGGCACGGGTTCCTGCGCATGAACGACACGTGCTCGGTCGCGTTCGTGCAGATGGACGCGATCAAGAAGATCGACAGGGTCACGGGCGTGACGCACGCCGGCAATGCGGGGGGCGCGACCGCCGGCGGCACCATGCAGCACGTGGCGTTCAACGTGGACACCTACGAGGACCTCATCGCCATGCGCTCGCGCATCAGATCACGTGGTGTGAACGTGATGGGGCCGTTGCGCCACGGAATGTGTGACTCCATCTACTTCGCGGGTCCCGAGGGGCTCGTGCTCGAGGTGGCGACCTCCAGTGAACCCATCGATGGACGCAAGTGGATCGACCCCGAGGTGGTCGCACTCGCGGGAATCAGCGAGGAGGAACTCGCCCGGTTCCGCAGTCCTGCACCCTTCGATGCGCCAGATGAACCGATATCGAACCCGCCGATCGACAGTGACAAGCCGCATCTCGAGTACCCCGAGGCGGTGTACCGGACGCTGATGACGATGCCCGATGATCAGGTGACGCAGCGGTACTCAGAGAGCAAGCCGCCGGTCAGCTGACCCGGCGCACCGGACCGGTGTGGCCCGGGTGGGTGACGGTGAGTCGCCCTGTAAGCGGGGTTCTGTACTCGCTCGCGCGAGCGGTGACCATCCATCTGAGCGGCCTACCCGGAGGTTGCCTTTCGGCGGGCGGGCAGCCCTCCTCCTGCTTGGCCTTGCTTCGAACGGGGTTTACCGAGCCGTGCGGATCGCTCCGCACGCTGGTGCGCTCTTACCGCACCGTTTCACCCTTGCCTGTGGCTTGCGCCCATCGGCGGTCTTTTCTCTGTTGCACTGTCCGTCAGGTCGCCCCGACCTGGCTCTCGCCAGCGTTCTGCCCTGTGAAGCCCCGACTTTCCTCGATGTCTCGCGACACCGCGGTCACCCGGGCGACTCACCGTCGCATCCGAGTGTACGGAGACGCGACGATGCACAACCGCGGGGTTCGACTCCGGTTCCGATTCGTCAGGGTCACTGGCTTGGCCGGCATCGGGTGATCCCGGTGACTCGGCCGATGGGGACGCTCACCGGCGAGCGGTGCTCACCGGGGCAAATGGCTCACCAGATGTAGGAGTTGTAGCTCGGGGTCTCGAGTGCGACGGACTCCTTGAGGCCGGCCTCGTTCTTCTTCCCGAGCTGCACCTGCACCGAGGCGAGTGTGCCGAACGTCGACTGCAGTGCCGAGAACGTCGGGTTGCCGTCGGCGCCGAGCTCGGACACGAAACCCTTGGCGCCGGGGGCGATCTGCAGTGCGATCACGGCTGCGCGCCGCGACGCCGCGGCCGCGAGGCCCATCATCTGGCCCCGCAATGCGGGTTCGGTGGTCTTGGGCACGAACCCCTGGTAGGTGCTCGCGACCACGGTCTGCAGCGCATGAGCAAGCAACAGACCGTCGGCCTCGGGCTCGTCGCTCTCGCCCACGAGCGCGAGAGCGTCGTCGCCCCAGTTGGCCCTCAGGCGCGCATTGGCCGCGTCGACGGGCGTGCCCTGGCGCGCCACCACCAGCTCGCGCAGCGCCAGGAGTGCGTTCTCGTGACCCTTCGCGAGGTCGTTCATCACGGTCGCGTTCGAGCCGGTTGCCAGTGTCGAAGAGGTCAGCGCCTCGTGCGCGAGTTTCTCGACCGACATCGCGGTGCGCAGCAGCACCACGTCGGTGACACTGACGTCGTCCAGTGTCTGGGGCTCGGGTGCCTCACCGAGGCGCGCCACGGCCTGGGGTGCCGAGTCGGCGCACGCCGCGAGCACCACGCCGGCGAGCGCGGCAGCGCCACCGTTGCGCAGGAGTCCGCGCCGTGACATCGGTGAGCGCTCGATCGCGGCGTTGTCGGGGGTCATGTTCATCTCGTCGTTCATCGTGAATCGGACCTTTCCGTCACAGCCCGGCTGCGGCAAGGGGCGCAGCGCCGGAGAGAAGTGCGAGAGCCGCCGCATGGCGGGCCTCGACAGTGATGATGGATGCGACCAACGAGGCGGCGTCGGTTCCCTTGAGTCCGGCGAGGATGCCGATGTGGATCTGCACTGTCTCGTTCTCGAGTCGCGAGAGCTCGCCCGCCACGGCCGCGACCGAGCCGGTCGGTGCGGCGAGCGGATTCGCATCGAACGGGGCGAGATCCGGGCCGAGGAATCCCACCAGGGCCTGCTTGTAGGCGAGGTGGTGGTCGTGGATCACCTTCATCGCGGCCTTGTCGTCGGCGCCGGAGGTCTTCTCGACCACCGATGCGTACGTGGCCACGAGGGCGGCCTCACGCGCGACGGCGGCGTTCAGCGACTCGTTGTCCGCCGCATCGCGCTTCGGGAGATCGGGGCCGGTCGCGGCACGTGCGGTGCCGGCGAGCACGGGCGCGAATGCCACGGCCGTGCCTCCGGCCAGGAGCGAGGCGATCAACCGTCGCCGGGATGTGCCGGTCTCGGTGGGGAGTTCGTCGTGAGTGTCCACTCGTGTGGTTCCTTCGTGCGTGTGTCCGTGATCGGGGTTGGTGTGGTGATCGAGGATTCGGGTGTGGGGGCCGCGAGGTCCGTCGCTCAACACTAGAAGTCCAGTGCCGAGAGGTCGGGTATCCAGGACCGTGTCCTGGTCACCGCCTCCCTCCATTGTGGCCTCGGAAGGCTCGGCTCTCCCAACGGCTCGACGACCCGGGCCCCGGTGATGTGCGCGGCCGCCGACACGAGATCACCCCATTGACCGACTGCCGTGCCGGCGAGGAACCCCGCACCGAGTGTGGTGGCCTCCGTCACAGGAGACACCACCACGGGACGGGCGATCGCGTCTGCGAGGGCCTGGACGAACACGCTGTTGCGACTCATGCCGCCATCGATGCGCAGGGCCGACACGACGCGACCCGAGTCGGTCTCGGCGGCCTCGAGCAGATCGGCGCCGCGGTGGGCGATTCCCTCGAGGACGGCGCGCACGATGTGGGCACGTGTGGTGCCGCGTGTGATGCCGAACAGGGCGCCGCGCGCGCCGTAGTCCCAGTGCGGTGTGCCGAGACCGAGGAGTGCCGGAACGAAGGCGACACCGTCGGTTGTCGCGACACTCGCAGCGACGCTCTCGGACTCGGCCGCAGATTCGATGAGACCGAGGCCGTCGCGAAGCCACTCCACGCATGTGCCGGCCGAGAGCATGACCGCCTCGGTGCCATAGGAGATGCCGTCGCGCACCGAGGAGAACGCCACGATCGGGAACGTTCCGCCCGCGGTGCGGCGCGCCGTCCCCGGGGCGTTGGTTCCGGTGAAGAGGTCGAGCATTCCACCGGTGCCGAACGTTGCCTTCGCCGTTCCGGGTGCGAGGCAACCCTGACCCACCAACGACGCCTGTTGGTCGCCGACGAGTGCGGCGATGGGGGGCGAACCCGGCAGTGCCGACGCCTCGCCGATCACCCCGGAGGTGTGGACGATCCGGGGGAGTGCCGCGGGGTCGATCCCGAGCGCGTCGAGAACTCCGGTGTCCCATGTGCTCCCGTCGGCAGTGGTGAGTCCGGTCACCGCGGCGTTGGTGTGATCGGTGGCGTGCACCGCTCCGCGGGAGAGTTTCCATGCGACGAAGGAATCGATCGTGCCGAAGGCGACATCGGTGTCGCGCGCGCCGGCAACATTGGCGATCAGCCAGGCGATCTTCGTCGCGCTCTGGTTGGGTGCGAGAGCAATGCCGTGTGTCGCGCGCGCGACCAGGCACTCACCGACAGTGCGCAGGTCCTGCCAGCCGAGGCCCATCGCGATCGGTTCCCCGGTCGATCTCCGCCACCCGACCACCGAGGCTCGTTGATTGGTGACTCCGACGGCATCGACCGGCCGGCCACCCGTGGCGACGCCCACGCACTCGATGATCGTGTCCCACATGGCGCCGGCGTCGAACTCGACGAGACCCGGAGCCGGGCTCTGCGGTGGCGTCTCGACATGGTGGAGTCCGGTCAACATCCCGTCATCTGAGAGGACGGCTGCGCGCACGCCGCTCGTGCCGATGTCGATGACGAGTGTCCTCATGGCAGGTGCACGGTTGGCAGGTGCACGGTTGGCAGGTGCACGGGCCGCGGTGTCACAGGCCGAGCTTGCCCGGATTGAGGATCCCGCGCGGGTCGAGTGCGTTCTTCACCGCGCGGAGCACGCCGAGCGAGGTGCCGAGTGCCTCGGCCATGTAGCGCGCGCGGTTGTGGCCGACGCCGTGGTGGTGCGAGAGGTTGGCGCCCGCGGCCAGGGCTGCCCGCTGGCCCGCATCCCACATCGCGCGATGAGTGTCGTCGAATGCCTCGGCCGCGGGAGTGGCGGCGAAGGTGAAATACAGGCACGCACCGTCGATGTAGCTGTGCGACAGGTGGCACGACGCCGACCGTGCCTGGGGCACCGAGAGCATCGCGGTCTTGACCTGCTCGTCGATCGCATCGAGGCGCGACCACGGTGCGGTGACCTCCATGGTGTCGATCACGTATCCCTTGCGCGTGAGCGCCTGGAGCCCGCTCGTGTCGTTGCGGTGGTGCATCCATCGCTCGACGAGCTCGACATCGGCCGTGACCGCACCGCACGCCATGGCCGCGTCGTGCACGGTGGACATCGTCGCGTCGACGAGCGCCTCGGTGCCCTCGTCGAGAACGAGGAGTGTCGACACGGTGCCGTCGCCGCCGTGCGAGCGCTTGCTCTCCGTGCCGTCGTAGAGGCGGAGCACCGCGGGGGTGGCGCCCGAGCGGATGATCCGGCGGCAGGCCTCGATGCCGGCCGAGAAGTCGGGGAACGAATACGCACCGCGCCGCTCGACCTCGGGGAGCGGGTGTGCCCGCAGCCATGCACGGGTGATCACCGCGAGCGTTCCCTCGCTGCCGAGGAGGAGATGGTCGAGATCCGGGCCGACTGCGCCGGCCGGTGCTCCGCCGGTGCGGATGACGGTGCCGTCGGCGAGCACGGCCTCGAGCCCGTGCACCATGTCCTCGATCTTTCCGTAACGGGTCGAGAATTGTCCGGCGCCGCGGCAGGCGATCCATCCGCCGACGGTCGAGATGTCGAAGGACTGCGGGTAGTGGCCGACGGTGAGACCATGCGCGCGCACACTGCGCTCGAGGTCGGGACCGAACGTGCCCGACAGGACCTCGACGATCCCCGAGACCGTGTCGATGTCGCCGACACCCTGCATCGCGCCCATGTCGAGGGCCACTCCACCATGTGCCGGGATTGCCGCGCCGCACACGCCCGAGCGCCCACCAGAGGCGGTGACGGGGATGCCGCGCTCGTTGCAGAGTGCGAGGAGGCGGGAGACCTCGTCGGTGTCGCGCGGCCGGCAGACAACCGAGGGCCGTCGCGGGACTTGGTTGGCGAGCGCCCACGACATCGCGAGCGGCCACCAGTCGCGTGCATGCTCCGCCGTGTCGGTGGGGTCGACCGAGGTCGCACACACCCCCGAGATGCGTGCGATGTCGTCGTCGCTGAGCGTGGCGCCGGGCCAGCGCTCGGTCGCGGCGGCCGGGTCGCCCCCGAACTCGATCGGTGCGGTGGTCTGTGTGTCGAATCGCTCGATCGTCATCGGTGCCTCATCGCTGTCTCATCGCTGTCTCACCACAAATCTCGCTCGCCCACGAGCGCGGCGGTGTCCTCATGGGTGCACTCTTCCACGAACTCGGCGAGGCTGGCGTCGCGCTGCTGTGCCGACCAACCAAGGAGCGGGGCGATCAGATCGGCCACCGCCGGCGCGGCCGCGAGCGAGGCGCGGCGATCGGCGAGTCGCGCGCGAGTGCGGCGGGTGAGAATGTCGTCCACAGACGTGGCCATCTCGGCGGTGACTGCGTGCACCGCCTCGGCGCGCACATAGGGCAGGCCCGGCACCAGCGGCTCGGCGAGCGCCGGATCCGAGGCGATGAGCCGAACAACGGCGGCGGCGTCGGAGCCGTGTCGTGCATCGAGGTGGCGGTCGAGATCCGTGCGCGGGGTGGTGCGCGAGCGGGCCCCGCGCAGCGCGAGACGCTTGGTGCGCGACCGCGCGCGGACACCGAGTTGCCCGCATGCGACATCGACGGCGTCCTCGGCCATCTCCCTGTAGGTCGTCAACTTTCCGCCGGTGACGGTGATGACGCCGCTCGACGACGTGCTCACCTTGTGCATCCGGCTCAGGTCGGCCGTGCGCGCGGACTTCTTGGAGTCGTCGGAGGTCTTGACGAGCGGACGAAGCCCCGACCACACGCCGGTGATGTCCCCGCGCGTGACGCCCGTGGTGACGGAGGCGTTCAATGCCGCGAGCACGTAGTCGATGTCGTCACGCGAGCACTGGGGATCCTCGATCGACCCGCCGTAATCGGTGTCGGTCGTGCCCACGTAGGTGAACCGGAACGTTCCGTCGCCGTTCGGGATCCACGGCACGACGAAGAGACTGCGCCGGTCGCGCGGAACCGGGATGACGACGGCGATGTCGTTTCGCACCTTGTCCCAGGGCACCGTGATGTGCACACCCTTGGCAGGCCGGATCGTGTCGGGGTCGGCGCCCTCGTCCATCGCGCGCACCTCGTCGGACCACACGCCGGCGGCATTGATCACTGATCGTGCACCCACGGTGTGGCGTGCCCCCGAAATTTCGTCGACCATGGTGACGCGATGCTCGGTGCCCGCAGGATTGATCGACTCGACGCGCACGCGGTTGGCGATGTCGGCGCCGAGGTCGGCGGCGGTGCGCAGGACGGTGAGGCACAACCGGGCGTCGTCGGCCTCGGCATCGAAATAGAGATAGGCCGAGGAGAGTCGGTCGGGGTCCATCGTGGGCAGGTGCGCAAAAGCGCGCTTGGCCGAGAGCCGGCGGTGGATGCGGCCGATCCGCCATCCACCGGTGATGTCGTACATCCACATCGCCGAGCCGAGCGCGCGTGCGATCTTCTTCGACACGACCCCGTCCTTGGTGAGGATCGGGATCATGAAGGGCAGCACCTTGACGAGGTGGGGGGCGTTGCGACGGAGGCGCTTGCGCTCGCGGAGCGCCTGGTAGACGAGCTTGACGTCACCCTGTTGGAGGTAGCGCAGCCCGCCGTGGATCAACTTGGACGACTTGGACGAGGTGCCCGAGGCGAAATCGTCCTTCTCGAACAGCGCCACACGCAAGCCCCGGCTGGCGGCATCGAGTGCGACGCCCGCACCAGTGATGCCCCCGCCCACGACGACCACGTCGTAGACGGCGCCGTCCAATCGGGCGATGACCGCGGGTCTCGAGAATCGGTCCGGGCTCGGCATCGCACCGAGCCTAGGTATCGGCCGCCCCGCGGGGGGTTTCCGGGGGGGACGATCGTCACAGCCGATGAGTTTGGACAATGTCCAAATCGTGGCTATTTTCGCCACCGTGAGTCGCCCGCCCGTCCAAGTGCTCCGCGAGCACGGAGTGAACCCGACCGCACAGCGTTCTGCCGTGCTCGCCGCGGTGGCGATGAATCCGCATTCGTCGGCAGACGAGGTCGCCGAGCGCGCGCGCACCGATCTCGGTTCGATCTCGCGCCAGTCCGTGTACGACACGCTGTCGTTGCTGGTCGAGTCGGGGATCCTGCGTCGGATCCAGCCGATCGGATCGCCCGCGCTCTATGAGACGCGCGTCGGCGACAACCACCACCACATCATCTGCCGCGAGTGCGCGGCGGTGGTCGATGTCGACTGTGCGGTCGGATTCCGGCCGTGCCTCGAGGCCGCCGACGACCACGGTTTCGAAATCGACGAGGCCGACGTCGCGTACTGGGGCCGTTGCCCCGCGTGTCGCACCGCGCCCGCGGCCGCCGGGAACTGATCCCGAGCAGGAACTGACCCCGAGCATCCGAAGACACAACACGACACACGACAACAGAACACAACAAGAAAGAGACAGACATGAGCAGCGAGAGCAAGTGCCCCATCACCGGGGCGATCGTCACCCAGAACTCGGGGACCGGCGTGAACGACTGGTGGCCGAACCAGTTGAACCTGAAGGTCCTCCACAACAACCCGGCCGTCGGTGACCCGATGGACGAGGACTTCGATTACGCAGACGAGTTCGCGAGCCTCGACGTCGATGCGGTGGTCGAGGATCTGACCGCATTGATGACCGACTCGCAGGAGTGGTGGCCCGCCGACTACGGCCACTACGGGCCGTTCTTCATCCGCATGGCGTGGCACGCCGCCGGGACCTACCGCATCCAGGACGGTCGCGGCGGTGCGGGCACCGGCATGCACCGTTTCGCGCCCCAGAACAGCTGGCCCGACAACGGCAACCTCGACAAGGCGCGCCGCCTGCTGTGGCCGATCAAGAAGAAGTACGGCAAGAAGATCTCGTGGGCAGACCTGATGATCCTGGCCGGCAACGTCGCCCTCGATTCGATGGGCTTCAAGACCTTCGGCTTCGGCGGAGGCCGCGCCGATGTCTACGAGCCCGATGACACCTACTGGGGTCCCGAGCAGACCTGGCTCGCCGACGAGCGCTACTCGGGCAAGCGTGATCTCGCGAACCCGCTCGCAGCCGTGCAGATGGGCCTCATCTACGTGAACCCCGAGGGCCCGAACGGCAATCCGGATCCGCTGGCCTCGGCCTACGACATCCGCGACACCTTCGGGCGCATGGCGATGAACGACGAGGAGACCGTCGCTCTCGTCGCAGGTGGGCACACCTTCGGCAAGGCACACGGCGCCGGCGATCCCGGCAAGCACGTCGGTCCCGAGCCCGAGGCGGCGCCGATCCAGGCGCAGGGTTTCGGCTGGATCAACTCGATGGGCGAGGGTCACGGCGTGGCCACGATCACGAGCGGCATCGAGGGTGCGTGGACGCGCAACCCGATCGCGTGGGACAACGACTACTTCGAGATTCTGCTCGACAACGAGTGGGAGCTGACCAAGAGCCCCGCCGGCGCGCACCAGTGGGTGCCGACCGAGGCTTCGGCCGCGACCACCGTTCCCGACCCGCACGACCCGTCGAAGCGCCACGCGCCCGTGATGCTGACGACCGACCTGGCGCTGCGCATGGACCCGGCGTACGAGGCGATCTCGCGCCGCTTCCACCAGGACCCCGCGGCGTTCGCCGACGCGTTCGCGCGTGCGTGGTTCAAGCTGACGCACCGCGACATGGGTCCCGTGGCGCGCTATCTCGGGCCGCTGGTCCCGAAGGAGCGGCTGATCTGGCAGGACCCGG
>JBJTCB010000026.1:0-7457 GCA_046091605.1 Actinomycetota bacterium | reverse complement strand
GCAGTCGGGGGCGCCGTCGCGGTGGAGGTCGGTGCAATCGCCAGCACCGGCGGGGCGGTGATGCCCTCGTGGATCACGAACCGGGTGGATTGACCATCCGAGGCGAGACGGAGCACCTGGTGGGGCGCAGTGTCGCCGGTGGCCACGAACAGGTTGCCCGACGCATCGGTGACCACCCGGGAGGGGGCCTCGAAGAGCACATCGGGTGTGGGGATCGCCTGGGGGTGGGGCCGGAGGGTGACGCTGGCCCCGGTTGCCAGACCGTCCAGTGCGACCCTGCGGACCACGCCCCCTGTGCGGTCCGCGATGGCGAGCCCCGGGGTGTCCCCGCGGGCAAACCACGCCGCGTCGCTGATCGACTCGAACGGTGCGGCCCCAGGTGCCTGAACCAGCGATCGAGAGTTCGCAAGATCAGCGTCGGAGACGGTGCTGCCCGAGGCGGTGGCGGTGAGTGCAACCAGGTGCGACGCGCCCGCGACGAGAGTGATCGCATCACCAGCAGGGGCTGAGGCAACCGGTGTGCCGGCGAGGTCGAGCGCGTGGATGGTGGGCCCGGTGCTTCCGGCGCGGTCCAGGATGTAGATCCGTTGTGCGCTCTCGTCCACGGCGAGAGACGTGATGTCGGTCCATCCACGCATCCACCCAAGACCGCCGAACGTGTCGTCGACGGAGCCATCGGGGCGCACCATCACGACCTCGGTCGCGGTGCTCAGGAGCATGCGACGGTCGGTGAGGATCACTGCATCGGTGATGTCACCTGCAGGACCGAATCCGTACTCGCCGGAGGTTCCGTCTGCGTCACTGACGAGCTGCTCGGTCGCGGTGCGAACGAACAGGGGCTGTGCGTAGTGATCGAGCGACACGACGGCGGCCTGGGCCCCGGTGGCAGTGGCCGTCAGGAGTGTTGTGGCGGCAATCGTTGCCGCCACCACAGAAGCCAGCACGCGGCTCGGGCGGCGATCGCCGACAAGGCGTGCGCACACGCCACGCACCACAGCCCTCGCCCTCCGCATAGACCAATTATCGGGCAGAAAAGCCTGTCCCGACAATGAGAAACGCGACTTTGGAGAGGTCTTCTGACGCGTCACGGCGAATTGTCGTCATTATGCGACGATTTCTGGGTTCTTCTGAACACGTCGATTTTCACTCTCAACTTGAGGTTGAGAGTTGTGCGGGCTTTCCGTGGCATGTGGACAACGTGAGCGGGCACGAGGTGTCCGCGGCCCAGGTCCACAGTCGAGCCCGGCCGCCTCGCTCGAGACGCCCTTCGGGTCGGGTTCACGGTCAGTCGTCCTTCCCGCATGAGCAGGGTGTTGTCGTAGTGTGCGGCCATGAGCGAACTCACCTCGTTGAACGTCGACTTTCTGTTTCACATGCACGCCACCTTGGATGCACCCGTGGTGATTCCGAACGGACCGCACGGGACGCGCGTCATTGTCGGAGTGAACGGGGGAACAGTGAAGGGGCCGAGAGTGAATGGAACCGTCGCGCACCTCGGTGCCGACTGGTTGACGATGCGTGCCGACGGGACAGCGCAATTGGATGTGCGCGCACTCATCACCACCGATGACGGCGCGTCGATCCACATGCACTACACCGGCATCATGGCCCCGGGTGAGTCCGGTCCGCGCATCGTGACTGCGCCATTGTTCGAGGCGGGCGACGAGCGCTACACGTGGTTGAACGGTCTGCAGGCAATCGCTGTCGGGGCTCCCGGTGCGAACGCGGTGGACTATGACGTCTATCGCGTGTTGTGACACGCGGTTGATCTGGACGTCTACCGCGTGCTGTGAGGCACAGCCGACTCACGCGGCCACACCAGGGCAACGATCCACGCCGCGCAGGCACCCCGCACGGTCCATGCGAGGGCACGCACCAGGTTCGCCGTCATCAGGCGGTCGTGCACGGCCGCGTCGAAACCATCAGCCAGGTCCCCGTGGGCGGGGGCCGACCAGACCCCACTGATCACGAGCACCACGGCCATCGCCACGGCACCGATTGCCACGGGGAGCCGGAGATCCCGCCGGCCACCCACCGCAGCCAGCCAGATCAGGGCGAGCAGGGTCAGGCCCTCGGTGAGCCAGGGCACGAGCAGGAGAGTGCCGATCCGCTCCACATGGGCCGCCTGAAAGGCGACGTAGGTGTCCGGACCGACCTTGGCAAAGAGGGGGTAGTGCACCCGGTGGATCGTCCAGATCATCCCCACCATGAACCACGTGGCGAGCACGTGCACGACGGTGATGCGGCGCACCGCCGCCCCGCTGATCCGACCCATTCCACCTCCGGTCATGGTGCGAACGCCCCGGAGGCGAGATCGGTGGAGCCGTCTGCGATCGCATCCACGATGCGGGTGGCCACCGCCGTCGGGTCGAGCCCCGTCGGGAACTTCGGCGCGACACCAGCCACGGCACGACCCGCGAGACCAGTTTCGGTGTGGCGAGGCCTGCAATCGAGCACGCGCACTCCGGCCCTGCGGGCCTCGCGGGCAAAGCCCTCGTTGAAGGCCCGCACAGCCGCCTTGGATGCGCCGTAGACGGCCATCCCCGGCAGGTTCTGCTCGGCGATGACGCCCGAGATCGACACGATCACGCCGTTTCGTGTCATCCTCGGCAGGGCTGCAGCGCACAGGAAGATGTGGGCGAAGGTGTTCGTGAGGAACAGCTCCTCGACGGTGTCGACCGAGGTCGAGACCGTGTCGCCGAAGGCCACCACGCCCACTGCGTTCACCACGATGTCGAGTCGGCCGGTGCGCTCGGCGACTTCTGCGACGACCCGCTCCGCTTCGTCGGCAGAGCGCAGGTCGGCCATGAGATGCGACTCGGAGTTGGAGCCCGACCTCGACACGGTCACCACGCGAGCCCCGCGGGCCGTCAATTCGGCCGCGATGCGGCTGCCGAGCCCACCGGTTCCCCCGGCGACGAGGGCCGTCACCCCGTGGATGTCGAACTGCTGTGCCACTCCCCCGACGCTAGGGGACTGTCAGCGTCGGCCTCGTTGCTGGTGGTGTGACCTCAGCGGGTGGTCGGCGCAATGCGGCGGGAGAGGGTGACCAACTGGCGTCGCAGCATGATCCCGTCCCCCGGGCCGAGGATGAACCGTTCGAGGAACCGACCCCCCGGGGCGTCGATGCGGGCCCTGACCCTCGTCACGAGGCGGGTGCCCATCGGGTCGTCGCGCAGGTCGTAGGCGAGCGAGAAGCAGATCCGTCGCTGGCGCGATTCGGTCGGGCCGAGCCGCAGCACCAGGCTGCGTGGCGGGTCGACGACCGCCGCTTCGAAGTCGATCGGACCACCGGGAACTGAGTCGCCCGACGCGAGGGTCTGCCACTCGGGGTGGATCGTCCGTGCACTTCGGCGCCCGAGGTTGTCGAGCAGATCCCAGCTGTACCACCCGGCACGACCAAAGCCCATCTGTCGGAGCCACGGGAACACCTCGTAGGGTCGCGCGCCCAGGGTGATCGATCGCGTGGCGACGAGCCGCGCCCCGGGGCACAGGTCATCTCCCGGTATCGGACCGTCGATTTCGTCGCGCGTTGCACCCCAATGCTCGAGGATCACATCTGCCTCCTCACTCGGGAGGGCCGGTGCGCTCGAGGATCGCGACCATTCCGCCCATGTCGGGCCGGGTCCACACCATCTGGCCCTGCTCGTTCAGACGCCGGGTCACCTCGATGCCGGGGAGTCCGACGGGGCGCAGGATGAACACGCCGTCCTCGTAGCAGGCGACCACATGGATGGGCGTGGTGTAGTCGAATGCGCTCACATCGTGGACGCCGTTCTCTTCGGTGCCGTCAGCACGACAGTCGGCGATGGTGCCACCCCCGCAGTCGACGATCCGGTTCCCGGCCTGCTCGATGCGCTCCACATAGGACATGAGGCGATCATCGGGGGCGACCGGGTGTCCGCCCCGCGTCGCACCCACCACTGCCCAGATCCCGCGCAGATCGGGCGCTCCCTCCACGAGTGGTTCGGTGCACCCGGGCATCACGAGGGGAGGAAATGTCGACCCATACCCACCCGGAGGCGTGTGAGCGACGGGATACGAGTACGAGTCCATCGCGGGATCGTACTGACCGTGCTTTGGGTCGTCAGCCCAACTCGCGAAGTCGCACAGCCACGAGCCGGCCGAGCAGGTCGGCATCGGGCCTCCATCCGATCGGCACGGTGAAGGTGTTCTTGTTGACCTTCAACACGCCCGCGGCCGCGAGTCGCGGCTCGACCGCACGGAGGGCATCGACGCTGAACGGATTCACCGTGAGGTGGTTCTTCGAAGCGGACACACCGAGGACATAGCCGGCCGCGCTCCGGAGGATCGGTTGGTTCCATGCCACGACCAGATCGAGCCCCTTGTGTTGCGCGCGCACCGCCCGGAAGATCGCACGAGCGGTTCGCGCGGCGGCCGGGTCGAGACTGGCGAGGAGATCCTCGGGGGTGGCGTGACGGTGGGAGGTGGTGGATCCACGGTGGTGCATGACGACGGCATTGGCATGTGCGCGGCTGAAGCCGTGGGAGTCCTGCAGCAGAGCCATCTGTGTCGCATAGGTGGCCTCGCCCAGCGAGGCGAGGCGCGAGAACCAGTGGGCGATCGGCTTGCCGTGTTTCTTCTCGATCGCGGGGAAGTGCGCGGAACGCTCGCCCTTCGTCGGTGCCACGCCCGAGACTCTACGACTCGTCGACCACTCGGAAACATGGGTCCAACGAGATTCGGACGACGGTGTTCCGGTCCGCGCTCGCACGGGTACTCTCGCGATCGTGACGAAGAACAAGGCGGTCTTCCGCAGGACATCTGACTGCGCCACCGAATCGTGGCACGATGACGAGACAGGTCACGTGGACTGGTGGACACTGTTCAGCGCGGACCGCACCGCCACCTCGGCCCTCACCGTCGGTGTCGCCGAGGTTCCCGTGGGTGCTCCTCGCCCGGCGCGCGGCCACACCCACGCACAGGCCGAGGTGTACTTCTTCCTCTCGGGCTCGGGCGAGGTCGTCGTGGAGGGCGAGTCGACACCGGTCACGGCTGGCGACGCGGTCTTCATTCCCGGGAACATCGAGCACATGTCGGTGAACACCGGTGATGTCCCATTGCGCCTCCTGTACTTCTTCGCGGCCGACTCGTTCGAGGAGATCGTGTACCGGTTCCCCGGCCGGGACGACCGCGCGTGATCGAGCCCCGCACGATCGTCCTCGAGCCGATGGCGGTGGCCTCGCTCCAGCAGTTGATCGGCATCATGACCGACCACATGTGGACACCCGCCTACGACGGCCGGTGGGACGTGGAGTCGATCATCGACATCGAGCAGCGAATCGCCGACGGTGCCGATGGGGAGCCCGTGGTGCTCGGCATCGACGAGGTGGCACTGCTGCTCGAGGGGATGGCCTTCACCGAGGTGATGAGCGAGGACTTCCCGTGGATCGACATGGTGCGGTGGGCGTCGGACTTCATCGCATCGGAGTTGCGCCAGCACTGGACCGACGAGGAGTGGGCCCGCTACGTCGCGCGATGAGCGGCGTCAGGCGCCGGGAGCGAGGCAGTACTCGAGGTCCTTCTGCTGGCGGCGCATCGCCGGCAGGATCGTCCGGTAGGCGGCCCAGTTGTTGGGGAACGGCTCGGGCAACTCGTTCTTCACCAGGTCGTGCAACTTGGGCAGGTTGCGGTAGGGCACCGCGGGGAACATGTGGTGCTCGAGGTGGTAGTTCATGTTCAGGTACAGGAACCGGAACACCGGGTTCATGAGCACCGTGCGCGTGTTCAACCGGTGGTCGAGGACATCCTCGGCGAGTGCCGCGTGCTGGGTGGTGCCGAAGAAGACGAGCAGCCACCGGCCGTACAGCGATGGCAACCCCACCAGCATCAGCGGGAGCATCGACTGCGAGGCGAGGCTCGTCGCGACGACCGCGACCCACACCGCGACGTGCACGCGACCCCAGAAGATCGCCCGTGACGCCTCGCGCTCGGGCACGTAGGTGGCCGAGTCGGGGGAGAGTCGGCCCACCATGTTGGCCGCGTACTTCTTGGCCTCGGCCCAGGTGGAGAAGATCCCGAAGCAGTCGGCGAGGGTCTTGGCGAAACTGGGCGGGCGCATGTAGGCGATCTCGGGATCGCGGCCGACGATGATCGTGTCGGCGTGGTGACGGTGGTGGCTCCAACGCCACGACACGGGCTCGCGCACATCCATGAACGAGGCGAGGTGGTAGATCACATCGTTCGCGCGGCGGGACTTGAAGGCGGTGCGGTGCCCGCATTCGTGCCAACGCGCGTCACTGGCCGATCCGTAGAGCGTCCCGTAGACGAAGGCGGCGGGAAGTGTCCACCACGAGAACCACGTCGCGACCAGCCACCACCCCGACGCCACGGTGAGTGCGAGCCAGAGCAAGGTGTCGATCGCGGCGCGTCCGTCGGTGCGCTGCATGATCGCGAGCATCTCGGTGCGATCGACATGTGGTGTCCACCACTTGGCGCCGGCGAGGCCGGCGTCCACGGCCCGGGGTCCCTCGGGGCCGGTGAGGGAGTAATCGCGAGTCACGACCGACATTGTTGCGGATCGGACCGGTCACTCACTGTCCAGCCGGTGACATGGCCGGAGAACGAAAAGAGCCCGCCGCCCCGGAGGGCGACGGGCTCTCTCGAAGAGGAACGACTCAGCGCTTCTTGGCTGCCTTCTTGGCCGGAGCCTTCTTGGCGGGAGCCGGAGCGGCCTTGCGAACGGTCTGGAGCTTCGGTGCCGGAGCGGCGCCGAGCGCGATGTCCTTGAAGCCCTTCAGCGCGGTGATCTTGGCCACGGTCTTTGCCGCGATCTTGATCTGCTCACCCGTGGCTGGGTTGCGACCCATGCGGGCGGGGCGCTTGATCTTCGCGAACTTCGCGAACCCCGAGATGTTGACGACCTCGCCCTTCGCAACGGTGGCCAGGATGACATCGATGGTTCCCTCGACGATCCGGGCAGCCGTCTTGTTGTCGGTGTCGGTGTGGATTGCTACTGCTTGGATGAGCTCACGCTTCTTCATGCGGGCCAACCTAGACCAGCGATGTGGGCCGAATCGGGGATACCCCCGCGCGAAAGGCACGATTCATTGACCTTTTCGGCCGATCCGGCCCGGGTTGCCCCGAAAAGCCAGCAGAAACGGCCCAATTCGTGGCCCCGTGACGGCTCAGAGACGCCGCTCCCAGGTCACCGATCCCCGCCACGGGGCGAACCCGAGCGAGCCGTACAGGCCGCGGGCCCCGGTGGGATTGTCGTTGTCCACCTCGATGGCGGCATGCGTCCATCCCTCTGCGCGGTAGGCCCCGAGGGCGCGGATGATGAGGGCCGATGCGATCCCGCGCCGCCGGTGGGTGGGGAGTGTCCCGAGGTGGTCCACCCAACCGATGGTCTTGCCGATGGCCTCGTCGTCGACGTCGTATCGATGCGAGGTGAGGAACGCCACGACGCGGTCGTCATCGAAGGCCATGAACGATGT
>JBJTCB010000025.1:0-75416 GCA_046091605.1 Actinomycetota bacterium | reverse complement strand
GGACATTCGTGCCCCCTCCGCCCCCCGCACCAAAGGGTGGTCCCCGGATGCCGGGCCGCAATCCCCTCGGCAAGGGCCGCGACCCCAAGACGCCGCCGCCCGGTGATGCTCAGCGTCCCCCGATGCCCAAGTGGGCGATCTGGGTCATCGTGTCGGCACTCGTTGTCGTGCTCTTCGCCGCCCAGTTCGTCTCCCGGCCCGTCGGCGAGAAGCTCTCCTACACCGAGTTCCTCGCCCAGGTCCGCGCAGACAAGGTCGCAGAGATCACGATCAACAACTCGACCAACACCATCGAGGGAACCTTCGAGGACGGAAGCAAGTTCATCACGACGGGTTCGGCATCGCTCTCCGACGCCGACGAGACCCTGTTGAAGGAGATGCAGGTCGACTACGACTACGTGACGCCCCAGCCCAACTGGATCACGTCGTTGATCCCGATCCTCCTGCCGTTCTTGCTCATCGTGGGCTTCTTCGTGTGGATGCAGCGCCGCGCCATGGGCCAGGCCGGCAACATCATGTCGGTGGGCCGCAGCCGCGCGAAGCCCTACCAAGCCGACAAGCCCTCGACCACGTTCGCCGATGTCGCCGGATACGACGGTGTGAAGTTGGAGATCAAGGAGGTCGTCGACTTCCTCCGCATGCCGGAGCGGTTCAAGGAGATCGGTGCCCGGGTGCCCAAGGGAATCCTGCTGGTCGGACCCCCGGGAACGGGCAAGACACTGTTCGCGCGCGCCGTCGCAGGTGAGGCCGGCGTGGGGTTCCTCTCGGTCACCGGGTCGGACTTCATGGAGATGTTCGTGGGTGTCGGCGCGAGCCGCGTGCGCGACCTGTTCCAGCAGGCACGCAAGATGGGCAAGGCGATCATCTTCGTCGACGAGATCGACTCGATCGGCCGCAAGCGCGGAGCCGGGCTCGGCGGCGGGCACGACGAGCGCGAGCAGACGCTGAACCAGATGCTCGCCGAGATGGACGGTTTCGAGACGAGCGAGGGCATCGTGATCCTCGCGGCGACGAACCGACCCGACATCCTCGACCCGGCACTCCTTCGTCCCGGGCGCTTCGACCGCCAGATCGTGGTTCCCCTCCCCGAATACGAGGAGCGGCTCGCGATCCTGAAGGTGCACTCGCGCGACAAGCGGATGGGGCCCGACGTCGATCTCGAGACGATGGCAAAGGCCACCCCGGGGATGAGCGGCGCCGATCTCGCGAACCTCGTGAACGAGGCCGCACTGTTCGCCGTGCGCCGCGGCTCGGTCGTGATCGAGCGGATCGATTTCGAGAATGCCCGTGACCGCGTCGTGATGGGGGCGCGCCGCGAGAGTCTCGTGCTCACCGCCGAGGAGAGGCGCGCCACCGCGTACCACGAGGGTGGCCACGCGGTGCTCGCGACGGTTCTCCCCCACTCCGATCCGTTGCACAAGGTGACGATCCTGCCGAGGGGCATGGCACTCGGCGTGACCTGGACCCTGCCCGAGGAGCGCCACACGTACTCACGCGAGTACTTCGAGGACGTCATCTGCAAGGCGATGGGAGGCCGAGCGGCCGAGAAGGTGGTCTATGGCCACCTCAACTCGGGCGCCGCGAACGATCTCGAGCAGTCCACCAACATCGCGCGCCGGATGGTCCGCGAGTGGGGTATGTCGGACCGCATCGGTCCGCAGGCGTGGAACGGCCAACAGCAGGTCTTCCTCGGCGAGGACCTGATGACGAGCGGTCGGGAGTACTCCGACTCCACTGCCCAACTGATCGACGAGGAGATCTCGCGCATCCTCATCGAGCAGGAGGCGCGCGCGATCGAGTTTCTCACCAAGCACCGGAAGGGTCTCGACCTCGTGGCAGAGGCCCTGCTCGAGCACGAGACGATCGACGGACCGATGGTCGGCCGACTCGTCCAACAGGCGCTCGATGCGCCGTCTCCCTCCGAGGTCTGACCGACCGCGACAACCACTGACCGATCGGCGGATCGTCGCGACCGGTCGACCCGACGGATCAACGAGATGGATCAGTCAGCGGCTCAGCCGTGGTGCTCGCACGACTCGGGCGTCGATCCGGGTTCCCTGCACTCTGCGACCGCGGCCCACAAGTCCTGGGCCTTGACCGGGCCGAGGAACGACCGGCGCACGACCCCATCGGCATCGGCGATCACGACGCACGGCACTGCGTCGATGCCGTATCGACGGTGGAGATCCCCGTCGTCGGCGTAGTCGACCCGCACCGTCGCCACCTCGCGCGACCCGAGCACGTCGACCTTGGCCGCCACGTCGGCGCATGTCGAGCACGTGGACGATGTGAATGCCGCCACGATCCACGGCGCATCGGCGCGGGGAAAATCGGCACGGTCCAGTTGTGACGGAACCTGCCAGCCGGCCTGGGTCGGAGCGGCGATGGTCCGGCGCCGGCGCAAGACCCATGCGATCCCCACCGCAGCCAGCACCGCGGCGAGAACCGCGACCGCGTCGCTCATCGGGAATCGTGGCGCATCATCAGCGCGCCCCCCTGACAGGCAGTGCGCCCACGACCCCGAACCCCGGCAGACCGTGACCGCGCGTGGTGCGGCGTTGCACCACGATGGGCACCGTCGACCGGATCACCACCTCGCCGTTGGCCGCGCCGTCGGGCACATCGAGCAACGCCAGTGACGCACCCTCGATCGGGAGGTTCTCGGCCCCGGGCAACGCGACCTCGCCCCCTGGTCCGACGGCCGCGATCGTGAACGTGCCCGCCTCGGCAGTGGTGTTCAGGATCGTGAGTGCGTTGCGCGCACCACGTGCGAGTCCGCTCGGCACCCGCCACACCAGCGACGACAGACCCTCGGGAACCCCATTCGTGACGGCAGTGAAGAAGCCGGTCGCTGTCTTCTGGCTGAGCACGTGCTCGACGACGACACCGGGCCCCTCGACGACATCGACGACCATCGCGTGGTCACCCTTGGGCAGATCGGCGATCGCGTTGGTGTCGATGGCCACGATGCCGCCCGCCGGCACCTCGACCGCCGCCGACGGTGTCGCCCCGGGTGCCTCGATCGCAGCGCCGTTGGTGATCCCCTCGCCGAAGAACGACACCGTGACCTTCGATGCCCGGTCACCCGGGTTGTGCACGACGAGTTCCTCGGTGACGAGCGGGCCGGTGCGACCCGACGTGAACCACCATTGGCGACCGGTGTCGGGCACCCCGAGGGTCGTGGAGTACCCGAGTCGCCCCGCACCGAGATAGTGCTGTGCCCGCGAGGCGACCACCTGCCCGGAGGTGGCCGTGACCGTGACCGCGAGCCGCTTCTCGTCACGGGCACCCTGCTCGACGAGCGGGATGCTCCGCGCCGTCCCCGGAGCCAGGATCATGCCCTGCAGCTGTGCCGGCGCGCGTTCGCCGTCGACAGTGGTGAACACCACCCCCACGACGGCACTCTCGGGGTACGGATTGGCGATCACCAACCGGTGCGTGGATCCCTCGGCGGTGAAGCCGTCGGCGAAGTGCCATGTCGACGATGTCTGCGACACGCACTGTGCGGTGACGTCACCGGCCGCGTAGAACAACTCCTGCTCGACCGTTCCCACCGGCCCGACCAGTTCCACCACCGGCACGACCACCCCGACGGTGCGTCCGCGCAACACATCCACCTCGAGGCGCGACCGCGGCTCGACGACGATCCGCTCGAGTGGCGTGGACTCCTCCGAGAGCAGCCGCAGGGTCGCGGTGATCTGTTCGTCGCCCGGGTTGACGATGACGACGTTGCCCGCCTCGACTCCGTCACCGGCCGCGACGCCGGGGCAGAACCAACTTGTCGAGATCCGCCGCACCGAGGACACCTGCGGAAAGCCGGCGTACCGGTCGATCGCCGCCGAGGCTCCCTCTCGGGCACCGCGGTCGCGCGCATCCACCGCGACGACACCTGCCCCCACCGCGACCACGACGATGGTGCTCGCGATGCGACGGACAACCGTGCGCGGAACCCGGATCATCGGGCACCCCCCGATCCGTCACCCATCGACATAACGGCGGACTCGGGTCCGGTCGTGACCGCGGTGGTGAGTCGTCGCGATCGTCGATTTCGTGCGACAGCGAGCCATCCGAGCACGCACCACACGGCGAATTGGAGGAGAACCCACGTGCTCTGCAGTGCCCCGGTGTCGAACGAGAGCACGTGACGCCCCTGCGTCGTGATGTCCCATGCGTTCGTCAGGCCGAACGCCGGTCGCACCGGGATCTCGCGGCCGTCGGGACCGGTGAGTCGCCAGCGATCGGTGAAGGGAACCGCGACATGGAACGTGCCGGCGGGAAGATCGCCGGTCACCGATGCATCGGGATCGGTGGAGTTGAACGCAGGCACGGCACCGGCGAGATCGGCCGAGATCACCGACTCGGCACCGGCGCGCGCGCTCGCATCCGCAGCGGGCGCTGCGAGCACCGACCGCACCGGGATCCACGATGCATTCTCGAAGATGACGAGGTCGGGCGAGGAGTAGCGGCGCTTCAGGTCGAGCTGACGCGACAGCGCCTCCTCGAGTCCGTCCGGTGCCGCGATCGGCGACTCGCGCCGTGATTGGCCTCCGTCGATGATCGGGACCACGATGTACCGCACACCGAGCGGGGCGAGCAGCCGACCGGAGCGCGCCGTCTGGCCGCGCACGATTCCGTACAGGGCAACGAGCGCTTGGTCGCGCGCCCTGGTCGGACCCGTCTCCCACATCTCGGTCACATCCGGTGCGCGACCGTTGACGACGGACCATCCGATGCCCCAGCCCAGGTTGGTGGGTGCACCGGGAAGCACACGGGGGTCGCCGATGAACAACGTGCGGTATCCACCGTCGACGTCGTCGTCTGGCAACTGGCTCATCAACTGCACCACCGCGAGCGACGGCTGGTTCCACCCACCGTCGACGGCATTGGTGGCGACGGGCACGGTTCCGACCGCGAACGCGGCTGCCACGAGGAGACCGAGTGGTTGACGCCACGAGAACTTCCCGCGACGCAAGTCGACCGAGAGGGCGGCGCCCATCGAGGCCGCGCAGATCGAGATGCCGAGGGCGGCGGGAACGAGCATCACGGCCGGTTCGGGGAGATGGGCGGGCAGCAGGGCCGCATCATCGAGAACCACCAGCAGCAGGCTCACCCCGGTGAGCAGCGACCCACGCAATGCCCACGGGACCTTGGCACCACGCACGAGGAACACCGCACCGGCCACCGCGGCATACAGCGCGATCGACAGCGGCGCAAAGAGGAACCGACCGACCGAGAACGAGGCGAGTGCCACGAGACCCAGATCACGCCCGCCCTCGACGGGTGCCCCGGTCAGGGCCTCCCACCAACCACTCCTCACATATGTCACCGACCACGGCAGGTTCAGCACCGCCGCCGACCCGACGATCCCCGCACCCACGACCAGCCACCGCAGCGACCTCAGTGCGGGTGCGCCGTGGACCCACGTGGCCAACCACAGGGCCACCACCGTCACCGGCACCACCACGACGACGCCGGGCTCGAAAGCCGCGATCGAGGCGGCGAGGAGCGCGAGCGCGGCGCAATGGCGGCGCATCCGCGACGGCGGCGCATCGACGAAGAGGTCACGGTCGACCTCGACGACGCGGTTGCCCGCGGCATCGAGGTACGTGCGACCGAGATCGATGTGGCCGACCACGAGCCGCGACAGATGCACGATCCACGGCAACCCCGCATAGACCGCGAGCGCTCCCCATCGACCCGATGCGATCGATGCGTACGGCAACGGAACCGCCGCATAGGCCAGGGTTCCCGCCACGCGCGCCGCGCGCGTCCCCATCACCGAGGCGAGCCGCCAGGCACCGAGCCAACCCACGAGAGGCAGTGCGACGACGAACAGCATCCGCGCCACGTCCATGTCACCCAGCGAGACGACTCCACCGATCGCCCACAGCAGCACCCCTGTCGGCACCGCCGAGACCTGCCCGAATCCCGCCGACCACCATCCAGAGACATGTGCCGCGATGAGATCGCGCACGCCGCCGCCGGTGCGCGCCATCTGGCCGACCTCTGCGATTCCACCGGTGATCAACGAGCGCGACCCGACCGCGAGCAGCACGGCGAGGAACACCCACAGTGTCACCACGGCCCGCGGCGTCGCCTCGCGCACGACCGGACCGGCCGCCTGGGCGATGCCTGCACGGCGCGCCCTCGCCCGCAACCATGAGGTGACGTGTGCACTCCCCTGCAACTGGAGCGCACGCACCTCGGCACCGGACACACGACGGCCATCGGCGGCGTGACGCCGGCGCTCGAGGATGCCGCCCAGACCCACGACCGACGACAGGAGCGCGCGCACCTCCACAGCGGCAGCCCCCACGCGACCCGTGAACAGAAGGATCAACGAACGAGCGATGGTGTGGGCGATCAATTGCGGGATGAAGGGCGGCAACTGGGCCGCCGGCGTCAACGACAGCACCGTGCGCACCCGCGCCGTCTCGGCGTCGGCATCGACGAGCGGCGACTCTGCGTCGGCGAGTGCATCAGCCGGCGCGTCGCGCAGCATCGACTCCCTGTGCCGGGCCACAGCCGCCGGGACGACGACGACGCGGGCGGCCGCCGCGTGGCACCGCCAGCACAGATCGACATCAGCACCGTGGATCGCGAGGTCGGCGGTGAACCCGCCCACGGCACGGAAGAGATCGGCGCGCACCATGAGGCATGCGCCCGAGAGGGCGAACACGTCGCGCACCGCATCGTGCTGCTCCTGGTCCAGCTCGCCCTCGTCGGCGACGGCGAGCTCGACGCCGAACCGGTCGACCATCGTGCCGACCGACTGGATCATCCTGATCTCGTCCCAATAGACGAGCTTTGGTCCCGCGACACCGGCGTTCGACCGGTACACCTCCTCGACGAGTCGCGAGATGGCATCTGGTGCGAGGGCCACATCGTCGTGGAGGAAACAGAAGAAGCCGCTCTCCCCCTCGACGAGCTCGAGCACCCGGTTGCAGGCGGCCGCATAACCCGGATTTCCACCGAGGAGACGCACCACTGCTCGGGGCAGGTTCGTCGCGACGAGGTCCAGCACCCCCCTGCGGCCCGGATCGGACTCGGACCCGGTCACGAGGACCAGGTGTTGGAGCCCCTGATAGTCCTGCCCGGCGAGTGCGGCGAGAGATTCGCCCAGCCAGTCGCCCGGCTCATGGATGACGACCACCGCCACCACCGGGGGGACGGGCATCCCGGGGGCGGTCCCTTCCAGAGGGACCTCGGGGTCCGCCGCCTGCGACGGGACCGCATCTGGGGTCGAGGTGGGCTCTGACACGCCGAACCGAGGCTAGTGGGGGCCGGAAAACCCCCGAGATCAGCCTGTGACAAACGTCAGAGCGCACTGTGCTTGCTTTTGCTAGCACCTGTCCCTAGTCTGACGGCATGCCGAAGGTAACACTCCCCCAACTCCCCAATATCAACCTGCCCAAGATCGACCTCTCGAAGCTCGACGTGCGCAAGATCGACGTGAGCAAGATCGATCTGCCCCAGATCGATCTGCCCAAGATCGACCTGTCGAAGGTGCGGGTTCCCCAGTTCCATTCGATCGACATCACGAACGTGGATCTCGCAAAACTGGACCCGCGCAAGGTGCTCGAGGCCCCCGTCGTCAAGCAGGCCACCGAGGCCGGTTACACCGCGGTGGGTTTCGCAGTGCTCGGATTCCAGAAGGCTCAGGTTCGTCGGCGCGAGGTCCTCGAGTCGCTGAAGAGCCGATTCAATACCGCCCGCTGAACGGTCCTTCCCGCACACCGCGGGACACACCCGTGCGCGGCGCGACGCACCACTAGCCTCGGAGTCCGTGTCCGGAGCCCGAAGGTGAGCAACAGCGACGCGTCGTCGACCAAGGCTCCGCTCCCCGAGGGAACATTGCCGGTCGGCGCCGGTCTCTTCATCTCCGGCATCACGGCCTACATCTTCTTCAAAGTGGGCCAGGAGGCACTCGGCAAGGAGGACTTCAAGCCCATCGTGGCGCTGTGGTTCACCACGTTCGCCCTGGCGCCGGGATTCTTCATGCCGGTCGAGCAGGAACTCGGTCGGGCTCTCGCCCACCGTCGCGCACTCGATAGGGGTGGGCGCCCCGTGCTGGTGCGGATGGTCATGCTCGCCGCCGGGCTCGGCGCACTCCTGCTGACCGGCATTGCCGTCGCATCGCCGTGGCTCACCCGCGAGATGTTCGAGGGTTACGGCATCGTCACCTTCGCACTCGTGATCGCCCTGTTCGCCTATGCGCCGTTCCACCTCGTGCGCGGGATCGCCTCGGGATCGGGACGCTTCGTCGCCTACGGACTCACACTCGGGATCGACGGGGCCGTGCGCCTCGGAGCGTGCACCGTGTTGTGGCTCGCGGGCGTCGACAGCCCGGGCCCCTACGCTTTGGCGGTCGTGTTGGCGCCGGTCGCTGCGATCGTCGTCGTGGCTGCGCGCGGCGACGCCCGCACCGACGATGGTCCACCCGCGGAATTCTCCGAGGTCTCGGGGAACCTCGGGTGGTTGCTCCTCGGATCGGCGATGGGGGCCGCACTCGTCAACGCCGGTCCACTCGGGGTCGATGTCCTCGCTGATTCGACCGAGGCCGCCAAGGTGACGGCGTTCGGCAACGGAGTCCTTCTCGCGCGGGTGCCGCTCTTCCTGTTCCAGGCCGTGCAGGCCGCCCTGCTCCCGCGACTCGCGCGGTTGGCCGCCAAGGGCGACCTCGACGAGTTCAGGGAGGGTCTCTCGCTCCTCCTCAAGGTCGTGGCCGGTGTCGCGGTTCTCGGCACAGTCGGTGCATTCGCCCTCGGTCCCCCGGTGCTCGATCTGGTCTACGAGGGTGGCCTCGACCGGCGCACGCTCACGCTGCTGGCACTGGCGAGCGGGGTGTACATGCTCGCTCTCGCGATCTCACAGGCAGTGATCGCATTGCGCGGGCACCGGCTCGTCGCGCTCGGATGGGTCTCTGCCGTCGTCACATTCCTCGTGGTCACCGCGGTGTCGAGCGACGATCTCTACCTGCGCGTCGAGACCGGCCTCGTCGCCGCATCGGCGGTCGCGCTGGTGATCTTCGGGGTGTCGCTTCGCTCGCTGATGTCGGCGGGTCGCACACCCGACGCCGACTCGTTCATCGACGGCATCGCCGACACTCCGCTCGAGCCGTGAACCGGGCCGGCCGGCCCGTGTCCGGCGGTTACTTCTTGATGCGCGACGACTCGAAGGCCAGGTCGTGCTCGACCATCATCTTCACGAGTCCGGGAAAGTCGACCTCGGGGCGCCAGCCGAGCTTGGTGTGGGCCTTGGTCGGGTCGCCGATCAACAGGTCCACCTCGGCGGGTCGGAAGAACCGCGGGTCCTGGCGCACATAGCCGGACCAATCGCCGAGTCCCGCCTCGGCGAAGGCCAGTGTGAGGAACTCCTCGATCGAGTGCGTCTCGCCGGTGGCGACCACGTAGTCGTCGGGCTCGTCCTGCTGGAGCATCATCCACATTGCCCGCACGTAGTCGCCCGCGTAACCCCAGTCGCGCTTGGCGTCGAGGTTGCCCATCACGAGCTCGGATTCGAGACCGAGCTTGATGCGCGCGGCAGTGTTGGTGATCTTGCGCGTCACGAACTCGAGTCCGCGGCGGGGTCCCTCGTGGTTGAACAGGATCCCCGAGCACGCGTAGATGCCGTAGCTCTCGCGGTAGTTGACCGTGATGTCATGACCGAAGACCTTGGCGCACCCGTAGGGCGAGCGGGGATGGAACGGCGTCAACTCGGTCTGGGGCACCTCGCGCACCTTGCCGAACATCTCCGACGACGACGCCTGGTAGAACCGGATCGGGTTGTTCTGGGCGCCGCCCACCATGCGGATGGCCTCGAGCATGCGCAGCACCCCGAGACCGGTGATGTTCGAGGTCAGCTCGGGCTGGCCGAATGAGATCGCCACGAACGAGATGGCGCCGAGGTTGTAGATCTCGTCGGGGTGCACGTACTCGAGGGTCGACACGAGGCTCGGCAGGTCGGCGAGATCGCCCTGCACCAACTCGACATAGGGGAACTCATCGCGCAGCTGCAGGGCGCGGGGGTTGTTCTGGCCCTTCATCATCCCGAAGACCTGATAGCCCTTGCTGTGGAGGAACTCTGCGAGGTGTTGGCCATCCTGGCCGGTGATTCCGGTGATGAATGCGCGGGGCATCGGCGAACCTTCGTGTACGAGTCGAACGGGGACCACCCGACGCTACCACCGGCCCCACCACGCCGAAGGTGAGACCCAAGCGCATCCAGAACACATCTGGGGCAGATCGGAGAACCAGTCCGATGCACGGTGGGGTCCGAACTAGCGCGCGGTCCTACGCTCTGCCACATGATGTGCGTGCTCGCCGGCGGCGTCGGCGCAGCCCGATTCCTGAGGGGCCTCGTGGAGGTCGTCGAACCGGAGCGGATCACCGCGATCGTGAACACCGCCGACGACACCGTGCTGCATGGATTGTCGATCTCACCCGATCTCGACACCGTCGTCTACACGCTCTCCGATGCGATCGACCCGGTGCGCGGGTGGGGACTGCGCGACGAGACATGGCGCGCGATGGAGGGACTCGCGCGATTCTCGCGCGTGCGACCGGAGGGGTCGTCGGCGGGTGGTGCGTGGTTCAACCTCGGTGACACCGACCTCGCCACGCATTTCTACCGGACGGGTCGGCTCGCCGAGGGTGCCCGGCCCTCGGAGGTGGCCGCCGAGATCGCGCGTGCGTTCGGCGTCGGGGTGCGCATCCTGCCGATGACCGAGCATGAGGTGCGCACGATCGTGGACACCGAGGTCGGACGCATGGGATTCCAGGAATACTTCGTGGGGATGCGCCACGATGTCGGGGTGCGATCGATCGAGTTCGCCGGTGCGTCCGAGGCCCCGTTCATCGACCCGGCCGTGCTCGACACCGCCGAGTGCGTGGTGATCGCGCCGTCGAACCCCGTCGTGTCGATCGGTCCGATCCGTGCGCTCGCCGGCGTCGACGCCTCGCTCGCCGCGCGCCGCGACTCGGTGGTGGCGATCTCGCCGATCGTGGCCGGCGCCGCCCTGAAGGGACCGGCGGACCGGATGCTCACCGACCTCGGACACGAGGCGAGCGTCGTGGGGGTGGCACGGATGTACGCCGGCGTCTGCGGCACGCTCGTCATCGATGCCCAGGATGCGGCGCTCGCCGGCGCCGTCGAGCGCGAGGGCGTGCGGTGCGTGGTCGTCGACACGATCATGTCGAGACCGGGCGTGGCGGCGGCACTGGCAGCGACCGCGATCGAAGCAGCGGGAGTGCGGCTCCCGCGGGAAGGACACAGACCATGACACGTCTCACCGCATGGGGAGTCGAGGGCATCGGGGAGATCGTCCCCGGTCAGCAACTGGGCGAGGTGATCGCCGACGCATGCGCGGGCGAGCCGAACGGACCGCTCGCCGACCACGACGTGCTGGTGGTCACCCAGAAGATCGTCTCGAAGGCCGAGGGACGCCTCGTGGCGATCGATCCCGAGGACCCGCTCAGCCACAAGGTGCTCGTCGAGCAGGAGGCCGTGCGCGTCGTGCGCCGTCGCGGTGACCTCATCATCACCGAGACCACCCATGGATTCATCTGTGCCAACAGCGGCATCGACCTGTCGAATGTCGAGCGCGGCTGGGCCGCGCTCCTTCCGATCGACTCGGACAGGTCCGCGCGGCGCATCCGTGACATCGTGCGCGCCCGGCTCGGCGTGTCCGTGGGCGTGATCATCTCGGACACCTTCGGTCGCCCGTGGCGCAAGGGACTCACCGACGTCGCGATCGGCGTGGCGGGGATCGCCGGAGTCGTCGACCTGCGCGGCACTGCCGATGCCCTCGGCCGCACCATGCAGGTCACCGAGGTCGCGGTCGCCGATGAATTGGCCTCGGCCGCCGAACTGGTGATGGGCAAGTCGAGTGGCATCCCCGTCGCCGTCGTGCGCGGTGCCGATCCCGAGTGGTTCAGGGATTCGAGCGTCGACGAACTGGTGCGACCACCGTCGGAGGACTTGTTCCGCTGACGATGTCAGCGCAGCCGCGCGAGCCCGTCGCGGAGCGCGGTGAAGGGCGACCACCCGAGTTGGATGCGGGCCCGCGTCGGCGACAGTGACAGACGCACGAGATCGTTCGGGCGTGCCGCCGAGGTGCGCGGTGCGGGCGAGGCGGCTCCGCCCATCGTGTCCCACAGGTCGGCGATGCTCACGGCCTGCCCCGTGCCCACATTGATCACCAGACCGCCTCCGCGCTCGAGTGCCCGCACGAGGGCATCGACGGTGTCGTCGACATGGATGAAATCGCGAGTCTGCTTGCCGGTCCCGTGCACGATCGGCGCTCGACCTGACGCGAGAGCCTCGGCGAAGGCCGCGACAACCCCGTCATCGGCGCGCTGGCGCGAACCGTAGACATTCGCCATCGCCAGGACCGTGAACTCGACACCGTGCCTGTCGCGATAGACCGAGTGCAAGTCGGCGGCGGCGCGCGCCAACACCTCCTCGCTCGTGCGCGCATCGGAGACGTGACCCTCCTTGATCGGCAGGTCGCGCGCGGCGACCTCTCCGTAGAGGAGACCGGCGGGCAGACCGGTGACGACCTTGCCGACCGCGGCCAGTCGGGCCGCCTCGAGCGCCGCCACGACACCGCGCACCGATGCGAGTGCGCCGTTCAGATGGCACGCGGCAGGATGGAACGCCGCCAGGTTCACCATGACCTCGGGTCGCCGCAGCGACACCAGCTCGGAGAACTCGGCTGATTCTGCCGCGATGTTCTGGAACTTGAAGCGCCCGGTCGCGGCGCGCGCATCGGCGAGGTTGGTGATCGACCCGGTCGAGAGATCATCGACCACGTCGACCTCGTGGCCCTCGGCGAGGAGTCGGTCGACGAGGTGCGAGCCGATGAAGCCCGCCCCACCGATCACCATCACCCGTCTCGTCGGAGTCACGGAACCATTCTCGTCACGACGACTGTGCCGGATCGGGGATGCGCGCGGCGTTGGCCACGGTCCCCGCGGACACGACCGCATCGGCGCCGATCACGCAATCGGTCAGGCTGCACCCGTCACCGACCGTGCCCATCACGAGACTGCGCTCGAGCCGGACACCGTCGCCGAGGCGCGCACCGGGCAGCACGACCGAGTCGACCAGCACACAACCGGCACCGATCACGGCGTTCTCCCCCACGACGGTGTGCACGAGCGACGCGGTGGCCGCGACATGGGCCTGGGGTCCGACCGAGGACAGGATCAGCCGGCGCGATCCGTCGATCAGGTCGAGGTTCGCGCGCAGGTAGGTCTCGGGCCTGCCGGTGTCGATCCAATAGTCATCCGTCGCCATCGCGGCGAGACGGCCGTCGGCCACCATCGCGGGGAAGATCTCGCGCTCGATCGAGATCTTGCGACCCGCGGCGATGCGCTCGATCACGGATGCCTCGAGCACGTAGGTGCCCGCGTTGATGACCCGGCTCTCGGTCTCGCCGGGTGCCGGCTTCTCGACGAATCTGCGGACCCAGCCCTTCTCGTCGGTCTCGACGACCCCGTACTGGGACGGGTCGTCGACCGGGGTGAGGTGGATCGTTCCCTCGGCTCCCCTCCCGCGATGGAACGCCACGAGAGAGGCGACATCGAGGTCGCAGAGGATGTCACCGTTCATCACCACGAAGGTCGAGTCGATGCCGGCATCGCGCGCGGCGAATGCGATCGCACCCGCGGTGTCGAATGGCTCGGGCTCGACCGCGTAATGCAGTGCGACTCCGGCGCACGCACCGTCGGGGAACGCCTCGAAGAAGGGCTCGGGCTTGAACCCGAGTGCGAGGACCACACGCGAGACCCCCGCGCGGCCGAGACCGGCGACCAGATGCTCGAGTTGGCGGACGTTGGCGATCGGAAGCAGCGGCTTGGGGATCGAGTACGTGAGCGGTCGCAGCCGGGTTCCGAATCCCCCGACGAGAACGACCGCCTGCATCAGCCGCCCGTCGTGTCGCTCGCCACCGTCGTGGTGGTCGGTGAACCGGCCACCGTCGTCGTGGTCTGTGAACCGGCCACCGTCGTGGCGGAGCCAGCGACGGTGGTGGTGGGTGCGGGTGCGCCCGCATCGACCGCGCCGAGCTCGGGCAGGTTCGCGGCACTCGGAGGCATCGGGATCTCGGTGCCGGGTGCGATGTAGGCGATGGTGATCGCCATCTGGTCCTTGTCGATGCGGATGTTGTCGAAGTCGGCGATGTACTTCTTGCTCACATCGGCCTTGTCGTAGGTCTCCCACACCACGACCTGCACTTTTGCATCGACTTCCTTGCCGGACTTGTCCTTGCACTTGTCGGTCCCCACTGCGTACGACTTGCCGTCGTTCTGTGCGAGCGGGAACTCGATGCCGTCGGGCGAGACCTTCAGGCTGTAGGAGTCGAAGAAGACACCGAGCTTGGCGCGCCGACCGGTGGCGAGGGCCTGGGGGTGCCAGTGGATGACGCCGTCCTCGTGGCTGTGCACGCCGTACTTCAGGTAATTCGGATCGATCGGCTCGTCCTCGAGGGTTCCCTTGAGATCGTCGATGAACTGGTCGCACGCATAGAACCCGTACGAGACATGCCAGTGGTCGTTGATCGTCGGAGGCTCGTTGGTGTCGGGGGCGGACTGGCGGGCAAATCCCACGAGGACCAGGCCCAGCACGATGACGATCGCCATGACAGACGGGAACAGCGTGCCGCCCTGGAAACGGACCTTGCGGCCCTTCCCCTTCTGCGCGAGACGCGCAACCTTCCTTGCCGACGAACTGTTTGCCACGAGTAGGCGAGGCTACCGGCTGGGGCTCGGTGCACGGGGTCGGCCCGAGACGAGATCGGCAACGAGCGCGAGGTACTCCCTCGACACGCCCTCGGGGGTCACATGGGTCTCCACCCAGCGGCGACCCGATGCCCCCATCGACGAGCATCGACCCGGATCCGCCACGAGGCCCGCGATCGCATCGACGAACGCCCCGGTGTCATCTGGCGCGACGGCGAGTCCCGCACCGCTCGCGGCGAGTATCCGCGTCACCTCGGTTCCCGGATCGATCGCGGCGACCACGCACCGACCGGCCGCGAGGATCGAGTACGTCTTCGATGGCACGCTGACGGCGCCGAGCCCCGCGCGCAGGGGCACGACATGGATGTCCCCGGTCGCGAGGACCTCGGGGACTCGTTCCTTCGGTTGGTATCCGGAGAACCGCACGTTGGTGAGCCCCGCCGCCTCGGCCTCGAGTGTGCTGCGGGCGGCACCATCGCCGTTCACGACGAATGTCGCGCCGGGAATCCTGCGCGCGGCCTCGAGGAGCATGCCGAGCGACTGCGAGAAGCCGACATTGCCCGCATACATCACCACCGGTTCGTCGCCGATCCCGAGTTCACGACGGAATTCGGTCGCGCGGTCGGCGGGACCGATCGCCGCGGTGTCGACGAAGTTCGGTATGACCACCACCTTGGCCCGGTGCCTCGGCGCGATCTTGGCGGCGACGTTGACCCGCAGATCCTCCGACAGCACCACGACCGCATCGGAGCGCTCGTAGGAGACGCGCTCGAGCCAACGCGCCAACGCGATGATGCGACGGTTGGAGATCGCCCCGGTCTCGACTGCCGCATCGGGGAACACGTCCTGGATGTTGAACACCGCCCTCGAGCGACGCAGGCGCGCCGCCAGCCATCCGGTGAGACCGAGCGTGAGCGGGGGCGACATCGAGATCACCGCGGCCGGCCTGCGGCGCAGCCCGCCCGCCGTCAGCGTGCAGACACCGGCGACGATGCCGAACAACGCAAAACCGACCGCCCGGCGCAGGAGATTCGACTTGTCCCTCCCCGGGAAGGGATGCGCGCGGGTGATCGTGCCCCAGGGGGTTCTCTCGCGCCGCACGAGACGCCCCGACCATCCCGACTCGATCGCGTGCGCGCGGTACCACGGGAGTGCCGTCACCACGTGCACCTCCTCACCGGCCGCGACGAATCCCTCGACGATCCTCGAGAAGACCTCGCCCGTGGGCGCCGTGTCGGGCGCGAAGTGGGGACAGAGCACGACGATCATCGGGCCCCACCGTCGTCGAGCACGACTCGGTACGCATCGACGAGATCCTCGGCGGACTTCTCGGCGGTGAACTCGGCCGCACGCGCGCGACCACGCGCGACCATCTCGGCGCGCTCGGTGCGCACACGATCGAGCGCGCCGGCCCATGCGTCGACGTCGGGCTCGACGACGACTGCGGCATCACCGGCGACCTCGGGGAGACTCCCCCGGTCGGCGCACACGACGGGCGTGCCGATTCTCATCGCCTCGATCACCGGGGCACCGAACCCCTCGTAGAGGCTCGGGAACACCATCGCCTCGGCGAGTGCGAGCAGGCCATCCCGGTCGGCATCGCTCACCCGGCCCGCCATCACGACCCGATCCCCCAGTCCGCGCGCCGAGATCGCGGCGCGCACCTCGTCCTCTGCGCGACCGGGCGACCCGGCGAACACGAGTCGCAGCGCGGGATCGGCCCAGGCACCCGCGCCCCGCGCGAGCAGGTCGAGGAGCAGCACATGATTCTTGTGCGGATGTGTGTTGGCCGGATACACCAGCACCGGTCCCGACCCGAGACCGAGGCGCGAGCGCAACTCGGCACCCGATGTCGGTGCGGTGCCGACGGCGCCCTGCAGACCGTGCCGCACCACCGAGATGCGCGGGGGGTCGATGCCGAACTCGGCGGTCAGCGTCGAGGCGACGAAGCGCGACGGCACCGCGATCCGCGTCGCACGGCGCAGCGACGACGGCACCATCGATCGCAGGTAGCGCAGTTTCGTCGCGCCGACATACTCCGGATACGCCGTCCACTGCACGTCGTGCAGGGTGACCAGTGTCGTCGGATTGCCGAGGCGCGGCACCGTTCCACCGCCGTGGTGGACCAGATCGAACCCGCGCGTGGCGAACGCGAGCCAACTGTGCTCGATCGCGATCCGCGTTGCGCGGGTGGTGTTGAAGCTGCGCACCTCGCGCACACGGACCGCACCGGCCACGTCGGGGCGCCGCTCGGTGAACCCGCGCGGTGCGAGCACCTCGATCTCGAGATCGGCCCCGATCGATGCGAGCCCCAGCATCTGTCGCGCGAGGTACTCCTCGCTCCCGCCGACGCCGGGCACGCTCCAGAGCATGTTGACCGCGACGCGCGCGCTCATCGGAGAACCTCGGCGTAGGCCGCGACCGTGGCGGCAACCGTCGCTTCCCACGTGCACGCGGCGGCGCGGCGCCGACCCGCCGCGACGAGTGCGTCACGGTCGGCGAGTGCGCGCTCGATACCGGCCGCGATCGAGTCCACGTCGAGCGGATCGACCAGGGCGGCGGCACCCCCGGCGACCTCCTCGGTGGATGTGCCCCGCGAGGTCACCACCGGCGCACCGTGTGCCATCGCCTCGATCACGGGCAGGCCGTATCCCTCCCACACCGACGGGAACGCGAACACCGTCGCGGCCTCGTAGATGGCCCCGAGATTGTGCTGCGGGACGAACCCGAGGAACCGCACATCGTGTGCGTGCGCGGGCACCGCATCGCCCCAACCCTCCATGCCGGCCACCACGAGTGGTGGCGCTCCGCGCATCGAGGCGAGCGCCGCGACGAGTCGCGCGAGGTTCTTGCGCGGCTCGAGTGTCCCGACGAATAGCACGAACCGCGGCGGCAGCTCGTACGTGGCCGCCACGCGCGCGCGGTCCGCATCGGTGACCGGCCCCACCGCGACCCCGAGCGGCACATGACGGAGGCGCGCCGAGTCGATCCCCGCATCACGGCAGTCGTCCATAGTCGTCCGCGACGAGCACAGCACGAGGCGCGCCGTGTCGCGCACGATCGCCAGACTGCGGCGGAAATTCCGGTTGCCGCGATCGGTGAAGAACTCCGGGTGACGCAGGAATGCGAGGTCGTGGATCGTCACCACGTGGGGCAGGCGCGTCGCGGCCGGAATGAGCGTCGTGGAGTGCACGACGTCGACGTCGACGACCGACTCGACCCTCGGCCAACCGAATCTCAACCATGTCTCGTAGAGCAGCGGTCGACCCACGGGCAACGTGGCGACCGGGACAGGGGGCTCGAACCCCTTGGTCGCGGGCGTGCGGTGACGGCCGGCCACCGCGTGCAGATCGACACCTGGGGTTCCGGCCAGTCGCCGCGCGACCTCGATCGCTGCGACCGCAGTGCCCCCGGGAACGGCGTGCCAGCACTGTTCGAGTGTGTAGGCGACGCGCACACGCTCATTCTGTCGGTTCCCGTCCTACGATGGGCTCCATGTCGGGTTTCTGGCAGGGCCGACGCGTGATCGTCACCGGAGGACACGGATTCCTCGGTCGTGTCGTGGTGGATCGACTCCGGCGTGCCGAGGCCGACGTGTGGGCCCCGACCCACGACGAACACGATCTCGTGATCCCCGGCGCCGCGGAGGCGATGATCGCCCATCACCGACCGAGCCATGTCATCCACCTCGCGGCACGCGTCGGAGGAATCGGGTACAACCAGGTCGATCCCGCGCGTCTGTACCTGGACAACCTCCTCATGGGCACGCACGTCATCGAGGCGGCCCGCGCACACGGCACCGACAAGACGGTGTTGCTCGGCACGGTGTGCTCGTACCCCAAGTTCACTCCCGTGCCCTTCAAGGAGGAGTCGCTCTGGGACGGCTACCCCGAGGAGACCAACGCGCCCTACGGCATCGCCAAGAAGGCCCACCTCGTGCACGCCCAGGTGAACGCCGCGCAATACGGCCAGAGGTTCGCGTACCTGATCCCGACGAACCTCTACGGGCCGGGCGACAAGTTCCATCCCGCGGTGTCCCACGTGATCCCGGCCCTCATCAAGAAGTGCATCGAGGCGATCGAGAACGGTGACGACCAGATCGACGTGTGGGGCACGGGCGCGGCGAGCCGCGAGTACCTGTACGTGGAGGATGCGGCGCGCGCCATCGTGATGGCTGCCGAGTCGCACGAGGGCACCGAGCCGATCAACCTGGGTGCCGACCGCGAGATCACCATCCGCGAGACCGCCGAGACGATCGCCGAGGTCACTGGGTTCGACGGGGTCCTCAAGTGGGATGCGACCAAACCCGACGGCCAACCCCGTCGACGCATCGATCCCTCCCGCGCGGGACGTCTGCTCGGGTGGCAGGCCGAGATGGATTTCCGCGAGGGACTCGCCCGCACCGTCGAGTGGTACCTCGCGAACCGCGACCTCGCCGAGGCGCCCCCGCGCTGAGTCGTGCGGGCCGCGCGGACCCGCTTCGTACACTTCCCGACGTGGCCTTCCCCCCGCCCGTCATCGAGCACTGCGTGCGTCACCCCGACGTGGTGACCGGACGGCACTGCACGCGGTGCGACCGCCCCGCCTGCAACGACTGCCTGGTGCGCGCCGACGTCGGGTCGCAGTGCATCGACTGCGTGCGCGCCTCCCGCCTCCCCCGCAGCCAGCGCATGCGCAACTGGAATGCCGCACAACCCGCGGTCGTGACCCGCACTCTGGTCGCCCTGAACGTGGTCGTCCATCTGTGGGTGCTGACCGGCGACACCGTGCTGACCTGGGGCGGACCGATCAACGCCCACGAGTGGGATCTCGCATTGTCTGCACCGTTCGTGGCCGACGGACAGTGGTGGCGCCTCGTGACGTCGGGCTTCCTCCACTTCGGGTTCCTCCACCTGGGGATGAACATGCTGCTGCTGTGGCAACTGGGAGAGTTGCTCGAACCCGCACTCGACCGCGGACGGTTCGTGCTCCTGTACTTCTCGTCGTTGCTCGGCGGGGCGGCCGGTGCCCTGCTGCTCAGCCCCAACGCGCTGACCGGCGGCGCCTCGGGCGCGGTGTTCGGACTGATGGCAGCCGGCACGGTCGGTCTCTCGCAGCGGGGCGTCAACCCCTTCCGCACCGGGATCGGCGCGACACTGCTCCTGAACCTGCTGATCACCTTCACGATCCCGAACATCTCGATCGGCGGGCACCTCGGCGGCGCGGCGATGGGTGCGGCCGTCGGTTACGCGATGCTCGAGCCGAGGTGGAGGCGCGGATCGAGCTGGATCGGCTGGACGGCGCCGGTCGTGGGGATGCTGATCGCACTCGCACTCGTCAGATCAGCGATCTGACCCGCCGCCGCGGTCGCGCGCCGCTGATCCGGCGAGAGCCTGAGGCCTGCGGACCGCAATCGCACCACGAGCTCGCGACTCGTGACGACGACCGCACCCGACTCGACCGCGATCTCGCGCACGTGCGCGGGAATGTCGTAGTGGTCGCCCTGGAATCCGCGCTCGGGCACGCCGATCGAGGCGGCGAACTCGTGCAGTTCGTCGAGCGAGTCGTCGCTGACCATGTGGCACCACCAGTGCTCGCGCCACCACCAACGGCACTCGTCGACGAGGATCATGCGCGCGTCCCGTCGCGGCTCAGCCGCAGCATCCGCCGCCGCAGCACGCACCACCGCTCGGTGCGGGTGCCGGACCGGAGCCGGTCGATCCCACGGAGGCGAACACCGAGAGCAGACGAACCGCACCGGCATGACCCGACGGGCAGGTGGCCGGCGCATTCGCCTCGGCCATCGACCTGCGCTCCTCGAAGGCGGTCCCGCACTGCTTGCACTTGAACTCGTACAGCGGCATGGTTGCGAGTGTAGACCGCGTGCGACTACGACGACCAGTGCGACGACCAGTGCGACGACCGGCGCACCGGTCGTCGTGGTTGACTTGTGCGCGATGAGCACGCTCTCCCCCGCGACCGGCACCGAGACCGAACTCGACCGCGACACACAGACCGGTGAACCCACCGTGGCCCACATCGTCAAGACCGAGCCCGGCGAGAACGCCACCGCCAAGGTGCTCGAGGCGCGCGTCACCGGCACCCCGCTCGAGGCTCTGTGCGGACACGTGTGGGTGCCCTCGCGGGACCCGAAGAAACTGCCGCTGTGCCAGGTGTGCCGCGACGTCTACGACACCTACCGGATGTTCAACGACGGCCTCGGCGAGACGCCGCAGGACTGACCCGCACCGAGGACCGGCACGCGGTGGACTCCGAACCGATCCCGCGACTCCGCCCGGCCGTGCGCGCACTGGTGGTCGACCATGATGATCGCCTGCTGCTCGTGCGGTTGGTCTTCGGTGCGCGTGCGTGGTGGGTGCTCCCCGGTGGCGGAATCGACGCGGGCGAGAGCGAGATCGACGCGCTGCGCCGCGAGTTGCTCGAGGAGGTGGGTCTCGAGCCCGCCGAGATCGGGGCACTGGTGTGGCGGCGCGAGCATGTCTTCGACTTGGTCGATGCCGTCACCGGTATCGCCTGGGACGGACAGCGCGAGTCGGTGTTCCTCGTGCGGTGCGCCGCCTTCGAGCCAGCACCGTCGATGAGCGCCGAGCAGTTGCGGGCCGAGAACCTTCACGAGCACCGGTGGTGGACGCTCGACGAGATCGAGTCGTACCTGGGCGATGATTTCTTCGCGCCGCGGGATCTGGCCGTGCACGCGCGCACGGTGCTCGGTGACGACCCGCCGGCCGGGGTGATCCTGATCGTCCAGCGCGACTGATCAACGGAAGTCGCGACTGGGCACCGAGGCCGGCGCGAACAGCGGCGAGAGATGCTCGGCGACCACGTTCACCACCCCGTCGGCACACTCGATGCGACCGCGCACGAGCAATGCGGGGGCATCACGCGCCACGGCCCTGTGGCGCGCCCAGCACCCCCTCGAGCAGACCACGTTCACGAGTCCCGTCTCGTCCTCGAGACTGATGAACGTCGCCCCGCGCGCGGTCATCGGTCGCTGGCGGTGCGTGACGAGACCGGCCACCAGCACGCGCGAGCCGTGCCCGACACCGGTGAGCGCCTCGGCGGTGACCACACCGCGCGCATCGAGCTCGCCCCGCAGGAACACAGTCGGGTGACCGTCGGGCGAGATGCCCGTGGCCCAGAGATCGGCGATCGCCTCCTCGACCGGCTCCATCCCCGGGAGCACGGGCTTTGCGTGCAGACCCATCACCGCGAGCCGGTCCCCGGAGTGCCCGTGCGCACCGGCTTCCCACAGCGCATCGCGGCGGGACTCACCCATGCTCTCGGCGAAGGCACCCGCGGTGGCGAGCGCCTCCATCTGGCGGCGCGACAGACGCGGCACCGAGCGCGCGAGGTCGGCGAGCGACGCATGCGGGCGCCGCTGTGCGATCTCGCGCGCGAGGTCGGCCCCGATCCCGCGCACCGACCCGATGCCGAGCCGCACCGCCAGACCACCGGCGGAGTCGGCGCAGGGTTCGAGCACCGCCACGTCGCTGGATGCGTTCACGTCCGGGGTGCGCACCACCACACCGTGGCGGCGCGCGTCGCGCACGAGCGTGTGCGGCGACCAGAACCCCATCGGCTGGGCGTTCAGCAACGATGCGCAGAACACCGCCGGCTCGTGCAGCTTGATCCACGCCGACGCGTACACGAGATAGGCGAAGCTCACCGAGTGGCTCTCGGGGAAGCCGTAGTTGGCGAAGGCCGACATCTTCTCGAAGATCTCGTCGGCGATCGCGCCGGTGATCCCCCGCTCGGCCATCCCCTCGTAGAGACGGCGACGCAGGCGCTCCATGCGCGCCATCGACCTCTTCGATCCCATCGCCTGGCGCAACTGGTCGGCCTCGGTGGCGGTGAAGCCCGCCACGTCGATCGCCATCTGCATCAACTGCTCCTGGAACAGCGGCACGCCGAGGGTCTTGCCGAGCGAGTTCTCGAGCAGCGGATGCAGGTAGGTGACGGGCTCCTGGCCGTTGCGGCGCCGGATGTAGGGGTGCACCGAACCACCCTGGATCGGACCGGGCCGGATGAGGGCGACCTCGACCACCAGGTCGTAGAAGCGCCGCGGCTTCAGGCGCGGCAGGGTCGACATCTGGGCGCGCGACTCCACCTGGAACACCCCGACGGTGTCGGCGCGGCACAGCATCGCGTACACCTCGTCCTCCTGCGGGATGGTGGCGAGGTCGAGTTCGGTGCCGCGGTGCTCGGCCACGAGCGCGACCGCATTCGACAGCGCCGACAGCATCCCGAGACCGAGGAGGTCGAACTTGACGAGACCGATCGCCGCGCAGTCGTCCTTGTCCCATTGCAGCACGCTGCGGCCCTCCATGCGCGCCCACTCGACCGGGCACACCTCCACGATCGGTCTGTCGCACATCACCATCCCGCCCGAGTGGATACCGAGGTGCCGGGGCATGCCCTCGACCTCGGCGGCCATCTCGAGCACCAGGTCGGGCACGTCGTGGTCGTCCTGTGAGGCGGTGGTCGCCACGCTCCCCCATGCGTCCACCTGCCGGCTCCACGCGTCCTGGCGCGCGGGATCGTGGCCGAGTGCGCGCGCCATGTCGCGCACCGCGGATCGCGCGCGGTAGGTGATCACGTTGGCGACCTGGGCCGCGTGCTCGCGACCGTGCCGCGCGTACACGTACTGGATCACCTCCTCGCGCCGGCCGCTCTCGATGTCGATGTCGATGTCGGGTGGGCCGTCGCGCTCCGGCGACAGGAAACGCTCGAACAACAGCCCGAGCGACACCGCATCGGCCTTGGTGATCCCGAGCGCGTAGCAGACCGCGCTGTTGGCCGCGCTCCCGCGACCCTGGCAGAGGATTCCCCTCTCGGCGCAGAAGCGCACGATGTCCCACACCACGAGGAAGTACCCGGGGAACCCGAGACCCTCGATCACCGCGAGTTCGTGGTCGATCACGCGCCATGCCCGCGCGCGCAACGAGAGATCCTCCTCACCTCCCGCGGGACGGGAGCCGTAGCGGCGCGTCGCACCGTCGGTGACGAGTCGGCGCAGAAACGACATCTCGTCGAACCCCTCCGGACACGGGAACGGGGGGAGGCTCGGCGCCACGAGCGAGAGATCGAAGGAGGTCTCGTCGGCGACGGCAACGGTGCGCTCGACGGCTCCGGGATAACGCGCCATCCGCCGGTGCTGTTCATGACCGGCGCGCAGGTACGCGGTGGCCGCCGCGGGCAGACGGTGGTCGACCGCGTCGAGCGAGGCCCTCTCGCGCACCGCGGCGAGAGCGGTCGCCAGGCGATGACGCGATGGCACCGCGTACGACACGTCGTTGGTGGCGACGCACTCCACCCCCGCGGTGACCGCGAGACGCACGAGTGCATCGTTGCGCGCGACGTCGATGGGATCGCCGTGGTCCCACAACTCGACGAGCACGTGATCGGCGCCGAAGAACTCCACCAGGTGCGCCAGCGTGCGACCCGCCGCGGCCGGACCGTGCTCGAGGAGCGCGCGCGGGACCGCACCCGCGGCACCACCGGTGAGCACGAAGCAGCCCCTGTCGATGGTGCGCGCGACGTCGTCGAGCACGAAGCGCGGGGCTCCCTTGGATCCGGACATCTGCGCGCGACTCACCGCGCGCGCCATGCCCGCATAGCCGCCCGCGCCTCGCGCGATGAGCACGAGATCACCGCTGGTCGTCGCACCGGGGATTCCGATGCATTCGAACTCGACGCCGAACATGGTGCGCAGTCCCGTCGCACGCGCCGCCTCGGCGAAGCGCACGATGCCGTAGAGACCGTTGCGGTCGGTGAGCGCGAGAGCATCGAGGCCGAGTGCGGCGGCGCGCTCGGCGAGCTCCTCGGGGTGCGAGGCACCGGCGAGGAACGAGAAGTTCGACCGACAGTGCAGTTCCGCGTACGGATGCGCCGCCTCCGGACGCTGGAAGGTCGGTGCCGGCTCGAAGGGGCGTCGCTTGGCACCGAAGGCCGGCCCGTCACCGCCGCCGTTCCACGATGGCGACGACGGCGCACGACCGTTCGCCAGTCGCGACTCGAGTTCGCTCCGTGTCGATGGTCGCGACTCGGCGTCGCTCCGTGACGACAGTCGCGACTCGAGCTCGCTCCATGGCATGGGCGGGTTGTGGAATCCCATAGGGGTCTCCACGGTAGCGAACATATGTTCGCCCTGAAAGACCCCGTCGTACCGGCCTTTCTGCGGGGATGCTCAGGAATCCAGCAGTGCCCGAACCGCCCGCAGTGCCCCCACGAGACCCTCGTCGGCGATCCCGATCGCCTCGTCCCACGAGAACCACCGCACCTCACGGCTCTCACCCTCGGCGGGGTCGGGCGTCACCTCGGGCGCACGCACGAGCAACCGCAGATCGTGGTGGGTGTGCCCCTTCGGTCCGGGATGCACATCGACATGCACGAACACACCGTCGGGTCGGTGATGCCGCACCGGCACACCGATCTCCTCGTGCGCCTCGCGCAGTGCGGCGTCCTCCACCGATTCACCCGGCTCGATGTGGCCGCCGGGTTGCAGCCACATGCCGAGTCTCTTGTGCAGGTGCAGCGCGACCTTGTCACCCGCGTCACTGACCACGATCGCAGATGCCGTGACATGCTCGGAGCCCCGGTGCTCGTCACCGGCTGTCGTCGGATCCTCGAGCGATCCCACGAAGTCGATGAACGCGGTCGCCGAGTTCAACTCGCGCTCATCGATGGGTCGGCGTTGGACGACGCGCATGGCCCAGATGTTGACGTCGAACACGATCGGCAACGCTATGTCATGGGCGCCGTGTCATCGACGCCGTGTCATCGACGCCGCGTCATGGTCGGTGTCTAGTCGTAGCGGGCCAGCAACGACCATGCACCGTTCTCGGCCACGAGCAGCAGAACCCCGGTCCCCGCACCCGGGTTGCGCACGAGCACCTGGGCGCGCGCCTGTCGGCGACGTCGACGGGGATCCCACCAGCGCTCCTCCACCGGCCACGGCCCCGCGACACGCAGCACCTCGAGACATGCCCCACCCACCTCGACGGATGCCGGCGCCGTCGTGAAGTCGTGACGACCGGTGACCGAGACATCGGTGCCGTCGACATCCACCAGGCGCACCTGCGGCGGCGCGGGGGCGATGGCGGCCGGGGCGGGCACCGGGATCGCTCCCGTCCATGCGCGTGGTGCACCGTCACCCTCGGCGACACGACGCTCGGCGGCATCGACATCGGAGAGGTCGACCAGCGACGCATCTGCGAGGGACCACACCGACGCCACGTCGCGACCCCCCTCCCACTTGGGGACACCGACTCGGATCCCCCCGACAGCCAGTGCCATCGCCACGGAACGCGCCGCGCGCTCGACGTTCTCCTGCTGGCCGCCCCACAGCAGCGGCTGCACCACGAGCGCCTCGCGGCACTCGACCGGCACGAACCCGACCCGCACGATGCCCGCCGTGGGCGCATCGGGATCGGCATCGTCGTCGATCAACCATCCGGACAGTTGTGTGTGCAGGCGGGCACACACGTCGACGGCGGAGAACCCGCGCGGATCACCCCACAGGCGTTCGCTGTGTTCGTCGTGATCCGTCCCCACGGTCACCATGAGGCGCACGCACTGCTGGCCGAATCCCGCGACGCGGGACATCATCGTCTCGACGGTGGGCCGGGCGGCACCCACGGTCGCATGCACCGACGCGAGCGGGACATCGAAGGACACCGACACAGCGAAGTCGTGCGGCGGAGGACCGGGGGCCAGGTGGACGACATCGCGACCCGAGACCAGACCGTGCACCCGTCGGCCCTGCTCACCGAAACGGTCGATGAGCGCACGCTCGCCCAGGTCGCGCACCGCCGCACACCGCGACAGACCGAGCCGACCGAGCAGATCGACGACCTCGTCGTCGATCCCCCCGAGTTCGCCCAATGCAGCCACCGGCAGCGCGGCGATGAACCCGGTCGTGAGCTCGTCGGAGACCACGCAGGGTCTGTTGCGCGAGAGAGCGAGACGCGCGGCTGCCGTGGCGGCGAAGCGCGACCCGGCGATCCCCACCCCGTGGGGAACGACGAGACCATCCGGTGCGGCCGCGCAGACGTCATCCAAGTGACGGGCGAGCGCCTCGTCGCCGCCGAAGTAGCGCGACGGACCGCGTGCGGCGAACACGACGGTTCCACTCCCCTCCACCTCGACGAGAGGTGAGACACCCGTGATCACGCGCACCATCGCCTCGAACCGGCGCATGGCGGTCGCCTCGCCGGCCGTGTCGATCCGTTCACGACCAGCGACACGATCGACGACGCGATCGGCCCACTCGGGGAACACGATGACGACCGAACGTGTCACGGCGACACCGGGCCGAGTCGTCCGCGCGGATCGGGCAGATGGGCACCCGTGCTCCGGCCCGGATGGATGCGCCGACCCGAGCACTGCACGGTGACTTCGCGCGACACGGCGTGCGCGTCGAACTGCCACCGCTGTGCGGCCACGGACAACGTCGCATCGATCTCGAACCCGCCCGGTGCGCCGACCACGATCAGCACGGTCCCCGAGGCGCGCGCGCGGGCGGCGATGCGACGCGACTCGGCGGGGGTGCACCGCGGAGATGCGGCGGCGACCAGATCGATGCCATCGACGAGTGCACCGACAGCGGCTCCCCATGCGGAGCCCTCGCCGATGCCGACACACAACAGACGGTGCATCGCGACGCCGTACTGCTCGGCTGCCGCCAAGCCGGCACGCGGCATGTCGACCATCGCGAACCATGCACCGTCGCGCGTCGCATCGGCCACGAGTGCATAGAGGAGCGACATCGATGCTCCACCGCGGATGCCATAGATCTGCCCCCGCTCGAGACCACCCGAGGGGAAGAGACCGGCGAGCACCTCGTGCACCGGCACCACCCCGGCACCGGTCGAGGCGCGCACGGCGAGACGTTCGGCGAGCGCCGCGGCCGTCTCGGTGCCCTCGATGTGGGGCAGCACGCGAGGAAGATTCGGACGAACCCGTGCCTGACTCACGGAGCGAGACTACCGAACTGGTGTTCGCCCCCTTCCGGGGGCGAACCAACTGGGGTGGGGTCAGCCGTTCTTGGCGCGCCACCGCGCGAGTGCGGCCTGGCTGCGCTCCCACAAGAGCGCCGGCACGCGGGGGTCGAGTCCACTGGCCGTGTCGCCGCCACCCGAGTCAGCCGCAGGTGCAGCCTCGGCTGCGGGCACCTGGGCCATCAATTCCTCGACGCTCGGGGGCGTCATGCCCGGCTTCCAATACTGATAGAGATCGCGCACGATCGCATCGAGCCCCGCCTGGGACGCGCCGGCGGCGAGTTCGGCCGTCACCACGTTTCCGTAGACATGCACCCACTTCACCTGCCCGGACTCGAGGAGACGGCGGGCAACGACCGCGCCGGACTTGGATCCCTTGGCCTCGGCCGCGCTCGCGTAGCGCTCGTGGCCCTGACCGGTGAGCGACCTGTTCGTCTCGAACCTGACCACCGCGGACGCTCCGCCCGCCTTGCGCTCCACCACCACCGGCTGACCCATGGGGGCGAGGCTAGACGACCCGCCCCGGCTTCCCCCAGCACACCGCACGGGCGGTACTGTTCGGGGCGCGTGCGTCGGTCACAACGACCGCCCGCGCGACGCCGAACAACGCGGGCCGACACCTCGACCCCACCCGAGACGGAGAAGACACCATGGCCGACATCAGCCTCGAAGATTTCCGCGCAGAAGCACTCAAGTTCCTCGAGTCCGTCGCCGACCGTCGCCCGGTCGAGAAGGAGTTCGTGTGGGGCGAGGGCTCCGACAACTTCTACCGCGAGAAGGACCGCGCACAGGAGGCCAAGAACGCCGAGGAGTCCAAGATCTGGCGCCAGGAGAAGTTCGATGCGGGCTTCGGTTGGATCAGCGGACCGAAGAAGTGGGGCGGACGCGAGTTGCCCGGTGCATACGACCGCGCCTACAGCGAGCTCGAGGTGCAGTTCAAGGTTCCCGACAACGGTCCGTTCGGCATCAGCCTCGGCATGGTCACGCCCACGATCCAGGACCACGGCTCCGATGCGGCGCGCGAGCTCTACGTCCGTCGCCTGTGGCGCGGCGAGATGATCGCGTGCCAGCTGTTCTCCGAGCCCGGTGCGGGCTCGGACCTCGCCTCGCTCACCACCAAGGCCGAGCGCGACGGTGAGGAGTGGGTGATCACCGGGCAGAAGGTGTGGACCACCGGCGCCCACTACTCCGACATCGGCGAGATCATCGCCCGCACCGACTGGGACATGCCCAAGCACAAGGGCCTGACGGCCTTCATCGTCGACATGAAGGACCCCAACGTCGAGATCCGTCCGCTCAAGCAGATGACCGGAGGGGCCTCGTTCAACGAGATTTTCTTCAACGAGGTGCGCGTCCGCGACGACCACCGGCTCGGCGACGTGAACAACGGATGGAACGTGGCGCTCACGACATTGATGAACGAGCGCGCCTCGATCGGCAGCAACAACGCCGGCGACAAGAACCTGCTCACGCGCGTCGTCGCCCTCGCCAAGCACTACGGACTCGACGAGGATCCCGTGGTGCGCGCACAGCTCGCCGAGGTGATCATCGGGTTCCGCGTCGCGGCGATGAACGCACAGCGCGCCGCGGCCAAGATCAAGCTCGGCCAGTTGCCCGGACCGGAAATGTCGATCACCAAGATGGCACTCGTCAACAACCAGGCAAAGCTCGTCAAGTTCCTCTCGCACGCCCTCGGCGCCAAGCTGATCGCCGACACCGGCGAGTGGGGCACCTACGCGTGGGCCAACTTCGTCCTCGGCACGCCGGGTCTGCGCATCGCCGGAGGCTCCGACGAGGTGATGCGCAACATCGTGGGCGAGCGCGTGCTCGGACTCCCGAAGGAGCCCGGAATCGACTCGGTCTCGCCGTTCCGCGACATCAAGGTCTCCACCACGCCGAAGAAGTAGCGCCCGGGCTTCGGCTCAGGCGATGTTCCACGACTTGCGGTGCAGGTCGCAGAGGCCGTGCTCGCGAATCGCCGACGTGTGCACGGCTGCCCCGTATCCCTTGTTGGAGTCCCATCCGTAGTGCGGGTGCATCCCGTGCAGATCGACCATCAAGGCATCACGGCGGACCTTTGCGATCACGCTCGCGGCCGCGACGCTCGCGCAATGCTGATCGGCCTTGATGCGTGCCACGACCTCGGGCCCACGGTTGCCCGAGACCCCGTGCTCGGCGATCAGGAACGGCGTCGTCCCGTCGCAGATCAGCACATCCGGCGCCTCCGGCAATCCCGCGAGGGCGCGCGAGGCAGCCAGGCTGAGAGCACCCATGATCCCGAGACGGTCGATCTCGGTCGCGCTCGCCTCGCCGACGGAGTGCGAGTGCGCCCACTCGTGCACCGTGGCCACCATCGCCTCGCGACGTTTCGGCGTCATCAACTTCGAGTCCCGCAATCCCTCGGGCACCGTCGCGTGGGCCGGCCCCACGCACACCACCCCCACCATCACCGGGCCCGCGATCGCGCCCCGTCCGACTTCGTCGAGCCCGGCCACGAGTCGCGCGCCCGAGGCGATGAATCCGTGCTCGATCTCGAGCGTGGGAACTGGTGCGGGCACGACGCGAGCGTAGGCTCGGCCCGTGGTCGAGGCCCGCTTCCCGCTCGTCGTCGGCAACCACCGCTACACCGCGACCGATGCCCGCCGCACTCTCGCCTCGTTCGGTGCGTTGTGGGAGCACCACAGTCATGCAACCGCACTCTCGGCCGGGGTCTGCGACCTGGGTCGCGACCACGCGTCGGTAGCCGCATCGGCCGCGGGTGTGACCTTGCCGATCACCGATGACGTGGGCGCATTGCTCGAGGCCGCGGGGGCGGGGTGCGCCGATCGCTTCGAGACGCTCTCGAGCACCGACCTCGCGGGGATCCTCGCGGCAACATGGGAGGTCTTCTCGCGCACCAGGGACCTGACAGTGATGCACCACGGCACGGTGTCGTCGATGCACGCGGGACGCGGACTCCCCAAACCCGGCGTCGACGGGGGCGTCGTCACGTTCGGCGGGCTCGAGGGCGATGTGCAGCGGGCGCGCACCCACCACGGTCGCCCCCAACAAGCGCTGTGCCTCTGGACCACCGATGCCCTCGGGGTGCTGCGATCAGAGGGGCACCCCATCGACCCGGGTTGTGCCGGGGAGAACATCGTGCTCGACGGCATCCCCCGCGACGCGGTCCGGCCCGGCGCCCGACTGGTGATTGGATGTGTCGAGGCGTTCGTGTCGTCGTATGCGATCCCCTGCAAGAAGAACACCGGATGGTTCGCCGACGGCGACTTCATGCGCATGCACCACCACCGCGGTGACGAGAGCCGGTTCTACGCGATGGTCACCGGCGCGGGCCGCATCGACGTGGGCGACGCGGTCACGGTCATCAGCGACCGCTGACGACAGCCTCAGGCGCGCACGGGGGCCGCGAGCAACGCCTCGCCCGAGGAGTCGACGCTGTGCCACTCGGGGTCGGCCGATCCGCCGGACAGGACCAGACCCGCGGCGCCGGAGACCTCCCACAGGATCGCGGGACGCGCACCGTGCCACCTGACCGCATACGAGAGCGTTCGGTGCGGATCGGCGACGAGACCGTGCGCCTCGAAGTTCGTGCCCCACCACGTCTCGGGTATGCCGTGTGGCAGCACCGTGCACTGTCCGCCCGACGCCACGGGCCGTGCGAGCAGCGACTCGGCCCAGCACACCGCATCGAGACCCGGCGGCACCACCACCGGCGACTCCTCGACGACGGTGTCGGCGAGACGCAACCACGCCCGACCGATGTCGCCGGCGGCCATCTCCTCGTCGAGCAGCACGCAGGCACGTGCCGCGTGCGCCAGGAGATGGGGCGTGCGCCACCCGAGACGCTTCGCGCGCTTCTCGGCCGAGATCACCGATTGTGCCGCATCGACCACCTGCAGCACGGCGCCATCACCGCGCTCACCGAGCCGGACGCGCTCGATCGCCGCCAACGGCGATGAATCCGGCGAACCGAGCAGCAGATCACTGCGCGCACGACAGATTCCCGCCACCACCGTGTGATCAGCGAGCACGAGACGGGAGGCGACATCACATGCCGTCTCCCATCCGCGCACCACCTGCTGGTGCCCGGCGAGATCCTGCGGGAGCACAGCCCCGGCACCGGCGTGTGCGAGCCCCACGCGCAGGGTCGCGCGGTGACCGAGGGGAAGCACCACGCTTCCGGAGGGCAGGTCGATCCCCTGGGGCGGATTCGGCGCCATCGGTCGGACAGTCGCGATGTCGGACCGGGTGAGAGCCACGGCCACCGTGGCGGGCGTCTCGTTCTCGAACTCGAGCACCGTCCACCCGCCATGATCGGCGACGCACCAGATCCGCGCGACGATGTCGCCGGATCCCACTCGCATCCGCGTCTCGCAGACTGGGTAGCCCGAGTACCACTTCTGGCGCACTGTCGGCTCGGTGGCCGGCGAGTACCAGCGGTCATCCCCGGCGACGTGCCATGCGAGTGGTGCACCACGATCGGTGCCGGAGGGCTCCGGATGGAGCGTTCCGTGGCCATCGACGATCCCCCGCCACCTGCCACCGCGCACACCGATCGTGCGCACCACAGCCGATGTCATCGCAACCGGGTCACCGGTGCTCCGGGCGTGCCCGGCGCGACATGAGAGCAGCCAGTCCATCGGCGGCCGACACGCCCCCGTGGCAGATCGCGACGACTTGCTCGGTGATCGGCATGTCGACCCCGTGGCGACGCGCAAGGGCGAGCACCGACGCCGACGACCTCACGCCCTCGGCGACCATCGAGGTCGACCCGATGATGTCGGCGAGCGCCTCCCCCCGACCGAGCCTCACGCCCACGGTCGTGTTGCGACTCGACTGGGAGGAACATGTCGCGATCAGATCACCCACACCGGCGAGCCCGGCGAGCGAGGCGGGCTCGCCACCGAGCGCCATCGCGAGGCGCGTCATCTCGGCGAGTCCGCGGGTGATGAGCGCGGCACGCGTGTTGTCCCCGAAGCCCATCCCGTGGGCGATTCCCGCGGCGATCGCGATCACGTTCTTCACGACCCCTGCGATCTCGCAGCCGACCACATCGTCGTTCGTGTAGACGCGGAAGGTGGGCCCGGAGAACAACTCCTGCAGGGCTGTCGCGATGACCGCGTCGTCGATCGCGACCACACTCGCGGCCGGCTGTCCGCGCGACACCTCCGAGGCGAGGTTCGGCCCGGTCAGCACCGCGACCGGGTGGCCCGGCATCACGGCATTGGCCACCTCGGACATGCGCAACTCGGTCCCGGTCTCGAGTCCCTTCGACAGGCTCACGATCGGCACCCAGGACCGGATGTGTGGTGCGGCCTCGGCGAGGACCTCTCGGAATCCCTGGGAGGGCACCGCCATCACCACGACATCGGCGCGGGACACCGCCTCGGCGAGATCGGCCGTCGCACGCAGATTCTGCGGCAGGGCGACATCGCCGAGATACCCGGGGTTGGTGTGGTGCAAGTTGATCGACTCGACCACGTCGGCTCGGCGCGCCCACAGGGTGGTCGGTGCATTGGTGGCGGCGAGGGAGGCCACCGTGGTGCCCCACGACCCGCCGCCCACGACTGCCATGTGGATCGCCCCCATGGGGCAAGCGTACGCTCCGCGGGTCGCGGTCGGCTTCGTAGGCTCGCCCCTGTGGAGGTGGCAGTCGTGATCCCGGTGAAGTCCTTCGGACTCGCCAAGGGTCGTCTCGCCGATTCGCTCTCGGCCGACGAGAGGCGCGATCTCTCCCGCACCTGCGCCGAGACGGTCGTGGCCGCGGCCGCTCCGTGGCCCGTCTATGTCGTGTGCTCTGACTCCGAGACCGCGCAGTGGGCGCATTCGCTGGGGGCCAGGGTCGTGCTCTGCGAGCAACCCGGCCTCGACACCGCAGTGGCCGCCGGTCGAACCGCGGTGCGCACCGACGGCTTGGACCATGTGGTGATCGCGCACGCGGATCTGCCGCTCGCACGCACCTTCGCCGGCGTGCCACGCGCGGGTCGCGTCTCTCTCGTGCCCGACCGACACCGCGACGGGACGAACGTGCTGTCGATGCCCGCCGACTCGGCGATGCCGACCGCCTACGGGCCGGGCAGTTTCGCGAACCACCTCGAGCTCGCCCGCGCCAGCGGCCTCGAGATCGACGTGATCGACGACCCCGACCTCGCCCTCGACCTCGACACCGTCGAGGATCTCGGCGAACTCTCCCGGAGGAGGCACACACCATGAGCGCGAACGACCCCGGTCAGCCACCGTTGACGGCTCCGGGCCACACCAGCAACCACCCCGCGCCATCGGTCGCGCTCGCCATCGGCGCCCATCCCGACGACGTCGAGTTCGGCTGCGGGGGCACCCTGGCCAAGTGGGCCGCGGCGGGAACCGTGGTGCACCACCTGGTGTGCACCGACGGCTCGAAAGGCACGTGGAACCCCGACGCCGACACCGCCGCGCTCGTGCGACAGCGTGAGGAGGAGCAGCGCGCCGCCGCGGCCGCCCTCGGTGCCACGGGCACCGTCACGTTCCTCGGCCATGTCGACGGCGACCTGGTCCACTCCCGCGAGGTCGTCGATGCGATCGCACTCGCGATCCGGCGGATCAAGCCCGATGTCGTCCTCAGCCATGATCCGTGGAAGAGGTACCGACTGCATCCCGATCACCGGAACACCGGGCTCAACGTGTGCGATGCGATCGTGGCCGCCCGCGACCCGCACTTTCTGCGTCACCACATGCGCGACCACGGCGTCACCCACCACCGGCCCTCGGCCTTGATGCTGTGGGAGGCCGATGAGCCGAACCACGTCGAGGACGTGGGCGCATGGGTGGATGTGAAGCTGGCAGCGCTCGAGCGTCACGCGAGCCAGTTCGAGTCGACGATGAAGGCCACCGACGATGCGGGGATGGAGGTCTTCCGCCAGCGGATGCGCACCCGCATGGCCGAGCTCGGCACACCGCACGGACTCGCCGCGGCCGAGATCTTCCACCTGATGACCCGGCTCTAGGCCGTGAACTGACCCCGGGTCCGACCCTCGCCAGGAGGACCGGCGAACGCTTGGGCGATCGACATCCACTCGCGCGCAGCCGCACCGGTGATCGCGAGACCGCAGTCATCGACGTGGCGTCTCTGGGTCACCGCGAGACAGAACCCGAGCGCATCGCCCGAGACGACTCCTCCACCATCGTCATCGCCCCATGTCCACATCTCGCCATCGGGCGCCACGAGTTCCACCCGCACCCCGACCGGGGGCATCTCCATCTCGTTGGAGGCATACGCGAAGGCGCGCGCACGCACACCGATATGGGCGATGTGGCGCAGTCGGTGCGTGGGGGTGCGCGACATCCCGAGCGCATCGACTATGTCCTGACCGTGGGCCCATGTCTCCATCAGACGAGCCGTGATCATCGACGTCGCCGACATCGACGGCCCGTACCACGGACACTTGGCCGAGGGGTCGGCGGACGCCGAAGCCGCGACGAGGTCCCCCGCACCCGCGAGCCACCATGCGCGCAGGTCGGCATGGTCGCGGCTGCGTTCAGCGGCGTGCACATCGACACCGGAGAAGAGCTGTTCGCGATCGGCCAGGAACCGCTCGGTGTCGGCGATCGACCAGAGGCAACGGCGGTCGAACAACCCGAGATGGATGATCTGATCAGCGATGCACCACCCGCGCGCGGGCGTGTCGAGAGAGAAGTCGCGCCCGCTCAGCGGGCCGAGCGCCACGTCGAGTTCGGCCACCTCGGCGGCGAAGTCGGAGGCGATGGCATCGAGACGCTCACGCGCCGTGTCGGGGACTCCCATGGGACTCCATCCTTGCAATGCAGTTGCATCGTGTGACTGTCGGAGAGTCCCGAACCGGGTCGGTCGATCGGTCGATCGATTGATGGAGCGGTGCGTGCGGGGGTGTCCGGGAACAAGAAGAACGGGGGGCTTTCGCCCCCCGTTCTGACACTTCCGAACCAGTTGGTTCTGTTTTGCGTGAAGTTGCGAGGAAGGCTCAGGCCTTCTTCGCAGCCGCCTTCTTCTTGCGGGCCTTCTTGCGCTTCGGAGCAGCCTTCTTGGCTGCCTTCTTCTTTGCCGGAGCCTTCTTGGCCTTCCGCTTTGCGGGGGCCTTCTTGGCTGCCTTCTTCTTCTTGGCGGGGGCCTTCTTGGCCGCTGCCTTCTTCTTGCGCTTCGGAGCGGCCTTCTTGGCCGCTGCCTTCTTCTTTGCTGCCACTTGAGTTTCCTCTCGTTGGGTAAGTGGTTACTTACGGTTTGGGTTCAGCGAGGCCTTGAGTGTGGAACTCGCTGTGAACTTCATCGCAGTGGAAGCGGGCACCGAGACGGTCGCACCCGTTTGTGGGTTGCGACCAGTGCGCGCCTTGCGTTGGGTGGTGCTGAACGCGCCGAAGCCCGGCCAGGCCACCTTTTCGCCCCTCTGAGTCGAGGCCACCACCAGGTCGAAGAAGGCAGTCAAGGTTCGCTCGGCATCTGCCTTGCTGCACCCTGCTGACTTCGCCACCTCTTCGATGAGCTCTGCTTTGGTCATGTTGTTGATCCCCCTGTTCCGGAGTGTCTCAATAAGTTGAGTATGTCCAGACGACGAATGCAAGCATTTCCGCGCGACGTCGGCGACGACATCGCGCCACCTCGGTTGCGCGCGACTCCCCGCGCGTCGTGGCGCCGAGCACCTGCACGATGCAATCGATGTCCCCCGTCGAGTCTGTGCGCAGTGCATCCGGACGCACAGATGCACACCCGACCCGCGGTGTCGCCACATCAGGAAACCCAACACCCACAAGGGTTTCCCGCGCTCGATCCGTTGCCGCTCGCGCGGCTCGGCCACCTCGCGCGCCGCGGTCGTGGTGCGTCGACAGACGTCACACGTGCGCCGCGACGCGCGTGCTCGGCGGTGTCGCCACGGAGTGTGAACAACCTCGATCGGGGCCCAAAAAAATTTCTGAAAAAAGTCTGTTGGTGGCGCCCGAAATTCGCCACCGTCACCCGATCGGGCCTGTGGATGACCATCCACCCCGGACCAGACCCGAGGATGGAAAGATCTCAACATTGATCGTTCGCGGAGACATCAATGAGGCGACATCCGCATCGGGAGGTGCGATGACCGACGTCGTTGCGCGCACGGACAGGGATGGTCATCGGACCGATCACGGATCATTCGGTGGCACAACCACCGCCGGTGCACCAGCCGAACCGGGCACTCGCACACGCATCGTGCTCGACACGTCGGTCCTCGTCGCAGACCCCGCGTGCTTCCACTCCTTCACCGGATGCGACGTCGTCATTCCGTTGACCGTGGTCGAGGAACTCGACGGACTGAAGAGTCGTCCCGACGATGTGGGCCGCGCGGCACGCACCGCCCTGCGCACGATCGAGGATCTCCGCCGCCGCGCCGGGGGTTCGATCCACACCCCCGTTGCCCTCGGCCCGGAGCCCGAGAGCGCGACCGTGCACATCGAGGTGAACGGCATCCAGAAGCACCTCCTGATCGAGAACGGCCTCGACCCCCAGGTCCCCGACAACCGGATCATCGGGGCGGCGCTCGGGCAGTCGTTGCGGGCCCCCACCCGCATGGTCTCGAACGACGCGGGACTGCGCATCAAGGCCGCCCACCTCGGACTCGAGGCCGCAGAGCACCAGCCGGTCGGCCGCACTGCGGCCACCCGCCAGATGGGGTGGTCGACCCTCGAGGTCTCGACAGAGACCGTGAACAACCTCTACGAGAACGGTGAGGTCGGCGCCGCCGAGTTCGGTCCGACGCGCCTCATGGTGAACGAATTCGCGGTGGTCCGCTCCGGCTCGCAGTCGGCACTCGTGCGCAGCGTGGGTGACACCGTCGAGCTGCTCCCTGGCCAGTCCCCCGAGGCATGGGGACTGCGTGCCAGGTCCAAGGAACAGCGGTTCGCACTCGAGTTGCTCCTCGATCCCGCTGTCAGCGTGGTGGCCCTCGACGGCCGCGCCGGCACGGGCAAGACGGTTCTCGCGATCGCGACCGGACTCGAACAGGTGGTCGAGGCCCGAAATTACGAACGGCTCGCCGTGTACCGGCCCCTCGTGCCGGTGGGGCGCGCCGATGTGGGCTTCCTCCCCGGTGGCCTCGACGAAAAGCTCGACCCCTGGATGTCGGCGATCCACGATGCGATCGTCGCGCTCACCGACCAGCGGTCGTCACGCGACGCGAAGGGTCTGATCGACGATCTGTCGGCCCGCGGCCAACTGTCGATGGAGTCGGTGACCTTCCTGCGCGGACGCTCGCTGCACAGGCAGTTCGTGGTCGTCGACGAGGCCCAGAACCTCGAGCCCACCACCCTCAAGACCATCCTCACCCGGATCGGCGAGGGCACCAAGGTGGTCTTCACGGGCGACACCAGCCAGATCGACGCGCCGTACATGGGAGAGTCCAACAACGCCCTCGCAGTGCTCATCCATGCGTTCGCCGACCAGCACTGTTTCGGCCACATCACCCTCTCGTCGTGCGAGCGCAGCGAGGTCGCAAGCCTCGCGGCCGAGTTGCTGTGACACGGTTGCTGTGAGATGGCCGACTCCCCCGACTCCCTCGTGCGCGGGTTCATCGCGCGTCTGGTCGCCAAGGACATCGAGGCGGCAGTCGCCATGGTGGGCGACGACCTCGAGTACGACAATGTCCCGATCGGCACGGCGCACGGCCCCGATGGCCTGCGCGGCACGCTGTCGGGCTTCTTCGCATCGTGCGACCAACTCGACTGGCAGATCCTTCGCCAGACGAGCACGGGCGACCTCGCGAGGGGCACGGTGCTGAACGAGCGCGACGATCGGCTGTTCATCCACGGGAGGTGGGCGTCACTGCCCGTCGCCGGGATCTTCGAGATCGTGGATGGCCGGATCGTGCTGTGGCGCGACTACTTCGATCGCGCCACGCTCTTCGAGGCGATGACGCCGCCCACACCCGCGGTGTGACTGATCACTCCCGCGAGGTGACTCGCACCGTGACGCACCCCGCGCCTACCGTGTGATTCATGGACACGACATCGAGCGATGCCACCGAGCAGGTGCGGGACCAGGCTCGCGCCGCAACCGATGATGTCGCCTTCACCGTCGTCGATTTCGAGACAACCGGGCTCGACCCCTCGAGGGATCGCATCCTCCAGGTGGCGGCACTCGTGGTCGATGCCGATGGTGCCGTCGTCGACTCGTTCGACACGATCGTCAAGCCGCAGAACCCGGATGAGTTCGACAACTCCGCCGAGCACGTGAACGGCATCTCCGACGAACAAGTCATGTCCGGCATGCCCCTCAGGGAGGCGCTCGAGAAGGTGTGGTCGATGAGTCGCGGGCGGTGGTTCACGGCCCACAATGCGCAGTTCGACATCGGTTTCCTGCACGCCGAGTCCGCCCGGGTGGGAATCGAGGACACCCTTGAGACATGGATCGACACCCTCGCCCTCGCCCGGAGCATCGACACCGACCGCACCCGCCGACATTCGCTCACTGCGCTCTGCGAGCACTACGGGATCGAGCGCGAGAGGGCCCACGAGGCGCTGTCGGACGCGAGGGCGACCGCCGAACTGCTCGTGCACCTCAGCCGAGACATCGGACTCGAGTCCCCCCGGGAGTTGCCGGACTACTTCGCGCGGTAGCGGTCGAGCACCGAGGACGCGGTGCTGCGACCCAGGTCCACGAGGTGGGCGGGCGCAGTCACGCGCGCCGAGCGACCCGCGCGCAGCAGGAGCCGCCCGAGCCAGTGCTCGCTCGTGGCCACCATCTCGATCCGGGTTCGCCCGTCGGCGAGTTCCTCGACCGAGCGGCAGGGGTAGGTCTCTGCGATCCACCGCGCCGAGGCATCGGCCTCGATCGTCACGACGGTTCCGCTCGCCGAGTCGGCGAACCACGACGGGACGTCGACGGCACCCGAGTGCGGCGTGCGGAACTCGTCGGTGTGGGTGAGCTCGCGGATGCGATCGATGCGGAAGTGCCGCAGATCCCCCGACGTCTCGTCGTCGGCGGTCATGTACCAGTTGCCGATGTCGGTGAAGACGGACCGCACCCAGACCGACCGCTCCGTCTCGGAGTTGTCAGAGGGCTTCCAGTACCGGATCACGATCCGCTCACCCTGGCGCGCGGCCTCGGTGACCTCGGCGAGGAACGGGAGGTCGACCACGTCGACATCGACGAGCTCCTCCGACGCCGAGTTCACCGACTCGAGCTTGTTGAGCGCGCTCTTCAACGCGGCACGCGCCTTGAAGTTCGGCATCTCGAGCGCGGCCCGGGCGAGCAGCGCGAGCCCGAAGGCCTCCTGCTTGCTGAGTCGGAGACGCCTTTCGAGGTGCTTGTTCGGACCGGTGTGGATCACACCGTCCTCGATCCACATCTCGGTGAGCTCCCACGGCGAGTACGGGGGCAGGCCGCACATCGCGGCCATCTCGATGTCGGCGATCAGGTCGTCCTCGCTGATCCCGAACTGTCTCGCCATCTCCGACACCGAGACCTCGTCGCGCTCCATCAACCACGGCACCATCTCGAGGAGCCCGGCGATGCGCTGTGCCGCGCTGCGCGGTCCGCGCTTCGGGCTCACCGGGCCACCCCGGCGGTCGACTCGAGTTCGGCGACGATCTCTGCGCGCAGATCCTCCGGGGCGAGAACCTCGGCACGGTCGACCATCGCGAAGAGCCAGTTGCGGAAGGCGAACCGGTTGCCGCACGGCACCCGCACCTCCACCGACCCGTCGGTGAGGCGGGCGCGCACGGCCTCCTCGCCGAGCTCGCGGATGACCCCGGGTGCGAGACGACCCTCGACCCGCACGATCGCGTGCTCGTCATCGCCCCCGTCGAACAACTTGGCATCCCTCGCGAACAGATCCTCGAGCACGATGCCGGCGGGCCTGTCGAAGGAATCGGGATCCGAGAACCGTGGCTCGTCCTCGATCCGGTCGAGTCGGTACCTGGCCACCGCATCGCGCCCGGTGTCGTGACAGATCAGGTACCAGAACCCGCTGCGCGCCGCCAACCCGTAGGGGTGCACGGTGCGCGCCCGACCGTGGTACGAGAACGAGGTGATGCGCCGCCTCGCACAGGCCTCGTGGAGCGCGGGCAGGCGGGCATCGTCGGCCACCACCCGAGCGGCGGTGTGCTCGTGGTCGTCGACGATCTCGCCACCGAGCCAGAGCACCGCGCGGCCACCCCACGGCGTGCCCATCCGGACCATCGCCGCGGCCTGCTGCAACGCCGACATCTCGTCGTGGGTGAGCCCGAAGTCGACCAGGGCGTACTCGCTCTTGTCGACCGAGTAGGCGGTCTTGCCCGCGTCGTTCCCGCCGAGCACCTGCGTGACGATCGGCACGCCCGCGTCGCGCAGGACCTTCTTGTCGCGCTCGAAGGTGATGCGCCGCGCCTCGACGCCGGCCGGGTATTGGTCCCCCATGTCGTTCATGATCCGCTCGTAGGTGACCGGCACGTTCGACTCGGTGAGCAGCACGAGCAGATTGATGATGCGCTCGGTGGAGGGGATCTTGTTCTTGCCCGGCATGGACGGCAACTATACGGCGCGGACCACCGGCCCCCACCCGATTAATTGTCGATCAGACTCTTTGTGAGCGGTACCATTCGAGCAGGGGGTGTGTCATCGTCAGGGGGTGTGACACGGTTGTGTCCGGCCCCGGAGCGGGGGTGGCATGATCATCCTCTCCGATCGCCTCCGCTGCGGCGTGGGCCACCTGCTTTCCCAACTCGACGCCGAACTGGTCGAAGGGATTCACCCCGGCGAGCACTCCCTGGACCAGAACCGAGTGCTCGTAGAGCGCCACGAGCGCCCCGAGGTGCCGGGGGTCGAGCCGGTTCAGGAACAACACGGTGCTCGGCCTGTTCCCGGGGAACGACCGATGGGGATCGGCGGACCCCGTTGTCGCTTCTGTCTCGCCGAGACTGCGGCCCGTCGCCAGCGCGTCCGACTGGGCGAGCATGTTCGCCACCAGCAGATCGTGCGCCGCCGAGTCTCCGCCCAGTGGTTCCACGACCCCGATGAAGTCGACGGGAACCGGTCGCGTTCCCTGGTGGAGCATCTGGAAATAGGAATGCTGGGCACCGGTGCCGGCGGTTCCGAACACCACCGGCGAGGAGTCGAGAGACAGGTGACCGCCGGACTCTGACACACCCTTGCCGAGGCTCTCCATCACCAACTGCTGGAGATGTTCCGGCAGGAGCGCCAGATCCGCGGCATACGGCACCACGGCAACCGCGGGCAGCCCCCGGATGGCCGAGTTCAACCACCACAAGAGCCCGTGGACCACCGGCAGGTTCTCGGCGAACGGCGCATGGAGGAAATGGTTGTCCATCTCGTGCATGCCATCGAGGAAATCGGCGAACGCGACGGGACCGATCGCACATGCGACCGGAAATCCGACCACCGATGAGACCGAGAACCGCCCACCGACCCAATCGGCGAAGCGCAGGCACCGCGAGGGATCGACGCCCCATCCCACCGCGGCCGCCGGATTGGCGGTCGAGGCCACGACATGGTCCTGCCAGCGCGGACACCCAGTCGCCACCCACCGGCGCGCACGTTCGGCATTGTGCATGGTCTCGAGGGTCGTGAAGGTCTTCGACGAGACGCACACCAGCGTCGTCTCCGGGTCGAGACCCGCCAGTGCCGCATCGAGGTCGGCGGCGTCGATGTTCGACACGAACCTCACGTCGGGGCCGTCGTGGAATCTCCGCAACGACCTCGTGACCATCTGGGGCCCGAGCGAACTGCCACCGATGCCGATGTTCACGAGATGCGCGAAGCGGCGACCCGTCGAGCCCACCACCGTGCCGTCGCGCACTTGCGCAGCCAGAGCCAGGGCCCCTGCCATCCACGTGGCGGCTTCGCGCGCCTCGGGTGCCTCGCTCCCGCGCGCCCTGAGCGCGGTGTGCAATGCAGGGCGACCCTCGGTCTGGTTCACGGCGCGGCCGGCGAACATCGCCCCGACCCGGTCGCGCAGTCCGATCTCGTCCAAGTGAGTCATCGCCGCGGCGAACAATTCGACGTCCATCAACTGCCGGGAGACGTCGGCGTGGATCCCGCACGCGTCGAGAGTTCCCCGTCGCGCACGCTCCGGGTCGGAGGCGAACATCTCGCGGAGCCCGGGTGTGCGGGAGGCGAGCAGGCGGAGGTCGTCGATGCTCATCGCAGAGTCAGCCGCGTCGGTCGCCCCGGGCACTCGTGACGAGCGCGAGGAACGCCTCACTGGCGGCGCGGTGACGATCGTGCATGCCGCGCGCGCTCAGTCGTCCCGTTCCCGAGAGAACCACCATCACCAGATCGGCGAATCCCGCTGCGGGTGTGCCGCCGAGGATGGCGTCGGGTTCGGTGCCGCCCTCGACCATGTCGCGCACCATCTTGCGGAACGACACCGACAAGGTCTCGGCACCATGGGCGATCTCGGGATGCTTCTGCACCGCGGTCGGGATTCCCGCCACGAAACCGAGCAGTGCGGGCGCAGTCCTGCCGAGATCGATGTTCTCATCCATGATCCGCGCGAGACGACCCGCGAGCGTGGGTTCGGCGTCCGTGACGCGCGCGAACACATCGGCGAAGCGGTCCGTGATCGCCCCGCAGACGGCGACGTAGATCTCCGCCTTGGACGGGAAGTAGTGGTACAGCGCCGCGCTCGAGATCCCCACCAACTTGGCGATGCGGCGGTTGGTCGTGGCGTCGAATCCCTCGGTCCCGAAGAGCACGAGCGCATGGTCGACGATGCGCGCGCGTGTGTCGGCCGAGTCGGAGTCGACCGGTCGACCTGCGCGCCTGTGTTCCTCGGTGACGACCCCCACGGAACCGCAGGCTACTACCGTGGTCTGCGTGGAGAATGCGGCGCACGACGACGAAACCATCCTTCCGTGGTGGCAGAGCAAGTTGAACCTCCTGCTCGCGGCGGTCGTGGTCGCGATGCTCGCCGCGGGCGTCGGGTGGTGGGCCGGTCGCACCGGATCCGAACTCGCGCACAACGACGTCGACACCGGGTTCCTCCACGACATGCGCATCCACCACGAGCAGGCCGTGGCGATGTCGATGACGTACCTCGAGACCTCCGCCGACGGAGGCGACGAGGTGATGCGGTTGATCGCCCGCGAGATCATCATCCACCAGGGCATGGAGACCGGGCGAATGGTGCAGTTGCTCCGCGTGTTCGGAGAGCCCGAGGCGAGCGCCACCGACCAGGTGATGGGCTGGATGGGCATGCCGGTGGATCTCGCGGACATGCCCGGTTACGCCAGTGACTCCGACCTCGAGCGCCTGCAGGCCGCGCGTGGCGCGGCAGCCGATCGTGTCTTTGCCGATCTGATGATCGCCCACCACGAGGGGGGCATCCACATGGCCGAGCACGCCCGCGACAACGGAGTCAACGACGAGGTCGACAAGATGGCGCGATCGATGATCGAGGCACAGCGCGGCGAGATCGCAGAGCTGAACAAGCTCGCCGGCCGCTGAGGCCGATCAGCCCGCCGGGGGTGCAGTGGTCGTCGTCTGGGCCGGCGGTGCGACCGTGGTCGGTGCGGGCTTGACCGTCGTCGGCGACTTCGGGATCGTGGTGGTGGTCGTCGACGTGGTCGTCGTCGTGTAGTTCGGATCGGGTCGGTCCCACGGCGGTGGCTGCGATCCGTTCTCCTCCGGTTCCTTCTTCCCGTCCCAGACATAGACGCGATCGTTGTAGCGGACCATCGCCGGGAAGTACTCCGAGATGAAGATCGGGATGCGGATGCAACCGTGCGACGCGGGCTCCTTCGGCACCTGCATCGCCCCGTGGACCGCGATCCCGAAGTTGAAGTACACCGGGTTCCACATCGTGCCGAGCTTGCTCTCGCGCAGACCGTACTTCCGGTTGTAGAAGTAGTAGATGCCGCCGGGCGTGACGGCCTCACCGCAGATGCCGGTCTTGATCGGCTCCTTGGTGGTGTTGCCCTCCTCGCCCGGGTCGATCGTGACCTCCTCGCACCACACCTGACCCGTGCCCGACGAGATGTGCGTGACGAGCAGGACATCGGTTCCCTTGAACGCGGCCATCACCTGCTCGGGCACGTAGATCTCGACGTGGTTGGGTGACCCGGGCTGGCGACGGGGGGCGATGACCACCTCGCCGCGCATGGCATCCCAGATCACCGGTGTCACGAAATCGACGACAGTGTCGCGCGTCATCTTCATCACGAGGGACTGGAACGCCCACACCGCCATGCGTGTGTCGCCGCCGAAGATGCCGTCGATGCGGCCCGGATCGAAGTGGAGATCCTTGAGGCGCTGTTGGATGCGCTTCACATCCTCCCCCCTGTCGCCGTCGCGGATGACCCGGGTCAGTGAATGACAGGTGATCGGCGACCCCGGGGGACACGCCTCGGTCGGCACGGTTGTCGAGGTGGTCGTGGTGGTCGAGGTGGCGGCCGGCGATCCTGGCCTCGGTTCTCTTCGCCGGCGTGGTGTCGGCTGTGACGGTGTCGCGGATGGCCGAGTCCACCTCGCCCACCACGAGCCGCGAGGGATCGGCCCGGCGCCGGACTCACGATCATCGAGAGGCCCGGCCGGCCCCATGGGCGGGTCGAAGGGGTCGCTCACGAGATCGGAACGCTATCGGCGGCCGGGCTCGGACGGGGTTCGCCCCTTCCGTCACAGTCCCCGGGCCACGCCCGGAGCGTTCACGCGGTCGGTGGCGTGATCGAGCGGATCTCGCGTCTCAGAGCGAAGGCCTCCCGCAGGATCTTGACGATCACCCGCGGCGAACTCAGCGTGGACACGCCCCTCGTGCGGGCGAAATAGTCCACGCCGAACTGGATCGCCTCGGACCCGTGACGCTTCGCCTTCACGATCAACTCGGCGTCGATGAACGAACCCTCGCTGCGCAGGTCGACCCTCTCGAAGATCCGGGTGCGACACAGTTTGAACGCGAAGTTGATGTCACGGAATCTGACCCCGAAGAGGACCCGCACGAGCATGTTGTAGAAGAACGAGTACACCACCCGCACCCAGCCCTCACCGGTCCGGTCGAACCGGTACGCCGAGACGATGTCGGCGTCGTAGTAGCGCAGCAGGCGGATGGCCTTGTGCACGTCGTGCATGTCGAAGGGGAGGTCGGCATCGGTGTAGAGCACCAGGTCGCCGGTCGCGGCGGCGAAACCCGATCGCATCGAGCCGCCGAGCTTCCGGTTCACGGGGTGCGTCACGACCCGGACCCGGGGATCGGCGGCCGCCAGACGGGCGGCGATGTCGGGGGTCGAGTCGGTGGACGCATCGTCGACGATGATCACCTCGTAGTCGGCGATCTCACCGCCCGCCATGAGGTCGTCGCACTCCTCGCGCGCCGCCTCGACGGCGCGCACGATGTAGTCCTCCTCGTTCCACATCGGGAAGAACACGCTCAGTTTGCGGAACGAGCTCGCGTCCATGCTGCGCCAAGGCTAACGGTGGCGCGCGTGCCGTGGTTCGGGCACATCGGTACCGTGTGTGCCGTGACGTCTGAGTTTCCCGTCGTCGGTGGCACCGAGCCAGGAGCCGGCTCCCGATCCGTCCCGAACCAGCCTGTCCCGCCTCGGGCAGTCCCGACTCAGCCCGGCCCGCCACCGCTCGGGGCACCGGCATCCATTGTCGGCGCGGGTCGCCCCGGTGATGGATGGCGCACGGTCGCCTATGTGAACTGGGCGCTCGTCCTTGCCGCGACCACCGCCGTCGCCGTCTCGAGCAGGACCATCGGTCGGGCCGTGTGGTGGCTCGGCCCGCCGTCGGACCCTTCCCCGCGGCTGTGGCTCGCGGTCCCGATCGGCCTCGTGGTCGTGCCGGTGTTCGTTGTCGCGCGCCGCCACCCGCGCGCCGGGCTGGTGGGCATCGTGTGCTCGGTCGGACTCGCCGCGAGCGCCCTCGTCGATGCCGGATCGACCCCCGTGGTCGCAGCCGCGTGCGCCGTGGTCGCGGCGGCGTCGCTGGTCGGAAACGTCGCGGTGTGGGTCGGCCTGCGCCAGTACCGTTGACCATCGTGTCCAAGGTCCTCACATCCCTCCCGGTCGCAGAGCGCGTCGGCATCGCGTTCTCTGGCGGTCTCGACACGTCGGCGGCGGTCGCATGGATGCGCGAGAAGGGTGCGATCCCCTGCTGCTACACCGCCGATCTCGGCCAACCCGACGAACCCGATCTGCCCGGCGTGCCGGGTCGGGCCCGCGAGTACGGCGCCGAGATCGCCCGGCTCGTCGATTGCCGCGACGAACTCGTCCACGAGGGACTGATCGCGCTCCAGTGCGGCGCGTTCCACATCTCGACGGCGGGCAAGACCTACTTCAACACCACGCCGCTCGGCCGTGCCGTGACCGGCACGCTCCTGGTGCGCGCGATGCGCGAGGACGGCGTCGACATCTGGGGCGACGGCAGCACCTACAAGGGCAACGACATCGAGCGCTTCTACAGGTACGGGTTGATGGTGAATCCGTCGCTGAGGATCTACAAGCCGTGGCTCGATCCCGACTTCGTCAGCGAACTCGGCGGCCGCGCGGAGATGAGCGAGTTCCTCGCCGAACGGCGCCTGCCGTACCGCGCCTCGAAGGAGAAGGCCTACTCCACCGACGCCAACATCTGGGGTGCCACACACGAGGCGAAGCTGCTCGAGGAGCTCGACAACGGAATGGACATCGTCGAGCCGATCATGGGTGTTGCCCACTGGCGCGACGATGTCGCCGTGGCCCCCGAGACGGTCTCGATCAGGTTCCACGAGGGTTTCCCGGTCGCGATCGATGGTCGGGAGTTCGCCACCGCTGTCGACCTGGTCATGGCTGCGAACGCGATCGGCGGTCGGCACGGACTCGGGATGAGCGATCAGATCGAGAACCGGATCATCGAGGCGAAGTCGCGGGGCATCTACGAGTCACCGGGACTCGCGCTCCTGCACATCGCCTACGAGCGGCTCGTGACCGCCATCCACAACGAGTCGACGATCGACAACTACCGCACGATGGGCCGCCGTCTCGGCCGGCTCCTCTACGAGGGCCGCTGGTTCGATCCGCAGTCGCTGATGCTGCGTGAGCCGTTGATGCGTTGGGTCGGCACTGCGATCACCGGCGAGGTCACCGTTCGCCTGCGGCGCGGTGACGACTGGACGATCCTCGACACCACCGGCCCGAATCTCACCTACGCACCCGAGCGCCTGAGCATGGAGAAGGTCGACGGTGCCGCGTTCGGTCCGCTCGACAGGATCGGCCAGCTCACGATGCGCAACCTCGACATCGACGACTCGCGCGCCAAGCTCGAGGTCTACCGCTCCGCCGGGACGCTCCCGAGTGGCGGTCTCCTCGCCATCGACGACAACTCCTGACAGATCCCCGCGATCAACGCCGCGCGCGGAGCGAGCGTCGACACCACGACGTGCTCTGTGTCGGCGTGCGCGCCGCCACCGACGGCACCCAGCCCGTCGAGCGTCTCGACACCGATCGCGGCGGTGAAGTTGCCGTCGGATCCACCGCCCACCACGACTCCGTCGACACCGAACCCCAGTGATCCGGCCACCGAGCGGGCGATCGGCATCAACTGTTCCGCTGCCGACTCGTGCATCGGCGGGCGTCCGATGCCACCGATGATCTCGATCCGCGCCTCGGGATGGGTCGGCGCGAGCGAGGCGAATGCTGCCTCGATCCGCGCCTTCTCGGCGGCGTCGGTGACACGCACATCCACCGCACAAGTGGCGAGCGCGGGCACGACATTGTCGGCGGTGCCCGCGGAGGCCAGTGTCGGCGTGACCGTCGTGCCGGCCGACGGTCGGGCGAAGTCGGCGATCACCGGAATGAGCGCGGCGAGTTCGGTGAGCGCGTTGATGCCCTTCTCCGGTTCGAGCCCTGCATGTGAGGCACGTCCGTGAAGAGTGACGGTGAACGTCCCGGTGCCCTTGCGGCCGATCTTCAGGGCGCCACCGTCCGCGCTCGGTTCGAGCACGAGCACTGCTCCGCATGCCCGGGCTCTCTCCTCGAGGAGAGCCCTCGATGCTCTCGAGCCGGTTTCTTCATCGGCGGTGAGGAGGATCTCCACCCCGGACGCGTCCTCCAGTGATTCGACCGCATGGATCGCCTGCACGATTCCCGCCTTCATGTCGAAGACTCCCGGCCCGGTCGCGATGCCGTCGCGCACGGCGAACGGCCTCGTCGCGGTCGTTCCCGCCGGGTGGACGGTGTCGTGGTGGCCGAGGATCAGCACCCTCGGATCACCGCCACCGCTCCAATGAAGGTGGGGACCAACCGGCGAATCGACGAGTCGCGGACGCGACCCGAGCCGTGCCTCGATGATCGAGGCGAGGAGTTCGGCGTGGGTCTCGAGTCGCGCGACATCGCCCGACGGCGACTCGGTGTCGACGAGTCGGGCGAGGTCGCCGAGCATCGCCTCGGTGTCGAAGTGGGCCATGGCGTCCATCGTGTCACGACCTCCGCTCACGGGAGTGTCTCGATTCCGACCCCGGCGATCATCCCGGGGAGTGGCTCCCGCCCGATGCCCGGAGTCGCGGGCACGCGGAGTGTCCCGTCCGCCAGGACGAACGGCTCGGTCACATCACGGGTGAAGTACCTGGCAGAGGCCGAGAGATCGGGGGCGAGCGTGCACGCCGGGTGAGTGGCGAGTGCGAGGGCTGCGGCCCTGCCGATCCCGGACTCGAGCATTCCGCCGATCCATGCATCCAATCCCTCTGCACGACACCGCTCGAGGATTCCGACGGCGGCACCGAGCCCCCCGAGTCGCGAGGGCTTCACGTTCACCGCATCGATTGCTCCCGCGGCGAGTGCGAGATCGAGATCGGCCGCCGTCATGATCGACTCGTCGAGGCCGACCCTGACCGATCCCGTCGCGCACATGCGCGCCGACGCCTCGAGGTCACCGGGTGCGAACGGTTGCTCGACGAGGACGACCCCGATCTCGGCGAGACCAGCGAGGAGATCGACATCGTCGGCCGAGTAGGCGCCGTTCGCATCGACGGAGAGCGGGACGTCGGGTCCGACCGCATCCCGGACTGCGGCGACGACCTCGCGGTCCCGACCGGGAGCGATCTTCAATTTCAGGTGCCGATACCCCTCGGCCACTCGCGCGACAGCCTCGGTGACCGTGTCATCTGCCGACGGGTGGAGCCCCACAACCGCACCGACTGCCACCTCGCCCGGCGACCCACCGAGGGCGGTGGCGAGTGCGACCACGCGACCACGACACCACGCATCCCACACGGCCGACTCGACGGCACATCTCGCCATCGGAAACTCGGTGGTTCCCCACCACGAGGCGTCGAGTGCCGAGGGTGCGTCGAAGTCCCGGTCGGTGATGCCGCGCAACAGATCACCTCGCATCGCCCGGATCGACGCCGACGATGTCTCGCCCGTGTAGAAACTCTCTTCCGGAGCGACGTTCTCTCCCCAGCCGACCGTTCCATCATCGAGGCGAACCGCAACCAACACCGCCGTGCGCGCTGAATGAGTGCCCGACGACGTGCGCAGCGGACCGACGAGATCGAGCGGAACACGGACAAGTGTTGCATCGACGATGTGCACGCCATCAACGGTACCGCTGGAGGTTCACGCACGAAGTCGGCCAATCGACTCAGAGAGTGACGCGCAACCGAAACTGAACATGCCCGGCATGTGAATGTGCCCGGGGTGGGGGTCGAACCCACACGCCACTTGCGCGGCTGGGGGGTTTAAGCCCCCTGCGTCTGCCAATTCCGCCACCCGGGCGCGGAACGGCTCAGGCTACGCGCCGATTCGGGGCGTCTCTGCGGCGGGCCGGCACCGCCTCGACGGTGAAGGCGAGCATGAGCCGCCACAGATGAGTGCGGGCTCTGTCGGCGTCGGCGACATCCAACCGGTTGAGCACGACGACGCCCTCGATCATGTCCCCGATGACCGCGGTGAAGGGACGATCGGTGAGTCGCACTGCGACGATGCCCCCGAGCCCGTCAGATGCGCGCCGCAGGGTCCGGTTGACCCCGACCGTGCGGGGTGGACTGCGGAAACCCGGAACCGTGAGATCCATGCCGGCGACATGCTTTGCGAGAACCCGGGCTGCCTCGGTGAACAGTGACGTGGGCATGATGCCATCTCTCACTTCTGTTCTGGCGTCGGCGCCGGACGCACCGTGGGCACGGTCCGCGCCGTGTGCGCCATGTGCTGTCGTGGTGCCCGCTGCCATGGCGACATCGTCGCAGAGGGGTGTTTCACCGCTTCCCGGTCCCGTGTCCCACCCCTTCCCTAATGTGAGACCCGACATGCGGAGCCCGACATGACCGAGGAACTGAACCCATTGCAGCTCGAGATCATCGACTCGCTCGGCGTGCCCGCGGGATGGGAACCGCTGCCACGCGAGATCGTCGCCGGGGTCGAGACGATGCTTGCCGACGAACTCGCACCGATCGACGGGCTGTTCACGCCCGAGGATCCGCTCCGGGTCACGAAGCACCATCTCGGCACCGTCCACGGATGCGAGAAGCGTTTCCTCGCGGAGCGCTCGCAGAAGTTCGCGTGGTCGGTCCCGACGGTGCGCGGCACGGTGGCCCACAAGGCCATCGAGCTGATGATCAATTGGCCGGGTGAACCCGTTCCCGCCGATCTCGTCGAGGCCGCGATCACGAGCATCATCGAGAACCCCCGCGAATCAGCCTCGGCGTTCCTCGAGACCCTGCCCGACCACGACATGGCCGAGCTTCGGGGCCAGGTCGTCCAACTGGTCACCAATTTCGGGGACTGCTTTCCCCCGATCAAGCCGCAATGGCGGCCGATGGTGGAGTACACCGCGAAGTACACGCTCTTTTCGGGGGCAGTGATCTTCACCGCCCGCATGGACCTCGTGCTCGGACTCCCCGGCCGCCGCGTGATCATCGACCTCAAGTCGGGATGGATCGGGGCGCAGCACCGCGACGACCTCCGGTACTACGCGCTCATCGAGACACTGAGGAGCCGCCAGGCCCCGCGGCGTCTCGGTACCTACTCATTGGAACGTGCCCGCCTCGACCACGAGGAGGTCACCGAGGGGGTCCTGCAGGCCGCGGTGCGCCGCACCGGCCAGGGAGCGCGTGCGATGGCCGAGTTGATCTCGGGCACGCGCGACGCCGAGGTCCGGCCGGGCTTCCACTGCCGGTGGTGTCCACTGAACGAGACCTGCGAGGAGGGTGTGCGCCACCTGCGCACCCTCGACGGTGACGAGGCCGACGGCGACGACTGGTGAGCGACGTCAGCGCTGGTGCGGGGTCATCAGCGCGAACGCCACACCGAGACCGACCGACTGTCGCACGGTGGAGATCGAGCGTCCCGGCTGAACAGCGGCCTTCGGGGCCGACACCACGTCGTCACCGAGTCGGGTTGCGATGGCATCGAGATCATCGACGCTGGCGACCATTCCCCAGAGAGTGGCCGGACCTCGGGGTAGATCCGGCGACGTGACGACCTCGATCACGGTGTTGTCGGGCTTGTAGAACCACTGTTCCCATCCGTTGCCCACCGGACGCACACGTCGCAACTCGAGACCGAGCACTCGACCCACCGCGTCGCGAAAGCCCTCGGGATCCGACGTGCGCACGACCACATGATCGAGACCGACCGCGGCTGCGCCGGCCAACGGTGATGTCGTGTTCCCATTCGAGGCGTGTTCGGGGTCGGCACCGACGATGGTGGTTCTGATCCCGGCGACATCGACAACAAGGGGATCTCCCTCGTGCGCGGGGTGCGCGAACACCCAGCCCTGCAATCCGGGTTCGCCACCCGCGAATCTCACCTCGACATCGGCAATCCGCGAACGCCGAGGAGGGATCGGAATTCCGATCGTGGGTTCATCCACCGGGAGACCGATGGTCTCCCACGGTTCCGTGTCGCCGCCAACCTCGAGGGCGACGAGACGGATCATCGAGGAATGGACCTCAGCCCCGGCCCATGTTCGGGCGCTTGCCGTGGTTGGCCTTCGAGCGGCGCAGACGCGCCTTGCGCTTCTTGGTCTTCTTCGACATGAGAGACGAGGCTATCGGGAGCCCGGGCGACACCGGCGGGCCGGTTCAGGCCCTCACCCACCGTGCCCGATTGTCCGAATACGGCGTCCCATCGGCCTTCGTCCGGGAGCACACGACAGGGTCCCCCTTGTAGGTGCCGCGTGCACCCTCGGGGGTGCAGAAGCGGCCGGGGACTCCCTCGGGCAGAGCTCCGGCTGCGGGAGATGTGGTCGGGGTTGTGGGGGTCACCGACGGCGACGTGGCCGACGGCGATGTCGCCGGAGCCGAGCCGGCACTCGTCGTGGTCGGCGCAACCGAACCCGATGTGGTTCCCCCTGTCGCACCGGATCCCGACTCGGAACCCCGGCCCCAGACCGGGACCGACGTCGACCCGCACCCGGCTGCGATCTTGCGGACTCGTCCCGCCTCGCTCTCATCCATCGTGAGACCCCATCGCGCCTTCACCGCGACCCAGGTGGCGATGTATGTGCACCAGTACTCGGTGCGGTCGGGCATCCAGTTCGAGGGGTCCTTGTCACCCTTGGACCGGTTCTCGCCCGCCGTCACCGCGATCAACGAGCGGGGGTCGGACAGATCGTTGGCGAACTGACGACGGCGAGCCGACGTCCACGAATGCGCACCCGAGTCCCACGCTTCCTTCAGCGGCACGAAATGGTCGATATCGAGATCGGATGGATCGGTGTGGGTCGCACCGTCATAGGGCGAGTACCAGTCGCCGGCGATCACCTTGCAGCCGTAGGCATCGACCTGGGCGCGCGTGGTGGATTCGGCGATCAGCACTTCCTCGCGGGTGTTGCACCCGTCGCCGTCCTCATCGATCCAGTGCGTGAACAGGGAGCGCTTGTACCCGGCCGACCGTTCACGCACGACCTTGATGCCCGCCGCGACGGATGCGACCGATCGCGCCGCACCACCCTTTGCGACCGTGGTCGTCGTCGGCTTGGCACCCTGACTCGATGCGGCGCCGGGGGAACCCGACGCGGCCGCACCGACCGATGCCGACGACGCGGCGACACTCGTGACCCCCGCCATGGTGTCGACGGCACCGCATGACACGGACACCGCGATCGCGAGCGCGGGGAACGCGATCAAGCCCCGACGAGTGGAAGTCACAGTGTCAGGTTAGGTCGCAGCGACCCGACGCGGCTCAGATCCACTTCTTGCCCCATTGGGCGAGGTGGTCGAGCGAGAGGGAGAGGTCGTGGCCGCTCTCGGTGAGGTGATACTCGTCCCGCGGGGGACGCTCGTTGTAAGCGCGGCGCTCGATGACTCCGGCCCCCACGAGATCCTCGAGACGACTCGCGAGGATGTTGCGCGCGATGCCCAGTTCCTCCCGGAGCGCCTCGAACCGGACATGACCGTCGCGGATCGTCTGGACGATCAACAGGGTCCACCGCTCACCGAGCAGATCGAGGGCTCGTGCGAGGTCGGAGTCGATGTGTGCGAAACCCTTGCGCTCCATTGCCACACGACAATAGGAGCGGGGTGTCACCGACGGCCGTTTAGGCAAACAGGGGCATCTCTTCTGCCCGAATAGTCGCGTCCATCTCGATGAAGATGCACTCTCCCGGACAGACATCGGCTGCTTCCACCACCGACTGGAGGTGCCGATCCTGGACATCGGCGAGCGATCCCGACCCGCCCGGATCGTTCAGGATGACGCCCGACTCGGCCACGTACGCGATGCCATCCTCGAGCTGGACGAACACATCCGGACAGTGGTCGACACACAGACCATCGCCGGTGCAGAGGTCTTGGTCGATCCACACGCGCACGACGAGCAAGGTACAGCCCGTCGGGTCGGGACGTCGCCCTAGTCTGACCCGATGCCGAACGTCACCCCCGTGCCCTCCGCGCCCCGCGAACCACATGTGTGGCAACGCGCGTTCGGACCCGTCGAGGACCCGTGGGCATGGCTCAGGGACGCCTCGCGCGCCGAGACCCTCGCCTATCTCGCGGCCGAGAACGCCCGGACCGACGAGTTCTTCGCCGAGGATCCCGCACTGGTGGGTGCGCTCTACGACGAGATCGTCTCCCGCATCGTCGAGGACGATGTGTCCCCGCCGGTGGAGCACCGCGGATGGTGGTACGCATCGGCCACACGGAAGGGTCTGTCGTATCCGATCCACACGCGCGGCCGATCCGCCGAGGGTGCCGGGGAGTCGATCGTCCTCGATGAGAACCGCGAAGCCGAGGGACACGACTTCTTCGCCCTCGGCGCACTCGAGGTCTCGAACGACGGGCGGTTCGTCGCGTGGTCGGCCGATCTCGACGGCAGCGAGAAGTGCACCCTGCGCGTGCGCGACCTCGGCACCGGGCAGGACCTCACTGACGAGATCCCCGGCACCATCTCGGCGGGCGTGGCATGGTCGGCCGATGACCGTCACCTCTTCTATGTGGTGCCCGACGAGGCCATGCGCCCGTGGCAGGTGTGGCGCCACGAGATCGGCACCCCGACCGCACAGGACGTCTGCGTCCGCACCGAGACCGACGAGCGGTTCTATGTCGGCGTGGGCGCGAGCAGATCCGGCGAGTGGATCCTGATCGGAGCCGACAGCCGCGTCACGAGCGAGTGGTGGTTGACCGATGCCCGCACGCCGACTGAACCCGCACGCTGTGTGCGACCACGCGAGGACGGGATCGAGTACTCGATCGACCACTGGGGCGACCGCTTCGCGATCCTCACCAACCTCGATGCCCTCGACTTCCGCGTGATGACGGCCGAGCCCGGCGACCCCGGACGATGGCATCCCTTCCTCGACCATGTCGTGGGATCCAGGATCGTCTCGTTCGACTGCTTCGACGGATTCGCGGTCATGCAGCGCTGGACCGCGGCCCAACAGACACTCGTGCACGTCGACAGCGACGGCACCACACGGACCATCGCGGTGCTCGACGAACCGCACGACGTCGAGATGGGATCGAACCCCAATTGGCGCACGGACCGGGTCCGGATCTCGTACCAGTCACTCACGGTTCCCCACACGGTGGCCGATTGGGCGCCCGCGACGGGAGGGCTGACCACCATCAAGCGCACCGAGGTGCCGAATGCCTCGCTCGATGACTACGTCGCCGAGCGGACATGGGCCGTGTCCCACGACGGAGCGCGCGTGCCGCTCGACATCGTGAGGCGGCGCGACACCCCGGTCGACGGGACCGCACCAGCGGTGGTCTATGTGTACGGCTCCTACGAGGCGTCGGTGCCGCCATGGTTCTCGGTCGCGCGCCTGTCATTGCTCGACCGGGGCTGGGTGTGGGCACTCGCCCACCCGCGCGGCGGAGGGGAGATGGGCCGCAACTGGTATCTCGACGGCAAGCTGCTGGCGAAGAGGAACACTTTCGAGGACACGATGGCATGTGCCCGCCACCTCGGCGCGGGAGGCTGGGCCGATCCATCCCGGGTGGCGCTGCGCGGCGGGAGTGCGGGTGGCCTCAACGTGGGTGCCTGCATCACGAGCGACCCGGACCTCTTCAGCGCCGCGGTCGCCGAGGTTCCCTTCGTCGACGTCGTGACGACGATGAGCGATCCGTCGCTCCCCCTCACCGTGACCGAATGGGAGGAATGGGGCGACCCGCGCACCGAACCCTTCGCCTCCTACATCGCCTCGTACTCCCCGTACGACAACACCGGTGCGGGTCCCTACCCGGATCTCTTCGTGACGGCGGGGCTCAACGACCCCCGGGTCGGTTTCCACGAGCCGGCCAAATGGGTCGCAAAGATCCGTCACCTCTCGCCCGAGACATTCGTGGTCTTCAAGTGCGAGATGGGAGCGGGCCACCAGGGGCCGTCGGGTCGCTACGAGCAGTGGCGCGAAGAGGCGAGAACCTTGTCGTTCCTGATTCGCCGGGTCTGACACCGGAGAACCGGCGTCGGGTTCATCCGGCGAGTGATGCCGACGCGACCAGCATGGACATCAGTGCGAGGTTGCGCACGACATCACGCCAACCCGGCGGTCGGCGACGCACCGCACCGAAACACGCGCACGGAACGGTGCTCCCCGCCGCGATCGACACGGCGAGAAAGACGGTGAACACGAGCAACAACGCTGTCGCGGCCCCGAGTGTCGCCGGACTCGGCGGGAGCGCCACGAGTGCCGCACCGATCAGGATCTCGACGAATGGGAGCACGTTGGCGACGAACGACCACACCGCCTGGGCGCGGGCATCACGTCGCCACGATTCCATGTCGAGCAGTTTCGAGGCTCCCGCCACCGCGAGCACCGCGCCGACGACGGCCGCGAACACCCTGGCGAGGTTCTCCTCCAACGCGCGACCCGATTCTCAGGCGTCGACGCGGACGCTCGTCACCTTGCCGCGGAAGAACACCATCGCATCCCCGGGCGCACCCTCGAGCGACTCGACCCTGCCCACGACGAAATGATGGTCACCGGCCGGCCCCACCGATTCGACGGTGCAGTCGATCCAGGCGAGTGATCCTGCGATCAACGGACTGCCGAGTGCGGAGGCTCGCCACTCGAGCCCGGCGAACTTGTCCTCACCCTCCTTGGCGAACCGCCAACAGATCTCGTCCTGTCCGGACCCGAGGACGTTGACGGCGAAGCGACCGGAGTCGGCGATCGCCGCCCACGAGCGCGAGTTGACCCCCGGGAAGAACCCGACGAGGGGCGGATCGAGCGAGACCGATGCGAACGAGCCGATCGTGATGCCGTGCGGCTTGCCCGACCCGTCGAGACCGGTCACCACGACCACGGATGTCGGCACGTGACCGAGCACGGAACGGAACTTCGCAGAATCGAACTCACCCATGGACACACAGTACGGGGTTCCACCCGACGGGACCTGTTCGTGGCGCGTCGGGTGAACATCCCGGCAGCGGGCGCGCTCCGGCGCCGCCTGGCCGGCGTGACACTAGAGCTCGAGAACGAGTCCCTCGCGGGCCGCGAACACCTCGAGCCCGGACCCCGCGCACGACTCGATGGAGTCGAGTTCGGCATCGGTGCGCTCCGGGTCGTGGTGGAACATCGCGAGTCTCCTCGCCCCGCACGATGCTGCGAGTGCGACGGCGTAGTCCTGCGTGCTGTGCCCCCAGTGGGCCTTGTGCGCGAACTCGGACGCGGTGTACTGCGCGTCGTGGATCAACAGATCGACCCCCTCGGCCAGTTCGCGCACGCTCGGAGCGACCGAGAACGACCCATCGAGGGGTTGCTGGTGGTCGCTCACGTAGGCGACGCTGCGGCCTGCGTGCTCGATGCGGAACCCCAGGGTCGGCCCGATGTGGGGAACGAATCGCGACAACACGCGCACACTCCCCACCATGAACGACTCGTCCCCGGTGTCGACGAGCGAGACAGAGCCGGGGAACTCATCGAGCGTCACCGGGAAGGTGGGCGGCTGCACGACTCGGCGCACCGCGTCCTCGAACGATCCGTCCTCCTGACGGGGACCGCGGACCGTGAGGTGCGACTTCGACGAGATCAACGGGGAGAAGAACGGGAGTCCCATGATGTGATCCCAGTGCAGATGCGTCACGAGTGCGGTTCCGCGGAAAATGCTGCCTCGACTCTCCCACCATGAACGCCCGAAGTAGCGGAACCCCGTTCCGAGATCGCACAGGATCGGTTCCTCGCCGTCGACCTCCACCGACACACACGCGGTGTTCCCGCCGTACTTGGCGGTCTCGGGCCCGTGGCACGGCGTGGAACCACGCACGCCATGGAACGCGATGCGCATCGTCGGAACCCCCACCACCCCAACATAGGAACGATGCACGGGCACGTCCATGCCCACCGCCGGTGACTTCCGTCGCAGACACTCCATGTACGGTGCCCGTATGGCTCCTGCGATCACCACCGGCTCCGGCACCGCGAACTGCATCGATTTCACCTGGCTCGAGTGCGGGTCCGGTCCCCTTGCTCTGTGCCTCCACGGTTTCCCCGACTCGGCCCACGGCTGGCGCCACACCCTTCCCGCACTCGCCGAGGCAGGGTTCCGGGCCGTCGCGCCGTTCACCCGTGGCTACGCACCCACCTCGGTCGCGCCCGACGGGATGTACCAGACCGGCGCGCTCTCGGCCGACGCCAACGCACTCCACGAGATCCTCGGTGGTGACGCGAGCGCCGTCATCATCGGTCACGACTGGGGCGCACCGAGCGCATACGGCGCGGCGGCCGACGAACCGGACCGCTGGCGCCGAGTGGTGGGAATGGCCGTCCCCCCGGGAAGCGCCTTCGGGGCAGCGTTCGTGTCGAACCTCGATCAGATCAAGCGCAGCTGGTACATGTTCTACTTCCAGCATCCGCTATCCGACATGGTGGTGCCCTCGAACGACCTCGCCTTCATCGACATGTTGTGGCGCGACTGGTCCCCCGGATACGACGGCGCACTCGATGCCGAGAACTGCAAGGCGTCGCTGCGTGACCCGGCACACCTGGCGGCCGCGCTCGGCTACTACCGCGCCACGATCGGGGCGGGCCCGCGCGATCCCCGCTACGACGCGATCCAGGCCAAGTCACAGACCGAGCTCACCCAACCCGTGCTGTACCTGCACGGGGCGAACGACGGGTGCATCGGGGCCGAGGTCGCCGAGTCGGTGCGTGCGCACTCCCCCTGGGTGACCGTCGAGATCATCCCGGGTGCGGGCCACTTCCTGCAGTTGGAGCAGCCGGCAATCGTGAACCAGAGAATCGTGGAGTGGGTGACGGCGCGTTGACGCCGTCTCAGTCGATGCAGTCTCAGGGCGACGCGACCGAGTCGCCGCGGTCCACCATCAGACCCTCGGCGACGAGAGCTGCGATCAACCGCTCGGCTCTCTCCGGCTCGACACCCATCGCCGCGACGACGACCTCCCGGGGAACTCCCGCCGCCGAGACGGCACGCATCGCACGACCCCGCGCCTGGCGGTCAGATCCCTCGAAGCGACCCTGGGGTCTGCTCGCTCCGGCCGACCGCGGAGCAGGATCATCTCCCTGCCCCCTCCATGCACACGGATCCTCCAGCGGGCACTGACCGCACGTCGGTCCGCGCGCTGTGCAGATTCGCGCACCGAGTTCCATGATCATCTGGTTCCACTCCCAGCCCATTCCGCGGGGCACGAGGGAGTCGGCCGTGTCCTGCAACTCGCGTGCCGTCATCGGTCGGTTCCCGAGACGCGACAACACACGCGACACGTTGGTGTCGACGACCGCGACATCGGCGCGGTGCGCGAACGCGAGCACGGCCCTCGCGGTGTAGGCACCCACGCCCGGCAGCGCGAGCAGAGCCTCGAGTGTCGACGGCACGACCCCGCCGTGGTCGTCGCGAATGCGCGTCGCCGCCTCGCGCAGGTTGCGGCAGCGGCGCGGATACCCCAATCCCTGCCACATCCCGAGTGCCTCGCCGAGGGGCGCACCTGCGAGTGCGGCCGGATCGGGGAATCGCCCGATGAAGTCGGCGTACATCGGGAGAACGCGGGCGACCGAGGTCTGCTGGAGCATCACCTCACTGACGAGGATGCACCACGGGTCGCTCGTCGTCCGCCACGGGAGGTCGCGCAACTCGGCGATCCCCCATCCGATCAGGGCCGATACCACCGCATCGCGGTGCGCATCAGTGCCGTGGGTCAGTCGGCCCACACGTCCTGTCCGTCGTAGGGACGACGGCGTGCCGGGGCGAACTCGCGCTTCCACACCATCACGCGTCGGCGGAAGTAGCAGACCTCCTTGCCGTCCTGGTTGAAGCCCTTGGTCTCCACCGTGACGACTCCCCTGTCGTTCTTCGACTTGCTCTCGGCCACCTCGAGCACGCGCGTCTCGGCGTGGATCGTGTCGCCGTGGAAGGTCGGGAACTTGTGCTGGAGCGTCTCCACCTCGAGGTTGGCGATCGCGGCACCGCTGACATCGGGCACGCTCATGCCGAGCACCAACGAGTACACCAGGTTGCCCACCACCACGTTGCGGCCCTGCACGCTCTCGCTCGCGAACCAGTCGTTGGTGTGGAGCGGATGGTGGTTCATCGTGATCATGCAGAAGAGATGATCGTCGTACTCGGTGATGGTCTTGCCGGGCCAGTGCCGGTAGACGTCGCCCACCGCGAAGTCCTCGAGGCAGCGACCGAAGGGGCGCTCGTGCGTTGTCATGGACGCAGACGCTACTCCGGGCGTTCGGAACCGTCCGTGTCGTCGGAGAACTCGAGGTCACCCGGTTTGAACACCGGCATCGGGAACTGGCCGGTGCGGTCGCGCGGCGCGTACTGCTCCACCCAGTCCACGGTCGTCAACTTGCGTTCGGACTGCGACGCCGCCACCTTCGTCAGGGTCGCGAGACGGCGCTTGCGGTCGATCGCGAACGGGCCGAACTGCAGCGACAGGTACGAGATCCATCCGACGAGGATCGGCATCCAGTACTGCGCGACCCTGTACGACAGGACACCGATCGTCGCCGTGGACTGCGAGAGTCCGAAGCCGACCAGGGTCGGGATGTAGACGCCCTCGACGATGCCGAGCCCACCGGGGGTGATGGGGATCACGCTGAGCACGTTGGCGATGCCGTACGCGACGATCAACGCGTCGAGATCCAGGTTCGCCCCGAAGGCACGGATGAAGATCCACAGCGAGGCCATGTCGAGCAGCCAGTTCAACGTCGCCCACAGCACCACCCGCCGCAGGAGATTGCGCTCCGAGACGAGCCACTCGATCCGTCCGCCGAGATGACTGAGCACCTCGGCGGCATGGTCGTCGTCGAAGCGGAGCCGCCGCGCGATCGCCCGCACGACACGCTCGGAGCGACCCTGGCCGTCGATGAGTCCGAGGATGAGGAACGCGGCGAATGCCATCAGGAGCACACCCACGATCGCGGCCGTGCCGTAGATGGGATTCACCCCGCGCGCGGGGATCGACACGATCAGGCCGAACCAGAGGATGAAGTTCAGCACCACCGCGGACCCGATGCCGGCCGTGGCGAGCGCGAACGCCGCATCGGGTTTCGGGATCCCGCACATCGTCAACAACCGGTATCCGAGTGCAGTGCTCGCCGCGCTGCCACCGGGAACGATGTTGCCGAGGGCCTTGGTGCTCAGCTGGACGCGGAACAACCTGAGGAGACCGATCTCGTCGCCGTGCTCCACGAGTGCCGCCCGGGTCAGCAGCGAGTAACACATCAGGGACAACGCCTGGAGACCGAAACCCGCGGCCAGGAGACGGGGATCGATCGGGTTGAGATCCGACACCGCCTCGCGGAAGCCGGGCACAAGCGGCAGGACGAAGAAGTAGACGACCGCCGCAGTCACGATCACGAAGACGGCCCGGGGGATGTGCGGGAGACGGCGCGCCGGTTCAGAGCCCGTGTCCCCGTCGGCCCCGGCGGCCGATGCGTCGGCCCCCTCGGCGTCCCGCGCTCCTGCCATGCCCTCCACTCTTGTCCAGATTCGCACCGATGCGGGTGACCCCGATCGCCGCAGAAGTCCCTGTTGATGGCAGCGTCGAAGACCCAGCTGAAGTCCTTCGTCACACCGTGTTTCGCGGCATGGGATCGGAGGAAAGTCCCGTTGTAGCGTTTGCGCCCATGAGCGTCTCCCCCGATCTCCAGACAGCCGCCACCGTCATCTCCACCGCGCGTGGAATGGTCGACACGGCGATCTCCTCGCTGGTCGCCAAGGGCGGACCCGACTCGAACCAGACGCTGGCCTACGACATCGCCCACGTCGCGGCCGCCGTGGAGACCGCCCGGTCGTTGCTCGACTACGGCGCGAAGGGAACAGTCGAGGGCGACATCGCGTGCGCCTTCACGGCCGACATGGTCCACGACTTCATCTCGCGACTCGTCGGGCGCGAGACGCTCTGGGGTGTCGACCCCTCGCAATTGTCGTCGGCACACTCATTCGTGACCACCTATCGCGACCCGTCGTTCCTCGCCTCGCTCGCCGATGTGGCCGGACCACGCCACCTCGCCGACGAGTTCGAGATGGTGCAGGACACGTTCCGATCCTTCGCCACCAAGGTGATCGCACCCCGCGCCGAGCACGTGCACCGGCACAACGGCGACGTCCCCGAGGACATCATCACGGGCCTCGCAGAGATCGGTGCGTTCGGTCTGTCGATCCCTGTGGAGTACGAGGGATTCAGCGAGGGTGGCGAGAGCGAGTACATGGCATCGGTCATCGCGACCGAGGAGCTCTCCCGAGCATCGCTCGGCATCGGCGGTTCGCTCATCACGCGCCCGGAGATCCTCACGCGTGCGCTCGTCAAGGGTGGCACCGAGGAGCAGAAGCACGAGTGGTTGCCCAAGCTGGCGAGCGCCGAGGTGCTGTCGGCCGTCGCGGTCACCGAGCCCGACTACGGATCCGACGTGGCGGGACTGAAGACGACCGCCGTCGAGGGCACCGGCCCGAGCGGCGAGGCCGGCTGGGTCATCAACGGCGTCAAGACATGGTGCACGTTCGGTGCGAGGGCGAACGTGCTGATGCTGCTGGCACGCACCGACCCCGATCGCAAGAAGGCGCACCGTGGACTCTCGCTGTTCATCGTGCCCAAGCCCGTCGGTGACGCCCACGGGTTCGTCTTCACCCAGGACGGTGGTGGCCGCTTGGAGGGACGCCCGATCGACACGATCGGCTACCGCGGCATGCACTCCTACGAGATCGCGATCGAGAACTGGTTCGTGCCCGAGTCGAACCTCATCGGTGGACGCGACGGGCTCGGCCAGGGCTTCTATCTCCAGATGGCGGGCTTCGAGAACGGACGTCTGCAGACAGCGGCGCGTGCCGTGGGCGTGATGCAGGCCGCGTACGAGGCCGCACTCGACTACGCACAGAACCGAGTCGTGTTCGGCAAGCCGATCAGTGACTACGAACTCACGCGCGTCAAGCTCGGCCGCATGGCCGTGATCACCCAGGCCTCGCGCCAGTTCTCCTATGCGGTCGCGGGCCTCATGGGCAAGGGCGAGGGCGCCATGGAGGCCTCGATGGTGAAGGCCTACGTGTGCAAGGCGGCCGAGTGGGTCACCCGCGAGGCCCTGCAGATCCACGGCGGCTACGGCTATGCAGAGGAATACAGCGTGAGCCGTCTCTATGTCGATGCCCGGGTGCTCTCGATCTTCGAGGGTGCGGACGAGACTCTCTGCCTGAAGGTCATCGCCAGGAACCTCTGCGAACAGGCCCGCTGAACCGGACCCTGCAGGGTCGGACTTCTCAGAGCATCGCCACGAGATCGGCGATGCCCGCGATGCGCAGGCACTCCACCAGATCGACGGCGTCACCGTGGGGGTCGACGAGCACGGGAACGAGACCTGCCGCGGTCGATCCCGCGACATCCATCGTCACCGAGTCGCCCACGTAGAGGATCCTCGAACGGTCGATACCCCCGAAGTGCGCCAGCGCATGGTCGAAGATGCGCGGGTCGGGCTTGGCGACACCGACGAGGTGGGAGTCGACGATGCAGCGCACCGGAGTGGCCGGCCCCTCGCCCGCCTGACAGATTCCGCTTCGCGACAGGATCTCTGCGATCTGGCCGGATGCGTTGCTGACGACGCCGATCGGCACGCCCGCATGGGCGAGTGCCGCGAGCGCCTCGCGCGCGCCCGGGACCGGATGACGCCACAGGTGCGCGTGCCGCGTGGCACCCAGCACGCGCGCCGCGGCCGCGACCTCGGAGTCGGGTACCCCGACCGTGCGCACGTACTGCGCGTCGTAGTGCGACCAGTCCGACTCTCCCGCACCCGCCCGCGACTTGGCGGCCATCGCCGCATAGTGCGCACGGATGTGGAGGGCGTGGTCACCGGAGGCCCCGTAGTAGGCGAGGGTCGGCGCGAGGACGGACGGATCGGGCACCACGAGGACCCCTCCCGCGTCGAAGAGCACCGCCTCGAACGGCACGGCGCCGAGGTCTGCGCGATCGACACCGGGTTTCACCGGATGGAAACTACGACCTACGCTCTCCCGCGTGCGATCCGCCAAGGACTTCTTCAAACCACTCGCCGCCGGGGCCCCCGATCCCGTCCGCGAGATCCCCCTCCGACCGAGCCGGGTGATCCATTTCTTCCCGCCCCACAACGACAAGGTGGTGGCAAAGCTCCCCGAGACGATCCCCACCGTGGACATCCTCCTCGGCAACCTCGAGGACGCCATCCCCATGGCCGACAAGGAGGCAGCGCGTCGCGGGCTCATCTCGGTGGCGAACTCCCTGGACTTCGGCGGCACGCAGTTGTGGACCCGCGTCAACAGCCTCGATTCCCCGTGGTTCCTCGACGACATGATCCAGATCGTGGGCGAGGCCGGCGACAAGTTCGACGTGATCATGATCCCCAAGGTCGAGGGACCCGAGGACATCCACTACGTCGACCGCCTCCTCGCACAACTGGAGGCGCGCGCGGGCCTGACCACGCCGATCCTGCTGCACGCGATCCTCGAGACCGCGCGGGGCGTGGCCAATGTCGAGGAGATCTGCGGTGCGTCGCCGCGGATGCAGGGCATCTCGCTCGGGCCGGCCGACCTCGCAGCGAACCGCCGCATGAAGACCACCCGCGTGGGCGGCGGACACCCCGACTACGTCGTGCGCGTGGACCCCGTCGGTGACGACTACCAGGGCACCCGCGCGACCTTCCAACAGGACCTGTGGCACTACACGATGGCGCGCATGGTGGATGCGTGCGTGATGCACGGGGTGCTCCCCTTCTACGGACCCTTCGGCGACATCAAGGACGTCGTGGCCTGCGAGGACCAGTTCCGCAACGCCTATCTCCTCGGATGCGTGGGTGCATGGAGCCTCCACCCGGTGCAGGTCGAGATCGCCAAGCGCGTCTTCTCGCCGCGACCGCAGGACGTGGCCCAGGCCCAGCGCGTGATCGATGCGATGGGCGATGGCACCGGTGCGATCATGCTGGACGGCAAGATGGAGGACGACGCCTCGGTGAAGCAGTGCAAGGTCGTGGTCGAACTCGCCCGTCAGCTCGCCGCCCGCGATCCCGAACTCGCCCGGGCCTACGGCTTCTGAGGCCGCGGCACGCACAGGGACAACAGAGAAAGATCGACCCATGACCGACTTCCGCCCCCGACGCTCCGTTCTCTACATGCCGGCCGCCAACGAGCGCGCGCTCGAGAAGGCCAAGGGCATCGCGAGCGACGCGATCATCTTCGATCTCGAGGACGCGGTGTCCCCGGATTCGAAGGACCTCGCGCGCACCCAGGCCGTTGCTGCCGCGAACTCGGGTGAGTACGGCAAGCGCGAGCTCACGATCCGGTGCAACTCCCTCGACACGCCGTGGGGCGCGGCCGACGTCGCCGCAGCCGCCGGGGCGTGCGTGTCGGCGGTGGTGATCCCGAAGGTGTCGAGCACCGTCGAACTCGACGCGGTGTCCCGTGCACTCGACGCAGCCGGCGCACCCGCCGAGATGGGCATCTGGGCGATGATCGAGACCCCGACCGCGATCCTCGATGCGCGCGCGATCGCGGCGCACCCGCGCGTGGCGGTGCTCGTGATGGGCACGAACGATCTCGCCAAGGAACTGCACGCGCGCCAGGTTCCCGGTCGCGCGCCGTTGGTCCCACACCTCGCCTCGGCGCTCCTCGCCGTGCGCGAGGCGGGCAAGCCGGTCCTCGACGGCGTCTACAACGACATCAAGAACGCCGACGGCTTCCGTGCCGAGTGCGAACAGGGTGCAGAGATGGGCTTCGACGGCAAGACCCTGATCCACCCCGACCAGGTCGCGATCGCCAACGAGGTGTGGTCGCCGAGCGAGAGCGAGATCGAGCACGCGCGGCGCGTCATCGCGGCCTTCGACGAGGCCCTCGCCGCAGGCAAGGGTGTGGTCCAACTCGACGGTCGGATGATCGAGAACCTCCACGTCGACGGTGCGCGTCGCGCGCTCGCCATCGCAGACGCGATCGCCGCCCTCGGCTGAGCCCGTCTCCCGGCACCTCTCTTCGCGGTGAACCGCCACCAAATCACAGATTCGCGCGGAACAGGGCGAGCGTGCGCTCCCACGAGGTCGTCGCTGCCGCGGCGTCGTAGACGTCGGGGCGGGTGTCGTTGAAGAACGCGTGGTGCGTGCCCGCATAGACATGGAACGTGGCGTCCTTGCCCTTGGCGCGCAGTTCGACCTCGAGGGCCTTGATCGCCTCGGGGGCCGCGTTGCCCCGATCGGTCTCGGCGTAGTGGCCCTCGACGACTGCCGCGAGTGCGTCCCAGTCGATCGGGGTGTCCGGGCGCATTCCGCCATAGAACGGGGCGGCGGCCGCGACCGCGCCGGGGCGCTGGCACGCGAGCATCAAAGTGAGGCCTCCACCCATGCAGAATCCGGTGGCACCCACCTTGGTGCGACCGGTCCGCTCGATGAGCAGGTCGACCGCGCCGCTCAGGTCCTTGCCGGCGGTGGCGAGGTTCAGGCTCATCAGCAACTTGCCCGCCGCATCGGGTTCGGTGGTGACCTCACCGTGGTACAAATCGGGCGCGAGAGCGGTGAATCCCTCCGCCGCGAACCTGTCGGCGATGTCCTTGATGTGGTCGACGAGACCCCACCATTCCTGGATCACGATCACCCCGGGCCCACCACCGTCGGCGAGATATCCCGTGCACGTCCCGCCGTTGCTCTTGAAAGTGACCATCTCGCCCATTGCGACCGAACCTCCGTGGGGTTCCCGATCCACCGTCCGGACCGGAAGGTGACCGACTCTAGATCGCCCGTGGCGAGGCGGACTCAGACGACGCTGCGACGCAACAACTCGGGCGCGTGCGGGCACGCCGCGATGCGGTCGATCGCATTCGACGGCGTGCGACCGAGGGGTCCGAACACCTCGCTCACGAGACCGACGGGCACCACGTCGTAGCCGGATGCCCACGGATCGGGCCTGCCCCTGACGTCTGCGACCATCGCCTCGAAGAGAGCGTTCGGCAGTCGGCTCGCGGCTGGCGCCACCAACCACACCGGTCGGCTGGCACAGTACGCGACCGACGCGATCGCGAGTGCACCGCCGGGGCACAACGCCCCCGAGTCGCCGAGTGCGAACGCGGGGATCACCGTGGCATCGGCGTGCTCGGCGGCGGCGGCGATCCCCTCGGGTGCGACGAGTTCGCACGGCACGTTGCGGCGCGACAGCACGCGCAACGAGTCCTGACCGTCACCGAGCGAGTCGACCACCAGTGCGTGCACCTCACCGGCCCTCGTCAGCGCATCCACGATGTGGCCCGACCATCCGACCGTGCACACCGACGAAGCCGCCTCGAGTGCATCGGCGAGATGGGTCGCGGTCGGGTCGGACCCGATCGCGCGCGCCGCATCGGAGATCGCCGAGTACGGATCCATCGCGGTCACCGCGTGCGCACAGACCGACCACAACTGGGCGTTCACGGGATGGTGCTCGACCAACCGGCGCGCGGCGACCAGGGTGGCCGAGGTGTCCCTCGCCACTGCCCCGAGTGCATCGGCGGCCTCGAGTGCGATCTCCACGGGATCGGCTCCGTGGGACCGGGCGACGTAGCGCAGATGCTCGATGGGGTGCACCTTCGTCACGCTAGTGGTGCCCGGGTAACCTGAGGATCCGTGGCAGCCGAACGACTCCCCGATCCGAGCCTCGATCTCGTCCTCACCCCGCTGAAGGGCGAGGCACGACCCCTCCGGGAGTGGCTCACCACGTTCCACCTCGCACCGGTCGTGCTCGACCCGTACACGAACGAGAGTTCCTGGATCCTCGAGACCGCGGCGCGCATCATGCGCCAGTTCGCCGGCGCGGCCGTGCGCGTGAACTTCCTGATGACCTGCGACGCAGACGACGCGCGCACGTTCCTCGGCCCGCTCGCCGACCAGTTCCTCGTGTTCTGCGATCCCGACCGCGCCGCGGTGCGTGCACTCGGCCTCACCGAACTGCCCTCGTTCGTGCTGATCCAGTCGAACGGCACGATCCCGGTCGCCGCCCAGGGATGGAATCCGACCGACTGGCGCGAGGTGTCCGTGCGCATCGCCGCACTGACATCGTGGTCGAAGCCGACTCTCCCCGCGCCCGGCGACCCCGGTGCCTTCCGGGGAACCCCCGCCCTCGTCTAGTCGGACGACGGCGCAGTCGTGACAGGCGCGCCCGGCCCCACCGACCTCCCGGTCGAGGAGGTCATCGGAGACGTCGCCTATGCGCTCGCGACGCGTCGCAGTGCCGTGCTCGTCGCACCCCCTGGCGCCGGCAAGACGACCCTCGTGCCGTTGCGCCTGCTCGACGAGCCGTGGCTCATGGGTCGACGGATCGTGGTGCTCGAGCCCCGTCGTCTCGCAGCGCGCGCGGCGGCGAGACGCATGGCTGATCTCCTCGGCGAGGAGGTCGGTGCGACCGTCGGCTACCAGACGCGCGACGAACGCCGTATCGGTGCACGCACCCGCATCGAGGTGGTCACCGAGGGCATCCTCACCCGGCGACTCCAGGGCGACCCGGCACTGGAGGGAACCGGCCTCGTCGTCTTCGACGAGGTCCACGAGCGCAATGTCCCCACCGATCTCGGGCTCGCGTTCCTGCTCGACGCGCGCCGGTCACTCGGACTCGACGTCGCGATCCTGGCGATGTCGGCGACGGCACAGGTGGACGCCTTCTCGCGTCTGCTCGCCGACCCCGACGGGCCCGCTCCGGTGGTGTCGTGCGAGGGCCGCCAGTTCCCCGTCGAGGTCCGACACGCACCGCGACGGCGCGACGAACCACTCGAGCAGGCCGTGGCATCGGCGGTGGCGACGGCGCTGCGCGACGACGAGGGCGACGTGCTCGTGTTTCTCCCCGGAATCGGCGAGATCGAACGTGCCCGTGGCGTGCTCGAGCCACGACTCCCCCACGGTGTCGTGGTGCGACGCCTCGCGGGTGGCTTGCCGATCGAGGAACAAGACGATGCATTGCGCGCCACCGACGGGCGCCGGGTCGTGCTGTCCACCGACATCGCAGAGACATCACTCACCGTCGATGGCGTCTCGATCGTGATCGATGCCGGACTCGCCCGCGTCCCGCGCTTCGATGCGCGCACCGGCCTCACCGAGCTCACCACGGTCACCTCGTCGCGCGCCTCGGCGGACCAACGTTCCGGCCGCGCCGGCAGACTCGGCCCGGGTGTCGCCTACCGGTTGTGGAGCCGCATCGAGGACTCCACGAGACTCGCCCACCTCCCCGCCGAGATGACTCAGGTCGACCTGTGCCCTGTCGCGCTCGAGATCGCCGCATGGGGCACACCGGCCGGGGATCTCTCGCTCATTGATCCCCCGGGCGCCAAGGCACTCGCCACCGCGCACGCGACCCTGGTCATGCTCGGTCTCATCGCCGGGGACGGCACACCGACACCACTCGGCTCGCGCGTGCTGGCACTCCCGGTGCACCCGCGACTCGGCACGATGCTCGCACGCAACACCGACGATCCGGTGTCGGCGTGGCTGGCGTGCGTGCTCGCCGCACTCGTCGACGAGCGCGACATCATGCGCGGCCGACCCACGGATCTGCCCGCCGACATCGGCCTGCGCGCGGGGCTCGTGCTCGATCAGCGCCGCGACGACCGCGCGGACCGCGCGGCAGTGCGGCGTGTCGAGCGGTCCGCGCGGGATCTCGCGCGCAGACTCGGCGTCTCTCCCGTCGAGATCGGCCCCGATGCGATCGATCACCTCGCGGGTCCGCTCCTCCTGGCCGGATTCCCCGATCGACTCGCGAAGCGCCGCCAGAGCCCGGGACAGTTCGTCGTGAGGTCGGGCGGCGACGCACGCTGTGATCCGAAGGATGCGATCGCTGGCGAGGAGTTCGTGGTGGCGGTGGATGTCGACCCGCGCAAGGGTGGTGCGCTGCTGCGCCGCGCCGCCGCGGTCGACGCCGACTCGATCGCGCTCGTGCTCGGCGACGACGTCGAGATGGACACGCGACTCGAGTGGGACAAGTCCCGCGACGATCTCGTGATGCGCGTGATCAGGCGTGCCGGTGCGCTGAGACTCGACGAGCGCATCATGGGAGCACCGTCGGGCCCGGACACGACGAGCGAGCTGCTCGCGCGCCTGAGGGACACCCGTCTCGCGCTGCTCGGCGGCGTCGAGCGTGCCGAGACGCTCCGCGCGCGCACCGCGTTCCTGCGCCACCACCTCGGTGACGAGTGGCCGGATCTGTCGACGAAGACCCTGCTCGCCACCATGGAGGAGTGGCTCGCGCCCCACCTGGTCGGCGCGACCTGCAGGGCCGACCTCGAGCGCATCGATCTCGCAATGGTGCTCGAGTCGATGCTCGGCTGGGATGCATCGATGCGCCTGCGTGAACTCGCGCCCGTCGAGTTCGCTCCGGCGAGGGGCCGTCCCGCGCGCATCGACTACTCCGACCCCGACCATCCGCAGATCTCAGTGCGAGTGCAGAACCTCTTCGGCACCCGGGTTCACCCGACGGTGCTGGGTGGCAGGGTGAGCCTGCGCGTGCAGCTGCTCTCGCCCGCCGACCGACCGATCCAGGTGACATCGGACCTGCCGGGATTCTGGAGTGGTTCGTGGACGGAGGTGCGCAAGGAGATGGCCGGTCGGTACCCCAAGCATGACTGGCCGGTCGATCCCGGCGCATAGCCTCGGGTGCCATGGCCGACTTCGATTTCACCGAGATCCTCCCGCTCGGACCCGACGACACCGCCTACCGGCTCCTCACCACCGAGGGCGTCTCGACCATCGACACGGCGGCCGGCAGGTTCCTGCGCGTGGAGCCCGAGGTGCTCACGCTCATCACCCGGACCGCGATGCGCGACATCGCCCACCTGCTCCGGCCCGGCCACCTCGCCCAGTTGCGCGCGATCCTCGACGATCCCGAGGCGAGCGCGAACGACCGGTTCGTGGCACTCGACCTGCTGAAGAACGCCTCGATCTCGGCCGGCGGCGTGCTGCCCATGTGCCAGGACACCGGCACCGCGATCGTCAAGGCCAAGAAGGGCCAGTTCGTGCTCACAGGAGGCGGTGACGAGGAGGCCATCGCGCGCGGAGTGTTCGACACCTACCTCACGTCGAACCTGCGCTACAGCCAGATGGCACCTATCTCGATGTACGAGGAGAAGAACACCGGCAACAACCTCCCGGCCGAGATCAAGATCTCGGCCGTCGACGGCGACGCCTACAAGTTCCTCTTCATGGCCAAGGGTGGAGGATCGGCGAACAAGAGCTATCTCTTCCAGGAGACCAAGGCACTCCTCAACGAACGCACGCTCCTCCCGTGGGTCTTCGACAAGATGGTCACTCTCGGAACCGCCGCGTGCCCGCCGTACCACCTCGCCGTCGTCATTGGCGGCACGTCCGCCGAGCACGCGGTCGAGACCGCCAAGCTCGCGAGTGCCCGCTACCTCGACTCGCTCCCCACCACGGGATCAGCTCTCGGTCACGGCTTCCGCGACGTGGACCTCGAGGCCAAGATCCTGAAACTCTCACAAGAGACCGGCATCGGTGCCCAGTTCGGCGGCAAGTACTTCTGCCACGACGTGCGCGTGATCAGGCTCCCGCGCCACGGCGCATCGTGCCCGGTCGCATTCGCCGTCTCGTGCTCGGCGGACCGACAGGCGCTCGGCAAGATCACCGCTGACGGTGTCTTCCTCGAGGCGCTCGAGACCGACCCCGCACGGTTCATGCCCGACGTCACCGATGACGATCTCTCCGGCGAGGTCGTCCAGATCGACCTCAACCGCCCGATGGACGAGATCCGCGCCACTCTCTCGCGACATCCGGTGAAGACCCGCGTGATGTTGTCCGGCCCGATGGTCGTGGCCCGCGACATCGCGCATGCGAAGTTGAAGGAGCGTCTCGACGCCGGTCTGGGCCTGCCCGACTACATGCGCGACCACTGCGTCTATTACGCCGGGCCCGCCAAGACCCCCGAGGGCATGGCATCGGGTGCGTTCGGACCCACCACCGCGGGCCGCATGGACTCCTACGTCGCCGAGTTCCAGGCCGCGGGCGGATCGTTCGTGATGCTCGCGAAGGGCAACCGGTCGCGACAGGTGACAGAGGCGTGCCGCACCCACGGTGGCTTCTATCTCGGCTCGATCGGCGGACCTGCTGCCCGCCTCGCACAGGACTGCATCACCAAGGTCGAGGTCCTCGAGTACCCCGAACTCGGCATGGAGGCCGTCTGGCGCATCGAGGTCAAGGACTTCCCCGCCTTCATCGTCGTCGACGACAAGGGCAACGACTTCTTCGACCAGGTCGGTGCGGGAACACCGGTCTCGCTCCGCTGAATCATCGGTATTCCGGGGCACCACTTGACGATTCGGGAAAACCGAATAAGGTTCAGCCCGGAGGTCCCGCCGGGACCAGGAGGGGGGCTCCTCATGCGGGCCATCAAGGCACGGGCATTCATCGCCGCACTGTCGAGCGCGGCGCTCATGATCGGATTCGCACCCACGGGTGCCGGCGCCGCGGGTGCGGCCACCGTCAAGGTCTTCATGACCGGCGACTGCGCCGACGGCGAGCACGTCGAGGGCAAGGACGAGGACGACTGCGAGATCACCGTCTCGGTGACGCCGAAGTCCAAGCGCGTGTCGGCCGAGCTGCAGGTCGCCTGGGACGAGGACGACGTCGAGTGGGAGCGCATGGACAAGGGCACCACGCGCGGTGGACGCCTCGTGTTCGCGATCCCCGCCACCGACGAGGACGGCAATTGGATGGACGGCGTCGTCCTGGTGCGCGTGCAGGTCAAGCGCGCCGCCGGCATCAAGCCGCCGAAGTCCAGGGAGTACCGGATCGAGTACATCACGGCAGAGAGCGCCGAGGGTGACGAGGATCTCGAGCAGGAGATCGAGGACGACAAGGCGTTCAACGAGGAGATGGACAAGGCGCAGTCGGACAACAAGCGCGACATCCAGAACCAGCAGCCGAACCAGGACATCTACCAGAAGAACGGCCAGAGCATGGACCAGGGTCAGCGACAGAACCAGCCCCCGCAGGGTCAGGGCGGATTCGACAAGGCCGGCGTGTTCAACAAGGCCTGTGGCTCGATCGGATTCTCGAAGGATGGTTGCGACAAGTTGATCGCGGCCAAGTCGCCGGTCGAGGCTCGGGAGATCCTCGGCGCACGGGCCGAGGCGTGGTGTGCCGCGATCTCCGAGTCGTTCGGCGCCAAGGCCACCTGTGCGATGGTGCTCCCGAACGTCTTCCCGCCGCCCCGCGGGTGACCCGGGCCGGCTGGACCGGCTGCGACGGACTCAGTCCGCCACGAAGCCCTTCCAGTTGCCCATGTAACCGATGAACGCATCAGAGAGACCCTCCTCGCGGAGGGTCTCTCGCGTTGTCGGCAGGGATCGCACCACGAAGTCGGCATCCTGCTCGCACCGGCGCGGGAAGTCGTGGTGCAGGATCGCGCCACGACCGATCACCACGAAGTCCGCCCCCGCGTCGACGGCACGGCGGCACTCGTCGGCCGAGTAGAGCTTGCCCGCCACGCCCAATCTCGTGCGACCCCGCTCTGCGTTCGCGAACACATCGACGAGCCGGCGGTCGGCGAGAACGGGATCGGCGCAGGTCTTGAACACGTCCCACAGCGACATGTCGATGAAGTCGACGAGACCCGACGCCGCGAGGTCTTCATACAGCGACACGATCTCGTGGGTGCGCATCCCGAACCGCTCCGGCGAGAGCCTGACCGAGACGTTGAAGGCGGGGCGGCACCTCGCCCTGATGCCCGACAGGATCTCCCACATCATGCGGGATCGGTTCTCGAGCGACCCACCCCAGCGGTCGTCACGCAGGTTGGCCTCGGGGTTCAGGAACTCACAAATGATGTAGTCGTGTGCCCCGTGCAACTCCACCCCGTCGAACCCGGCGCGGTCGCAGCGAACAGCCGCGGCGATGAAGTCCTCGATCAGCTGCTCGACCTCGCCCGGGGTCAGTGCGCGCGCGCCGACCTCGGGATCATCGAAGGGGCAGACCGGATCGGTGCCGATGAGTTCCTTGGGGGACCGGCGACCGGCGTGGTGCAACTGCACCACCGCGACGCTCCCCTCGGCCTTGAGGGCCCCCGCAAGTCGGGTGAGCCCGGGCAGGTGCGCGTCATCGAAGACCCCCAACTGTCCGGCAAATCCCTGACCGACCCTCTGCACGTGCGCCGCACACGTCATCACCAGACCGAATCCGCCGACGGCGCGCTTGGTGAGCCAGGTGAACTCGTCGTCGGAGAGCGTCCCGTCGTCGTGGCTCTGCTGGTTCGTGAGCGGAGCCAGCATGAACCGGTTCGGCATGGCCGGACCGTGGACGAAACGGACGGCGTCGAAGAGTGAGGTCATGCAGCGATTCTTGTCAGTCGCCAAGTTCCCCGGCGAGTTCGCCGAGTCGCGACTCCCCCTCGGGTGTCTGTCCCCCACGCTCCATGAACCGAGTCATCGCGGCATGCGCACGTGGGTCGGCAAGCAGCCGGTTGAACCCGCCGGACTCCTCCCGAAGTGCCTCCTCAACCCCTGTGTCGCTTCGCAACACCGACTCCTTGGCTTCCCTCACGGCGTTCGGAGGGAACGACGCGATGCGCCGCGCAAGAGCCAACGAGTAAGCGACCGGGTCGGCGACGACACGGTTCACCCAACCCCATGATTCCGCAGTGTCCGCATCAATGTCCTGGCCACCCAGCACGACCTCCATCGCCCTGTTGCGGCCGATGAGCCGGGGCAGACGCACCGTGCCGCCCCCGCCCGGGAGTATGCCGAGGGCGACTTCCGGTTGGTTGAAGACCGCACGCGGGGAGGCGAACCTCATGTCACACGCGAGCGTGAGTTCGCTGCCGCCACCCCCCACCCGACCGTCGATTGCCGCGATCGTCGGTTTTCCCATCGTGCGGAAGTTCTCGCACATGCGGTCGAAGTCATTCAGTGCCGCCGGTGTACC
>JBJTCB010000024.1:0-3273 GCA_046091605.1 Actinomycetota bacterium | reverse complement strand
GAGACGCTCGAGGCGCTTGACGATGCTTTCGTCGAACGCGTTGCGCTCGACACGGGCCTGGTGAGTTCCCCCGGGTCCGGTGGCGGTGAGTTCGCGGATCTTCAACGCGTCGCGCTTGGCCGCCTCGAGACATTCATAGGCGCGGTCAATGAAGGCCTGCTCCGCCTCTAGTTCGGGGTGCTGTGCAGTCATGGACACCTTCGGGGGTAGTGCCTCACCCCAATTTGGGGTCTTGCCATGCTACCGGTGCCCTTTCTCGGCACACACCGCGCGGTATCCGAACTCCGGATCACCGACCATGACTCATCGGAGGACCAACCCATGCGTGGTGCACATCGACCGCGACCACTCGTTGCCGGGCTGCTGGGAACGGTGTGCGTGGGGATGTCCATCCTTCCGTCGGTGCCGGGAGTCGGTGGCTGGTCGCACTCGCCCGCCCTCGCCGAGGCTCCGCGCTCCGAGGGACGCCCGACTGACGGGGCTGATGGCTCGGTTGCGCTCGATGACCGGCTCCTCACCGCCGACGTGCGCTTCGACAGGTCCGCGTCCGATCAGCCGTCGTGCCAATGGTCGCAATTCACCGGCGTCGATCCCGTGAGCGGTCGCCGCATCGAACATCCCACCTCGCGCACGCGCGAGGGACGCACCGAGGATCTCTACGAACGACTGTGCGGCACGCGCATGACACACCATTGGATTCCGAGGCGCGCGCCCGAACGGATCGTCGAGAAGGCGAGCGACCGCGCGTCCGACCTGATTCCCCACTTGGTGTTCCGCACCGCCCCGCCGCTCGAGCGTCAGGTCGTGCGGGTCGGCACATGGTTCTGGGTGCCGCGCACGCTGTGGCGTCCGGTGAGCGTGACCGCCTCCATCGCGACGTCGGTGGGGCCGTTGATCGTGACCGTGACGGCAACCCCGACGCACCTCATCTGGTCACCCGGCGACGGGAACGACCCCGTGGTCTGCGAGGGTCCCGGGCGAGCGTGGCGACACGGTCTCGGCGACACGACCACGAGCGAGTGCATGCACACCTATCGCCGACCCTCGCACGAGGATCGCGACGGACTCTTCGATGCGAGATTCTCGGTGCAGTGGAGGCTCACCTACACCTCGAATTTCGGGTTGAAGGGCACTCTTCCGAACCCGCGATTCGGCCTCACCCGACGGGTGCGGGTGCTCGAGTTGCAGGCACTCTCGCGCTGACATCGGGCACCGATGCGCGGCGTCGTGCGCCGGATGGGGGTGTGATTGTCTAGCCTTGACATGCCCCTATGACGAATGATCGCTTCCTCCTCGACCGCCGCTACTCCACCGCCTTCGAAGCGATGGATGATGCATCCCTCGCAGCACTCGCCGCCGCGCTCGAGGGCGACCTCCGTGACGGCTTTGCTCGCCTCGTCGGCCTGCCCGCATCGGCGTTCGACGACTCCGCGTCACTCGGGGGCGCCGTGCGCGTAGGGATCGCCGAGCGGCGTGTCGCACACGATGCGGGGATCGTGCTCGCAGAGCCGTGCACCCAGTGGGCAATCGAGATCCTCGGCGAGGCGTCGGAGAACCCCACCCTCGAGCAGATCCACGGGGTCCTCGGCGAGGCGATCGAGAAGTTCGGCCTCGAGGCCGTGCGACTGATGGTGATCCAGTACTCCCGGTCGCTGAAGGGATTCCGTCAACTGGTGGCGACCGACGATCGCTTCGCGGCGCCCGTCGCACAGCAGATGTCGACCGTGCTCGAGAAGGACGAGGCCGAGCAGGCGGCGAAGCGCGACGCCCGCAAGGCGCGCAAGGCCGCCGAGCGCGAGAAAAAGGCCAAGCAGCAGACACGCCGCTGACCGGGGCGAATCAACCGAAGAAGACGCTCGCGACGTTGTCGTAGATCGACAGATCCACGGTGCGGGTGCGCCCGGTCACCTCTCTGAGCGGAACCCGGATGATGCCGGGGTTGCGAAGACCCACCATGGAATCGAACACGCCGTCGTGCAGTGCATCGACGGCCGCCACACCGAGGCGCGTCGAGAGCACCCGGTCATAGGCATTCGGTGTCCCGCCGCGTTGCACGTGGCCGATCTGGACCACCCGTGTCTCGATACCGACGCGCTCCTCGAGTGCGCGCGCGACCACCGCACTGACCCCGCCCAACCGGGGACGACCGTAGGGATCGAGGTCGTAGTCGATCGCCGGGAGTGTCCCCTCCCGGGGTTGCGCACCCTCGGCCACCACGACGATCGAGGCGAATCTCCCGCGTCCGTGCCGGCTCGTGACCGCGGCCGCGATCTCGTCGATATCGAAGGGCCTCTCCGGAATGAGGATCGCCGTCGCACCGCCGGCGATTCCCGCGTAGGTCGCGATCCATCCGGTGTCGCGGCCCATCACCTCGACCACGATCACGCGGTCGTGGCTCTCGGCCGTGGTGTGCAGGCGATCGATCGCATCGGTCGCGATCTGGACCGCGGTGTGGAACCCGAAGCAGACGTCGGTGCCGACGATGTCATTGTCGATGGTCTTGGGCACACCGACCACCCTGATGCCCTGCTCGTCGTGCAGTCGCGAGGCGACAGTCAGTGATCCATTGCCGCCGATGACGACGAGCGCCTCGACACCGAGCGCCTCCAGCGACTCGCGCGCACGGGCCGGTCCGCCGTCGTGGTCGTAGGGACTGCCGCGCCGTGTGCCCAGGATCGTGCCCCCGCGCGGGAGCATGCCGCGCATCTTGGTCACATCGAGCTCCATCGTGCGGCGCTCGAGCACCCCGTCCCATGCATCGAGGAAGCCGACCACCGTGTCGCCATGGGTGTTCACCGCCCGGCGCACCACCGCACGGATCACCGCGTTCAGACCGGGACAGTCACCTCCGCCAGTGAGGACCCCGATTCGCATGCCCTCAGGCTATGGACTGAGGGCCCGGCCGCGCACATCATCCAATGTCGGCGCCGAAAAGTGACGAATCGTCCCTTTTCTCGGACTGTCGTCGCTCGGGCCGGGGAAATCAGACGTTCGAACCGCTATCGTCGCTCCCCGTGGGGACCGAGAAGTGGGGCGCCGGGACGGCGGCACGACCATTGATGAGTTCATCGCTGGTGGAACTGACCGCGATGGTCGATGACCCGGGTTCGTCCGCCGAGCGACTCGCCGAGGTCGCCGACGAGCTGCGGTGTCGCAAGTCCAACGGTGCCAGGAAGTTGCTCGCCCGACTCGAAGGTGGTGGGCCGAAGGAGACCCCGCGAGGATCGGCAGAGCGACCGGGGCGGAAGGGACGGACCGGCAGGGTCGCCGGGG
>JBJTCB010000023.1:0-27524 GCA_046091605.1 Actinomycetota bacterium | reverse complement strand
AATGTCTTCGTATCGGATCTTGAACGTGCGATCTCCTTCTATCGGGACAAACTGAAGCTGTCCTTGCAGTTTTCATCCCCGGATCACGGCTATGCATCCTTTTCGGCAGGAACCGTTCGACTCGGCATCGCACTTCCCGGTGCTGACCACGCCAACTTGCTAGGTCGGCATACGGGGATAGGTCTTGTCGTTGCCGACCTTGATGCAGAGTTTGCGCGTCTCACTTCACTCGGCGTGCAGTTCCCGATGCCACCGACTCGTCAACCGTGGGGTGGGGTCATGGCATTGGTCGCTGATCCCGATGGGAATGTGTTCTACGTTGATCAGGCCGCTCCGGAGGCCCACTAGAGGTTCGCCTCGTAGGTGATTGTAGAAATGCGCTGATTGGCAGTCTGGTAGCAACACGCACCATTCGGCGGAAGTACCACTGTGACGACATCTCCGACGCCGATGCGGTCAGGAACAGCGAACGCGCACGATCTCGTCGCGCACGAGGTCAACGATCGAGGTCGAACCCCCGTCGCCGAATCGGGTGATGAACTCCCTCAGGTTCGAGGTGTCGACATCGCCGCACTCCCTCGTCACGGGGGTTGCCAGCGGAATCACCCAGCCGTTGGCGAGCACGCCACGGTCACCATCGTCGCGCATGTCCACCAGACCGGGAAGGGTCAAGCGCTCGGTGCCGCGCGTCCGGTCGGCGGGCACGAGCGCGAACCACACGACCGCATCGCCCAACATGTCGGCCATGAAGACGCACGACCGTGGCACGGTCGGGTCGGCGCACGTGGGCACGGCGCCGCCCTCGGCGACCAGGGTTCCCGCCGGGATCGTGATCGTGCGCAAGTCGTCGAGCGACAGGCGCATCGCGGCCGTCGTGGTGCCCCCCGCGATGGACCACCCCGAATCGACGTTGCCGGCCTCGATCACCGCGAAGGTGTCGACGGTGCGCAACGCGGTCGTGTCCGGCGCGGGTGCACCGTCGCCTCCCGAGGTGAGGATCGCCCCGAGGATCACCGCCGCGACGGCGACCGCCGCGATCCTGCGCATCATCGTGCGACGAGCCCCCCGAGTGCGGCCGTGACTCGACCCGCGAGTTCATCGAGCACCACGTCGTCGTGGGCGGCCCCCACGAACAGTGCCTCGTAGGCACCCGGTGCCATCGCGACGCCACCGGCGAGGAGTGCGTGGAAGATGCGGGCATACGAGGCCTCGTCCGTGGTGCGCGCATCGTCGAAGTTCGCGGGGGACCGGTTCCCGAGTGCATCGCCGAAGTGCATCCCCACGAGTGTGCCGACGACGGGGAACGACGCGGCGATCCCGACCGCCGTGCACGCGTCGCGCAGGAGTGCCGAGAGCCGGCGCGCACGCGCCGACAACTCCATGTAGAGATCGTCGGACAACTCGTCGAGCGCCGCGAGCCCCGCGGCGGTGGCGAGCGGATTGCCCGCGAGCGTGCCGGCGTGGAACACCGACCCGAGAGGTGTGAGGTTCTCCATCACGTCGCGGCGACCGCCGACCGCCCCGATCGGCAGACCACCGCCGATGACCTTGCCGAAGCACGTGAGGTCCGGTCGCACGTCGTACTTGGCTTGTGCACCGCCGGACCCGAGACGGAAACCCGTGATCACCTCGTCGAACACGAGCAGCGCACCGACACGGTCGCATTCGGCGCGCAGTCCCTCGAGGAAACCGGGAGCCGGCGGGATCACACCCATGTTGGCGGCGACCGGTTCGACGAACACCGCAGCGACATCGGCATCGAGCACGGGGACCTCGTTGTAGGGCATCACCCAGGTGTTCGCCACCGCCTCCTCGGGCACACCGGCCGTGCCGGGCAGGCCGAGCGTCGCGATGCCGCTGCCACCAGCCGCGAGAAGAGCGTCGGTTGCTCCGTGGAAGTTCCCGTGGAACGTCACGATGCGTTTGCGACCCGTCGCGCCGCGCGCGAGGCGCACGGCGGTGCTCGTGGCTTCGGTCCCGGAATTCATGAAGCGCACCCGTTCACACGAGGGAACGCGCTCCGAGATCGCCTCGGCGAGCTTCATCTCGCGCGGTGTCGGCGCACCGTACGACGTCCCGTCACCGGCGGCTGATCTGATGGCCCCGGTGATGCGCGGATGCCCGTGACCGAGGATGACCGCCCCGTAGCTCTGGACGAGGTCGATCATCTCGCGACCCTCGACATCCCAGATGCGCGCACCCTCGGCGCGCGCGACGATGTAGGGGGTGCCCCCGACCGCACGGAACGCACGGATCGAGGAGTTCACACCGCCCGGAATGGCGCGCGCCGAACGCTCGAAGAGCGCGGTGTTCGAAGGCACCGCACGACCGGTGCACACGACCGCGTCGCACCCCGCCGCGACGCACGCGACCGGATCACAGAACGGGATGGAACCGGTCATCGGGTCGCGGCTCAGGCCTGTGTCTCGGCGAACCAACGCGCGAAGTAGGTGAGGATGATGTCGGCGCCGGCCCGCTTGATCGATCCGAGGTGCTCGAGTGCGGTCGCGTCGTGGTCGATCCACCCGCGCTCGGCGGCGGCCTTGATCATCGAGTACTCCCCGCTCACGTGGTACGCCGCGACCGGATGGTCGAATGCGGCGCGCACATCGGCGATCACGTCGAGGTAGGCGAGTGCCGGCTTGACCATCACGATGTCGGCGCCCTGCTCGATGTCCTCGGCCACCTCGCGCAACGACTCGCGCCTGTTGCGCGGATCCTGCTGATAACCGCGACGATGCCCACCCCCGGCGATCCTCACATCGACCGCGTCGCGGAACGGCCCGTACAGGGCCGATGCGTACTTCGCCGAATAGGCCATGATCGCCGTGGAGTCGAAGCCCGCGCCGTCGAGTGCGGCACGGATCGCACCGACCTGACCGTCCATCATCCCCGAGGGTGCGACCAGATGGGCGCCCGCGGTCGCCTGGGCCACGGCCGTGCGCGCGTAGATCTCGAGCGTGGCGTCGTTGTCGACCAGGCCGTCGGATCCGACGATCCCGCAGTGTCCATGCGAGGTGTATTCGTCGACACAGAGATCGGCCATCAACACGATGTCGTCACCGAATCGCGACCGCAGATCCGCCAGCGCCCGTTGCGCGATCCCGTCGGGGGACCACGCACCCGATCCTGTCTCGTCCTTCTGTGCCGGGACACCGAACAGGATCACCCCGCGCACCCCGAGGTCGCGGAGCGCCGCCACCTCGTCGGCGAGGGACCCGAGCGTGTGCTGGACGACCCCGGGCAGCGACACGATCGGCTGGGGCGACTCGATGCCCTCGCGCACGAAGAGCGGTGCCACCAGATCCGATGTCGACACCGTGGTCTCGGCCACGAGGTCGCGCATGGCCGCGGTGGCACGCAGACGACGGGGGCGCGAGACGGGGAAAGTCACCCCCACAATGCTATTGGCACGACCCGCGCGGCGGTCAGTGGGCGTCCACGACCCGCTCTGCCGCACCGATCAGGGACTCGAGAGTCTGTTCCTCGGCCACTGCCGAGAGCACGAGACCGAGATCCCTCGCCACATTCGCAGTCGACGGTCCGATCGCCACGACGAATGGCGGCGTGGATGCACCGAAGGCGTCGAACCATGCCGAGGCCGCACTGCCCGATGCCAGCAGGAGGACATCGGCGGCCAATGCGGGCAGCATCGCCTCTCGCGCAGGTCGCAAGTGGAGCGTGCGGTACGCGACGACGCGCACGACATCCCACCCCTTGTCCTCGATGGCGCGCGACAATGCCTCGTCGGCGAGGCTCCCCTGCACGACGAGGACCCGGCCCGACCCGGTGGGAAAGATCTCGGCGAGCACGTCGGCTCGTGCGGGCTCGGCCACGAGCGCGACCGGCGAGCCCACCGTGTTCGCTGTCGCCGACCCGACTGCGGCCACCAACGGGAAACTCTCGTGGTCACCGGCCGCGTGACCTGCATCGACGAATGGCGCGAGTCGTTCCGCGCCGTTCGGCGATGTCACGACGACCCAGGCGAACTCGTGCAGCCTCTGCAGAACCGCGTCGCGCTCGCGACCTTCGTCCTCGGGTTCGGCGATCGTGATCAGGGGCACCTCGACCACGACGGCACCCCGGGCCTCGAGCAACGTCCGGAGCGAGGCGTTCTGTGCGGCCGCGCGCGTGATGACCACCGAGCGACCCTCGAGCGGGGAAGCCACCCGTCAACTCCCCCGGTGGGCGAGTCGATCGCGGCACTCGCGCGCAACGGCCGCGCCGATCACCTTGTGGTCGTCGTCGGATCCGATGGCACCCTCGATCTGCACCGAATCCGAGCCGTCGATCGCGGCCATGTAGGCGCGGAGGATCCCGTCCGGGCCGAGGTGCGCCCCGACCGGGAGAGAACACCCCGCTCCGAGTTCGGCCAGGAACGCTCGTTCACACTCCAGGGCACGTCGCGTCGGCGCGTGGTCGACTGCGGCCAGCAATGACGCGGTCGCCGCATCATCGGTGCGGCACTCGGCGGCCACGCACCCCTGACCCACCATGGGCACCGCGATCGAGACATCGAGGACCTCGGCGATGCGTTCCGTCAGCCCCAGGATCTCGAGAGCCGCCACCGCCATCACGATCGCCCCACCGTCGGGAATCTTCTCGAGGCGCGTGGCGATGTTCCCGCGCAACTCTGCGAACCCGAGATCGGGTCGGAGACGTGCCAACTGGCTGCGGCGCCTCGCCGATCCGGTGGCGACCGTCGCCCCGGGTGCGAGATCCCCGAGGCGGGACCCGACGAGGGCGTCCTGCGGCGAGCGGCGCTCGGTGAAGGCGCCGATCACCAGACCGTCGGCGGTCTGTGACGGCAGGTCCTTGGCCGAATGCGCCGCGACGTCGGCCCGACCCTCGAGGACGGCACGCTGCACCTCTTTCACGAAGATCCCCTGACCCCCGAGTTGGTGCAGGGGCGTCGTGCGGTCGAGATCGCCGCTCGTGTCCACGAACACGTACTCCACGGTGGTCCCGGGTGTGGTGGCGAGGATGGACGCGCCGAGGTGCTCGGCCTGGGTCCGCGCCTGCGCGCTCGATCTCGTCGCGATGCGGAGAGTGGTCATCCCGGTCACGACACTAAACCGCCGCGCATCCCCGCGGCGTCGAGTCACCCGACGCCGAACGAGTCACTCGACGTCGAAGAGGTCGCGGATCGCGGCGGCGAGCCGCTCACCCTGGGGGGTGCCCGCCGCCTCGCGCAACTTCACCGACGGCGAGTGCAGGAACTTGGCGACGATGCCCCTGGTCACCGACTCGACAACCTCGCGCTGCTCGTCGGTGAGACCCGTGAGCCTCGCGGAGAACCGCTCCATCTCGGCCGAGCGCACCTTCTCGGCCGCCTCGCGCAACTGTGCGACCAACGGTGCCGCCTGACGCTGCGCCTGCTCGAGCACGAACCGCTCCATCTCCTCGGCGACGATCCCGCGCACCTGATCGACCTCAGCGCGGCGCTGCTCGATCCCGCGCGCGGCCCACCGCGACAGATCATCGAGATCGCGCAGGGTGACTCCCTCGATCGTGGCCACCGCGCCATCGACGTCGCGCGGCAGCGCGATGTCGACCACGAGGAGCGGCGTCACCGATCCGGCACGTGCAGCCCTCATCATCGACTCGTCGATGATGGGTTCGCCCGATCCGGTGCACGCCACGACGACATCGGCGAGCGACAGTTCACGCGGGAGGTCGGTGAAGTCGGCGACCCTGGCAGAGACGCGCTCGGCGAGTTGGCCGCCCCTCTCGACGGTGCGATTCACGACAGTGACGCCGGCACCCGCACCCGACAGCGCAGTGGCAACACCCTCGCCCATCTCGCCCGCACCCACGACGAGCACCTTCGAGTCCTTCAGCGACCCGACGATCTCCTCGGCCATCTCGACGGCCGCGTGCGAGACCGACGATGTCGACCGGCTGATCGCGGTCTCGGTGCGGACACGCTTGCCCGTCTCGAGTGCGTGACGGAAGAGCAGATTCAGCGTGCTGCGCGAGACACCCTCGGTCATCGCCCGCTCCCATGCGAGCCGGACCTGACCGACGATCTCGGTCTCACCGAGGACAGCGGACTCGAGTCCCGATGCGACCGAGAACAAATGAGCGATCGCATCCTCGTCGTGCTGGCTCCACAGGAGCGGCGTCACCTCGTCGGCGGGCAGACCACTCGCCGAGCAGAAGAAGTCCCGGATGTCGGCGAATGCATTGTGGAACCGCTCGGCGACCGCATAGACCTCGGTGCGGTTGCACGTCGACAGGATCACGGCCTCACGGATGTCGTCGCGTGCGACGAGCCCGTGGAGCGCCTTCGGAAGACCGGCCTCGGACACGGTCACCTTCTCGAGAAGGCTCACCGGCGCGGTGCGGTGGTTGAGTCCGATGACGATGATCGACACGATCCGACCCTATGCGCTCACTGGGCCGGCGTCCCCGCCAGCGGCCCGACCCTCGGCCCGGCACTGCTCGTAGTAGCTCAGGATCTGCAACTCGAGCGCGAGATCGACCTTTCGCACGTTCACCGTGCGGGGCACCGACAACACGGTCGGTGCGAAGTTCATGATCGAGCCGATACCCGCGCGCACGAGCGCATCGGCTGCCTCCTGGGCGTGCTGGGCCGGTGTCGCGATGATGCCGATGCTCACCGACTTGGCGGAGGTGATCGACTGCAGTTCATCGGCGTGGCGCACGCGCACACCGCCCACAACGGTGCCGATCTTGGAGAGGTCCTTGTCGACGATGCCCACGACATGGAAGCCGCGCTCGGTGATCCCCGCGTAGTTCGCGAGTGCCTGCCCGAGGTTCCCCGCGCCCACGATGACGACCGGCCACGATTGGTTGAGCCCGAGCTCGCGTTGGATCTGGTAGGTCAGGTACTGAACGTCGTAGCCCACACCACGTGTGCCGTAGGTGCCGAGGTACGAGAGGTCCTTGCGCACCTTGGCCGCGTTCACGCCGGCGAACTCGGCGAGCTGGTCACTCGAGACCTGGGCGATGTCGCCCGCCACGAGGTCACCGAGGATGCGCAGGTACACGGGGAGGCGTCCGAGGGCAGCCTCGGGAATGCGACCGCGGGGGGAGTCCGACACGTGGACGAGGCTAATGACCCCGCCGCGATTTCGGGAACTCCGCGGGGCTCCCCCGTAGCCTCGGTCAGCGTGACGTTGAACACGGCACTCGCCGCCGCATCGGCAATCGTGGCCGTGGCATTCGGTTTGTCGACCCTCGACCGCTGGCTGCGTCGCAGGCGGGCCCACGAACTGGCCTGGACGATCGCGATGGCACTGTTCACCGTGGCCGCGCTGTCGCTGTGGTGGGCCGAGGCGCGCGGATGGAGTGAGGCCTCGTTCCGTGTGTTCTTCGGCGTCGGCGCGATCATCAACGTTCCCTGGCTCGCACTGGGCACCGTGCACCTGCTCGCCGGACCGCGCGCAGGTCGCATCACCACCAGGGTCCTGCTCGTGTTCTCGGGTTTCGCCGCCGGTGTCGTGGCCACCGCACCGATGAGATCGCCGATCACACCCGATCGATTGCCCAAGGGTCGCGACGTCTTCGACGCGCTCCCCCGCATCCTCGCCGCCGTGGGCTCGGCCGTTCCCGCTGTCGTGATCTTCGCCGGTGCCGCGTGGTCGGCATGGCGCGTCGTGCGTGGTGCGACGCCGGCGCTCACCACCTCGGCGAGGCGAACGATCGGCTCGGCGCGGATGCTCGCGGGGGGCAACCTGCTGATCGCGCTCGGTGCGGCCACGTTGTCGGCGAGCGGGAGTCTCGCCGGGCGCCTCGGCGAGGACACCGCCTTCGCGGTCACGCTCCTCACCGGGATCAGCGTGTTGTTCGCGGGATTCCTCGTGGCCAGCAACTCCTCCGTCGCCCGCTCCGGTCCGACGGCATCGTCGGAGCCCGGCGGGGTGTCGCGGGTGCCCGGTCAGCGCAGCGCGTAGCGAGTGACCTTGCCGATCAGGTTGCGCGGCAGGGCCTCGACGAAGAGCACCTTCGTCGGGCACTTGTAGCGAGCCATCCGGGATCGGCAGTGGTCGATGAGCGCGTCCTCATCGAGGTGAACGCCGGGCCTCGTGACCACGTAGGCGCGCACGGACTCCCCGGTGTGGGGATGCGCGGTGCCGATCACGCTCGACTCCAGCACGTCGGGATGGGTGTTGATCACGCCCTCCACCTCGGCGGGGAACACGTTGAAGCCCGACACGATGATCAGGTCCTTTGCGCGATCGACGATGAAGAGGTGACCGGCGTCGTCGATGACGCCGATGTCGCCCGTGCGCAACCAACCGTCGGCCGTGAGCACGCGCGCCGTCGCCTCGGGGTCGTCGAGGTATCCGACGAACACGTTCGGCCCGCGCACCCGGATCTCCCCGGTGTCACCCACCAGTACGTCCTCCCCGTCCTCGTCGACGACGCGCAATTCGAGATCCCTCACGGGGGTGCCGACCGAACCGGGCAACCACTCGGTGCCGATCGAGTTCGTCACCACGGGGGACGCCTCGGTCAGGCCGTAGCCCTCGCGGATCTCGAGCCCGAATCGGTCCTTCATCGACTGTGCCGTCGTCTCGGGCAACTTCGAGGCCCCGGACAGCGCGAGCCGCACCCCGGCGAACGAGTCGCGGGATGGATGATCGAGTTGGGCGAGTGCGATCCACATGCTCGGTGCTCCCGGCACCACCGTCACCGCGCGCTCGGCGATCGTCTCCATCGCCGACACGGGATCGAAACGCTGGATCAGCACGACGCTCGCACCGGCCGCCAACGTCAGCCCGATGACCACGTTCAATCCGAAGATGTGGTAGCTCGGCAAAACCCCGAACACCACATCGGTCGGCGTGATGCGATCGGCAGTGTTGGTCTGGTCGATGTTCGCGCGAAGGTTGCCGTGGGAGAGGACCGCGGCCTTCGGCGATCCGGCCGTGCCCGAGGTGAACATGTACACCGCATGGTGGGACGGGTCGACCTCCACGATCGGTGCGGGGGCATGACCGAGCATCTCATCGAAGGTGTGCGCGCCGTCGAGTGAGTGACCCTCGGTCGCGATCACCGCACCGACCGCGCCGGCGACCGAGGCGTGGACCCGGCGCCACGTGTCGAACGCGGCCGGCTCGATCACGACGGCTCTCGGTCGCACCACCGCCAGTTCCTTCTCGATCTCGGGAGCGGGGCTCGTGGGATTCAGCGGGCATGCCACCGCACCGAGTCCGAGCGCGGCGAGATATGCCACCAAGAAATACCGGCTGTTCCCGCACAGCAGCACCACCACGTCGCCCTTGCCCACGCCCAGTTCAGAGAGCGCTCCGCGCGCGGCCGCGACCTGGTCCCTGAGTGCGCCGTAGGTGGTGATGCGTCCGCGACTGATGAGCGCAGTCGAGTCCGCCGGATGTCCCTCGATGATGTGAGCCAGATTCACGTTCGTTCCCCCGCTGCTCCCGCAGCCGCGCCTCAGGACTGCATCAACAAACTCACGAGGCCCGCTCCGAAGATGAGCAGGAGCAGGAGCCCGATCGTGAGTGTCGTGGCAGGACGCACGACCTGAACCCTAGCGAGTCGTGCGCAGGGTGACCGGGGCCTCGGGCCCGCGGTCCTCACCGGCAAAGAGCAGCACCGCATCGCCGGCCCCGAGCGACAACTGTGCCGCGGCCGACCCGCGATCGACCGCGACGGCGAGCATTCCGTAGGAGTCGATCACGAGCCCCACCGCACCATCACCGATCACGGCGAAGTGGGTGGCGACCCGAGCACTGCGGATGGTCTCCTCCGTGCCCCCCGGGATCACGAGGCGCAACTGCGACCCGAACGACTCGATGTCCTCGACGCCGGCGTTCAACTGGCAGTTGCCGAATGTGTCGACCCACGTCACCTCGCAGCGCAGTCCCTCGCCGTGTCGGGGATGACTCTCGCGACTGGCGACCGGCACGATGCCCGGCATCACGAGGGCGGTGTCGATCTCCTCGCCGACATCCTCGAGGACACCGCCGTTGCAGAGATGCGCCGCCACGGGTGCGAACACGTCGCGACCCGCGACGTGGCACCGGGCGCCTCGAGGTGCAGATCGGTGTTCGAGAGCACGAAGGCGCGCTCTGCCCCACCAGCCATCGCCGTCGCCGGCGCGAGCAGTCCGTTGTCGGGGCCGAGGAGGATCCCGCGACCGCCCGCGACCTCCACGGCGATCGCGCGACGCTCCGACCCGACACCAGGGTCGACGACGGCGATGACGATGCCGGCCGGCACGTACTGGATCGCGCGCGCGAGCGCGAGTGAACCGGCGCGGACATCGAAGGCCGCGATGCCGTGCGTGATGTCGGTGATGCGCACGTGCGGGGCGAGGTCCACGATCACCGACTTCACGACGCCGACGAACTCGTCGTCGAGGCCGTAATCGGTGAGCAACGACACGTGGTTGTGCATGCGGAGAACCCTAGGGAGTGATCACGGGGGATCACTCCTGGAGTGCGGCCGGGGCGCGTGCGCGCGGCAGGGGCGCGCTCGATGCGAACGAGATCTGCCGGGAGAAACGAAGAGGGCCGGTGCCAACCCCCCGACGGCACCGGCCCTCTCGGCGCAGCCCATTGGCTGGGCGCGACTCCCGGGTTCGGTTTCCCGTCCCCGGTGACCTGCGTCACAAACTACACCGGGCACCCCGCAACGCGAAAGTTTCGTCGGCAATTTTTCGGGCTTGTGCAACCCTGCACGAGCACCGTGGCGGGGTCGGTCAGCGACCCATCTCCCGACTGCGGGCGGCCGCGGCCCTCACCGCATTCGCCACGATGTCGCGGAGCCCGGCGGCCTCGAATTGGGCCAGGCCCGCCGCCGTCGTGCCGTTCGGCGATGTCACCCGCTCGCGCAGCACCGCCGGCGATTCGGTCGAGCCGGCCAGCAGGGCCCCCGCCCCCTTGAACAACTGTCGCACCAGTGCATCGGCCACGTCGGAGGGCAGTCCCTCGTCGATGGCGGTGGCGAGCAGGGCCTCGGCGAAGAGAAAGAGGTACCCGGGACCCGACCCGGCCACCGCGGTCACCGCATCCATCTGCGATTCGGGCACTCTCACCACCATCCCGACGGCAGAGAGCACCGACTCGGCCCAGGCCATGTCGTCCTCGTCGCACACCGAACCCGCACTGATCGCGGTCACGCCCTCACCGACGAGTGCCGGGGTGTTCGGCATCGCCCGCACGATTCGTGCAGACGGTGCGGCGGTCTCGAGTGCGGCCAGTGTCACCCCTGCTGCGATCGAGACGATTCGGCGCGTTCCGAGTACTGCCAGCGCGGCGCTCACGCCGGCGACATCGGCGGGCTTCACCGCGACCACTGCACCCTCGGCCGCGACGATGTCGGTCGACACAGCGACCCCGAGCGACGCCGAGAGCGACTCGCGCTTCGCCGGATCGATCTCGACCACGCAGATCGATCGGGGATCCCAACCACCATCGACGAGACCGCCCACGAGCGCGGCTCCCATGTTGCCCCCTCCGACGACGACGAGACGGGGAAGATCCGACATGTGACGAGACTAATCCCGCACTCGACGGACCCGACCGGGAGAATCGCCCGGGTCAGTCGGCGAATCGCGAGGCGAATCCGATCCGAATGATGAACGGGAACACGCGCTCCACCGTCGACCACAGCGTGCCGACCACCCGATCGACCTCCTGCTCGTTCACCGATCCCACGAGCAGTTCCCCGCGGAGGAACACGGCGTCCTCGATGCCGATCGAGAAGTGCGCACCCACGAGGGATTCATTCCGGCGCAACAGGTGCTCCCAGAGAGCCTCGGCGTTCTCCTCCGGGTGGGGCATCACGTAGGTCTCGTAGCGCAGTGTCCGCTGGCCGAGGGTGAGCCAGACCGTCGTGAACTCCTTCTCCTCGCCCCGCATCCGCACGTACCACCGGTGCTCATCGGCCTCGCCACGATCGATCGCCACGATGTTCCCGTCGCGCACCGCCATCGCGGCCAACCACTCCGAGATCTGACGGTCGAGGAGCTCGAGGTCGCCCGTCCCCCACAACTCGCTCACGGGATCACCGACACACGACCCGGTCCCGGGAGGTGAGGTCGGCGTACGCGCGGCGCAGGCGGGCAGCCGCGAAGCTCCAGGTGTACCCGCGGGCGCGCGCGGCGGCGGCAGCGGACATGCGGTCGGCGAGCGCCGGGTCGTCGAGGATCCGGGCGATGTCGCTTGCGAAACGGTCGGGCAACCGGTCCGGGACGAGGTATCCCGTGCGTCCGTGCTCGACGATCGTCAGCAAGCCGCCGACAGCGTTCGCCACGACCGGCGTGCCGCAGGCGGCGGCCTCGAGGGCGACGAGACCGAAACTCTCGCTGCGACTCGGCACCAGCACCACGTCGGCGGCCCTGTAATACGTGGACAGAATGTGGTGGGGCTGGGGGTCGACGAACCGCACCTGATCCGCGACGCCGAGTCGATCGGCGAGCGCGCGCACCTTGGCGAGCTCGGTCTCACCCTCGGTCCCGCTCGCACCGCCCACCACGATCAGCACCGCATCGCTGCGACCCAGCTCGGCGAGCGACTGCACTGCGACATCGACACCCTTCAAGGGCTGGATGCGTCCGACGAAGAGCAGGACGGGTCCCGCCCCCAACTCGAGCGCCTTGCGCGCACCGCGCTTGTCGCCGGGTGCGAAGAATGCGTGCTCGACACCGGGAGCCACGATCTCGACCTTGCCCGGCGGCGTGCCGTAGAGCGATGTGAACTGGCGCTCCTCCTCGGTGCACGAGACACAGATCGCATCCGAGCACCCGATGACCTCGGTCTCGGCTCGTTCGCGGTCGGCGCTCTCGGGGTCGCCACCGAGCGCCTTCACGCGCGCGAAGGTGTGGAACGTGCTCACCAGGGGCACGTCGAGCGCGTGCTTGATCGAGTGACCGGCGAGCCCGCTCAGCCAATAGTTGGCATGGACGACGTCGGTTCCCCCGTTGCGGCCGATGTGATCGAGGACCCGATCGGTGAACTCGGGCACCACCGAGGTGAGATCGCCCTTGGGCATCTCGGGATCCCCCGCGTCGATGTGCACGACGCGGTGGTTCGGCTCCACCAGGACCTCCGACGGGAGTCCGGCGCGCCAGGTGCGCGTGTAGGTCGTGCAGTCGACGCCGGCGTGTGCGAGGGCCGAGACCAGTTCGCGCACATACACATTCATTCCGCCACCGTCACCGACGCCCGGCTGAGCCAGCGGCGAGGTGTGGAGAGAGAGCACTGCTACGCGGCGCATGGGACATTCAACCTACCCATGGCCCGGATGCTTCCCGTCACGGGAGAGCGCAGCGTGTGTGTGCCGTGAACTCAGGGTTTGTCATTGTCCGCGCCGTTCGTGGACACGAACGACCGGTACACCGACAGCAGGCTCTGCTTCTGCTCGGCCGACAAGCGCGCATCGGCGGCGATCGCCTCGGGCACCGACGATGCCTCGGCCGGAGTTCCGTCGAGGATCCCGGCGCGCACGTAGAGACTCTCGGCCGAGATCTCGAGTGCGCGGGCGATCTGCTGGAGAATCTCGGCCGAGGGCTTGCGAATACCCCTCTCGATCTGGGAGAGGTACGGGTTCGAGACTCCGGCGGCGCGCGCGAGGTCGCGGATGCTCTTCTGTGCGTTCTCGCGCTGCTGGCGGATGAAATCGCCGACGCCACTCATCGTGACTCACTCATCGTGCATCACACACCCTCATCGTGCATCACACGACACGGATCGATTCCCGGGTCGCAGACGGCGCATCATTCACCCGACACGACCGAACCCGCGCCACCCTCGCGGACCCTCCGGACCAGTTCGGCCGTCAGGGCGTCGATCTCCTCGAAGAGCTCGTGCCGCTGGCGGGAGCACTCGCGCTCGAACATCTCCAGTCCATCAGTCAGTGCACCCAGCGATGAATCATCGAGGGTCTCGAGTGATGCGAACTGGTAGTGCTCGCACAACTCGTCGAGCTGCTGCATGAGCGGGTGGTCCGCCGGCACGTTCGTCTCGCGCGGCGGTCGCGCGCTGCCTCCGCCGTGCTGCTGACCGAAGACCTCGGCGAGCCGTTCCGCGAGAGTCCCCGAGGGGCGATCCCCGCCGTCGGCACGGCGGCGCTGCTCGTCCCGGGCGAGATCGAGACGGCCCTGGGCCAGCCTCCGCACGAACGACACAGCATCCTCTGCGTCCTGGAGACCCCGACGACGGGTGCGGATCTCGGCGAGCGACCCCGTGTCTGCCATTCATGAACCTCCAGAGACCGGCGGGAGCACCGCCACCTCATCTTTGTCGCCCACCGCTGTCGCCAGTGGCACCTCCTCGCCGTTCACCCACACCTTGCAGCCCGCGAGCACGGCTGCGAATCCCTCACCCCACCTGGCGACGGCCTCATCCAGCACGGCCGCCACGGTCGGCGCATCGATGGTGGAGGAGCCCGTGCCGGCGGCCTCGCGGGCCTGGGCGAAGAGTCGGATCACTGCCATCGCCGCGAATGGTAACGGCGGACAGTCGGCACGAGCCCGCGACACGTCCCTCAACCGATCGAGACACCCGGTGCCTCGCCGGTGAACTCCCCCACCCTCGTCCACCCGGAATCCTCGAGACACGACACCACCGACTGATCGACGGCCGCGAGGAGTCCACCGGAGGTCTGGGGGTCCATGCACAGTGCCGTTGCAACCTCGTCGATCGACGAGAACCGGCCCTCGACATAGGCACGGTTGCGAGGGTCGCCACCAGTGCGCACGCCGCGCTCGACCGCCTCCCGCGCGCCCGCATAAAGAGGCAACGTCGATCCGTCGATGTGCAGATGCACCCCCGACCGATCAGCCATCTCCCACCCGTGACCGGCGAGTCCGTATCCCGTCACATCCGTGGCGGCCCGCACCGTGTCACCGAGCGCGATGAGGTGCTCGGCGGCGGACCGATTGAGGGTCCTCATTCCCGCGATCGCCGCCCGCACCTCGGTCGCGGTGCCGCCGGCGGTGACGACACCGGTGCCGAGCGACTTCGAGAGCACGGCCGCGTCACCGGCGCGTGCGCCGGACTTGCGCAGGACCCGGCGCGGGTCGACGACTCCCTGCACCGCGAGTCCGAAGATCGGTTCGGGATTGCGGATCGTGTGGCCCCCGGCGACGGTGCCACCGGCCTCTGCGACCGTTCGCGAGGCAGCCGCGAGGATCGCGGCGATCACTTCGCGCGGTAGTTCCTCCGGGAACGCCGCGACGTTCACCGCCAGGACCACGCGTCCACCCATGGCAAAGACATCACTGCACGCGTTCGCGGCCGCGATCGCACCGAAATCGTCGGGGTCGTCCACGAGTGGGGGGAAGAAATCCACGGTGCTGACGAGCGCCAACTCATCGGTCAGGGAGTACACGGCGGCATCATCGAAGGGCGCGAGCCCCACCAACAGCGACGAATCGAACCCGACCGGCAGGGCTCCCACCATCTCACCGAGAAGGGAAGCCCCCCACTTGGCGGCACACCCTCCGCACGAGGTCCACTCGGTGAGCCGAACCGGATCGGTGGAGGCACCCATGGGGAGAACCTAGCCATGTGCCGGTGCGCCACGACCGGTCGGGTCGGCGGCGGTCCTCACTAGGTTGAGCATGTGAGCCGAGCCGTTGCACTGGTGGCCGAAGATGCAGTGGGGGCGGTCGGTCCGTGAGCCACCCACCCTCGGTCGATGCGCTCGCACGCGAGCTCGCCACCCACCACGATCTCCCGCACGCGGTGCTGGTCGACTGCGCGCGACGTGCCGTCTCGGAGCGTCCGACCGATGCTGTCGCGCACGCCGAGCGTCTCGCCGACGAGATGCATCGTGCTCTCCTGGCCGACGTGGTGAACGCGACGGGCGTCCTGTTGCACACCAACCTCGGCCGCGCACCACTGCCCATGTCCACCTCGGGTCGACCGAGCGCACTCGAGTTCGACCTCGCGACGGGATCGCGCGGATCGCGCCAGGATCCGATCGCGCGTCTCCTGCGCATCCTCACCGGGGCAGAGTCGGCGGTGGTCGTCAACAACAACGCCGCAGCCGTGATGCTCGTTCTCGCCGCGATCGCCCACGGTCGCTCAGTCGCGGTGTCGCGCGGCGAATCGGTCGAGATCGGCGGTGGCTTCAGGGTTCCCGATGTGATGGAGCAGTCCGGCGCCACGCTCGTCGATGTCGGCACCACGAACCGCACCAGACTCGCCGACTACGCACGCGCGATCGACTCACCCACGGGCGACGTCGCCCTCGTGATGAAGGTGCACCCGTCGAACTTCGCACAGATCGGGTTCGTCGAGTCGACCCCGGTGGTCGACCTCGCGACACTCCCGGTGCCGGTGGTGGTCGACATCGGATCGGGGTTGCTCGACAACGACTGTCCGTGGCTGACGGCCAGACCACGCGGCGGAAACGTGCCCGTGCCGGGTTGGTTGCGCACCGAACCGGCGGCGCGCCAGGTGCTCGCCGACGGCGCCGACCTCGTCACCTTCAGCGGTGACAAGCTACTCGGCGGACCCCAGTGCGGCATCATCGCGGGCCGCGCCGACCTCGTCGCCGCGTGTGCCGCACACCCGCTGATGCGCGCGCTCAGACCCGGGGGTCACACGCTCCAGTTGCTGCAGGAGGCACTCCTGCACTTCGCGGCGAGGACGGCGTGCGAGGCGCTCCCGTTCTGGCGGATGCTGACTGCCGACACCGACACGCTCGCCCGACGCGCGGTGGAGATCATCAGTGCGGCCGGGTGCGGCCGACCCATCGGGACCACCTCGCTCGTCGGTGCGGGATCGGCGCCGGACACCACGATCGACTCGCACGGCATTGCCCTCGATGGTGACCACACCGCGACCCTGCGCGGACATGCCGTGCCGGTGATCGCCCGCGCATCGGAGGGCACCACGATCCTCGATCTGCGCTCGGTTGATCCCGACGATGACGGCATCATCATCGATGCGCTGCGATCACTGGGTGCACCGTGACGGTCATCGCGACCGTCGGACACGTCGACCACGGAAAATCCTCTCTCGTCCGCGCGTTGACCGGCACCGACCCCGACCGGCTCGCCGAGGAGAAGCGCCGCGGGATGACGATCGAGTTGGGTTTCGCCCACACCGACGATGACGATGGGGCGGCGCTGAGCTTCATCGACGTGCCCGGACACGCCGACCTCGTGCGCACGATGATCGCAGGGGTCGCCGCGGTGGAGGCGGTCCTTCTCGTGATCGATGCGCGCGAGGGATGGATGCCACAGACCATCGAACACCTAGCGATCGTGGAGCTGCTCGCGATCCCCGTGGGTGTGATTGCTCTCACCAAATGTGATCTGGTCGATGACGACCGTCTCGCCCACCTGGCGCGCGACACGACCGACATCCTCGCCTCGAGCCCGATCCGGTGGTCGACCCCGGTGGCAGTGTCGACGGTGACCGGGAATGGCATCGAGGAATGTCGCCGCGCACTGTCGGATGCGGTTGGAGATGTGCGCGCTGCGAGATCACCCGCGACATCGACGGCGACATCGATGGCGGCATCGACACAGGGGGCACACAAGGGGCGGCCCCGATTGTTCGTGGACCGGGTCTTCACTCTTCCCGGAGCGGGAACAATCGTGACAGGAACCCTCGAACATGGTCGTCTCCGCATCGATGACGATGTGATGATCGTGCGCACGGGCGTGCGCGGGCGCATCCGGTCGTTGCAACGCCACGGTGCGGTGATCAGTGAGTGCCTCCCCGGGCACCGGTGCGCCGTCAATCTCGCCAACCTCTCCACCGACGACATCGAGCGGGGTGACGCACTCGTGCTCGACGGCGACTGGCACCTCACCGATGTCGTCGACGTGCGCATCGAACTTGCGCGCGGCATCGATGAACCCCCGCGCCCCGGGTCGGGGCACACGGTCCACTTCGGGACCGACCGCGTCGAGGCGTCCCTGCGCCCGCTCGCGATGCCCGGGCTCTGGCGAGTGCGGATTCCCCGCGCATGGCCCGTGACACCCGGGGATCGCATCGTGGTGCGGCGCACCGGGGATGCGACCACGATCGGAGGTGGAACCGTGCTCGACGTCGCACCGTTGCGGCGCCCCTCACATGCTCGACCCGATGGATCCATCGAGTCACAGTTGGCGGCCCACGGATTCCTCGACGCCGACGTCGCCCGCCGACTCACCGGTCGTGACGTGGCGCCGGTGGTGGGTCGATGGTGCGCCGCCGCCGCGAACCTCGAGGCCGCCGTGTCGAGAGTGTCCTCGGCGCTCGATGATGGCGAGGTCGCACTGGATTCGCTCGAGCCGTGGGAACGCGATCTCGTCTCCATGTTCGATGATGAGCGATTCGCTGATGTGCGCATAGAGGTCGGCGTGGCGCGTCGCGGCACCGACCCTCTCGCCTCCCACCCGATCGCCGATGCGATCAGGAACGCCGGCATCACCGGTCCCGCGACCGCGGGGCTCGACCGCGACATCGTGCGTCGTCTCGTCGCGGCCGGTCACGTCCTCGAACACGACGGCATCGCCTTCCACGCCGACACCCTCGCCTCGCTCGCCCCGATCGTGGCCGAACTCCTCGCCGCGCATCCGGGGGGCTTCACCGTGTCGACCCTGCGCGAGCGGCTCGGGATCACCCGCAAGCACGCGGTCCCGTTGGCGGCCTGCCTGGATCGCGCGGGGTGGACTCTCCGGCGCGGCGACGCGCGCATCGCGGGACCACGGCTCGGTCGCGGCAGCACGTGATGGCGGAGGCGGACGGGAATCGAACCCGCCGGACGGGGGTCGCCCGTCCCGACTGTTTTGAAGACAGCGAAGCCCACCAGGTGCTCGCACGCCTCCATTGGCGAGGCTAACGGAGCCCGCCGACGGCACGACTAGCGTCGGAACATGACCGCTCAGCCCGTTCTCCCGGAGGGATTGGTCGTGATCGTCAAGCGCGAGTGCGAGACGTGCAGGATGGTCGAGCCGGTTCTCTCGGCCATCGCCGCGGCCGGCACACCGCTCACCGTGTGGGTCCAGGACGATCCGACGTTCTGCGCCGGACTCGGAGCCGTGCACGATGCCGATCTCGCAGTCTCGTGGCACCACGACATCGAGACCGTTCCCACGCTCATCTCGGTGCGCGACGGCGCCGAGGCCGAGCGCACCATCGGATGGTCGCGCGACGAGTGGCGACGGATCACCGGGAACGAGACGCTGGGTGCCGACCTCCCGCCGATGCGACCGGGGTGCGGTTCGATGAGCGTCGACCCCGATCTCGTCGACGGCCTCCGCGCGCGATTCACGGGCGATGTTCTCGTGTCGCGCCGAGTGGAGTTCTCCGCCGCCGAGGACGAGTTCGAGGCGCTCTTCGCGCGCGGATGGACCGACGGCCTGCCGGTGGTTCCACCCACCCGTGAGCGCGTCCTGCGCATGCTCACCGGCACCACGCGCGAGGCGTCGGAGGTGGTGGCGATCGCACCACCCGACCTCGTCGAGATGACGGTCGAGAAGATCGCGATCAACGCGGTGATGGCGGGATGCCTTCCCGAGCACATGCCGTGGGTGATCGCGGCGCTCGAGGCCGTGTGCAACGACACCTTCAACATGCACGGTGTCCTCGCCACGACGATGCCCGTCGGGCCGGTGATCGTCTGCAACGGGCCGGGGACGAGGGCGATCGGCATGAACTCGGGCATCAACGCCTTCGGCCAGGGGAACCGCGCCAACTCCTCGATCGGTCGCGCGGTGCAGCTCGCGATCCGCAACATCGGGGGCGGCCGTCCCGGCGAGGTCGACCGTGCCACGCACGGCAACCCGGGGAAGTTGTCGTTCTGTTTCGCCGAGGACGAGGAGGCGAGCCCGTTCACTCCGTTGTCGGTCGCGCGCGGGATCGAACCCGGCCGGAACGCGGTGACGGTGTTCGCCGGCGAGGGACCGCGCTGCGTCGTCGATCAACTCGCGCGCACCCCCGAGGAGCTGGCCGCGTCGTATGCGGCGTGCCTGCGCACGGTGCACCATCCCAAGCTCGTGATCGGGTTCGATGCGATCCTCGTGGTCAGCCCCGACCACGGACGGATCTTCACCGATGCGGGCTGGACGCGCGAGCGACTCGTGGAGGAACTCGATGCGCGGCTCGGCACGCCCGGGCGCGACCTCGCGCGCGGCGCACACGGCATGGCCGAGGGAGTCCCCGACCATCTCGCCTCAGTCGAGTCGCTCCCGAAATTCCGCCCGGGTGGTCTGCTGGTGGCCTTTGCCGGCGGGGGTGCGGGTCTGTTCTCCTCGATCATCGCCGGGTGGGCCAACGGCGCGATCGGCTCGGACCCGGTCACCCGGACCGTGGGCACCTGAGTCCGGGTGGAAGTGACATACTCGGGGTCGATGAGCCCGACGAACCACGGCATCACGATCCTGGACCCCACCGGTGAGTCGCGGCCCTCGACGCGCACGCCGCTCGAGCGCCCGGACTCGGTGAAGGGACTCACCGTCGGCCTGCTCGACATCTCCAAGCCGCGCGGCGACAGGTTCCTCGACCGCATCGAGGAACTGCTGGTCGAGCGGGGCGCCACCGTGATGCGCTTCAAGAAGCCCACCTTCACCAAGCCCGCTCCGGTCGACCTGCGCCACGAGATCTCCGTCACGTGCAACGTCGTCATCGAGGCGCTCGCCGATTGAGGCAGCTGCACGTCGTGCAGTGTGCACGACATCGCAGATCTGGAGATGCGCGGCGTGCCCGGGGTGTTCGTGGCCTCCGATGAGTTCGTCTCCGGTGCCGACGCTCAACAGGCATCGCTCGGGTTCCCCGGGATGAAGCGCGTTTTCTGCTCGCACCCGATCCAGGACCGCACGGACGACGAGATGCGCAATCTCGCCGACAAGGTCTTCGCCGACATCCTCGCCTGCATCACCGACGAACGCTGACGCCAACCGGCGCCGCCGTAGAATCGAACGGTGACTCCTGCGACCCGCGTGCTCGTGCTGCGCCACGGCCAGAGCGAGTGGAACGCGGCGCGGCGCTGGCAGGGACAGGCCGACATCGCCCTCACCGACCTGGGTCTCGAGCAGGCGCGTCGCGCTGCCGACAAGTTGGGGTCGTTCGCCGCCATCGCCTCGAGCGACCTCGAACGTGCTCGGATGACCGCCGAGATCATCGCCGGATCGCTCGGGATGTCGACCCTCCCCGCCGACCCCAGGTTCCGCGAGACCCATGTCGGTGAGTGGCAGGGCCTGACCGCCGACGAGATCGAGACCAGGTGGCCCGGCTATCTCGACAGCCACATGCGACCGCCGGGATTCGAGGATGACGCGAGCATCATCGGACGCGTCGGGGCCGCGCTCGGCGACCTCGCGCGTGCGTTCCCCGGCGAGGAGGTGCTCTGCGTCGCACACGCCGGGGTGCTGCGCGTGATGCGCCGTCATCTCGGAGTGCCCGACCGACGGATCCCCAATCTCGGTGGCTGCCACTTCACCGTCCACGGCGGTGACGCCACCCGCATCGAGGCGGGCGGGATCGTCGAGTTGTTCGAGCACGGCGAGATCGGCGAGGAACTCTGAGCCTCTTCGTCCGGTTCATCGCCCCCGACCATCCGGCGGTGGTGCGCCGGAACTTCGATCGTCTCGTCACGGCACGGCTCATCTCGAACGCGCTGTACCGGTACTCACCACCCTTCGTCGCCGTCATCGCGCGGGGTCTCGATGTCACCGTGGTCCAGGTGGGAACCGCACTGATGATCGCCGAGTTCGCGAGCCTTCTCTCGCCGGTGATCGGTCGTCGCATCGATCGCGCCAACCGCGTCGCGGTGATGATGCTCGGAATGTCGCTCCTCGTGCTCGGCGCCGCCGTCGCGGCATCATCCCCGCACATCGCGGTGTTCACCGCGGCGGTGTTCGTGCTCAACGCGTCGAAGGTGGTGTTCGACACCGGGTTCATCGTGTGGGTGAACGATCATGTCCCCTACGAGCGGCGGGGCGAGGTCGTGGGCGTCATCGAGACCAGCTGGGCACTCGGGTTGTTCCTCGGTGTCTCGACGATGGGACTCGTGACCTCGCTCGTGTCGTGGCGCGCCGGTCTCGGCATCGGTGCGGTGGCGATGGCCGTGTCGACCGTGTCGGTGTCGAGGGGTCTGCCGCGCCACGAGGCACACGCGCCATCGGCGACAGGTGCGAGTGCGCGGATCCCGCGCGAGGGATGGTTCGTGGTGGCGGCGATGTTCTGCCTGCTGGGTGCCAGCCAGTGCATCGGCATCATGTTCGGGCCGTGGTTCGAGGACGAATTCGGATGGACCGCCGGAGCCCTCGTGGGTGTGATCGTGGCGCTGGGCGTCGTGGAGCTGGGGGCGAGCATCGGGTCGTCGCGCGTCATGGATCTGTGGGGCAAGGAGACGAGCGTGCGGCGTGGTGCGACATTGATGGTCGTTGCCGCCGCGGTGATGGCCCTGGCATGGTCGGTGCCGGCGCCCTCGGTGGTGGCGCTCGTGGTCTACATGCTGGGATTCGAGTTCGCGATCGTGAGCATCCTGCCGGTCGCGGCCAACATCACGCCCGGTGCGAGTGGGGCGGGACTCGGCATGGCGGTGGGCGCGGGCACCTCGGGTCGCGCGGTGCTCAGTTTCGTCTCGCCGTGGCTGTACGACCGCAGTGGCCCGGCCGCACCGGCGTTCCTGGCGGCGGTCCTGGCGGCGTCGGCCTTCGCGCTCGTGACGGTGTACCGACGGGCCTCGGCGGTTCAGCGGCTGCGGTAGCCGTTCGTGATCGGCATGCGCCGATCCTTGCCGAATGCCTTCTCGGTGACCCGCGGACCCGGCGCGCACTGGCGGCGCTTGTACTCGTTCACATCGACCAGTCGCGCGATCCGCGACACGATCTCGGCGTCGTGGCCGAGCGCGGTGATCTCGGGCACGGTGCGGTCGTTGTCGACGTACTCGCGCAGGATCGGGTCGAGCACCTCGTAGGCGGGCAGGCTCTGGTCGTCGCGCTGGTCGGGTCGCAGTTCGGCCGACGGCGGCTTGACCAGCACCGACTCGGGAACGATCTCGCGGCCGGCGCGTTCATTGATGTGACGGCATAGTGCGAACACCCGCGTCTTGAAGACGTCCTTGATGACGGCGTACCCACCGGCCGAATCGCCGTAGATCGTGAAGTAGCCCACCGCCATCTCGCTCTTGTTCCCCGTGGTGAGCACCATCCAGCCGAACTTGTTCGACAATGCCATCAACGTCGTGCCGCGGCAGCGGCTCTGCAGGTTCTCCTCGGTGAGATCGGTGTCACGACCGGTGAACGACTCGGCGAGCATGCCGAGGTACCCCGAGAACGCGGGCTCGATCGAGATCACACGGTGGTCGATGCCAAGGTTCGCGGCGAGCCGGGCCGCATCCAGCAGGCTGTGGTCACTCGAGTACCGCGACGGCATCGCGACCCCGTGCACATGGTCGGCGCCCAGCGCCTCGACTGCGATCGCGGCCACCAGTGTCGAGTCGATACCCCCCGAGAGCGCGATCACGACATCGGTGAACCCGTTCTTGCGCACATAGTCGCGCGTGCCCAGCACGAGTGCCCCCATCAGACGGTCGAGATCATCACCGTGATCCTCCACGCGACCGGGTTCCACGGTGCCGTCGTCGTGCACGGTGACCACGGCGAAATCCTCTGCGAACGAACCCAGCCGGCACGCGACCCGACCGTCACGGTCGACCACGACACTCGAGCCGTCGAAGATCAACTCGTCCTGGCCGCCGACTTGGTTCACATAGACCACTGCGGCACCGCACTGACGCGCGCGTCCCGCGAGCATCGCCTCGCGCTCGGCGTGCTTTCCATCGTGGAACGGCGATCCGTTCAGGTTCAACAACACCCGTGCGCCGGCCGCGGCCTGACCAGCGGCCGGGCCATCGTCGTGCCAGATGTCCTCGCAGACCGACACCGCGGTGCGGACACCTGCGATCGTCACGAGACCGGCCACTGCTGCGTCGTCGCCGACGGTGGGTCCCGGTTCGAAGTAGCGCTCCTCGTCGAAGACCGCGTAGTTCGGCAACAACTGCTTGCGGTACACCGACACGACCCGCCCGTCGGCACACACCGCGGCCGCGTTGTGCAGGCGACCACCCTCATGGGACACGAACCCGACCACCGCGACACACGGACCGGTGCCGGCAGCGAACTCGGCGAGGGTCGCTTCGTTCTCGGCGACGAAGGCCGCCTTCAGGAGCAGGTCCTCGGGCGGGTATCCCGTCACCACCAACTCGGGGAAGACGACGACGTCGCACCCCTCGGCCACGGCACGCGCGTAGTGGCGCCCGATGAGGGCGAGATTGCCCCGCAGGTCGCCCACCGTGGGGTTGCACTGGGCCAGTCCGACCCGCAGGGACCGGCGCGGCACGCTGTTCTCCGCGGTGTTCTCCACGATTTCCGAGGCTACCCACAAGCCCGGTCGGGCTCCGGTGGTGCTCCGTGCGGGGTCACCGTGCGGCACGCGCGCCGGTTCACAGAGCGTTCACATTTCTCGCACCGCCGGGAAACTCCCGATCGCCATGATGGGAGCGTCATATTGAGGGATTTCCCCCTGAGAGAAAGAGCATCCATGCCCATCCAGGCCGAATACATCTGGATCGACGGAGGCCAGCCCACGCCGCTGCTCCGCTCCAAGACCAAGGTCCTCCCCGACTTCGCCGGGTCGATCTCCGACATGCCGATGGACGAGTGGGGCTTCGACGGCTCCTCGACCGAGCAGGCGACCGGTGACTCATCCGACTGCATCCTCAAGCCCGTCTTCCACTGCCCGGACCCGATCCGCGGCGGCAAGAACGTGCTCGTGATGTGCGAGGTTCTGCTCGCCAAGGACGCGAGCCCGCACCCGTCGAACACTCGCGCCCAGTGCGCCGAGGTGGCCGCCAAGCACAAGAGCGCCGAGATGATCTACGGCATCGAGCAGGAGTACACGATGCTCCGCCCCGACGGGAGCCCCTATGGCTTCCCCGTCGGTGGATACCCGAAGCCCCAGGGCCCGTACTACTGCGGCGTCGGCGCGGGACGCGTCGTCGGCCGCAACATCATCGAGGCACACACCCAGGCGTGCATCGATGCGGGACTGCGCATCTCGGGCACCAACGCAGAAGTGATGCCCGGACAATGGGAGTTCCAGATCGGCCCGCTCGACGCGCTGTCGGTCAGCGACCACATGTACGTGGCGCGCTGGCTGCTGCACCGCATCGCCGAGGACCACGACGTGGTGATCTCGTTCGACGCCAAGCCCGAGAAGGGTGACTGGAACGGCGCCGGTGCCCACACCAACTTCTCGACCCGCGCGATGCGCGAGAACTACCAGGCGATCATCGACGCCTGCGAGAAGCTCGGCACCCGCGTGCTCGAGCACGTCGAGAACTACGGCCACGACATCCAGAGCCGCCTCACCGGCAAGCACGAGACTGCCCCGTGGAACAAGTACTCCTACGGCGTCTCGAACCGCGGTGCGTCGGTGCGCATCCCCTGGCAGGTGGCCCGCGACCAGCGCGGCTACGCCGAGGACCGTCGTCCGAACGCCAACTGCGACCCGTACACGGTCACCCGTCTCATCCTCGAGACGGTCTGCGGCTGATCCGGTCCACGGACCAGAACGGACACAACACGCGCGAAACGGGGGGCGAGAGCCCCCCGTTTCTGCACTCCGGGCCCCGATCGGCGGGGTCGGGAAACCTCCCGTGGTCGCCGGTCGGCCACCACGGCAGACTGAGGAGGTGAGCGAGATGCTCAACCAGCAACGCGACTACGTGCTCCGCACCGTCGAGGAACGAGGAGTCCGGTTGATCCGGCTCTGGTTCACCGACGTGCTCGGGACCCTGAAGAGCTTCGCCATCAGTCCCGCCGAGCTCGAGAACGCACTCGAGGACGGCATGTCGTTCGACGGCTCATCGATCGACGGGTACTCGCGCATCCAGGAGGCCGATGTCCTCGCGATCCCGGACCCCACCACCTTCGAGGTACTCCCGTGGGTCGACCCGAAGACGGCGGAGGCGCGCATCTTCTGCGACGTCCACAATCTCGACGGCTCGGTCTTCGACGGTGACCCGCGCCAGGTGTTGCGGCGCAACCTCGATGCGGCCCGTGCGATGGGGTTCGAGTTCCTCGTCGCGCCCGACATCGAGTACTTCTACTTCGCCAAGCCCGGACCCGACGGGGTGCCGGTGCCGCTCGACGAGGGCGGTTTCTTCGACCTCACCACCACCGATGTCTCGTCGTCGTTGCGCAAGGAGACCATCCGCACGCTCGAGACCATGGGCATCCCCGTCGAGTACTCCTTCCACGAGGACGCACCGAGCCAGCAGGAGATCGACCTGCGCCACACCGATGCGCTCACGATGGCCGACTCGGTGATGACCTTCCGCATGATCGTGAAGGAGATCGCCGCGATGCACGGCGTGCACGCGACATTCATGCCCAAGCCCCTCGAGCGCGTGCAGGGTTCTGGGATGCACCTCCACATGTCGCTGTTCGAGGGGGACGCGAACGCGTTCTTCGACGACGGTGACCAGTACAACCTCAGCCCGGTCGCCAAGAGGTTCATGGCCGGACTCCTCCGCCACGCGGCCGAGATCACCGCGGTCACGAACCAGACCGTGAACTCCTACAAGCGGCTCGTGCCCGGGTTCGAGGCGCCGGTGCACGTCTCGTGGGCGCGCAACAACAGGTCGGGCCTGATCCGGGTGCCGATCCCGAAGCGCGGCAGCCCGAGCGCCACCCGCATCGAGTACCGCTCGCCCGATCCCGCGTGCAACCCGTACCTCGCCTTCTCGGTGATCCTGGCCGCGGGCCTGAAGGGCATCCGCGAGGGCTACGAGCTCCCGGCCGAGGCCGACGCGAACCTGTTCGAGATGGACGACACGATGCTCGACAAGCTGAGCATCACCCAGTTGCCGCAGTCGCTCACCGATGCGTTGCGCGTGATGGAGTCCTCGCCCCTCGTGCAGGAGACCCTGGGCGATCACATCTTCGAGTGGTTCGTGCGCAACAAGCGCCACGAGTGGCGCCAGTACAAGACACAAGTGACGCCCTTCGAGCTCGACCGCTACCTGAGGTCGCTGTAGCCGATGGCGACCTCGGAGATGATCGTCGTCTTCCCCGGGAGTGCCTCACCCGACCTCGCGCGCACGCTCGACCTCGGTGGCCATCGCTGGAAGCCGGCGTCGTCGCCGGAGGAAGCCGCCAAGTCCGAGCCCGCCGGCGGATGGATGGGTGCGATCATCGCCTGCGACGCCGACCCCGAGGGTGCCTGGGCGTTCGCGCGCGCGATCCGCAAGCGCGACAACCCCGTGGGTGCGGTGCTGGTTCTCGTCTCGGGCGCACAACTCGACGACTTGGAGATGCGCAACGACCTCTTCGACGACTTCTGCCTCTCGCCGTTCCACCCGCGCGAGCTCGAGGCGCGTCTGAAGCACCTGTTCTCGCGGGCCCACGGTGCGGTGCGCCCCGAACTCGTCGAGCACTCCGGCCTCGCGCTCAACCTCGAGACATACCAGGCCTCGTTCAACGGCAAGCCGCTCGATCTCACCTACATGGAGTACGAACTGCTCAAGTTCCTGGCCCAGAACCCGGGCAAGGTCTTCACGCGCGAGATGCTGCTGTC
>JBJTCB010000022.1:0-18635 GCA_046091605.1 Actinomycetota bacterium | reverse complement strand
GCCGTCGCCGCGCCGACGACGGCGATCACATCGGCCGCCCACGGATAGGCGGCATGGAGAACAGGGGCCGTCCGGGTCAGCAGGAACACACCCGAGGTCACCATGGTGGCCGCGTGGATCAGGGCCGAGACCGGGGTCGGACCCTCCATCGCATCCGGGAGCCACAGGTAGAGGGGCAACTGCGCGCTCTTGCCGCAGGCGGCGACAAGGAGCATGAGCGCGATGCCCGTCGCGGTCACCGCGGCGATCTCCCCCTTCTCGGCCGCGTGGTTGATCGCGTCGTAGGAGAGTGTGCCCACCGCCGAGAAGGCGAGGAACATCGCCACCATCATTCCCCAGTCGCCGACGCGGTTGGTCACGAACGCCTTCTTGCCCGCCGTGGCCGCCGACTCGCGGTCGTGCCAGAACGAGATCAGGAAGTACGAACACGCACCCACGCCCTCCCACCCGAGGAAGGTCACGAGAAGGTTCTCCCCCATCACGAGCATCAGCATCGAGAAGACGAAGAGGTTGAGGTACATGAAGAACTTCGGGAACTTCGGGTCGCCGTGCATGTAGCCGATCGCATACAGGTGGATGAGCGAGCCGATCCCCGTCACGAACAGGGCCATCGCGATCGAGAGCGGATCGGCCGTGAGAGCCATGTCGACTCTCAGTGATCCGACGGGGACCCACTCGAAGAGTCGCAGCACGAGGTGGCGCTCCTCCTCGGGCCGGCCGAGCAGGTCGAGATACGTCGCGGCCACCACGACGAACGACGACGCGGTCGCGAGAGTCGCGACGACACCGGCCCCGGGCTCGCCGAGGCGACGACCGAGGACCAGGATGACGAGGAACCCGGCGAGGGGCAGTGCGGGGATCAACCAGAGCAGATCGGACACGGCGTCAGCCCCTCAATTCCGAGAGATCATCGGCGGTCACGCTCGCGCGGCGACGCATGATCGACACGATGATGCCGAGGCCGACCACGACCTCGGCGGCGGCCACCACGAGCACGAAGAACACCACGACCTGGCCGTTGATGTCGCCGAGCCGGGATGCGAGTGCGACGAACGACAGGTTCACCGCGTTCAGCATCAACTCGATCGACATGAACATCACGAGCGGGTTGCGACGCACCATCACCCCGAGTGTCCCGATGCCGAACAGAACGGCGGCGAGCACGAGGTACCACGTCGTGGTGGGCACGATCGCCGCGGTCACGGACGCGCCCCGTTCCCCGCACCGGCCGCCCTCTGGCGACGCGCCAGGAGCACCGTGCCGACGACCGCCACGAGCAGGAGCACCGAGGTCAACTCGAAGGCGAAGACGTTGGTGGAGAAGATCTCCCGGGCGATCTGGCGCACGTTCGCGTCGTGGGCATCCACGGCCGTCGGGTCGAGTCCCCGCGCGGGATCGGCGAGCGAGTTGCGGGCCCTGACGATCGCAGCGATCACCACGGCAGCGACACCGGTGGAGACCACGATCGCGAGTGGACGCTGCACGCGCAGCGGCTCGATTCGCAGGTTCTCGGCGCGGTCGACCCCGAGGAGCATGATCACGAAGAGGAACAGCACGACGATCGCGCCGGCGTAGACGATGACCTGGACCGCCGCGAGGAAGTGGGCCTCGAGGGCGACGAACGTGACGGCGACGCCGAACAACGTCAGCACCAGGCTGAGCGCCGCATGCACCGGGTTCGACCTGGTGACCACCCCGATCGCTCCGAGCAGGACCATCGCGGCCGAGCAGATGAAGACGAAGAGCTCCATCAGTCGTCACCGCCCGCGTCCCGCTCGTGCTGCGCGGGCTCGGGTGCACGCACACCGTGACCCAGTTCGCCGCTCCAGGCCACGATCCCCTCGAAGTCTGCGTCTCCCGAGGGTGAGGTCGCGCGCATCCAGCCCGAGGTGTGGAGGTCCTCGTCCGGTCGCCAGTCCTCCCACGGCAACTGCCGCGGTCGGCCCTCGTCGTCGACCAGGAGTTCGTCCTTGGTGTAGATCGCATCGCGGCGGTTGGTGAACGAGAACTCGAACAACTTGGTCTCGGTGATCGCCTCGGTCGGGCAGGCCTCGACGCACAGATCGCAGTGGATGCACCGCAGGTAGTTGATCTCGTAGACGAATCCGAACCGCTCGCCGGGGGATGTCGGCGCATCCGGGTCGTTGTCGGCGCCGCGCACGTAGATGCACCGTGCCGGGCACACGCCCGCGCACAACTCGCACCCGATGCACTTCTCCATGCCGTCCTCGTAGCGGTTGAGAACGTGCCGGCCGTGCAGGCGCTCGGGCTTGTCGATCTTCTGGTCGTGATCGTCGCGCTTCTTGCGCCGCCAGACCCTGCCGCCCGAGTACTCGGTGGTGACGCGGTTGCGTCGACCGTGCTGGCGGATCGTGACGAGGAAACCTCCGAGATAGCCCATCAGAATCCCGCTCCATCCCGCTCGCGGTTCTCGCGACTGACCCTGTTGGCGCGCGACAACAACCCGTAGCCACCGAGAAGCACCAGTGCGGTCACCGACGTGACGACGATCTGGTCCCATCCGGCCTCGCGCCCGACCCTCTGGGCCGCCAGCAGCATGAACCATGCGAGCGAACCGGGGATCAGCACCTTCCAACCGAGGTCCATCAACTGGTCGTAGCGCAGGCGCGGGAGCGTCGCACGGAACCAGACGTAGACATAGAGGAAGACCAGGACCTTGAGCAGCAACCAGACCGTTCCCTCGACCGCATTCGGGATCGGCAGGTCGATCGTGGTGTCGCCGATGCCGATCGGCTGCGGCCCGCCGAAGAACAGGGTCACGATGAGCGCCGACATCGTGATCGTGTTCATGAACTCGGCGAGGAAGAACAACGCGAAGCGGATCGAGGCGTACTCGGTGTTGAACCCGCCCACGAGTTCCTGCTCCGCCTCGACCAGATCGAAGGGCGGCCGGTTCAACTCGGCGGTGGCCGCGATGAGGAAGATCACGAAGGGCACGAAGCCGGTGGCCACGATGTTCCAGTTCCCGATCGAGGTCTGGAGGTCGACGATCCCCGCTGTCGACAGCGTGCCCGACACGAGCAGCACGCACCCGAGCGAGAGACCAAGGGCCGCCTCGTACGACACCATCTGGGCCGAGGCGCGGACCGATCCGAGCAGCGGGTACTTCGACCCGCTCGACCATCCCGCGAGCATGATGCCGTAGACCGCGATCGAGGAGATGGCCAGGGCGAAGAGCACCCCCACGGGCGGGTCGGCCAGCTGCAGTCGGGTCTCCTGGCCGAACAGCGTCACGATCCCGGCGTTGTCACCGCGGAAGTCCCCGCCGAGGGGAATGATCGCGAATGCGAGGAACGCGGGCACGAGTGCGAGGTACGGCGCGAGGCGGAACACGAACTTGTCGGCGCGCTCGGGCAGGAGGTCCTCCTTGAAGAACAACTTGATCCCGTCGGCGAGCGTCTGGAGCAAGCCGAAGGGGCCGGCCTTGTTCGGCCCGACACGGTTCTGCATGCCGGCGATCACCTTGCGCTCGAACCAGACCATCAGCATCGTGGCCACGAGCCCGACGACGAACACGAGCAGGACCTTGACCAGGACCACGAGCACCTCGGCCCATCCGATGCCACCCTCGAGCATCGGGTCGATCGCGAGCAAGCCGGTCACGGCGCCTCGATCCTCACGTCGACTGCTCCCGCGCCGCGCACGAGCTCGCGGATGTCGGCACCCGGTTGATTGAACGGCGAGAGCGCGGTGCCCCTGGGCACGCGCGTCGAGACCGAGACCGGCAGCACCACGGTGTGGTTGCCCGCGACGACCTTCACCGATGCGCCGACGGCGACGCCGATTCGCTCAAGGTCGAGCGGGTGCACGGTGATTCCCGCACCGGGCGCGAGTTGGGCGAGCGCCGGGCTCGTGCGCGTCGCGATCGCGGAGTCGTAGAGCTTGCGCGAGAGCACGAGTCGGAACTCATAGGAGTTGCGCGGGCCGGGAGCGGTGCGCTGCACCGGGCGTGCCGCGACCGGCGCGGCACGCACGACCACGCCGTCCACATCGTCGGCGAGACGCGATGTCGCCTCGCCCCAGCCCGGGGCACTCGACGCCATCGCGCGCTGCACATCGGCGAGTGTGGCCACACCGGTGTCGTGTCCGAGCATCTCTGCGAGCTCGGCCGCGATCATCCAGTCGGCCCGTGCGGTTCCCTGCGCCGTGATCTTCTGGGCCGTGCCCGTGACGCGTCCCTCGAGGTTCGTCGTGGTGCCGTCCTTCTCACCCGCGACCGCGGCGGGGAGCACCACATCGGCATGCGCGGCACTCGGCGAGAGGAACGCATCGATCGACACGACGAAACGGGCACCGGCGAGTGCACGCCGCGCGAGATCTGCATCGGGGACATCGGAGAGCGGATCGGAACCGAGGAGCACGAGGCACTCGATGCGACCCTCGGCGGCCTCGCGCAGGATCGCGGCGGCATCGCGACCGTCGCGTGGGGCGAGGCCGAGCGAGAGCGCACCGCGCACGTTCGCACGGCGGAGCACCGGCAGGACCGACGCGGAGGGAGCCGCTGCGAGCAGCGACTCGACGGCGGCCATCGTGTGCGACGCGGACTCGGCCAGGTTCGCCCTGCCCGCCACGACGACCGTCGAGCCGGACCCGAGCTGGGAGCGCACGTCGGCATCGGCGAGGAGTTCGGCGACGGCCTCGGGCTGGGTGCCCGGCTCGCAGCGCACCGAGCGCCAGGCGAGCGCCGTCAGGGCAGTCTCGACCGGGGAGATCTCGATGATCCTGATCCTCTTCTTCATGGCCGCGTCGCGGAGACGCAGGTGCAGGACCGGCAGTTCCTCCTTGAGATCTGGCGCCACGAGCACGACCGTCGCGGCCGAGCAGGTCTCGTCGATCGTCGCCTGCGGCATCGCCAGCACCTCGGCAGGCAGACCATCGTCGAGCTGGGCGTCGCGCATCGTGCATCCGATCGCATCGGCGAGCCGACCCCACATGAAGGCGTCCTCGTTCGTCCCGCGCGCGCCGCCGAGGATCGCAACCGATGCGCCGCCATGGCGGAGGCGTCGCGCGACCTCGTCGAGTGCGTCGGCCCACGTCGCCGGTGCGAGAGCGCCGTCGCGGCGCACGAGCGGGGCCAGGACGCGGTCACCGGAGTTCACCGACTGGAAGTCGAAACGACCCCGGTCGCACAACCAGCCCCAGTTCACCGGGTCGGAGTCGACACCCTGGACGCGCACGATCTCGTCGCGGCTCGACTGCACGACGGTGCGGCACCCGACGCTGCAGGTGGTGCACGTGCTCTCGCGCTGCTCGAGATCCCACGGGCGCGCCTTGAACCGGAAGGGCTTGGCGGTCAGCGCACCCACCGGGCAGATCTGCACGGTGTTGCCCGAGAAGTACGAGGCGAACGGCTCGTCGGGGAAGGTCATCACCTGCGTGTTGTTGCCGCGCTGGGTGAAGTGGATCAACGCGTCACCGGCCACCTCGTCGGCGAACCGGGTGCAGCGGTCGCAGAGGATGCATCGCTCGCGGTCGAGGTAGACGATCTCACTGATCGGGATCGGCTTTTCGTAGTGGCGCTTCTCCTCCACGAACCGGCTCTCTCCGGGGCCGTGGCTGAATGCCTGATCCTGCAGCGGGCACTCCCCTCCCTTGTCACAGACCGGACAGTCGAGCGGGTGGTTCGCCAGGAGCAGCTCGATCATCCCCTCCTGGGCGCGCTTGACCTGGGGGGTGTCGGTGCGCACGACCTGGCCCTCGGCCACCGGCGTCATGCACGACACCACCATCATCGGACCGCGCGGCCCCTCGACCTCGACGAGGCACTGGCGGCACATGCCGACCGAGTTCATGCGCGGGTGGTAGCAGAAACGCGGGATGTACTCGCCGGCCCTGTCGGCGGCCGCGATGATCCACTCGCCCTTGCGCGCCTCCACGGTGCGCCCGTTGATCGTGACCGAGACCGCGTTCGGATCGGGCTCCGGCGCCGGGATCGCCTCGCTGCCGGGATCGATCGTCGTCACGGAGCCACCGCCTTGACGGGGATGCGGGTGCGGCGCGAGACACGCGCCTCGAACTCGGACCGGAACAGCGTGAGCGCGGAGTGCACCGGCGCGAACGCCGACGGACCGACGAAGCAGATCGTGTTCATCCTGTAGGGGAAGGGAACGGCCGTGAGTCCGAGATCGGACGATGACGCGTGCGGGAAGTCGCCCGGACAGATCGACTGGCCGACCTCCATCAACTGGTCGAGATCCTCCATGGTGCCGCGACCGTCGACGACCCGGGAGAGGATGCGCTCGAGCCAGGTGCCGCCCTCGCGGCACGGCGTGCACTTGCCGCACGACTCATGGGCGTAGAAACGGGTGAGTGTGAGGGCTGCGCGCGGGATGTCGGTGGTGTGGTCCATCACCATCACCGCACCCGAACCGAGCATCGAGCCCGCCGGTCCGACCTGGCTCGCCTCGAACGGCAGGTCCAACTGATCGGGGGTGAACCACGGCGCCGAACCGCCGCCGGGGACAAAGGCCTTCAAGGTGTTGCCGTCGCGGATGCCCCGGCAGAACTCGTCCCCGAAAATCAAGTCGCGGAACGTTGTCGTGCCGTTGACGATCTCATAGACGCCGGGACGCGCGACATGACCCGACACCGCGACCATTCGGGTGCCCGGCGATGTCGCCGTCCCGATCGCGGTGTAGGCAGATGCCCCGTTGCGCATGATCCAGGGCAGGTTCGCGAGTGTCTCGACGTTGTTCACGATCGTGGGCTGGCCGTAGAGCCCGATCACGGCCGGGAAGTACGGGGGCTTCAGTCGCGGCATGCCCCGGTTGCCCTCGAGCGACTCGATGAGCGCCGTCTCCTCACCCACCACATAGGCGCCCGCACCCCAGTGCAGGACGATGTCGAGCGAGAACCGCGACCCGAGGATGTTGCGCCCGACATAGCCGGCGGCGTACGCCTCGTTCAGTGCGGTCGCGATGCGCTCCTGGGCGAGTGCCATCTCGCCCCTGACATAGAGGAAGCACTGCGAGAGCCCCGCGGCGTAGCAGGCGATCAGGCATCCCTCGATCAACTGGTGCGGGTCGCGCTCCATGAGCAGGCGGTCCTTGTAGGTCCCGGGTTCGCTCTCGTCCCCGTTCACCACAAGGTACTTCGGCCACACGCCGTCAGGTGTGAGACCCCACTTCGTCCCGGCGGGGAAGCCCGCGCCGCCGCGACCGAGCACGGTGGCGGTGCGCACCTCTCCGTGGACATCGGCCGGCGCCATGGCGAGCGCCTTGCGCAGACCGGAGTAGCCGTCGGTGGCGAGGAACCGCTCGAGTGTGTGCGAATCGGCGTGGGCGAACCGCGACGTGACGATGCGCGGGCGGTCTCCCTCCCAGAATCCGGGGGCGTGCTGCCAGGTGCCCGACGGACCACTCACAGCGCGGCCTTTCCGTCGAACCAGTCGGGATTGGAGACCACGGACTCGGGAGCGACTGCTCCCACGCCGCGACCGGCGGGGATCTGCTGACGCACGGTCGCGAGCGTCCCGTGCGCAGGGATCTCACCGTCGAGACGACCCGCACGAAGGTCGTCCACGAGCGAGTCGAATGATTCGGGCGTGACGCGGAACCTGTAGCGGTAGTTCACCTGCAGGCACGGCGCCTCGGTGCAGGCGGCCTGGCACTCCGCACGCTCGAGGGTGAACGAGCCGTCGGCGGTGGTTCCCCCCACGTGGACACCCAGGTGCTCCTCGGCGTGGTGGATCAACTCATCGGCACCCATGAGTGCGCACGACATGGTTCCGCAGATGTTCACCACGTACTTGCCGACGGCCTCGAACTTGAACATCTCGTAGAACGATGCCGTGCCCCACACCTCGGCCGGTGTCGCACCGACGAGCTCGGCGATGTGGGCCATCGCCTCGTTGGTGACGTGACCGTCCTGCTGCTGGGCCAGGTGCAGCAACGGGATCGTCGCCGAACGCGGCCGCGGGTAGCGGGAGATGATCTCGGTGGCGAGACGGACGTTGTCGTCGTTCAAGCGCGCCATCAGCGGTCCACCTCCCCGAGAACCGGATCAACAGAGGAGATGACGGCGACGGCGTCGGCCACGAGACCGCCGCGCATCATGTGCGGCATCGCCTGGATGTTGACGAAGGACGGGGCGCGCACGTGCATGCGCAGCGGAGTCGGCGACCCGTCGCTCACGATGTAGCACCCGATCTCGCCGCGCGGGCTCTCGATCGCGACGTAGACCTCACCCTCGGGCACCTTGAAGCCCTCGGTGAAGATCTTGAAGTGGTGGATCAAGGCCTCCATCGACTCGTCGATGCGGGCGCGCGGCGGTGGCGTGACCTTCTTGTTCTGGATCCGGTAGTCGCCGGCGGGCATCGCATCGAGCACCTGGTGGACGATCCCGATCGACTCGCGGATCTCGTTCAGGCGGATCGCGTAACGGTCGTAGGCATCACCGTGGGCGCCGACGACGACGTCGAAATCGACCTCGTCGTAGCGCAGGTAGGGCATGCCGCGGCGCAGGTCCCATGCGACACCCGTCGAGCGCAGGATCGGACCGGTCGCACCGAGCGCGAGTGCCTCGGACGATGTGATCACTCCCACGCCCTGGAGACGGTCGCGCCAGATCGGCTGGCCGTTCATCAGGATCTCGTACTCCTCGAGTCGCGGCGGGAGCATGTCGAGCAAGTCGAGGACATCGTCGCGCCATCCCGCCGGGAGATCGGCGGCGGTGCCGCCGGGGCGGATGAAGTTGTGGTTCATCCGCAGGCCCGTGACCTTCTGGAAGAACCGCAGGACCTCCTCGCGCTCACGCCAGCCGTAGAGCATCATCGACACCGCCCCGATGTCCATGCCGTTCGTGGCCAGGAAGAGCAGGTGGCTGCTGATGCGGTTCAACTCCGAGAGGAGCATGCGGATCCACACCGCGCGCTCGGGGAGATCGCCGTCGATCCCGAGGAGCTTCTCGACCGCCATCGAGAAGACGAGCTCGTTGTTCAGCGGCGAGAGGTAGTCCATCCGCGTCACGTTCGTGCCGCCCTGCATCCATGTGAGCGACTCGGCGGTCTTCTCCATCCCCGTGTGCAGGTAGCCGATGATCGGCTTGCACCGCAGCACCGTCTCGCCCTCGAGCTCGAGCATGAGGCGCAGCACGCCGTGCGTGCTGGGGTGCTGGGGCCCCATGTTGATGATCATGGTCTGGTCCTCGTCGGCCTCGGCGCGGACCTCGGCGAGTCGTGCGGCATCGGCCTCGCTCATCCGCAGGACCGATCCCACCTCGCGCATCAACTCGCGCGCACCCGAGACGGACCGCGACTGGAGTTCCTGTTCGCCCTCGCTCGTGCCGGCGGCCACCACCGCGTTCGTCGCGGGGACGGTGTCGGCCCCGGTGGTCTCTGCGGGCACATCGAACGTGGTCACGCGTTCGCCCCCTTGAACTGCACCGGGATGCGACCCTCGTCGTAGTCCTTGCGCAACGGATGTCCCACCCAATCCTCAGGCATGAGGATGCGTGTCATGTCGGGATGGCCGTCGAAGGAGATTCCGAACATGTCGACGGTCTCGCGCTCGTGGGCCTCGGTGCCGGGATGCACATCGAACAGCGACGGCACGACCGGATCGGACGCGGGAACCTGGGTGCGCAGACGCACGCGCTCACCGCGTGAGATCGACAGCAGGTTCACCACGACCTCGAACCGCTCGGGGGTCACACCGACGGGAAGATCGCGCGCCGGAGCGCCCAGGTAGTCGACCCCCGTGAGATCCACACACACCTCGAAACCATCGACGTACAGCGCTCGCACCACGTCGACCAGTCGCCCGCGACCCGGGTGCAGCACGCGCTGACCGCGCGACGATGTCACGGGGCATCCGTGAACCATTTCCACCGCCGTCGGCACGGCTTCCTCCGCAGCGGTCGGTTCCGACATGGTCACTTGTGACCGATCGCGACGGGGACGGTGACCGGGGCTGCCACCGCGAGGTCGATCGCGGCACCACCGCCGTTCGAGGAGCGCCGGCGCATGATCTCGCCGTCCTCGATCGACTGGTGCAATGTCTCGATCGCATGGATGAGGGTCTCCGGGGTGGGGGGACACCCGGGCGCGTACACATCGACGGGCACGATCTGGTCGACGCCCTGCACGATCGCGTAGTTGTTGAACATTCCGCCGCTCGAGGCGCAGACGCCCATCGAGATGACCCACTTGGGCTCCATCATCTGGTCGTACACCTGGCGCAGCACCGGTGCCATCTTCTGGCTCACGCGTCCCGCCACGATCATGATGTCGGCCTGGCGCGGCGATGCGCGGAAGACCTCCATGCCGAACCGTGCGAGGTCGTAGTGCGCGGCTCCGGTGCCCATCATCTCGATCGCACAGCAGGCGAGCCCGAACGATGCACCCCACGACGAGCGCGACCGCGCCCACTTGACGAGATCCTCCACGCGAGCGGTCACAAAGTTGTGGTTGATACCGGCGAGACCGTCGTCGAGCACGCTGCGCACCGCATTCATCAGGCGGTCCGCCCCTCGTCGCCCGTCGCCACCGGCGCGCGACCCTCGAGACCGACCAGCTTCACGCCCTCTCGCTCGGCGGGGATCTCACCCACCGGGACCAAGCGGCGCTGCAGCGGACCCCAGTCGAGAGCACCACGGGCGACCATGTAGACGAATGCGACGAAGAACACTGCGCTGAACGCGATCATCTCGGCGAACCCGAACACACCGAGGAACTGGCGATCGACGGCATAGGGGTAGGCGAAGATCAACTCGATGTCGAACATGATGAAGAGCATCGCGATGACATAGAAACTCACGGGGAAACGCTCCGGGGGCTCGCGACCCGGGACGATGCCGCACTCATACGGCGCCTCCTTGGCACTGCTCGGCCGGTTCGGCGCGAGCAGGCGCGAGGCGGCGAGGCTGAGAAGGGCGAACAGCACCGCGAGCACCGTGAGTGCGATGATCGGGAGGTACTGCCCCATGGCTCAGGCCGCCGGGGCTTTGAGCGCGAGATTGCCCTTCAAGTACGCCTCGCGGCGGTGGAGCAACCAGCACATCAGGAAAAAGATGATCCCCGACCCGAGCGCGATCAGGAACGCCGGCTGCCTCTTGGCGCCGAGGTCACGGATCATCACCACATAGCGGTGCGGTTGGGACTCATCGATCACCGGTCGGGCCGGTGCGCGTCCGGGTTCGGTGCGCTGGGGCAACAGTGTCGCGACCTCGACCACCGAGTACCGCGGCTTGTGACGGAATGCGAAGAAGTCGAGCGACTCACCGATCTTCGGGTAGCGCTCGCCGCCCCGGTCGTACACCGCCACCGCGGTGTACTCGCCGGCGGAGAACTCCTCTGCCTCGATCTGGATGATCTCGTCGGCCGAGGCGACTGCCTGCCCACGGCGGGGATCGGCCTCGTCGAGCACCCTCCATGCCTCGGCGACCATCTGCTGGGCGACCTTCTTCGACGCGGCTGATGCATCGAGCCCGGCCAGATCGACACCCGCCTCGATGACCCCGGCTTGGTCGAGCAATTCACCGTTGCGCACGATCGTCGCCGGTGATGCCGGTTGCCATGTGGGCTCGGGACCCTTCAATCCGATGCCGTAGACCGCCCAGATGATGGCCATCGACATCATCCAGCCCGCCAGACCAGCAAGCGCGATCATGAACCCGAGCCGTGCCCCGACGTTGGTGCCGAGGATGAGGTACGTCGAACCGATGAGCGTGATCACCATCACGAGGACGACGAGGTAGCCGCGGATCTCGGGCTGCCAGGAGACGGCGAGGAGATTTGCCAGCATCACAGACCCCTCACGTACTCGACGATCTCACGGATCTGGTCGTCGGTGTAGATCTGGCCGAATGCGGGCATGCGACCGCTTCCCTGCCCCTGCTCGCCGTAGCGCTTGCCGTACTCGGAGCCGACCTTGAGGAACGCGACCATCTCGTCGGCATTCGGGAACTGGCGAACGGTCGAGCCACCGGTCAGGTTCGGCCCGAAGGCGCCACCGCCGGTCGTCTGCGGATCACCGTAGGACCAACCCTTGGTGTGGCACCGCGCGCAGGAGTACGCACCCGAACCCAGATCGAGGTTGAACAGCGCCTCACCGAGCGATCCATAGGTACCAGCCTTGATGAGGCGCTCGGCCTCGGCGATGATTTCGGCGTTCTTCTCGGCCGGCAGGGTTCCGCCGTCGCAGGTGGGGTTCAACGTGCTGCGCGTCGAGGTGCAGTTCTCCTGCGGAATCTGGATCGATGCCATGTAGTCGACAAGGTTGTCGATCGACTGCTCGTTGAGGGGCCCGCCGCCGATCGTTCCCCAGGCCGACATCGGCGAGAAGGGGCGTCCGTAGTTGAGGATGAACCGGATCTCGTCCTCGCTGAACTTGTAGAGCACCGTGTTGAGCGCCGGGGCCTTCCACGACACGGCCTTCACCTCGCCGGTCTTCGGGTCGGTCACCGAGTACTCGGCAACTCCACCGTTCGCCGACATGCCACCGTGGCACCCGGCGCAGTTGAAGCCGCCGTCTGCCGTCGCGGCGAAGTTGCGCCCACCCCACTTGGTGAATCGCTTCTCGAATCCGAACTCGGCCCCGACCTGGCGACCGGGCTCGAGCACCCAGTAGAGCGGGAGTGCGATGGTGATGATCACGAGGAACACCAGTCCGAGCAACTGCACGCGCTCGAGGCGCGGGCCCTCGAGGACCTCGTCGTCGAAGTAGGGCTTGCGGTTGGCGGCGAGCTTCTGCTCGGCACCCACCTCGCGGCGCGAACCGCGGACGTTCGACCATGCATACAGCGACCACCCGATGAGGGAGGCGACGAGGATGACCCAGGCGATCGAGGTCGTGGCGAGCGCGACCATGTCAGTGACCTCCCGATCCGGCGCCGATGCAGTGCGGGCCCTCGGCCTCTTGACCCGTGGTGTTCACACCGATCGCGGGGCCGGCGAACACCGCGCCCGTGTCGATCACGAGCAGGCCGTTGTTCACCGAGACACCGAAGCGATCCATACCGCGCGGCGCGGGACCGCCCTTCTTCTCACCGACACGGTTGTACTGCGACCCGTGGCACGGGCACTCGAACCACTGCGAGCTCTTGCACTCGGGCACGCGGCAACCCAGGTGCGGGCACTTCTGGTACAGAGCCACGACACCGGACTCCATGCCGGTGAGCACCGGCGCTTGGCTGCCGTACACGGCGCGACCCTTCGCGAGCGCACCCTTCGGGTACTCGGTGACCCATGCGCGGGCCTCCGAGAGATAGAGGAAGCCACCACCGGTGCGGATGTTCTGGATGACGTCGTCGATCTTTCCAACGGTGATCTTGGAGCCGAACCCGCCCTCGGCGCCCTTCCACAGGAACGCCAGCACCGATGCGCCGAACGCACCGATGCTCGCACTCATCAACGACACAGCGGTGCGGTTGAAGAACATCCGGCGCGACACGCCGATGGTCTCCTCATCGGGGGCGACGAACGGTGCCACTTCCATCGGTTCGACGACGGCGACAGCCGTCGAGCGGGCGGCCGCCTCGACCTCGCGGCCGGTCGCACCGTCGGAGGTGATGGCGGCCTTCTTGTCGCGCGACCGGGTCTCGCGGGAGAGCGCTCCGGCGCCGCGCACCTCACTGCCGCGGGCGGTGGTGAAGACCGCGATCGCGCCAAGCACGATCGCCGCAACGACGACCAAGGCGATGATGGTTCCGGTGTTCATTCCCTGTCAGTTCCCTTTGTTCCGAAATTCCCGATGCGTTCCGTTGTTCCCGATGTTCCGGCGTCCTTCAGCGATCACAACTCGAAGAAGATGCCGTCGCGCCACGGGAAGATGAAGTTGAATCCCGGTCCGCGGAAGAACGAACCGATGATGACGAGCACCGCCCAGAACATGAGGAACATCGTCATCATGCCGGTCATGAACTTGCGGTCCTCGGGCTTGTTGGACGGATTGCGGTCGAGGTAGGGAGCCAGGATCAGCGCGATGAGCCCCATGCCGGGGAGTGTCACACCCGCGATCATCGGGTGGAACATCGTCAGCAACTCCTGCAGGCCGAGGAAGTACCAGGGTGCCTTCGAGGGGTTCGGGGTCTTGTTGAAGTCGGCCGCCTGCAACAGGGGTGCGTTGACCACCCACGAGAAGACGAAGAGGAACGCCGTTAAGGCCAGCGCGGCGACGAACTCGACGGCGAGCAGGTGCGGCCACGTGTGCACCTTGTCGACAGGGGCGGCCTTGGTCTCCTGGATCGAACCCGACTTGACGACGGTGAGGAGTCGCTGGGTGTGACCGCCGGGTCCGGCACCCACGGGCAATCCCGCAGCGGCCCCCGCGGCGACGACGGCAGCGGCTTTCTCCGATGCACCGGCGGCCTTGGTCCGGTCGAGCAGCGCGTCGGGAATGCGGTCGCCCGAGTCGGCGCCGTCGGCCGAGCCGGTGCCGGCGGCCTTCTCGCGCGCCGCCTGTGCTCTCTTGAGGAGGTGTTCAGGGATCTCAGTCATCGATGTCGCCTTTCGATCAGAGCGGTCCCGAGATTCCGCCGTCCTTGCGGACTCGCCAGAAGTGGACCGCCATGAAGATCACGATCACGAACGGGAGCATCAGCACGTGGAGCACGTACCAGCGCAGGAGCGTCTCGGACCCGATCTCGACACCCCCGAGGAGCACGAAACGCACCTGGTTGCCGAACACCGGCGTGTAGCCCATCATGTTCGTACCCACCGCGACGGCCCACAGGGCGAGCTGATCCCACGGCAACAGGTAGCCGGTGAACGACAGCAGCAGCGTGAGCGTGAGCAACACGACACCGATCACCCAGTTGAACTCGCGCGGCGCCTTGTACGCGCCGTGGTAGAAGACGCGCGCCATGTGCAGGAACACCGAGAGCACCATCAGGTGCGCACCCCAGCGGTGCATGTTGCGCACCAGCAGACCGAAGGTCACCGAGGTCTGCAGCGTCTGGATGTCCTGCCACGCGTTGGCGGCCGTCGGCCTGTAGAAGAACATCAGGAAGATGCCCGTGACCGTGAGATGGATGAAGATGAAGAACGAGAGACCGCCGAGGCAGAGGGTGTAGCTCACCTTGACGGCGTGGCGCTTCACCTTCACGGGATGGAGGTGGTAGAGCACCGAGTTCATCACCACGTACGACCGGTTGCGCGGGCTGTCGGTGTAGCCCTTGCGGAAGATCGAGCCGGGGCGGAAGATCGAGTTCCACGCCTGGCTGCCCTGCACCTGCTCGCCGAGCTTGGCGGCGCGCTCCTTGATGGTGGGGCGGGGATTGTCGAGGACTTTTGCCATGTTCAGTGCACCTCAGAGTCGCATGCCGTAGGCATAGCCGTGGTTGTTGGTTCTCGTGTGCGAATCGCCCTCGGCGGCGGGGGCACCGGCCTTGCCGAGGATGATCACGCCGGTCGGACAGCGGTCGACGCAGAGCGCACAACGGGTGCACACGTCGTCGTCGATGATGAAGATCACGTGGTCGGTCGGGTCGGCACCGGGGAGCTCGGTGTTGTCCGCCTCGGCGACGGCATCGGGCGTGACCATGTGGATGCACTTCCACGGGCAGATGTCCACGCAGCCCTCGCACATGATGCACTCGGACTGGTCGATGTGGATGAATTGCTTCGGCTTGACCGCGCGACCGAGGTAGTCGGCGTCGACCTCCACCAGTTGGTACTCGGTCGACCACTCCGGCATCGGCGGATTGGCGTCTGTGCGTGCCACGACGTTCCTCCTCAGGCCTTCTTCACCAGCGGACGTCCATAGGTGGACTTCTCGATCTCTGCTCCCGCGGGCTTCTCGCCGCGCTTCTGCCACCACACGAACAACCAGATCATGAGCCCGATGAAGTAGGCGTGGATGACCACGACGACGATGTCGCGAACCGCCTCGTAGGAGATGGTGAACGGGAAGTTCCCGCCGTTGGCCTTCGCGTTCAGCAGGTCGAAGGGGCCGTAGACCAGCCTGTCCTTGCGCCAGCCGAGTTCCTTGTCGGCATGGTCGATGAACTGGTGCGGCACCACACCGAAGGCGAGGAACATCGCGAAGAACACGTAGACCGAACCGACCATCGCCTCGCCCCATGTGGTGGGACGACCGAGAGCACGGCGCTTGCCGTAGGGAACGACGGCGAGAGCCATGGCAGTCGTCAGGATCAGCGAGAACAGGAACGCCTGGTTTATCCCTGGCCACCTGAGGATGTCGATCGCGAGCATTGGAGTGGTCTTCTTCTCCGTCGGGCGGTGTCTCGGAGGGTTCCCGAGTACCTCTGAACACTAGCGAGGACTCCCCCGGTGAAAGCCATTCCCCCCCGGGCTGTGACGGTCGTCAATGTCCCGTTCGCGCCGGTCGGGTTGTGCCTTTGTGAGGACATCCGGCCCGATTCCCCGCTGACAGTCCACGCGAGTTGGTTGCCATTCACGGGCGCCCGTTGTCTATCGTTGGAGTTCAGGACGAGCCCCCATGCGACGCGGAAGCGCCGTTGCCGGGTGGCGCGAAAAGGTAAGGCCAAGTGACCGAAATTCCCGAGCACCTTCTGAACCGCTCCAAGACGCGCAAGGCTGAGCTGTCCGGCGATTCCTCCGGGGCGCCTGCCGCACCCGCTGCCGCATCATCGGAGGTTGCGACGCGGGCGGCCGCGCCGGCCAAGGCCAATGCCGCACCGGCACCCAAGCCCGTCGAGCCCGATCCTGTCTATGTGCGCGCAGCCAAGGAGCGCCGCAAGATCCCGTTCTGGGCGATGTCGGCACTGGCGATGCTTCCCGTGTGGGCGTTCCTCTACATGGTCGCGCTCACTCCCGAGGAGAAGGTCGCGGCCGGTCCGATCAGCACCGGCACAGCCGTGTACGGCGCGTGTGCGGGATGCCACGGTGGCAACGGTGCAGGTGGCGCCGGACAAGTTCTCTACGAGGGTGCTTCACTCAAGACCTTCCCGCACATCGAGGACATGTTGAACTTCGTCTACAACGGGAGCCAGCGCTACCAAGCCGCCGGCCTCAAGGTGTACGGAGACCCGAACCGCGAGGGCGGACCGCATGTCCCGCTCGGGTACAACGGAAACCCGATGCCCCAGCAGGGCGAGAAGGCCGGCGGTGCGCTGACCGAGTACGAGATTCTCGGCGTCGTCTGCCACATCCGCTACGACCTCTCCGGTGCTGATCCGGCCAGTGAGGAGTGGGCAGCGGAGTGGGAGAGCTGGTGCTCGCCCGACTCCCCGATCTATCCGGCGCTCAAGTCGGGATCGACGACCTTCGACACGTTGCACGAGGACATGAAGACCCTCATGCCCGCACCGAACAAGGTCGGAACCGAACCCCGCGAGACCACCGCGAAGTGACCACATCCTGACCGCGGATGGGGTCGTCGACACCTTGGCTTCCCGATACGTGCATGCCAACTATCGGTCGGAAGTGAGTCAGTTGTGGTAGCACTGTGAGCACCATGCAGATTGGGTATGTAAATGTCTTCGTTTCGGATCTTGAACGTGCGATCTCCTTCTACCGGGACAAACTGAAGCTGTCCTTGCAGTTTTCATCCCCGGATCACGGCTATGCATCCTTTTCGGCAGGAACCGTTCGACTCGGCATCGCACTTCCTGGTGCTGACCACGCCAACTTGCTAGGTCGGCATACGGGGATAGGTCTTGTCGTTGCCGACCTTGATGCAGAGTTTGCGCGTCTCACTTCACTCGGCGTGCAGTTCCCGATGCCACCGACTCGTCAACCATGGGGTGGGGTCATGGCATTGGTCGCTGATCCCGATGGGAACGTGTTCTACGTTGATCAGGCCGCTCCGGAGGCTCACTAGAGGTTCGCCTCGTAGGTGATTGTAGGAATGCGCCGATTGGCAGTCTGGTAGCAACAAGCACCATTCGCCGGAAGTACCACTGCGACCACATCCCCGACACGGGTGGAGCCAGCTCGGCCGAAGCCTCGTTTGGCGGCAGCGACCGCATCCGCCCGAATGTCAACCGCTCGGTGTGAAGTGTGCGAATGGCCGTGAGGTTTCGGGCAGCGAGTTGAGCGGCACGAAGTCGGAAACTTTCGACATCGCCTCCCACAACGCAGCGATCTCAGGCTGGCTGTGGGCCGAGCGCGACGCGTCTTCCGACTTCCACTCGAACACCTCGACACGAGTGCCGTCGGCTGCGGTTGCGTGGACGGCTGGTTGATCGGTGACCAAGTCGAGGCGTTTCAGCGTCGGCACGTGCTGCGCGATAAGTGCGTCGAGCGCCTGTGCACCCCCGGCTTTCGGCCGATACGAACAGATAACGACGATTCCCATGATTGTGGTGCCGGCCACGCTACTGCCCTCGATGGAGGCGACGCCGAGAATCGAAATCCGCGAAAACTAGCTTCTAAATGCCGAACCGTATTAGTTGTTAAGATTCATCTCTCAACCGTGTCTCGGAATAGCCCATATGAACCAGTATTTCCGGTTCGTCTCTCACCCTCGCATACCAAATATCTACCAATTGAGATGAAAACACGATTACATCTCCGACACGGGTGGGGTCAGTGATGTGCGCAGCGCGTCGGATGCTTCAGAAGGAAGTAGCGAGAGTTGCACCACTGATTGCGAGCATGACCAAAGCCGGGACGGTTCCCGATAGTCGATCCCTGACTCGCACATGAGCTCCAACCGCGAGTACGAAGTAAATCGACAGGCCCGCGGCGGCGG
>JBJTCB010000021.1:0-8950 GCA_046091605.1 Actinomycetota bacterium | reverse complement strand
GACCGCCACGTTGAGAATCGAGGGTCTGCCGAGCGGTGACGTGCACCTGCTCGGCAGTCGCGCACGATTGCGGCGCGACGGTGACAGCGTCGTTCTGCCCACGCGTCCCGACGACACCCCGGCGTTCACCCTGCGCGTCGGGTGATTCTCAGCGGCCCGAACGCACGTCGAGCCAGTCGCCCGTGCGGAGGTGAACGAGTTCGGCCCGCCCTCAGGTCATTCACGAGTGGCGTCGACGACATCGGGACTTCCCTGAGCCAATCGCAACGTGAAATTGACACATCCACCAGCCCGTAACTGAAATCGCCCAAACGCGTTACTGGCTCGGTTCTTTTCTGCAACCCACCGAGGGCTGGGGACTTTCGCTCCGCCTCCAGGCACAACATCACAGAAAGACTGTGTTACGGTCGTTTGCGTGAATCAGAAAATCATTTTTCAAATCACTGTTCTTGTCTCAGCGGCAGCAAGTTTGGTGCTGAGCATTTCTCTCTACTTTGCAGGAAATGCTGAGTCTGACAAGTTAAACGGCATTTATGTCGGTATCTGGGTTCCTTCGATTCTCGGACTTGGGGCATTCATGCTCGCTGCGAGAAAGGGTAAGTAGATGTCTGAGGCAACACTTTTTTCGTTTGGCGCAGTGATTTTTCTGATTGTGTTCACGGGTGCGGTGCTGTTTGGAATGGCATCAGTGAAGAGCATTCAAGACCGCGAGGCCTAGTTCTACGTCAGAGCTCTGGGATCCGCTGGTGGAGACGCTCGCGGCGATGATCATCCTCTCGGGTGAATATGTCGTTCTGCAGGTCACCACGCCCCATGACTGCGAGTGTGGCCCCTACGTCTAAACCCTTCAGGAAGAAAATGGCGCGCTGACACTGGAGGCCCGGCACCTCGATGTGGTGGTCGAGTTGATGGAGGACGCCCAGCGCCGCGGATTCCTGCGCGACGACCTCGATCCCGCCGCGTGGTGGGGGTTGATCGGGTTCTTCATCGACTCGCTCTTCCCGCCGGACGCATTGCGCGCCTGAGCGATCCCGATCGTCTCAGAGGATCCGCGACGTGCGACCCGTCCAGTAGCGCTCGCGGAGCGGCTTCTTGTAGAGCTTTCCCGTCGGGAGACGCGGCAACTCGGCCTCGAAGTCGATCGACCGCGGCACCTTCTGGCGCGACAGGTTCGCGGCACAGAACTCGATCAGTTCCCGCTCGGTCTCGGCACCTGCGTCGACGCCGGTCATCAATTGCACGACGGCCTTGACCTCCTCGCCGAGATCCTCGTTCGGCACCCCGAACACGGCCGCATCGGCGACCTTGGGGTGCGTGATGAGGAGGTTCTCGCACTCCTGCGGATAGATGTTGACACCCCCGGAGATGATCATGAACGTCGCCCGATCGGTGAGGTGGAGGAACCCGTCGTCGTCGACATATCCCACGTCGCCCACCGTGGTCATCGTCCCGTCGGGCGACGAGGATTCCCTCGTTTTCTCGGTGTCGTTGAAGTACGTGAACGCACCACCCGAGGAGAACCACAATGTCCCGGGTTGCCCCTTCGGTGTCGGCTTCATCTCGTCGTCGAGGACATGGAGCTCCCCGAGCACGATCCGGCCGACGGTCCCCTTGTGTGCGAGCCACTCAGCGGTGTTGCAGGCCGCGAACCCGAGACCCTCGGTCGCCCCGTAGTACTCCTCGATGATCGGACCCCACCATTCGATCATCTGCTCCTTCACCGGAACAGGGCAGGGGGCCGCCGCGTGCACCGCGATCTCGAGAGACGACAAGTCGCAGCGGGTCCGCACCTCGGCGGGGAGTTTCAACATCCGGCTGAACATGGTGGGCACGAGTTGGCTGTGGCTCACCTTGTGGTGCTCGACGAGTCGCAGGTACTCCTCCGGGTCGAAATGCTCCATCACGATCACCGTTCCACCACGACGGATCGTGAGACCGACGGCTGCTTGCGGTGCCGAGTGGTAGAGCGGCGCCGGCGAGAGATAGATCATGCCCTCGCGGTACTTCCAGAGATTGTCGAGGAACCCCCACAACGGGAGCGGCTGATCGGGCGGCGAATCCGGCATCGGGCGCAGGATCCCCTTCGGGCGACCCGTGGTTCCCGACGAGTACAGCATCGCGATGCCGAGGTTCTCGTCGGCGATCGGGGTCACCGGGAACCGCGAGGTCTCCGTGGCGTAGTCGCGGAAAGGGCCGTCATCACCGGTGGCGTCCACGATGAGGAACAACTCGACATTCGGGCACATCGGTGCGGCCTCGAGCGCCACCTCCCTGCGCGCTCGCGAGGTGATGAGCACGCGCGACTCGCTGTTGTTGACGATGTAGGCGAGCTCGTCGGCTTTCAGGTACGAGTTCGTCGGCGTGTAGTAGAGACCCGCCCTCTCACCCGCACTGCAGATCTCGAGGAAGCGCTCGTTGTTCTCCATGAACAACGCGAAGTGGTCGCCCTTGTTCAGCCCGACCGACCGAAGGAGGTGTGCGAGCTGGTTCGCGCGCTCCTCGAGTTGCCGGTGGGTGACGGTGGCGCCAGTCGACGCCATGACGTAGGCGGCGCTGTCCGGCGCTGATTCTGCGTACTTGCGTGAGAACACGATCGACTCCCCTCGATTGGAACGTGAACCTAGTCGTCCGAACTCACTCCCCCTGCCGGATCGCCCCACCGGGCGCCCATCGGGCACCGATGTGGTTCGGCTGACTCGGGGACTCGGTCCGGTCCACCCTGGGCCTGGGCCCGATCACCCGCGAGGTCGTACTCTGCTCCCGTGAGCCGACAACGCAACCCGCCACCGGCCCGTCGTATCTTCGTCACCGGGGCATCGTCTGGGATCGGAGAGGCGTTCGCTCTTCACCACGCCGCAGGTGGAGTGTGCCTCATTCTGGTGGGACGAGACGGTGACGCGCTCAATCGAGTCGCGCACCGCGCCGAAGAACGAGGTGCCGAGACTGAGATTGTCATCGCTGATCTCTCGACCCCGCACGGCGTCGACGTTGCGTGTGCCGCGGCTGGCAACCCCGACATGGTGATCGCGAATGCGGGCGTCACGCATGCAGCCGCCATCGGGACGTCCGATCCCAATGAACTCGACCGCCTCGCGTACCTGATGTCGGCGGGTGTGGTGCGGATGTGTGAGCGCCTGGTGCCGCCGATGGTGGCGAGGGGATCGGGATCGGTCGTGATCGTGTCGAGCATCGCTGCCCACACTCCGATGCGCAAGGCTGCCCCGTATGCGGCCGCCAAGTCGCATGCCACCGCCTATGCCCGAAGTCTCGCCCTGGAGGTTGAACCCAAGGGAGTGCGGGTCCTCGCGATGTGTCCCGGTTATGTGCGCACCGACCTGCACAGACGTGCCGGGCTCGATCACCTCAACCGGTCGGTGCCCGGCTGGATGTGGTTGGACCCCGAGGATGTGGTTCGTGCCACTGCGCGCGCACTGCGGGGTCGGAAACACTCGGTGGTGCCGGGATTCATCTATCGACTCGTGCTGCCGTTCATGTCCTCGCGTGCCGCACAGGGTGTGTGGAGGCGACTCACACGGCGACACTGACGCGCACGGCCCGGGAAACGACAACGGCGGCCCGGGACCATGTGGTCCCGGGCCGCCGAGTCTGAAGTCGTCGTGGACTAGTGCTGGTCTCCGGAGCGCGCCCGGGCGATACCCAGGATCATGAGGCCGTAGAGCGCCTTGGCAGTGATGTCAGCGATGGTGTAGCCGACCTGACGCGCAACTTCGAGCCCCTCGGAGATTCCCGTCGCGGAGTTGTCGAACACCGGGAACAGGTACACGATCGGGTAGAAGCACCACGTCACGAGGAGCACGCCCGTCGCACGCTTGATCGCGGTCGCCACGGCGCCCGTCTCACGCTTGCCTGCTTCCTGCAGCTGTCCGTAGAGCACCCAGAGGATGTAGACGAACGGGATCATCGCGAGCACCCACCACAGCCACTTGGTTCCGTTGTCCGACGAGATCTCACCCGGGTACCCGAGGCCGATCATCAGAGCAGTTGCGGGAACGAGCCGCCACATCAACTTGCGTCGCAGGTCGCCTGCGACCCCGAGCACGATGAGCAACTCGACGACAAGCAGAGGAACCGTGATGAGCCAGTCGGCGTAGCGGTATCCCTCATTCATCTGGCCCTCGGCGAAGCCCGACCAGATTCGGTAGTAGTGGTAGCCGGCGATACCGACGACCACCGCCGACACTGCGACGCCCGACCGGTAGGCCTTCGCAACCGCCCCCACCTGGGTGAGGAAGTAGACGAAGGCACCCAGCATGACTGCAGTGCCGAACGAGAGTGCGTTGTAGACCAGTGTGTAGTTGTCACCGGTCAACGAAACTTTGTCCATTGTTGTGGTCTTCCTTTCGAGAAGATGTGATCTGACATTCGTCAGACCCCCGTTTTAGCAACTTTTCAAGTGCCGGGTATTCCAATCCAGAGGACGCCCGCAATCACTTGCCCCACAGGGTTTTCGTCAGATTCAGGGGCGTCGACCCCGGGGCTTGGCCGGCCGCCGGGGCTTGGCCGCATCGATCGCCCCGATCGCCTCCTCGAGAGTCACCGTGAAGACCGCCTCATCGCTGTCGAGCGTGGCGCGCTTGTCACCGCACTCGAGATGTGCGCCGTGGCGGCCGATCGTCGCGACGATCTCGGCCCCGAGTCCGGGGTGGGTGCCCACCACTCTCGGGAGGCCGAACATCTTCACGGCATCGTCGAGCGTCACCGAGATCGGCGACATCGACTCGAGAAGCGGCGCGAAGACCGGCTTCGAGTGTCCCTCCGGATGGTTCTTCGCATCTCCCCACTGGAAGTAGGCACCTGCCGCGTTGCGACGCACCGACACCGGCAAGCCATCGATCTCCCCGAGTTCACGGTCGCGCTGCGAGCCCAGCGCCTCGACGAGCGAGGCGATGAACTCGGGGGTGAACTCGGTCTTGTCGTCGATCGACATCGTCTCGGCGCCGCACTGGACATAGGGGCGAGCCTTGCCGCCACGCAGCATCCCGGGCCTCACGATGATGTGCTCGCCCAGCACGGGATGCGGGCCCAGGTCGAGCGACCAGAGGTCGCGGACGTTCACCGCGTCGCGGACACGGTCCACCATCCCGGCGAGTCCCGATGCCATGTCGACACCGAAATAGAGGATGCGCAGAACCTCGTCGCGCATCGACGCATCTTCCTCGACCTCGTCGAGGTCCGACTCGAGCGCGGCGGTGAACCCGTCCTCGACGAACGGTGAGAATGCCGCCGCGAGGAGCCGGTGCACCGAGTACGCCGTGACCGTCGGGATCAATCCACCCGCCTTGCCGTGGCTGAACTCGTACCGATCGCTGAGCTTGGAGATGATCGACTCGTACGTGCTCGGCCGACCGATCCCGCGCTTCTCGAGTGCGTCCACGAGGCTGCCGTCGTTGTAGCGAGCAGGCGGCTGGGTGCGGTGCTCCTTCGCCTCTGCCTCCTTCACGGCCACAGCCGCTCCCTCTGCGAGCAGCGGCAGTGATTCGGCATCATCGTCATCGCCCCACACGGCGAGGAATCCTCGCTCGGTCCACACCGTTCCCGATGCCGTGAACTCGCCCCACGAGCCCGGTGCTCCCGGATCATCGGCCCGCATCGTGAGTGTCCTGGTCGTGCCCTTGGCGGCCGCCATCTGCGACGCCACGGTCCGCTTCCAGATCAGCTCATAGAGACGCGCCTCGCGCTGACCGACACCTGCGAGGTGGCGCACCCCGAGCCTCGTCGGCCGGATCGCCTCGTGCGCCCCCTGGGCACGGGCCGACGATGTCGTCCACCGGTGGGTGGGATGCACCGCGTCGCCTCCGAAGATCTCTGCGATCACGGACCGGATCGCGGCGCGAGAGGCTGGTTCGTGCACCGGGTTGTCGGTGCGCGGATAGGTGATGTGGCCGGCATCGAAGAGCTTCTGCGACACGACCCTCGTCTCTGCGACCGACATGCCGAGCCGCGAGTGCGCATCCTGGTACAGGGTGCTCATCGTGAACGGTGGCCTCGGAGAACGCGATGCCTCGCGATCCGCGGTCCCCGTCACGGTGACCGGCCATCCGTTGCCGAGTCCCTCGGCGATCTCGGCGGCGCGCACCGGTCCGAGCACCACCTTCGCCTCGCGGACGACGCCGGCCGCATCGAAGTCCCCGGAGCCCGCGATTGCGACGCCATCGACCGAGACGAGGCGCGCCACGAACGACGGATCCGTCGCCGAAGTGAACCGGACATCCCAATGGATGCTCGGGACGAACGCGAGGCGCTCGAGTTCGCGTTCGACGACGAGACGCAGAGCCGGACTCTGCACCCGACCCGCCGTGGTGTTCCCCCGGACGAGCCGACGGGTCACCTCGGTCATGCGGTAGCCGACGAGGCGGTCCACGATGCGCCGGGTCTTGGCGGCGACCACCAGATCCGCATCGATCTCCCCCGCCCCGGCGAGTGCCTCGCCGACGGCCTCGGGGGTGACGGCGTGGAACACCGCCCGGCGCACCGGGATCGATGGTGCGAGGAACTCGACCACGTGCGCCGCGATCAACTCGCCCTCGCGGTCACCGTCGGTGGCGAGAACGATCCCGCTGCAACGTGCCATGTCGGCCCGGAGTTCTGCGATCCGCTCGGCACCACGCTCGGTGAGCTCGTAGGTGACGGCGAAGTTGTCCTCGACATCGACCGCCCTCGCCGAGTCGGGGATGTCGGCGATGTGGCCACCGGTGGCCCGCACGATCCATCCGTCACCGAGGAAGCCGGTGATGGTGCGTGCCTTGACCGGCGACTCGACGACGAGCAGGACGGGTGAGGAGGGACTGGGTTGGAATGACGTGTCTGTGTTCACGGGGTGAGACATCTACGGCAAGGGGTGTGTCAGAGAGGTCCGCAGACACCGTTCGAACCCAAGCGGGGAAAGGAGAACGGCAAAGACTTGACAGCTCTGGCGCGCGCATCACGCACGTGCGCGCGCACGCACGCGCGGGAGGGCATCTACGACCATCTCCACTCACGACCACCGCACGGCGCGCGGAAGGCCGATCCGCACCGAGACTCCATCGGAGAAGCGCACGTGCGGATCGCCAGAGACAGCGGGGAGTCCCGCCGCCCTGATCACGGCGTCGTCCCATTCGTGGGCGACCGCGGAACGGAGCGGCCACGGCTCGTGGTCGACAGGTGCATACCTCAGACCCGACCGTGTGCGGGAGTAGAGACCCCACCGTGCGGTCAGGAACACATCCAGATCATCGGCCTCGATCGCTTCCCCCGCCTCGACGGTGATCCGCGAGATCCCGACATGGTCGGGCCACCTGCGGTGCACGGAGGTTGTCACCGTGTCCGCGTCGCGCGAATGGGATGTCGCCCCCCAGCAGTACGGAAGACGGTATGTCGCACGCGCCACGAGCGCCGGGGCGAGCCGGTCGACATCGAGCGAGAAGAACCACACACCCGGGATCGACCCCACCCGCACATAGGTGCGCACATTGACCTCGCTGAAAGATCCGAAATACGGCACGGCCGGTCCGCGCGCGAGTCCGATGCCGCGCATCGAGAACGGGATCAGTCCCACCCACGCCGCACCGTCGAAGGTGTCGACCTCGAGACCGGCCGGGAGGAGCCGTTGGACCGACCCGGGTTCGACCCGCCAATGCAGGTACGCGAGATCGAGCCAGTCCTGTCGCATCACCGCGCGGCGCACGGGATCCGGGCACGAGATCGACCGTCGCGGGCTGTCCACCGCGACAGGGTACGCCCAACGACCACGCACGAGCGCCGGTGACCCCGCCACGAGTCGAGCCCCGGATGAATGAATATGGTGTGGAGATGCCGGGGGGTAGCCAGGATCACGACTTTGAGACGCTCGACCCTGCGTGGTTGCGATCCAAGACCGGCAACAAGTGGCGCAAGCACGCACCGGCACTTCCCGCGTGGGTCGCCGACATGGACTTTCGACCCGCGCCCGCCATCACCTCTCACCTGACCGGACTCCTCGATGCGGGTGATCTCGGCTACCCGCTCCGGGACGACAACAACCGGATGCGCGCCGTGGAGGCCTTCGCCGCCCACATGGCCCGCCGGCACCAGTGGTCGATCGACACCGACCGGGTGCGCGAATGGAACGACGTCGTCCAAGCAGTGCAGGCCATCCTCCACGTGGCGACCGAGCCGGGTGACGGAGTCGTCGTGCACACGCCTGCCTATCCCCCGTTCTTCTCCGCGATCGAGCAGACCGGGTGCCGTCTCGTGCCCGTACCCGCACGAATCGCCGATGGCCGCGTCTCGTTCGACCACGACGACCTCGATGCGCGGCTCGAGCGCGAGCCGGCGAGAGTGCTGATCCTGTGCAATCCGCAGAATCCGACGGGCCATGTGTTCGGCGCCGACGAGCTCGCGAGAATCCTCGAGATCGCGACGCGTCACGACCTGCTGATCGTGAGCGACGAGATCCATGCCGATCTCGTGTTCGATCGTCGCACGCATGTGCCGATCGCATCACTCTCCGGCGCCGAGGGACGCACCATCACCGTCACCTCGGCCTCGAAGTCGTTCAATCTGGCGGGCCTGCGTTACGCAGTGACCGTCTGCGATGCGCCACATGTTGCAGAGAGATGGTCACTGCTGCCCGACCATCTCTTCGGCGCCACCAACATCATGGGGGCAGAAGCCGCATGGGCCGCATGGACGCATGCGGGCGAGTGGCTCGACTCAGTCGTGGCTCACCTCGCACGGATGCGTGATCTCACTCTTCATCTCGTCGGTGAACACCTGCCGGGCGTCACGGTCCACCGACCCGATGCCACGTATCTGGCGTGGCTCGACTGTCGTGCCACGCCGATCTCGGAGAATCCTCAGGCCGCATTCCGGGCCTCCGGTGTCGAGACGAGCGACGGTGACACATTCGGCCCCGGTGGGCAGGGACACGTGCGGCTGAACTTTGCGACCTCATCGACCATGCTGGGCC
>JBJTCB010000020.1:0-3829 GCA_046091605.1 Actinomycetota bacterium | reverse complement strand
GCCCCGGGCATCGGACAGTGCCCACAACTCATGGCCGACGTTGGCGAGGAGTTCCTTGTTCGCCGTCACCACGGGCTTTCCCTCGGCGATCGCCGCCGAGATCAGCTCGCGCGCCGGCTCGATGCCCCCGATCACCTCGACGACCAGGTCCACGGCCGGATCGTTGACCAGGGCGTGGCTGTCGCGGGTGAGGACGCCCTCGGGCAGGTTCACGTCGCGGTCGCGAGAGAGATTGCGCACCGCCACCTTGGTGACCTCGAGTCGGATCCCGGTGCGGGCCTCGATGGCATCGACCTGCGAAGCGACGAGTTGCACGAAGGCGGCCCCGACGTTCCCGCACCCGAGTACGCCGATCCGCACGGCAGGGGATCCACTCATAGACGCACAAGCCTATGGGCGCACGGTGTGCCGACGACGGGAGTTTGCCGGGCCCCGCCGGGGTTGGGCCGGCGCAGACCCGGCGTCAGAGAACATCGAGGCGGACGAGGTCGTCGAGGGTCTCGCGGCGCACCACGAGGCGCGACTCGCCGCCCGCGACGAACACCACGGCGGGTCGGGGCACCTTGTTGTAGGTGTTGGCCATCGAGTGGCCGTAGGCGCCGGTCACCGGCGTCACCAACAAGTCGCCGATGGCGAGTCCGGTGGGCACCGCTGCGTCGTCGATGAGCACGTCGCCGCTCTCACAGTGCTTGCCCACGATGCGCGCGCGCCCTTCGCGCGGATCCTCGGTGCGTCGCGGGTCGAAGGCCTCGTAGCCACTGCCATAGAGCACGGGGCGCGGGTTGTCGCTCATGCCGCCATCGACGGCGACATAGGTGCGGATGCCCCCGATCGGCTTCACGGTGCCGACGGTGTAGACGGTGATCCCCGCGCGCGCCACGATGCTGCGACCCGGCTCGACCATCACGCGCACATCTGATGGCAACGATGCGACCGCGGTGCGCAGAGCCGCGGCCCACTCGGGAATCGACGGTGCGGTCTCATCGGCGGTGTAGGCCACGCCGAGACCGCCACCAAGGGTCAACTCGGCCAGACCGAGCGCGGCGAAGAACTCGACCATCACGCGCGAGGCCTCGGTGAAGTTCTGCACCGCGAACACATTCGAGCCGATGTGGCAGTGGATACCCACCAGGTCGAGTGCGTGCGAGGCGCGCGCCCGCTCGACGGCGCGCGAGGCGTCACCGTTGCCGAGATTGAACCCGAACTTCGAGTCGTCCTGGCCGGTCTGGACGTACTCGTGCGTGTGCACGTGCACGCCCGGTGTGATGCGCAGCTGCACCCGGGCGACGGCGCCGGTGGCGGCATGGATCGCCTCGAGCCGGTCGATCTCGTCGAAGGAGTCGACCACGATGTGGCGCACGCCGGCCGCGAGGGCGGCGCGCAGTTCCTCATCGGACTTGTTGTTGCCGTGCAGGACGCATGCCGAGCCCGGCACACCGGCCGAGAGCACGGTGTGGAGCTCTCCCCCGGTGGCGACATCGAGCAGCAGTCCCTCCTCGTGGGCGAGGCGCGCCATCGCGCCGCACAGGAAGGCCTTCGTGGCATAGATGACCGAGCCCGCACCGAACTCTGCGACGGCCTCACGGCACCGCGCGCGCAGGTCGTTCTCGTCGTACACGAAGAGTGGCGTGCCCCAGCGCGCGGCCAGATCGGGCACGGGCACACCTCCCACCAAGAGCACGCCATCGTCGACGCGGGCCGACCCGGGCAGCAGTCGGAGCGGCACGGCGGTCATCGCGGGCCCCTCACATCTGCTCCGGTGCGCGGATCCCGAGCAGGTCGAGCCCGGCGGAGAGCACGCGCGCGGTCGCATCACACAGCGCGAGACGCGAGGTCTTCACCGCGTCGTCGGCTCTCAGCACCGGGCAGTTCTCGTAGAACGAGGTGAACCCGGTCGCGAGATCGAACAGATAGGTGCAGAGCTTGTGCGGTGATGCCGTGTCGACGGCCTCGTGGACGGCCGAGTCGAAGCGCAGCAGCGCGATCGCGAGCGCCCGCTCCCGGGGATCCCCGAGGGTCGGCACCACGGCGCGCACCTGTTCGCGCTCGAGTCCGGCACGGCGGAAGATGCTGCAGATGCGCGCGTGCGCGTACTGCAGGTAGGGCGCGGTGTTGCCGTCGAAGGAGAGCATCCGGTCCCAGTCGAAGATGTAGTCCTTCACGCGGTCGGTGGAGAGATCGGAGTACTTGACCGCTCCGATCCCCACCATGCGCGCGACATCGGCGCGGTCGTCGGGGCTCATCTCGGGGTTCTTCTCGGCCACCGCCGCAGCCGCGCGTTCCACGGCCTCGGCGAGCAGTGCGGCGAGCTTGACCGCATCCCCGCTGCGGCTCTTCAACATCTTGCGGTCCGACCCGAGCACACTGCCGAAGGCCACATGGTGGAACTCATGGTGCTCATCGAGCCAGCCGGCGCGGCGCGAGACCGCCTCGACCATCTGGAGGTGCTGGGCCTGCGGGGCGCCCACCACGTAGAGCAGGCTGTCGGCGCCGAGATTCTCGACGCGGTCGACCACGCAGGCCAGATCTGTCGTGGCGTAGTTGTAACCGCCGTCGCCCTTGCGAATGATGAGCGGGAGCGGCTCGTTGTCACGGTTGGTGAAGCCCTCGGGGAACACCGCTTGGGCGCCGTCGCTCTCGACGAGGAGTCCGGCACGATCGAGGCGCTCGACGATCCCGGCGAGCAGGTCGTTGTACTTGCTCTCGCCCGCGAGATCGTCGTCGGTGAGCAGGACATCGAGACCGCGATAGACGATGTTGAAGTACTTGGTGCTCTCGGCAACGAGCGTGTGCCAGAGCCGCAGGGTGTCGGCATCGCCCCCCTGCAGCGCGACCACCCGGGCACGCGCACGCGCCTTGAACTCGTCGTCGGCCTCGAACTTGCGGCGCGCCTCCTTGTAGAAGCCGTCGAGATCGCCCACGCTGAGCTCGTGCGCGGCCTCGCGCTCCCCGAGATCGACGAGATGCTCGATCAACATCCCGAACGGGGTGCCCCAGTCGCCGATGTGGTTCTCGCGCACCACGCGGTGGCCGAGGAACCCGTGCATGCGCACGATCGCATCGCCGATGACCGTCGAGCGCAGGTGGCCGACGTGCATCTCCTTGGCCACGTTCGGGGCCGAATAGTCGACGACCACCGTGCGCACCCTCGCAGCGGGGGCGACACCGAGGGTCGGCTCGGCCATCGCCGCACCCAGTTCGCGGGCGATGAAGTCGTCGCGCAACACCAGGTTGATGAACCCGGGACCGGCCACCTCGGTCGAGGCGAGCATGTCGGAGAGATCGCCGGCGGCCGCGAGCACGGCCTCTGCGACGGCGCGGGGCTGCGACCCGAGTTGCTTGGCGAGCGCGAGGGCGCCGTTCGCCTGGGCGTCGGCGCGATCACTCGGACGCACGACGGGGTCGCACTCGCGTCCCGCCACCGCGGCGAAGGCGGGCGCGAGACGCCGCGCAACCGTGTGGAGGGGATCAGCCATGCTCGTCCATTCTGCCCGTTGCTCCTGTGCGCTGGGGGTTCCGTTTCCCTGCCGCCGTAGACTGCGGGGAGTGCGTGCGCAATGCGCGTCACGCTCACGTAGCTCAGCGGATAGAGCACTTGCCTCCGGAGCAAGGGGTCGCAGGTTCAAGTCCTGCCGTGAGCGCCAGTGTCCACTCGGCCCGGTGCACCCGGAGCCGGATCGCTCAGGATGTGAAGCCGGTGAGCCCCACGAACGCGCGGCTGTGCTCGATCTCGCCCATGTGGCGGAGCCCGTGCTGGTACAGCCAGCACTCGATGCCGTCGAGCACGGTGATCCCGGCCTCGCCCGCCACGCGCGCCGAGTAGGTGCTC
>JBJTCB010000019.1:0-6458 GCA_046091605.1 Actinomycetota bacterium | reverse complement strand
TCCCTTGCCGACGTCGCCGTACCCGCACACGACCGCGAGCTTGCCCGCGATCATCACGTCGGTGGCACGGTTGATCGCATCGATCAGCGAGTGGCGGCAGCCGTAGAGGTTGTCGAACTTGCTCTTGGTCACCGAGTCGTTGACGTTGATCGCCGGGAACAGCAATTCGCCGTCCTTGGCCATCTTGTAGAGCCGCTTGACTCCCGTGGTCGTCTCCTCGGTGACGCCCTTGATGTGGCGTCCCATCTCGGTCCACTTGGTCGGCTCGTTGCGCAGCGAGCGCTGCAGCAGGCCGAGCACGATCGCGAGCTCGGCGTTCGAGGCCGAGCCCGGATCGGGCACCGCGCCGGCGCGCTCGTACTCGGTCCCCTTGTGGATCAGCAGGGTCGCATCGCCACCGTCGTCGAGGATCATGTTGGCGTGACCACCGTCGGGCCAGGTGAGCATCTGCTCGGTGCACCACCAGTACTCCTCGAGCGTCTCGCCCTTCCATGCGAACACGGGCACGCCCTGCGGGTTGTCGGCGGTGCCGTTCGGGCCCACAACCACGGCCGCGGCCGCGTGGTCCTGGGTGGAGAAGATGTTGCACGAGGCCCAGCGCACCTCTGCACCGAGCTCGACGAGCGTCTCGATCAGCACCGCGGTCTGGATCGTCATGTGCAGCGACCCCGAGATCCGCGCTCCCGCGAGAGGCTTGGACGGGCCGAACTCCTTGCGGAGCCAGCGCAGGCCGGGCATCTCGTGCTCGGCGAGGTGGATCTCCTTGCGGCCGAACGGTGCGAGCGAGAGATCTGCGACCCGGTAGTCGGGGCGCGAAGCGGTGGTGGTCATGGTGTCTCCAGTGGTCGGTGCGCGGGGGTGCGCAGGGTCGTCGGACGGACGCGGAGGATCCGCGATCCGCGGAGGCTGGGGCCCACTGGCACCTCTCTGGTCAGCCCGACCGCGAGAGATGAGTGTAGCGAGACGCTCAGAGCGACGATGTCATGCGGCCCGCGGCGATCGCCGCCTCGAGCCCAGCATGCTCGGCATCGTCGACGCGCCGGGCCTCGTCGGCGAGCATCACGGGAATCCCCTCGCGGACCTCGTAGGCGAGACGCAGTCGCGGGTTGTAGAGGAAGGAGCCGTTCTCGGCGAGCCACAACCGGCCCTTGTCCTCGGGGCAGGCGAGGATCCTCAACAACGATGCTTCGACGGTCACGACCGCCATTCAACCAGAGACCGGGCGCGGGCCCACTCGGCGGGAGGCCGCGCGCGCCGAGATCTGACCGTGTCAGACCACAACAGACCGGGTCAGACCGGGTCAGACGGAGGTGACGATCGCGAGGACCTCGGCCACCCGGGTGTCGCAGGCCTCACGGGTGGGTGCCTCGAGGTTGAGGCGCAACAGCGGCTCGGTGTTCGAGGGCCTGAGGTTGAACCACCAGTCGCCGCAGTCGACGGTGAGACCGTCGACTCTGTCCTGGGGGAACGTGCCGAACCGTGCCGCGACCTCGTCGAGGACACGGCTCACGCTCGCCACGCTCGTGTTGATCTCCCCGCTCGCCTCGTATCGCTCGAACGGCCGCCGCAACTCCGACAATGGAACCTGGGCCCTCGACACCTCGGCGAGCATGAACATCGTGGCGATGATGCCCGAGTCCGCCCGGTAGTTGTCGAGGAAGTAATAGTGCGCCGAATGCTCCCCGCCGAACACGGCGCCGGTCTCGGCCATCACTTGCTTGATGTTCGAGTGCCCGACCTTCGTGCGCACCGGCACACCCCCGCTCTCGCGGATCACCTCGGGCACCGCACGGGAACAGATGAGGTTGTGGAGCACCGTCGCGCCCGGATGGTTCCTCAGCACCGCGGCCGCCAGGACCGCCGTCGTGGTCGAACCCGACAGACCCCGACCCTTCTCGTCGACCACGAACACGCGGTCAGCATCGCCGTCGAATGCCAGACCCACATCGAAGCCGCCGGCGACGACGCGCGCCTGGAGATCGCGCTGGTTCGCGGGCTGGAGAGGGTCGGCGGGATGATTCGGGAATGAACCGTCGAGTTCGGGATACATCACCTCGAGATCGACCATCGGGAGCCGGGAGAACACCGCCGGCACGATGAGGCCACCCATGCCGTTCGCCGTGTCGGCCACCACCCTCATCGGCACGATCGACGACCGGTCGATGAACCCGACCACATGGTCGGCGAAGGCGTCCAGCATGTCGCGCCGCGAGAGTGAGCCGCGCGCGGCGACCGGCGACGGGCCGTTCCCCGCGAGAACGGACTTCGCCGTGTCACGGATCTGGGCGAGTCCGGTGTCGATCCCCACCGGGCGCGCACCCGACAGGCAGAACTTGATGCCGTTGTACTCGGCCGGGTTGTGCGAGGCCGTGAACATCGCACCGGGTGCGTCGAGATGACCCGCGGCGAAATAGACGAGGTCGGTGCTCGCAAGTCCGAGGTCGACGACATCGGCCCCCTGGCTCATCGCACCATCGGCGAATGCGGCGGCGAGCTCCTCGCCGGTGAGGCGCATGTCGCGACCGACGAGCACCGTCGGCGCACCGCAGAACCGCGCGAAGGCGACCCCGAGCGCACGAGCGATCTCTGCGTTCATCCGCTCGGGTGTGGTGCCCCGCACGTCATAGGCCATGACGATCTCGTCGAGGATCGCGGGATCAACGGTCACTGTCGACGCCCTCCGTCCCAGATGCTGTGTCGTCGGATGCCGGGTGATCAGATGCCGGGCTGTCGGTCGCCGTGGTGTCCGACGCGACACCGGGCACCGACTCCGGTGCCGGATCGAGAGCGCCATCTGGAGTTCTGGGGGGCATCGCGACCCCGTAGCGGAACCTGCGCCGGAAGAACAGCGTCACGGCCACGACTCCCACGAGAGTGAGGAACCATGCGAACCGGTCGATGAACGACGAGCCGTAGTGGATGTTCACCTCGTTCGAGGTCGGCACCACCACCAGCATGTTCGGTGCGGCCCGGTGCACGGCATCGGCACCGTCGACGCGCCACGTCGGGAAGTAGCTGACCTTCACCACAACCGGGACGCCGACCTTGTCGACCTTGAACGACACCGACTCGTTCCCCATCACGACGTCAGTGACGGTCACCTTCGGGAGGGTCCGCTTCTCGACGGCGCCCACCGGCTCGACGATGTCGACCTGCCGACCCGATGACCCTGGCTCGCCGACGCGCCGCTCGACGTCGGGCGCGACGTCGATGCGCTGCCATTGCGCCGGACCGGTCTCGACGGGGAGCGCCGACCAGTCGTTGCCGTGCTGGAACCACGAGGTGCCGACCTCGAGCCACCGCTCGCGGCGGTCACCGGGGCGCGAATTGACCACGATCGGCTCGACGGTGAGCGGCTCGACGATCGCATGGTCGGCCAGTTCGAAGATCCGCCACGGCCCCGAGGTGGCGACCTCGACCAGATCGGACTGGGTCTTGGCCTCGGCGATCGCCTCGGGCGTGAAGGCCATGTAGTACCGGATGCCGAGCGATCGCATGTAGGTCACCCCGCGCTCGGCGTCGTTGTTGTCGTAGCGAAGCTCGCGAACGGGGTTCGAGGATTGCTTGGAGAGCGCGGCGGCCGCGATGAAGTGGTACGGAGTGGTGCCCGCGGCCTCGAAGAAGAGCCCCTCCATCGATCCGATGCAGCTCTTCGTCCAGTGCGGCAGCAGCATCAGCGCCATCGTCGTGCCGTACTTGTTCAGCTCGCCGTTGTTCTCCCACAGCGCGCGCCCGCACCCGCGCTCGCGCCCCAGCCGGTCCATCGTCTGGACGACATCGTGGTACTCGCCGTAGGCGGGCTTGCCCTCGTACCCTTCGAAATTCCACCGAGCCCACCCGTCGGAGAAGGCCCTGTGCGCCGGCATCTCGATCGGCCCCCACGCGTACTTCGACCCCGAGGCGTCACTGACGATCTTGCCGCCGGGGAGGGCCTGGTAACGGAAGCCGAGCACGATCAGGCACGACAGCGCCACGACCCATGCGAATCCGGTCTGGGTGTTGGTGCTGACCGCGCGCGTCGCACGCACCGGGTCGCGCTGGGCCGCGACAGCGCGCGCGAGGAACACGCACACCTCCCACAACCCGATCGCGGCCAACATGTACCGCAGGAGATAGAGGAACGGGAGCAGCCGCGGGTTCCACAGGAGTCCGATGATCGGCAGGCTCTCCTGGGCGACGTTCACCCCGATCATGAGGATCACCGAGTAGACACCCATCCAGACACCGAGGAAACGTCGCCGCCCCCATGAGGCCGCGAAGCCGATCAGCGCCAGCACGAACAGGGTCACGTCGAGGGACGGATGCAGCGGGAAGTACATCGCCCACAACGAGTCGGATGCGCCGCTCGGTCGCGGCTCGTACTTCATGTCGGTCATGTAGGCGTGGCCGCCGAGGAACGGCACGACCCAGAACGACGAGAGCAGCCCCGCGGTGGCGAGCGTGGTGATGCCGAACCACAGCCGTTGACGATCGATGCGCATCAGGACCATCAGTGCGGCGCCGAAGAAGACGAACAACAGCACGATGCCGTGCGACAGGGCGCTGAGCGCGATGAGGAGCGCCGCCCATCCGCGGTGCTTGCCGTCGTCGAGTCCGCGCGCGAACATCCCGAGCCCGGCGAGCGCGAGCGCGAGTGAGATCGAGAACGAGAACTCTCCCGCCATCGTGGAGGGGATGTTCCCGCCGTAGATCGTGAAGCTCTCGTCGAAGAGGAACATCACCGCGCCCACCGTGAGAAGCTCGGGGAAGGGGTACGGGAGCTTTGCCACGCGACCCATCAACCACGCGCACGCGGGGAAGGCCACGAGCCCCGCGACGGCCACGAGCTTGAAGGCGATCCCGGACGGGAGCACGACATCGAGGAGCACGATGAGGAGCGCGGGCACGACCATGTAGAAGCGGTACGCGGGGAAACCGGCGTACCAGTCCATCGACCACCCGGTGAGCCGCCAGTGCGGGAGGAGCACATCGCGCAGGTACGCCGGTCCCCACACGTGGGCGCCCATGTCGCCACCGGTCGGGGTGTTGTTGCGCAGGACGAGTTCGGGTTGCACGACCGCGATCACGATCAGTGTCGCACCCAGCACGATCGCAGTGGTCGTCATCGACTTGAGCGTGAGGGCCCACTCCGACCGACGCGCGCCGGAGTCGACCTCGTCACCGACCTGGCTGCCGACCTGACTGCCGACCCGGCTGCCGATCTCGTCCACAATCTGGGACGCCCCGGCCCGGGTCGAGTCGATCGGGTCGTTCGCAGGATCGTGGGTGGTCGAGGGCTCGCTCATGATGGTGGGTCCGTCGACCTAGAGCGCCGCCACCGCCAGGAGGCCGCAGGCGTTGAAACCCACGTGCGCCATGATCGCCGGCCCCAGTCTGCCAGCGCGGTGGCGCCCGACACCGAGCACGAGCGCGAATGCGAACAGCGCCGGGAACTCGGGCCAGCTGAGATGAATACCTGCGAACATCGCAGAGGTCGCCACGACACCTGCGACCGGGCCCCAACTCGCGACGAAGCCCGTCTGGATCATCCCCCGGTAGACGATCTCTTCCACCAGTGGCGCCCCCGCCACGACCACGAGCACGAGGGCGACCACCCAGAGACCGGCGGCGCTGTCGGCGAGGGTCTCGGCGCGTTCCGAGACCTTCTCGGCGGAGAACTGCTCGGGGAACAACCTCTGCAGGGGCCAGTGCACGATCGGCATCAGGATGAATTGGCATGCGGCTCCCACCAAGAGCCACCACGCATCGCGAGGTCGCACGGCAAGACCCGTCGCTCGCACGAGGTCGGTCCCCACCGAGCGCCCCGCCCACCACGCCACCGCGACGAGCTGGAACGCCCACATCACGACGGCGAGCAGGGTGTTGACCGACATCGGAAGGTTGTCGACGTCCTCGAGATAGCCCGTGGAGACGAGCACGATCGCGCTCGCGATCTGCACCACCACGAAAGCGACGAGCCATGCGGCAAGAGCGTTGCCTGCGCCGGCTCGCCTCGACCCGGGAGGCGGCGGGGGCACGAATGTCCCGCCCGAATCGGGCGGCACGGGTGGCGGGGGTGGAGGGGGTAGTTCGGTCCCCGGATGCTCGGGTTCGCCGCGATCAGCCGGCGAGCCGACCCGGATCGTAGACGTGCATCCGCACCCGGCGATCCTCGAGGTGCCACCCCGATGGCGGCGAGAGACGGTCGGCATGCGTCGAGCACAAGTCGTAGGAGTGCGGGTCGCGCTCGGGGCTCAGGTCATCCAGCCACACCAACGAGCGGGCGTACTGGTACGACAATGTGACCGATGCAGCCCGGACGCAACCTTGGCGTGTGCACTGACGCGACATGGGGAAAACGGTAGTTGTGCACGTCACATGAGTGGTTGATACCCGGCCGACCCATTCGTACCGTTCCATGCCGGCCGTAGCATGGAACCATGAGCGAGACCCCTCCCCCGCCGCCTCCCGGGTCTCGT
>JBJTCB010000018.1:0-14906 GCA_046091605.1 Actinomycetota bacterium | reverse complement strand
GCGATCAGTGTGCGTGACTGTCGTGGCGGTGCGCGTGGTGCACATAGGTGCGCTCGGCGCGCCGGTAGCGCACCGCGTAGCACGCCACGAACACGGTGGTGCCGAGCACGGTGATCACCGGTCCGGGCGCCAGATCGGTGTGGTACGCCACGATGAACCCGGCCACCACGTAGGACAATCCGATCGCCACCGCCGACCCGGTCACCGCCGAGGCCTTGTCGGCGAAGAGGCGTGCCGTCGCCGACGGGGTGATGAGGAGCGACACGGTGAGGGCGATCCCCACCGTGTTCAGGCACACCACCACGCACGCAGCCAGCAGCACCAGCATCGAGGCATCGAGGCGCTGCACGCGCACACCCACCTGCATCGCATGGTCGCGGTCGAACGTGGACACCTTCAGGTCCTCGAAGCGCCACCACACCCACGCCACCCCGGCGACCGAGAGCACGAGCGTGACCCACATGTCGGTGGTGCCGACGGTGAGCAACTGCCCGAACAGGTAGTGGCTGATCGAGACATTCGAGTCGATCTCGCTGAGGCCGAGGATGCCGAGGGCGAACATCGCACTCCCCACGACGGCGATCACCGAATCGGCGGCCACGCGACGGTTCTGGGACAGCCAGTGGATGACGAGGGCCATTGCGATCCCGGCCGCGAGCGCACCCGGCAACACGGCCGCAGAGCCGAACCACGCAAAGCCGAGCGCCACACCGCCGAGCACCGAATGCGACATCGAGTCGCCCAGGTAGGCGAGTCGACGCAGCGAGACCCACGTGCCCACGACGGGTGCCAGGATCCCGACCATCACGCACACCAACCCCGCACGTTGCGAGAAGTCGGATTGGAACGGGTCGAGCAGCCAGTTCACGGGCCCTCCGCTCCGCGCGCGCGTGAGAAGAGCCTCTCGAGGCGCTCACCGGACAACTCGTCGGCCGGATCACCGTCACCCAGCACCGAGCCGTTCACTGCGATGCACCGCGGGAACTGCTGGCGCACGAGCCCCAGGTCGTGGGTCGAGACCAGGATCGCGGTGCCGTGGGCGCACAGGTCGCCGAACAACTGCATCAACTCGGCCACATGTGAGGAGTCGACCCCCGACATCGCCTCGTCGAGCAACAGCACATCGGCTTCCTGGGCGAGTGCACGTGCGATGAGCGCGCGCTGCACCTGCCCACCCGAGAGCATCGGCAGGGGTCGGTCGGACTGGTCGGCGAGGTCGGCCTCGGCGAGACAGGCCCGCACCTTCACGCGGTCCTCGGTGGTGGGCCGCATGCGACGGCCGTGGAACCTCCGACGACCGGCCATGACGACCTCTTCCACGGTGATCGGGAATCGCAGATCGATCTCTGTCTGCTGGGGGATGTAGGCGATCGACTTGCGCTCGAGGTGATGGCACTTCTCGCCGTTCACCACCACGTCACCCTCGTGGTCGACGAATCCGGCGAGCGCCTTGAACAGCGTCGACTTTCCGGCACCGTTCGGCCCGACGACGGCGGCCAATTCGCCGCGTTCCAGTACGAATGACGCGCCGGCGAGGACCGGCACCGGCCCCCCGTACGACACGGACACATCGACCGACTCGAGCACGCTTACGAGCACCCCAGTGCATCTGCGATGCGCGAGAGGTTGCCCCGCATGATCGAGGCGTATGTTCCACCGTCGGCGAGGGTCTGGCGCGTCACACCTTCGAGCGCATCGAGGGTGTCCACGTCGGCGCCGATCGAGTCGGCGACCGTGCGTGCGAGATCCTCGGGGAGACTCACCTCGAAGAACACCGTCCGGACAGAGGCCGCCGCGGCTGCTGTTGCGATGCGCTCCAGTTGGCGCGCCGACGGCTCATCCGCGGGGTTGAGTCCCGCCACCGACACCGTCTCGAGTGACGCCCTGCGCGCGAGGTAGCCGAACGCGTCGTGGGCGGTCACCAAGGTCCGTGTCGCACAGGTGGCCAGTGCTGCATCGATCTCGCCGCCGAGGGCATCGAGTTCGGCGATGTAGGCCCCGGCGTTGGCCGAATACACAGATGCACCCCCGGGATCGAGGTCGGTCAGGGCCTCGGCTGCGACGCGTGCCATCGCTGCCATGTTGGCGGGATCGAGCCAGATATGCGGATCATCGCTGCCGTGCGCGTGGTCGTGGTCGTGGTCGTGGTCGTCGTCGTGTGTCTTCTCGGCAGAGATGTGGTCGATCCCATCCGACTCGAACAGGTCGACCGCGCGCACAGAGGAGGGGAGCGCATCGACAGCCTTCTCGACCGCCGGCTGGAAGCCACCGCTCAGATAGAACACGGCGGAGGATTCTCCGAGTCGTTCGACGGTCTTGGCCGTGAGTTCGGCCTCGTGGGCGTTGTCACCCGGTTCGACGAGGCGCACGATGGCCACGCGGTCGCCCCCGACGCGCGCGACGATCTCTTCCACTGGGTAGAACGACACCGCCACCGAGAGCTCCGGTGCCACGGGGGTGGAACTTGTCGCGGTCGCATCGGCCACGGTGTCGTTCGCTGCCTCGTCCGATGCCGCACCACCGCACGCCACCAGTGCCACCGCCAGCAGAAGAGCCGATGCCCTCCGAGTTGCTCTGCCTCGAATGTTCGTCATGTCGGAAACCATATCGAAAATGAGAATCATTCCCAAATAAGCCCCTCGGTACACTCGCCGGTCGACCCCGATCAGGAGAATCCCATGGCGAACGCGTGGTTCGAGACAGTCGCAGAGGCCCAGCGCCGCGCCAAGCGCCGCCTGCCGGCGTCGGTCTACGGGGCTCTCATCGCCGGTGCCGAAAAGGGACTCTCGGTGCAGGACAATCTCACCGCCTTCGACCAGCTCGGGTTGTCGCCCCATGTGGCGGGTCTCCCGCGCACGCGCGAGATGGCAACGACGGTGTTGGGCCAGCAGGTGTCGATGCCCGTGCTCATCTCGCCCACCGGTGTCCAGGCTGTGCACCCGCACGGGGAGGTGGCGATCGCGCGCGCCGCGGCGAACCGTGGAGTTGCGATGGGGTTGTCGAGTTTCGCATCCAAGTCCGTCGAGGACGTCGTGGCGGCGAATCCGCAGACGTTCTTCCAGATCTACTGGTGCGGCGACAAGGACACTCTCGTGCAGCGCCTCGAGCGCGCACGTGCGGCGGGCGCCAAGGGGATCATCGTCACCCTCGACTGGTCGTTCTCGAACGGTCGCGATTGGGGGAGCCCATGGATCCCCGAGAAGGTCGATCTCAAGGCCGCGTTCAAACTCGCACCCGAGGTGCTCGCCAAGCCCCGGTGGCTGTGGTCGTTCGCTCGCACCGGTCGCATCCCCGATCTCACCGCACCGAACATGGCCAAGCCCGGCCAGCCCGCCCCCACATTCTTCGGGGCCTACTACGAGTGGATGCAGACACCACTTCCCACCTGGGACGAGGTCGCGTGGCTGCGTAGCCAGTGGGACGGCCCGTTCATGGTCAAGGGTGTCGGGCGCATCGATGATGCCAAGCGCGTCGTCGACCTCGGCGCGACGGCGCTGTCGGTGTCGAACCACGGCGGCAACAACCTCGATGGAACCCCGGCGCCGATCCGCATGCTCCCCGCGATCGTCGATGCCGTCGGCAACGACATCGAGGTGCTGCTCGACGGCGGGGTGCGTCGCGGAAGCGACGTGGTGAAGGCGCTCGCGCTCGGTGCACGCGCGGTGATGATCGGGCGTGCCTATCTGTGGGGACTCGCCGCGAACGGTCAGGCCGGAGTCGAGAACGTGCTCGACCTGCTCCGTTCGGGGATCGATGCCACCATGACCGGGATCGGCAAGGCCTCGATCGCCGATCTCACGCGCGACGACGTGGTCGCTCCCGACGGGTTCTGGCGCCGACTCGGCGCCTGAGAGACCTCACCGAGAGACGGGCTCGAGCCTTCGGCCCAGACCCTCGACTCAGACCCTGGACTCAGGCCCTCGACTCAGGCCCAGCCGCCGGCATAGGCCACGTACTGGCCCGTCATGAACGTCGACGATCCGTCGATGAAGGCGGCACAGAACCGTGCGAACTCGGTGATGTCGCCGAGCTTGCGCATCGGCACGGCTGACTCCACTCGCGCGCGGTCCTCGTCGCTCTTCACCCCGTTCGCGGCGAGGAACCCGGGGAAGTCCATGAAGTTGGTGCCGACGGCGTTCACCTGCACTCCGCTCGCGGCGACCTCGCTCGCCACGTTGCGCACGAGCATGTTGGCCCCGGCGCGCGCGGTGGAATAGAGCGGCGCACCGGGCGTGGGACGCGCACCGGCTGCGCTCGTCTGCAGGAGAACCTGACCCGAGCCGCGCTCGACCATCACCGGCACCACCGCGCGCAGGAAGTGGAACGGCACCTCGAGGCATCCCTTCACGGCCTTGTGGAAGTCGTCGACCGATGAGTTCAGGAAGCGGCCCGTCACGATCACGCCGGTGGCGGTGGTGGCGGCGTCGAGTCGGCCGAACTCGGCGAGCGCTGCTGCGACGAGGCGCGCCGATCCCTCGGCCTCGAGCAGGTGGTTCGTGCCGCGCACGTCCACGGCCGACACTCCCATCGCGGTGATCTCCTCGACGAGACCGGGTGAGGCGTCACCGAGCACGAGGTCGTGTCCGCGCTCGGCCATCACCCGGGCCAGGGCCGGCCCCGAGTACGAGTTCGCCTCGCCGATGATCGCGACGCGTCGGGTCGATGTCTGTGCCATGGGTGTGTCTCCTGTGTGGTGCGACCGGTGCGGGTCAGTGGTGTGCTGGTGAATGGAACGAGTCGAGCCACGCCACGAGCGCGGCGTTGTAGTCGGCGGGGATGTCCTCCTGCAGGAAGTGCCCGCCGCCGGCGAGAATGCGGTGCGGTTGACCTGCGGCGCCCGGGATGCGCGCGACGATCTCCTTCCAACCCTTGGGGGCCACGATGTCGCGGTCGCTGTAGAGCGTGAGCACCGGGTGGGTGTAGGACTCGAGGCGCGTCCATGCGTGCCAGTTCGGCACCAGCATCGGGTTCGTCTCGGTGGTGGGGAGCAACTGGGTGAAGGCCCGTGAGCCGACCGTGTGCGACTGGTCGGGATAGGGGGCGTGGTATCCGCGGCGCACCTCGTCGCGCACCGGCGTCACCATCATCCCCTCGAGCATCGTCCAGGGCTCCCACGCCGGTGCGGTGCGGGCGAACTTCTGGAACCCGGCGAAGCTGCCCTTGGGCACGTCGGCATCCGCGGAGAAGGCGAGCCCGGGATCGCGCGAGGGAAGACCGGTGTTCGAGATGCACAGTCCGGTGAAGCGGTCGGGGTCGTCGGCGGCGAGCCGCATGCCGATGATGCCGCCCCAGTCATGGAGCACGAGCACGCATCGACGCACCCCGATCGCATCGAGTGTTTCGCGCGTCCAGTCGATGTGGCGCTCGACGGTGTAGTCGTCCATCGAGGCGGGCCGGTCCGAGAGTCCCATGCCCACCAGGTCGATCGCGATCGCGCGGTACCCGGCCGCGGTCGTGGCGCGGATGCTCTCGCGCCAGATGTACATCCACGAGGGGTTCCCGTGCAGGAAGACGACCACCGGGGCGTTGCGCGGGCCCTCGTCGACATGGCGGACACGCACGGTGTCACCCTCGAAGGGAACGGACACCTCGCGCACCTCCCACGGGAAGTCCCGCAGGTCGGCGGCCGCATCGACCGGCGTGCGCACGATCGAGGTCACTGTCGCCTCACAACGAGAGAACGTGGCCCGCGGCGGGATCCACCGTGCCGCCCACGAGGTCGTCCCAGGTGCCGAGGAGCGACTCGGCGCCGGTGGCTTCCTCGAGTCGCAGCCATCTGTGCGCATCGGCGAGGAACAGCGCGAGAGCCGATCCCATGCGCGACTCCAGTTCGGCGCGGCCCCACTCCTTGCCCCGCTTGGCCAACTGTGACGGCGCGAAGAAGAACTCGGGTTTCGGGCCCGGCAGACCCGACAGCGATCCGGTCTCCTCCCAGTGCGTGGCCCCCACCCTGCACGAGTGGCCGAGGGACTCACCGAAACGACGGTGGATTTGGCCGAGGATGTCGGCGTTGCCCGCCATGTCCACGACGACCGCGGGGATCGCGGTGTCGAGGGACTCGATGTCGTCGTAGGTGAGCACCTCGTCGTAGAGACCGGTCGCGCGGGTGAATTCGAGGTTCGCCGTCGATGTCAGGCCGATGCACCGTGCCTCGCCGCGCCGGCCGACCTCGTGGGCGAGGGCGAGCGACGTCTTCGACGATGCGCTCGTCACCAGGACCTGACCGGCGCCGAACATGGCATTGTCGGCGAGAAAGTCCTCGCAGAGGTGCGACGTGACGAACAGCCCGCGCAGCAACAGGTAGTACGACTCGTCGTCGGCGGTCGCGGTGGGATCAGCGCGGTCGAACGAGCGGTAGGCCATTGCGTGCGTCTCGCGGTGCGCACCCGCATCGACGAAGCCCGCGCGGGTCGGGGTCGCCGCAACGACATGGTGGTCGGCGGCGGGGTAGAAGCCGAAGTAGCGGCTGCCGGCCTCGATGCCCTCGACGGCCGAGGAGGTGACCACACCGAAACCCATCACCGGGAGGCGGCCCCAGCCGGGTTCGGTGGGGAAGAAGCCCCAGTAGTCGAGCATCTCGCCCGAGTAGGCATAGCTCACGTTGTTCGCGGTGAGCGCGAACTTCTCGAGTCGCATGACCACCGTCCCCGGCGCTGCAACGGCCGGCGCCGTGGTGTCGGCGATACGGCGGGAACGGATGTCGGCGCGGTTGATCTCGAGGTGCACGGCGCCACAGTAGGTCGCCCCCCGGACCCGGTCCGCAGGGCGGGGGAACACCCTCCATTCTCGGTTCGGTGCGCCGCGGGTCGCACGGGTGGGGAAAGATGGGCGCATCCGCGCCGAATCGGGAGGTGCCATGGCCGAGCGGGCAGAGTTCAAGGGGCGCATCGGTCGCACCGTCGCTGAATCCGAGCCGTGGTTCGCCGAGTCGCCGCATCCACGCGAGGGCGCACCGAACGTGCTGCTGATCCTCCTCGACGACACGGGCTTCGCACAGTTCGGATGCTTCGGTTCCGACATCGAGACCCCGAACATCGACGCACTCGCGGCGAACGGTCTGCAGTTCACGAACTTCCACGTCACCCCGCTGTGCTCGCCCACGCGGGCCGCGCTCGTGACCGGTCGCGCACCGCACGCAGTGGGGATGCGCAGTGTCTCGAACTTCGTCACGGGCTTCCCGAACCAACTCGGCCACATCTCGAACCATGCGGCGACGGTGGGCGAGGTGCTCGGCGACGCCGGGTACGGCACGTTCTGTGTGGGCAAGTGGCACCTCGCGCCGATGGAGCAGTGCTCGGCCGCGGGCCCCTTCGATCAGTGGCCCGTCGCCCGCGGCTTCCAGCGCTTCTACGGGTTCCTCGACGGCGAGACCGATCAGTTCCATCCCGAACTCGTCGCCGACAACCACCCGATCGAACCACCCGCCGGACCCGACGATGGCTACCACCTCTCGGAGGACCTCGTCGACCAGGCGCTGCGGATCATCGCCGACTACAAGGGTGTGCGCCCCGACCGCCCGTTCATGGGGTACGTCGCATTCGGCGCGACACATGCCCCGCACCAGGCACCCGCCGACCACATGGCCAAGTACCGCGGTCGCTTCGACGAGGGCTGGGACGTCGTGCGCCAGCGCTGGTACGACAAGCAACTCGCCACCGGCGTGATTCCGGCGGGCACACCCCTGGCCCCGCGCAACCCCGGGGTGAAGCCGTGGGATGAACTCGACGAGACCGAGAAGCGTCTCGCGGCACGTCTGCAGGAGGCGTTCGCCGCGTTCCTCGACCACACCGACGCCCAGATCGGCCGACTCGTCGAGGGGCTGCGTCGTCTAGGACAACTCGACAACACGGTGATCGTGCTCCACGCCGACAACGGCGCCTCGCAGGAGGGCGGGCCGTTCGGTGTCATGCACGAGATGAAGTTCTTCAACGGCATCATCGAGCGACCCGACGAGGCGATCGCGCGCATCGACGACATCGGTGGGCCCAACAGCCACTCCAACTATCCGTGGGGCTGGGCACAGTGCGGCAACACGCCCTACAAGTGGTACAAGCAGAACACCCACGAGGGCGGTGTGCACGTGCCGATGGTGATGCACTGGCCCGACGGGATCCCCGGCGACCAGCGCGGCACCAAGCGCGACCAATTCGTCTTCGTCTCCGACATCGTGCCGACCGTCTATGACATCGCCGGCATCGAGCCTCCCCGGGAGCGCCGCGGGCTCGAGCAGTTGCCGGTGACCGGAAAGTCGTTCAGATCCGTGATCGCCGATCCCGCCGCGCCGGCCACGAACAGGATCCAGTACATGGAGAACGGCGGTTCGCTCGCCATCGTGGTCGACGAGTGGAAGGCGGTGCTCAAGCACACTCCGGGCCGCGACTACGACGACGCGCGCGAGAAGTGGGAGCTCTACCACCTCGCCCACGACAAGTCCGAGTGTGTCGACCTCGCCGATGCGAACCCCGACAAGCTCGCCGAGATGATCGCCCACTGGTGGGACGAGGCCGAGCGCCACGGGGTGCTTCCCCTCGATGATCGCGGCATCGCACTGTTCGGTGCGCGGTTCCGACGCAACTCGCCGCACCCGGAGACCCGGCGCTACGTGTACCGGCCGCCCATGTCGCCGATGCCCGGGCAGGCCTCGGCGGGACTCGGCGGGCGCAATGTGGATCTCACCGCGACCGTCGTGCACAGAGCCGCCGACGAGGGCGTTCTGTACGCGACAGGCACGCAGAACTCGGGGTTCTCGATGTTCGTGCAGGGTGGTCGATTCATCGTCGACTACAACGCATTCGCTGACCACACGGTGGTCGAGTCGTCGGTGCCGGTGCCCACGGGTCGCTGCGAGCTCGCGGTGCGGCTGCGTCGTGGCGAGGGGATGGCCGGCTCGGTCGAGTTGTTGATCGACGGTGCGAGTGCCGGCTCGGCGGACCTGGCGCTCTACATGCGGATGATGTCGTCGGTGGGGCCGAGCGTGGGGTACGACCACGGCTCACCGGTCTCGACGCGCTACGAGGCGCCGTACCACTACACCGGGACCCTCGAGACCGTGGTGATCGAGGCCGGTCAACGCAGCGGTGACGCCGCGACCGCCGAGGCCAAGAGCGAGATGGGTCGCCAGTGACACGAGAGAAACGAGGGACGAGATGACCGACGACGCAGCATCGGGCAGGGGAGTGGCCCACACCTACGGCAAGGTCGACCGCGAGTACGGCATGCGCATGTTCATGATGGCGCCCGAGGACGACGGCCCCGTGTTCATGGTCAACTACATGAAGTACAAGGAGGTCGCCGACTACGGCGCCGACTCCGACGACACGGTGTCGGGTCGCGAGGCCGACGACCGCTACGCCCCGGTGGATGTCCTCGCCAAGATCGGTGCCCAGGTGGTGTTCCACGGAGATGTCGTCGACCAGCGCGGCAACCCCGACACCCGGTGGGACCGCATCGGGGTGGTGTGCTACGCCACGCGCAAGTCGTTCGTGGAGATGGAGCGCCGCGACGACTTCAAGGAAAAGCACGTCCACAAGGCGGCCGGCATGGACCGCACGTTCGTGATCGGGTGCCAACCACGCGCCGGGGTCGAGCCCGGCGACTACCGCAGCGATGACAAGGGCCGCGGCATCGTGGCTGTCGGGGCGCACCGGTCTCCGGACGGCTCGTCGTCGGGTGCCATTCTGGCCGCACTCGAGTCATCGCGTGCTCACGCCGTGGCGCACGGAGCAGTGACCGGCCAGTGGTTCGACTGCGAGGGCACGATCATGGGCGACGGCCGCGCCTTCGAGGTCGTCACCTTCGATCGGTATCCGGACCTGGAGTCGTGGCGTGCCGCACGTGCCGCGATCGATGCCGATCCCGCGTGCGCAGTGTTGACCGACGCGACGCGATGCGACTTCTACAACGTCGCCGTCGAGCCGGCACTCGATCGGATCACCCGCCGCTGATCCCGGAGGTCTGCCCCGATGACCGGGCCGATCGGGCCGGTGTGGTGGAGGGTCAGCGGTTCAGCAGAACAGGAATCTCGCGCGGCCCGCGTACCTGGCCATTCGCCCAGGTGACCTTGCGGGAGGGATCGAGGGTGTAGCGCGGGAAGGCACGGAGCCATTCCTGGAACGCGACCAGCATCTCGAGGCGTGCGAGGTTCGACCCCGCGCACCGGTGGATGCCGAGGCCAAAGGCCACGTGGCGGTTGTTCGCACGGTCGAGCTGGAACACGTGTGCATCCTCGAATGCTGCGGGGTCGTGATTGGCGGCAGGGAAGGGCAGGAGCATCTGGTCGCCGGCGTGCACCGGGCAGCCGGAGACCTCGGTGTCGGCCAGCACCTTGCGCGCCATGGTGACGGGTGCGTAGTAGCGGAGCACCTCCTCGTTCGCCATCTGCCACAGCGGGTCCCCGTTCGGCACTGCGACCAGGCGCTCGATGTGGTCGTGATTCTGGGCAAAGTGCCACAGACCCGAGCCGATCGCGCTCCATGTGGTGTCGATGCCGGCCACGATCTGGAGACGGATGTAGCCGACTTTCAGGTCCCACGAGACGGGTTGGCCATCGATATCGGCGTTGGCGATCATCGTGAGCATGTCATCTTGCGGATTGGCGAGCCGATCCTTCAACAGGTTCGAGATGTATTCGCTCATCTCTGTCATGACCTGCAGCCGGATGGCGTTGTCACGCGGCGCCAACTGGAAGTTCTTGTAGATCCAGTCGCGAAACAGGTCGGCATCTTCTTCTGGCAGACCAGTGAGGATGCAGATGCCGTGAACGGGGATGTGCTGGGTGAAGTTGACCGCGGCATCGGTGGCACTCTGGCCGTCGAGATCCGAGATCAACCTGCGGCAGAACGCGCGCAGATCGTCCTCGATGAGTGCGACCTTCTTCGGGCTGAAGGTGGGCAGGATGAGCCGGCGATGGCCGTGGTGGTCGGGCGGGTCGGACGTGATTGGCGGTGCCGCCGACCGCGGGGCATCGGGTCGGGCCACGTTCACCCACACCGAGGAGTAGTTCTCGGTGTCATGTGCCACCTGGTAGATCGCATCCATCGTCACCGGCATGAACGCACGTCCGTAGCGCTCGGTGCTCGCCACCGGGCACACCTCGCGCACCGAGTTCCAGATCTCGATCGCGTTCTCGCCCCATTGGTCGTCGAGCCAGTCCCAGTCGTTCACCCAGTCGGTGACCGGCGGCATCTCGATTCTCTCGCTCCCATAGGCCATGTCGATTTCCCCTGTGATCCGGGTGCTGGGCACGCCGGGATGGCGAACACGCTAGTCAAGGTCGACCGGTCGTCTCCGAGCGGGGTCGTGGGGTGCGGGAGGCCCCGTGGAGTCTCAGCCGACTCGGGAACCGGAGTCCCACCAGATGGTGGCGACGGACCGTTCCGTGACCCGGTGCATCTCCATGGCAGCACGCACCTCGGGGTCCCGGTCGGGCGTGAGGCACAGTCGCACCCTGGTGTGGGCGACATGGTTGTCGGTGATCGCACCACTTGGGAGTGGTTGGGTGAACTCCTCCATGTGCGCATCGACACCGGTCTCGCGCACGGCAGCGAGCGCATCGTGGTGGGTCGGTGCCTCGGGGCGCTCGAGATCCCAGAACTGGCGCCAGAACGGGGTCAACGACGACAGGGGATGGTGCTGGGGCAACTCCACCACGACACGCCGTCGCGCATGCGATGTGAGGGCGCGCACGAACGGGCCGAGATCGGCCACGTTGTAGAACACGTGGTGGCAGACCACCACATCGCATGCTGGTGTCGCATCGGCGACCGCGGGCCAGTCACCGAGGATGGTGCGTGCCCCGACACCACGGGACGCCGCTTGTGCGCCGAACACGTCGAGCATTTCCTGTTGGTGATCGACACCCACGACCGTCGTTGCCGGTGGCACCAGGCCGAACGCCGCACGTCCGCCGCCGCACCCGACATCGAGCACCGAACCACCCGCGGGCAGGGCCTCGAGTGCGCGGGAGCGCGAAGGTGTGTCCACGTGGACATCGTCGCCCGGGGTGAAGCTGGCAACCGGATGGATCCAGGGTGATTCGGGTGCCGCGCGCAGGATGTGGTCGGGAATGCCCCAGCGGGGGAGCGCATCGGCCCAGTGCTCGAGTGCGGTCATCTCTCTCATGGCACCCAGTGTTGCTCGGCCATCGTCACCGATCCGTTCTCCACGGTGACCACGAACGGAAACGGAGTCCATGACCATCCCTCTGGTACGTCGGTGATGTCTCCGGCGACGGCCGCTTGAAGCGTTGCGACATCGATCCACCAGTTGGTGCCGGGCCCCGACAGTGCGGCCACACTGACGCGGGCATCGTCGCTGAACGCGACGGGTGGGGTGTCGATCTCCTCCACGGCGTAATCGTTCGCACATCCGTTCTCCATGCCCCGGGTCGCCGCCCACTCCTCGCAGGTGGCGCCGAAGCGCGCGATGCCGAGATCGAAAGCGTTGCCGCTCGGAGTGAGTGTCCCCCAGTAGCGGCCGTCGGGCAGTGAACGTGTCCCCGGTTCGACGGGATCGGTCGCCGACTCCACCACCGGTGGCTTGGCGGGTGACCACAGCGCTGTGGTGGATGTCCCACCACAGGCCGACATCAACGAAACAATCATCAACAAACAGAATCGAGGCCCAATTGGAAGTCCTCTTGGAACTGGCATGATCCCGACGCTAGATCACGACGTGGGCCTCATTGCCTTGGTGTCGACATGCGAGGACAGCGTCCTCGTTACTTGGCTGCTGTCACCTCGCCCTTGCGCGTGTGTGCGAAGTAGCCACCACCAGCCACCATGGTGATCGCCCCGAGCGTGACCCAGATCCATGGAGTCGAGGATCCTGAGTCGGTGTTGTCGCCACCCACCAGCGGAGCGTGGGACTTGTTCACCTGCAGTGGCGCGGTGACGGCCTTGCCTCTTGCATCGGTCGCGGTGATCGTCATCTCTGTCTTCTCCGCGATGATCGGGATGATCACCGATCGCTCGCCGGGCCTGACCACGATCGGGCGTTAGCCACGCATGATGATGCGGCTCGTGCCGTCATGGAGGATATGGAGCTCCTTCACGTGCGGGGCCGGGTAGACGCCGGCCATCAAGTAGTCGTGGGGGACGAACGCCCCGGCCGCCTTCGCCATGGTCATGACGTCCCCGAAACTGAGTCCGGGCCAGTAAGTGTCGACAAACGCCTGGGTGAGACCCTGGCCCATCGGGATCGGGTGGATGTGGCCCACCAGTTTCCTCAACGCCTCCCAGGTGAAACCCCACCGGACATCGTCGGGGAGATCGTCGGGGACGTACGTCGAGCGCGGGATCGGTGCCATGTGTTCCTCCATTGAGTCCGGCGTTGCCACCAGTGCGCACGCGGACGGACCCCGTGCGGTGGTTGGCGGATCGTCATCGGGCCGGTTCCCTCAGATCCTCTGAATGGATGGTCGTCACGGTACGGAAGGGGTGTGCCGCAAAGAGAGGACGGGACGTGTCTTGAACGACGAAGGGGGCCGACCGGGCAGTGCCGATCGACCCTCTTCGGGAGTGGTCTGTGACCGAGTTACTCGGCTGGAGTCACCTCGCCCTTGCGCGTGTGGGCGAAGTAGCCGCCACCAGCCAGCAAGATGATCGCTCCGAGTGTGATCCAGATCCATGGAATCGAGGATCCCGAGTCGGCGTCGTCACCACCCACCAGCGGAGCCTGGGACTTGTTCACCTGCAGCGGCGCGGTGACGGCCTTGCCGGTCGCATCGGTCGCGGTGATCGTCATTTCCGTGGTCTCTGCCGAGATCGGACCGGTCACCGACCGCTCGCCTCGACTCACCACGATCGGACGTTGGCCACGCCTGCGGAGCACGAGTGGACGCGCCGTATCCACGGTCGCGCTGGACTTGGACACCGTGGCGTAGAGGTCCGCGACAGGGATCTCCACCTCGCTCGCATCGACGCGGGCCTCCACGGTTGCCGGGCCGTTGTCCACCGGTGCGAGCACCACGGCCACGTCGGTCTTCGACGCCTCCTTGATGGTCTGTTCATAGACCACCTGGATGAGGCTGGTGCGTCATTCCCAAGCCCTGTATTGATGGGGTAGTGGCTGGGGTTTCAGCAAATGTTTGGAACGCAAAACGCCGTTTTTTGGAACGCGGTCATGCTGATGGGTCCGGAGAAGGCCTACCACAGTGACAGGCAAATGAGTGTTATAACTTGCCTGTGGCTGTGATTGTTCGTGATTTGCTTCCGTCTGACATTGGCCCAGCAGTTCGCTTGTTGGAAGAATGCCGCCTGTTGCCCGACACAAAGCCCGCCGATATCGCACGGTTCGTGAGCGACGTTTCCTCAGGTGCACCGGGCGCGGTCGCAACTGATGGCGATCGGATCATCGGAGTCATTCAGGCTCGCATTGTGTCTGATGATGGCTGGATAAATGTGGTGACAATTGATCCCGGTTGGCGGCACCAAGGGGTTGGCTCAAAAATGTTGTTCCGTCTAGAAGAAAAACTGATGCACCTTGGCGTTCGAAAAATTTCTGCGTTGCTGTCAAAATCGCAAGCTGGCGAGACAGCTCTGGTAAACCGAGGTTTTTCCGCCATTCATGATTTGATTTTGTATGAAAAGTTAGAGCCAATCGCGCCCACTGCTATGCGCATCGTTGATCAATACGGGGGCGAGATTTTGTCGTCCGATCTTTGGGACTGTGTGGCGGGTATGCATGCCGAGAAGAAGGTCATAGATGGTCGTGTTGTGGCCCCATTGGCCGATCCGACCACTGCAGAGAGAGTAGGTGTAAAAGCACCTGCGACTGTTTTGCTCTTTGGACCTCCAGGAACCGGAAAGACAACATTCGCCAAGGCGATTGCTGGACGGCTCGGTTGGCCGTTTATTGAGTTGCTCCCCTCTAAATTAGAAAGTGGGGCTGACTCAATTTCGTCAGAA
>JBJTCB010000017.1:0-17835 GCA_046091605.1 Actinomycetota bacterium | reverse complement strand
ATAAGAAAGAACTCGAACGGCCCCGCCTCCCAGCGGGTCAGATTTACGTATTCCCACCCGTCGTCGGCGTAACTGTTGAGTGCTCGCTCAAGTGCCTGCTCGGGCAACTCTAGGACCTTCTCGCGACGACGGACTACGCGGTATTCATACACGTAGCGAACACTAATCCGGCACGGGCAACGTCTCCCTAACGCCTTTTGGGAGAGAGAACCACGGTCTTCCGTCGGGGTGTCCACCGAAACAGCCGGGAAAGAACAGCCGCGGATCCAGAACCCGGATCGTGCGGAGGACTCGAGCGAGTCCCATCCAACAACGGACTGATTCGACGTGAACAGGTCGGGTCCGTCTAGTTCGGTTCATTCTCCCGAGATAGAGGAAAGAGAGGGCTCGGGGGTGACTCACCTCTCACAAAAAAACGTGGACGCGTGGACGCGTGGACATTCTTGGACACGCGCTCGCGAAGTGGTCCGTTGTCGTTGTTAGTTGTTGTTGTGTGTAATTCCAAACACTCAATGTCTAGGTGGCGTGGAGCGACAGAGTGTCCACGTGGGCGGTCGTGGCGACCGACGTGTGCCCGAGGCGCGGATGCCATCGGCGGACCGGGCTGCGGCCGACACGTGGGCCACGATCCTCGCGAGGTCCGGCGAAGGACGCCGGAAGGACGCCGGAAGGACGCCGGAAGGCCCGAACGACCCGAACACAGGCGGACTACCCGAACACGGAACCCTTGTGGGACAAGGAATCGGGACGACACGAAATCCCCCGATGGAGGCGACGCCGAGAATCGAACTCGGATAAACGGCTTTGCAGGCCGCTGCGTAAACCATTCCGCCACGTCGCCAGCGACGGTGCGAACACCGTCACGACCCCGATGCTACCCCTGCGGGGCCGGACTCAGCCCTTGCGGACTGCGTGGAAGATGGTGCGGGTCCCGCCGGCGAGCAGCATCTTGCTCTTCACGTCGAAACGCCCAGTGAGCAGACGCTCGAACTCCTCGAGAGTGAAGTCCGAGTGGATTCCCTCGCGCTTGTTCTTCAGCAGCTTCTTCACCATCGGATCGTCGGCGTGCGGCATCTCGATCACCAGCTCGGGTGTCGCGTCGGCGAGCATGTCGATCTGGGCCGCCACCGGCACGTTGAACGTGATCGCCAGGTGATGGATGACCGCGAGATACAACACGATGTCGGGGCGACCGCGCTCGAAGATGCCGGGGCGCTCCCTGCCGCGCCAGCCGATTCCGCCGCCGGCATCGGACATGTCGACATACAACGGCAGGATCTTGTCGTTCTTCTCCGACTTGAGCGCCCCGTAGAGGCGGTCGATCACCAGAGGGTCGGCGTCCATCGCCACCACCGCATCGGCGTGCGCGGCCGCGATCCGCGAGAACACACCGTCGTTGCACCCGATGTCCCACACCTGGGCGCGCGGTGACGAGGCCACCGCATCGCGGACGAAGCGCTGCTTCTCATCGAGGCTCGACTCGAGATAATGACCGCGCTCTGAGTACTCCGACCATGTCGACACCGTGTCGCCGAGCGAGAGCCCCTCGACGATCTTGATCAGCTTCTTCAGGGTCGCATCGAGCACCTGCGGGTTCATGCCCGCCTTGGCGACCTCGCGCTTGACATCGGCGTTCGAGTCCGCGAAACGCCGCTGCGCGGCAGCGTGCAACACCACATGTGTGAGGCGACCCTTGCGCGGGTGGCGCAGGCTTCCGGGGAGCAGTTTTGCCATCGTCTCGGGAGAGATGCCGTTCACTGATCCGCGCAGGAACGGTTGGTACCCGACACCGAGATGAGCCTGGAGCATGAGCGGGTAGAGGAACATCTCGCAGAACTGCTTGTAGCCGTACCAAGGATCGCCCTTGCGGCGCACCTCGAAGGATCCGGCATCGATGAACTGGGCGCGCGATCCGATGAATTGCACGTTGTAGGGGGTCGCATCCTTCATGCCCACCCCCTCGGCGAGCATCTCGCGCGTCAGTTTCAGTTGAAGGAGTGCGGCGTCCTTCAGCATCGAGAACGTCCACTCGTAGGGATACGACACGAACGGGAGCCGCGGGTGCGTCATCGCGAGCGTCCATGGCGCCGAGAGCCCCACCTGGGTCGGGTCGACCACCGTCGAGGCGATCAGATCACCCGAGTCGAGGGCACGCCGGATGGCGCCGGTCTTCCAGACCGCGTCGATGTCCTTTGCACCCTCGGCCGTGAACGCGCGCACGACAGCGTCGGGACCGACGAAGACGCGACTCAGTGGGTCACGGAACGACCCGGAGTCCGGGCGGATCTCCGGCATGGGTCAGTCGTGGGAGGAGCCGGACTCGTCCTGTGCGGAGGGCTCCTGCTCGGGCAGGGGCTTTCCGGTGAGGCGAGACTTCAGACGGGCCATGCCCATCTTGGCTGCCACGCCGATTCCGGCCACCCCACCGGCGATCGCGGTGATGATCATGCTGCCGGTGCCGGCATCGAGGTACGAGAACATGGCACAAAGCGTACCCGATCACTTCACGCGCGTGGCTGATCCCGACAGTGGGATAATGCCTGAATCGCCCGTATTCATGCCTCGTTAGCATCAGTGCGTGCCCCAAAAGCCCGACACCTCGGCAGTGACCGCTGGGCGCGACGACTCCCGCTCGCTCGCGCCGGCTCTCTGGCCGAGCACCGTCTGGGAATCAGTCGACATGGACGACGCCACCTCGCGCGCCACGGGGATGCGGTCCGAGACGTTCTATTCGCGATATGCGAACCCGACAGTGACACAGTTCGAACGCGCCATCGCCAGCCTCGAACAGGCCGAGTCGGCACTGGCCTTCTCGTCGGGGATGGGTGCGATCTCCTCGGTCGTTCTCGCGCTGTGCTCCCAGGGCTCTCACATCGTGGCGCAGAACAACCTGTACGGAGCCACGTTGTCGTTCCTGCAGGGCCCGTGTGCCCGATTCGGCATCGAGACGACATTCGTCGACCCCTCGGTGCCGGGCGCGTTCGAGGCAGCGGTGATTCCGGGGCGCACCGCGCTCGTTCTCGCCGAGACGCCGTCGAACCCGCGCCTCGGCATCACCGATCTCGCCGAGCTCGGACGCATCAAGGGCCCGTTCACCGTGGTCGACTCGACGCTTGCGACCCCACTCGGGCAACGTCCCCTCGATTTCGGCGTCGATCTTGTTCTTCACTCGGCCACGAAGGGCCTCGGTGGTCACAACGATGCGTTGCTCGGTGTGGTCGCCGGTGAACGCGACGTGGTCGATGCGGTGTGGGGATATGCCGTGATGCACGGTGCGATCGCCTCTCCCCACGATGCGTTGAACGGTTTGCGCGGGATCAAGACACTCGCGGTGCGCCTGAACCATCAGAACGTCTCGACTCTGCGCATCGCGCGTCGTCTCGAGTCACACGCCGCGGTCGAGCACGTGTGGCACCCGTTCCTCGACTCCCACCCGCAGTCCGATCTCGCGCGCGGTCAGATGCGCCTCGGCGGAACCATGTTGTCTGTCGAGTTGAAGGGTGGCATCGACGCCTGCCGAAAGCTCCTCTCGGCCCTGTCACTCGCACGTGTCGCGACCTCGTTCGGTGGACCCGAGACCTTGGTGTGTCACCCAGCCACGAGCACACACGTGGGGCTCTCAGCCGAAACCTTGGCCGCGATGGGGGTCACCGAGTCGCTGGTGCGGTTCTCTGTCGGTCTCGAGGATCCCGAGGACCTCAGCGCCGAGATCGAAGCCGCGCTCTCCTGAGACGCCTCAGACGTGTCCTCTGAGACGCATCAGACGTGTCCTCCGAGACGCATCAGACAGCGCGCGGTGACCGCGGGATGAAGGCGCTGGTGCGTGCCACGTACTCGGTGTAGCCGGGGCGCCGCTTTGCCATCGAGTGCTCGAGCATCGGCACACCCGAGACCCTCGTGAGAAGAACGGTCATCACGACCGGCCCGATGAACCCGATCACACCAGAGCCGGTCTCGGCACCCACGATCCCGATCCCCCACCACAACAACGCATCACCGAAGTAGTTCGGGTGGCGCGTGTAGCGCCACAGGCCCTTGTCCATGACCTGACCCTTGTTGGCGGGGTCGCGCTTGAAGCGCGCGAGCTGGGCATCGCCGATCGTCTCGAAGGCGAGACCGGCGATCCACACCACGATACCGACCACCGCGAGGGGGCCGACTCCGGGTGAGTCGTCACCGTTGCCGAACTGCACGGGCAGCGACACCACCCACATCAGCACACCCTGCAGCGTGAACACCGTGAGGAGGCTCACGATCGGGAACTTCGCGCCCCACCGCTTGCGCATCAGGACATACCGGAAGTCCTCGCCGTGACCGAGGTTGCGCTTGGCGAGGTAGCCGCCGAGTCGGAGACCCCATGCGCCCACCATCACCGCGAGCAACGTCTGGCGTCCGGAGTCACCATCGATGCGCCAGGCGAGCACCCACGCGACGGCGACGAACCCGAGACCCCACGCGATGTCGACGATGGAGGCGTTCTTGATCAGAACACTCACCACCCAGGTCGAGATCATCAGGATCGCGATCGTGATCGCTGCCGTGGTCATCGCGTCGCCCATCAGGGGACCTCTTCTTCCGTGTCGTTGAACTGTGTCGTGATTGATCGAGCCGGGTGCGAGTCTCTCACGCCGCCGGCACCTCTCATGCAGGAGCCTCTCATGCAGGCGACGCCAACCCGCCCATCGCGCGCGCCACCATGTCGTCCATCTCGAGCCAACGGTCGTCAAGCCAGTCGGCGAAGGATCCCGCCATATCGACATCGTCTCGGCGCCACCGCGTCACCACCATGCGCGCCCGCGGCCGTCCATCCCGGAGCCGCTCGAGGATCCCACGGAACGTGTCGAGTCCGTCGAAACCGGTGTGCCACATGAGCAGCACATCGGCACCGGGCACCGCCGCGAGAAGAGCCGACGCCCCGGCGCTCTTGGGTGGCAACAAGTTCCGGAGCGACTCCATGCGGCTCGCGCGCGCCGGGTTGCGCGATCTCAATCGTGCGAGTTCCTTCTCGCGCTTCATGGTGCTCGCGCGACTGCCCTCCGGGAAGATCACGGCCACCTGGTTGCCCCCGAGTCCGTCGGCCATCTGCTCGATGCCGGTCAACTCGGCCGAGACGTTCGCCGAGGCCCGGTCGACGAAATAATTCGGCAGGCGGTGCCCGAAGATGTCGAGTGTGGGCACCATCTTCAGTTCCTTCTTGAGGACATAGCGGGGCTTCAGGCCGCCGGTGGTCGAGAGCACCCAGCACGACATGATCGCGTCGCCCAGGCTCGCATGGCGGCACAGCGCCACGTACGGCCCGGTCCCCCAGTCGTCAGGCACTTCCACATCGACCCGCAGGCCCACCGTCGCCCGCAGCGAATCGATGACACGCGCCGACCACCACCGCTGGAGGGCGTAGTGGGCGTCGCGGTTGCGACCCTGGCCCGCCAACCACAGCACAGTCGAGGACACGACCGCGACAACTTCGAGCCAGGCCCAGAGCACCGCGAAGAACAACAGCCGCATGGTCGGCACCTTGTGCCGCCCACCGACGAGGTCATAGACGACCGAGATCGGCACCCAGATGGGGGCGAGGGCGACGAGGACCAGTGCCAGCACGGCGACACCGAGACAGGTGACGGGGCGGCGAATCCACTTGGACCCCACGACCGCACTGTATGCCCAACGGGCGATTGAGCGTGGAACCCTTGATTTTTCAGGGTTTTGGTTTGACAAATCGTATAAATTGCCTCTCGTGACCGACCTCGCCGTCTCCACTGTCACGTTCACCGTGAACGGGCGCACCGTCTCGGTGGCGGCCGACCATCCGAGCCTCCTCTCGGCCCTGCGCGAGGAACTCGACGTCACCTCCGCCAAGGACGGCTGCTCGCCGTCGGGTCAGTGCGGATGCTGCACGGTGATGATCGACGGCAAGGCACAGGTGTCGTGCCAGTACCCCGTCGCCAAGGCCGAGGGGCGCGGGATCGTCACCCTCGAGGGACTCGACGACGCCGAGCGCGACCGGTACTCCGAGGCCTTCGCCGCCTGTGGTGGTCTGCAGTGCGGATTCTGCATCCCGGGCATCGTGATGCGCGCGAAGTCGCAGGTCGACAAGAAGGGCGCCGACCTCAAGCGCGAGGACATGGCGCGCCACCTGGGTGCGCACCTGTGCCGGTGCACGGGGTACGTGAAGGTGCTCGACGCGATCGAGACCGTCGCCAAGGGCACACCCGTCGAGGTGTCGCTTCCGGGCGGGGTCGGCTCGCGGGGCATCAAGTACGAGGCAAAGGAACTGGCACTCGGTGATCGCGACTATGTCGACGATCTCCGCGTTCCGGGGATGCTGCACGCCGCACTCCATCTCACCGCGCACGTGCGCGCCGACATCGTGCGCATCGACACGAGCGACGCCCTCGCGGCACCGGGCGTGATCGCGGTGCACACCGCCGCCGATGTGCCCGGCGACAAGAAGGTCGGCATCATCCACAAGGACTGGCCGATCTTCATCGGCGAGGGCGAGCGCACCTCGTACGCCGGTGACGTGCTCGCGATCGTCGTCGCAGAGACCCGCCGCCAGGCGCGCGCGGCCGCCGAGTTGGTCCGCGTCGAGTACGCACCGCTTCGCCCGATCGTTGACGCAGTCACCGCGATCGATGACCCCGAGATCGCCGTGTGGGGCACCGACTCGAACGTGCTGTCGCGCAGTGAGTACGCGCGCGGGGACGCCGATGCGGCCCTTGCTGCGAGTGCGCACGTGGTGACCGAGACCTTCCAGACACAACGCATCGAGCACGCATTCCTCGAGCCCGAGTCCACCCTCGCGGTTCCCGACACAGAGGCGGGCACGTTGCATGTGTACTCCGGTGGCCAGGGCGTGTGGGACGACCGCGACCAGATCTGTGCGATTCTCGGCCTTCCCACCGACAAGGTCACCGTCGAGCTCGTCTCGAACGGCGGTGCCTTCGGCGGCAAGGAGGACATGGCGAACCAGGGCCAGACGGCACTGTCGGCGTGGCTCCTCCAGCGACCCGTCAAGTGCACCCTCTCGCGCGAGGAGAGCCTCCTCATCCACGCCAAGCGCCACCCGATCCGCATGGAGTACACGGTCGGCTGTGACGCGAACGGCATGTTGACCGCGGTGCGCGCACGGATGATCGGCGACTCCGGGGCCTATGCATCGGTGGGCATGAAGGTGCTCGAGCGCGCCGCTGGTCACGCCACCGGCCCGTACCACACCCCCGCGGTCGACGTCGCCTCTGTCGCGGTGCGCACGAACAACCCCGTGTGCGGCGCCTTCCGTGGATTCGGCGCCAACCAAGCCCAGTTCGCCATGGAGGGGTGCCTCGACCGCCTCGCCGAGATGGTCGGCATCAGCGGGTGGGAGATCCGCAAGCGCAACGTGATTCACCCCGGAGAGGTGTGGGGCCCCGGCCAAATCATGGACGAGGGCTGTGCGGGCGCCGAGGAATGTCTCGATGCGATCAAGCCGCACTACGACGCCGCAGTCGCGGCGGGACGCGCCGTCGGGCTCGGTCTGGGCCTCAAGAACTCCGGGCTCGGCAACGGGTTCCGCGAGGTCACTCGCGCCGTGGTGCGATTCTGCGACGACGGCACCGTCGAGGTGCGCCACGGCTGGACCGAGATGGGACAGGGCGTGCACACCGTCGCCCTGCAGGTCGCCGTCGAGGAACTCAGGATCGACCCCGCGCGCATCAAGGTGATCGTGGACACCACGCGCCAGTTGGGCTTCGGCCAGACCACCGGCAGCCGTGGCACCCTGATGGCGGCCGCCAGCGTGCAGAAGGCATGCGCCGCCGCCGATGCCGATGGCCGCAAGACGGGCGTCGACTACACCGGCGAACATGTCATCGACTGGACCCAGCACCTCGGCGAGCCCGGCATCGAGAACCCGTTGATCCACGCCGCATTCGGATACGCGGCTCAGCTGGTGGTGATGGACCCCGAGACGCAGAAGATCGACAAGGTGGTCGCGGTGCACGACGTCGGTCGCGCCGTGAACCCGACCTTGTGCGAGGGTCAGATTGAGGGCGCAGTCCACATGGGCCTCGGGTATGCGCTCACCGAGGACTTCCCCGCCGACGACAACGGCGTTCCGACGAACATGACGCTCCGCTCGCTCGGCATCATCAGGCCGAAGGACATGCCCCCGGTCGACGTGGTGATGGTCGAGTGCCCGCAGCCGCGCAGCCCCTACGGCATCAAGGGAGTCGGCGAGATCGGCCTGGTTCCCACTGCGCCCGCCGTCGCGGCCGCTCTGCATGCTGCCGACGGCATCTGGCGCACGACGCTGCCGATGAAGCCGAAGAACTCTGACGACGACTGATCGTCGGCACACAGGGAGACACACCATGACGAGCCCGGCCGCCATCTATCTGCAGGACGCCCATCCGATCGCCGAGGGCATGGACTATGTCCGCTACGCCGAACAGAAGGGCTTCGAAGCCGTCTGGCAGGCCGACAGCCGACTCGTGCGCGATGCGATCGTGCCGATGTCGGCCTTCGCCGCCGTGACCGACACGATCAAGATCGGCTCGGGTGTCGTCGACTGCTGGACGCGCAACCCCGCGCGCCTCGCCGCCACGTTCTCCACCCTCGACGATCTCGCACCGGGTCGCGTGATCCTCGGGATCGGCGCATGGTGGGATCCGCTCGCGGCCAAGGTCGGCATCGACCGCGCCAAGCCCCTGCGCGTGATGCGCGAGATCATCACCTCGGTGCGTGCGCTCCTTGCGAACGAGACCGTCACATTCCACGGCGATTTCGTCCACCTCGACGGGGTCGAACTCGACTACGTGTACCAGGAGCGCCGCCCCAAGGACGTGCCGATCTACCTGGGCGCCACCGGCATGCAGATGATGGAGCTGGCCGGCGAGATCGCCGACGGCGTGGTGCTGAACTATCTCGTCTCGCCCGACTACAACAAGACTGCGATCGAGCACCTCGCACACGGCGCCGACAAGGCGGGCCGTCGCTGGGAGGACATCGACCGTCCGCAATTGGTGGTGTGCAGCGTGCACGAGGACCGCAAGACCGCCCTCGACATGGCACGGTTGATGGTCACCCAGTACCTCGGCCAGCAGCCCCACATCATGAAGGCCTCAGGGGTGCCCCAGTCGCTCCTCGACAGGGTGGGCGAGGTGCTCACCTGGCCGGCCACCCACGAACAGGTCGTGGCCGCATCGAAACTGGTCCCCGACGAGATCGTCCAGATGCTGACGGCCTCGGGCACCGCCGAGGACGCCCGCGCCAAGGTGCGCGACTACATGCGCGACGGCGCCACGTGCCCGATCCTGTATCCGCTCGGGGACGTGCGCGCGATGATCGATGCGTTCTCCGGCTGGCAGGCCTGACGCCTGCGCGGCACCCGTCGAGAACCTACTCTGACGCCGTGACGGCATCACCACTTGCGCGGAGACTCGAGGGCTTCGGCGCCTCGATCTTCGCCGAGATGACCGCATTGGCCGTCTCGACAGGCTCGATCAATCTCGGCCAGGGCTTCCCCGACTACGACGGTCCTGCAGAAGTGCTCGAGACCGCGCGTCAGATGATCTCGGCCGGCCAGAACCAGTACCCGCCCGGCACCGGCACCGCCGACCTGCGCACCGCGATCGCCGAGCACCAGAGGAGGTTCTGGGGGCTCGACTACGACCCCGAGACCGAGATCCTCGTGACCATGGGTGCCACCGAGGCTCTCGCGGGAGCCCTGCTCGGCATGTTGAACGATGGTGACGAGGTCATCGTCTTCGAGCCGCTGTTCGACACCTACGCGGGCTGCGTCGCTCTCTCGGGGGCCCGGCTCGCGCCCGTCACCCTCCGACCCGACGACGAGGGGCGATGGGGATTCGATCCGCAGGAACTGCTCGATGTGGTCGGCCCGCACACGAGGATGATCCTGCTCAACTCGCCCCACAACCCGACCGGCATGGTGTTCTCGCGCGAGCAACTCGACCTCGTGGCGCGAGTGGCGATCGAGAACGATCTCATCGTGGTCTCCGACGAGGTCTACGAGCATCTCGTCTTCGACGGTGCCGCCCACATCCCGATCGCGACCCTGCCGGGGATGCGGGGGCGCACGGTCACGATCTCCTCCGGTGGCAAGTCGTTCAACACGACGGGCTGGAAGATCGGCTGGGCATGCGCGCCGGCCCGGCTCATCCATGCCACTCGGATGGCCAAGCAGTTGTTCACCTTCGCCGGCGGCACACCGTTCCAGTTCGCGATTGCCGCGGGCCTGCGCCTGCCCGATCAGTACTTCACCGACCTCGCCGCCGACCTGCGACAGAAGCGCGACGTGCTGGTCGCAGCTCTCGGCGAGGCGGGGCTCGTCGCACACCGCACCGAGGGCACCTACTTCGTGACAGCCGACATCCGTGCCCGCCGCACCGACGGTGACGCGATGGCGTTCTGCCGGTCGTTGCCCGGAGAGGCCGGCATCGTGGCGATCCCCGCCTCGGTGCTCTACGACCCCCGGCACGCCGATGAGGGCCGCCACCTGGTGCGCTTCGCATTCTGCAAGCAGATGCCGACCATCGAGTCCGCCGCCGAGCGTCTGCGCGCATGGGGGTCGCACTTGAGGGTGCACAGATGAGACTCGCGCTCATCCAGAACGACACGGTCTGGGCCGACCGTGATGCAAACTTCGCGCGGCTCTCCCCTCTCATCGACCGGGCAGCCGCCGAGGGTGCGCGCCTGATTCTGCTCCCCGAGATGTTCTCCACCGGATTCGTCGTCGATCGTGACGACATCGGTGAGCCCGAGGGCGGTCCGTCGTCTCAGTTCCTCGCCGACCATGCCGCCCGCCACCGCGTCTGGGTGGGCGGGTCGTGTCCCGAGACCTCACCCGACGACCCGCGGCCGCACAATTCGTTCGTGCTCGCGGGCCCTCACGGTGAGATCCACCGCTACCGCAAGATCCACCGCTTCACCTATGGGGGCGAGGACAGGCACTTCCGACCGGGCGACCAACTGGTGACGGTGCGCATCGACGACATCTCGGTGTCGATGTTCGTGTGTTACGACCTGCGATTCGCCGACGAGTTCTGGCGACTCGCCCCGGACACCGACCTGTACCTCGTGCCGGCGAACTGGCCCGCCAGTCGTCGCGAGCACTGGCTCGCACTCCTCAAGGCCCGCGCGATCGAGAACCAAGCCTTCGTGGCGGGTTGCAATCGCGTGGGCACCGGAGGTGGACTCGACTACAGCGGCGACTCGCGCATCTTCGACCCACTCGGGGCCACAGTCGCCGAGGCCGACGGATCAGAGACGATCATCACCGCAGAGATCATCCGGGATCGGGTGCGCGAGGTGCGCGAGCAGTTCCCGTTCCTGCGCGACCGCCGCTGACACGATCGCCCAACCCGGGCCGACCGCCGGTCAGCCTCGCGGATCGATCGGTGTGTCGAGACCGAGGGCTGCCTCGATCTGCTCGGCGATCGCGAGACACCGCAGGTCGGTGTAGGCGCCACCCATCACCTGGACTCCCACCGGGAGATCGTCGGCCATGCCCGCCGGCGTCACCACGCACGGCAGGCCGAGCAGATTGCCCGGCAGCACCGGACGCATCAACTCGAGTGTTCCCATCGAGCCGTCCTCGCCACTGATGTCCCAATCGGCCACGAACGCCGGCTGGGTCCAGGTGGGCAGGATCACCGCGTGGTGCTCGGCGAACCACAGCGACCACTTCCGCGCCAGGCCATCGCGCTGGGCGTGCACGAGGTAGTACTCGAGCGAGGAGATCTTCGGGAACTTGTCGAGTGCGTTCGCGATCAGGGCCTTGCCGCCCTCTCCCATCACCATGTCGAGCTGGTCGCGAATGTCGTGCAATTCGGTGAAGAGCATCGCCGCCCACAACAGGTACGACAGTTCCATGTCGGGTGGTGCGGCCTCGACCACGTTGTGGCCCTCGTCGGCGAGAACGTCGGCGGCCTTGCGCACCGCGGCCGAGACACCGGGGTGGGTCGATCCACCGGGCGGATCGGCCACGACCGCGATCGTGAGATGCTCCCCGCGACCGAGCCCCGTCAGGGTCACCGGGAGACTGACGGGATCGCGCGGGTCCGGTCCGGCGACGATGTCGAATCCGGCGCGCACGTCGGCGATGCGACGTGCCATCACGCCCTGGTTCAGCATCACCTGTGACGAGAGCGAACGATCGGGGGTCGGATACGTCTGCGTGTCGGGGATGACTCCCCGCGACGGCTTGATCGAGGCGACACCACAGGCGTGCGCGGGGTTGCGCAACGATCCACCGATGTCGTTGCCGAGCCCGATCGGCGACATCCCGGTGGCGAGGGCGGCCGCTTCTCCGCCGCTCGATCCTCCGGCGGTGCGCTCGGAGCGCCACGGGTTCTTGGTGCGCCCGTACAGCGTCGAATCGGTGTGGATGCGAAGACCCATGTCGGGCAGGTTCGTGCGCCCGATCGGGATCGCACCGGCGGCCAGCATGCGCTCGACCACCGGAGCCGACTGCGGCGCGATCGCCTCGGCGAAGATCGGCAGACCGTTCGTCGTCGGCTGACCGGCCACGTCGATGTTGTCCTTGATCGTGAAGGGCACCCCGTGCAGTGCCCCGAGTTCGGCCCCGCTCGCCACCACCTTGTCGGCCTCGTCGGCCATCCGACGGGCGTCATCGGCGAGCACGCGCACGATCGCGTTCACCTGCGGGTTCACCGCCTCGATCCGCGCGAGGTGTGCCTCGACCACCTCGCGGCTCGACACCTTCCGGTCCGCGATCTCGGCGGCGATCTCGAGTGCTGACAGTGTCCAAATCTCGGCCATGGGTCTCACCTCATCGTGTAGCGGATGGGGAGCCTCTTCAGACCCCCCACGAAGATCGTCTTCATCAGGGCCGGCTCGCCGGCCAGTTCGATCGCGTCGAGTCTCGGGATCAACTCGGCGAGCAACGCCTTGATCTCCATCCGGGCGAGCATCGCTCCGAGGCAGTAGTGCACGCCGAAGCCGAAAGCCAGATGCTTGTTCGGCGAACGCCCGACATCGAACGCGAATGGGTCGACGAACGCCTCCTCGTCGCGGTTGCCCGACGGATACGAGAGCAGCACCGACTGGCCGGCGCGAATCGTCTTGTCGCGTAGCGAGTAATCCTCGGTGGCCGTGCGCATGAAGTGCTTCACCGGTGTCACCCAGCGGATCATCTCGTCGACCGCGGTGTTCATGAGACTCGGGTCGTCTCTCAGGCGTTGCAACTGGTCGGGATGCTCGATGAGCGCATGCAGTCCGCCCGCCATCGCCGAGGCCGTGGTGTCGTGGCCCGCGGTCGCCGTGATCACGTAGTAACCGATGGTCTGCATCATCGTGAGTTCCTCACCGTTGATGCGTGCGTTGGCGACCACGGATGCCATGTCGGTGGTGGGATTCGCGCGGCGCTCGTCGGTGAGTTTGGTGAAGTATTCGAAGAAGTCCTGGATCACCGCGATGATCGCCGCGGGATCCGAGTCGCGACGCATGTCCTCGTCGGCTCCCCCGAACAGCTCTTGGGTGAGTTTCAACATGCGTCCGTAGTCGCTCTCGGGCAGACCGAGGATCGAGAGGATGACGTTCAACGGAAGGAACATCGCGATGTCGCGCGCGAAGTCGCATCGACCACCCAAGTCGGCCATCTTGTCGACGTATCGCTTGGCGTAGGTGGCGAGCATGTCTTCCAACTTGGCGAGGTTCTTGGGCAGGAACCATTCCTGGGTGACACCGCGCAACTCGCGGTGCTCGGGATCGTCGACGTGAATCAAGGTGCGCAACATTCCGCCGGTCGCACCGTTGCGGGCGTCGTCCTCCATGCTGCCGAGCACCGGACGAGGCTCATTCAAGAAGATCTGATTGCGAGCTTCGATCTCGAAGATGTCGGCCGACTTCGTGATGGCCCAGAACGAGTTGAAACCCACGCCGTGGCTCTCGACCCAATGCACCGGATCCTCTCGACGCAGCATCGCACACGCGCGGTGGAAGTAGTCCTCGTCGGCGTAGGCCGCCGGGTCGACGAACACGTAGCCCGCTTCCTCGACGCTCGCTGGTTCACGATTCGACATGTCGGCCCCCTATCTCCGTGCGACATTCTGCCCCACACCTCCGGTTCACTCCGTGGTCTCTGGTCGGTGCCCGACAGGCCGAGAGTCCCGAATCGATCGGCTAGAGTTTCTGACACACCGTCAGAAACGGTCATGGAGGGGACACACATGAGCGCCACGGCCCATCAGGACATCATCGCCACCCGCGATCCGGGTGCCCACATCACCCAGGACCGCATCATGTTGCGCGGAAAGCGCATCGGACCCATCCTCCATCTCGCCGAGGAGCGCGCTCGTCTGGCCGCCCTCCAATGGCGGCACTTCGAGGTCGAGCGCCTCGGCGCCACCATCGGCGCGGTTCTGCACGGGGTCGACCTGCGTCGCGACGTGTCCGACGACGTCATCGCCGAAATCCGTCGGGCGCTTCACGAGTTCAAGGTGATCTTCTTCCGCGACCAGCCCCTCTCCGCCGAACAGCACGTGGCGTTCGGACGCCGATTCGGCCAACTCGAGATTCACCCGTTCATCCCGTCGAACACCGGCGCCCCCGAGCTCGTGCGCTTCGAGAAGTCGTTCGACGTGAAGGGCTACGAGAATTCGTGGCATCACGACGTAACGTGGCGCGAATGCCCGAGCATGGGAGCCATCCTGCACGGCGTACACGTGCCCGAGTCCGGCGGCGACACCCTGTTCAGCGACATGTACGCGGCGTATGAAGGACTGACCGACGAGAACAAGGCGTTCGTCGACTCGCACGATGCCGAGCACGATTTCATGTTGTCCTTCGGACGTCAGGTGACCTCCGACAAGATGGCCGAGATGCGGGCCAAGTACCCGGTCGTCGTGCACCCATTGTCGGCGACCCATCCGGCCACCGGTCGTCGTCACCTGTACGTGAACCCCATCTTCACGAGCCGCATCCTGGGCGTCGACGAGGAGACGAGCGAACGCAAGTTGTCCGAGCTCTGGAGTGAGAGCGATTACGTCGAATACCAGTGCCGCTTCCACTGGGAAAAGGACTCGATCGCGTTCTGGGACAACCGCGCTTGCCAGCACTACGCGAGCAGCGACTACTGGCCCGAGGTCCGCATCATGGAACGGGCCAGCATCGTGGGCGACCGCCCGAAGCGTTGACCCCCTCGCGAGCCCACTAGGTTGCGCGCATGAGTGACGACCGCGTCTCGGGTCTCGATCCCGATCTCGATTTCACGGTCACCCTGCGCGGTGGTCGCGGCGACGCCGGACATCCGGTTCATCCCGACGTGCGATTGCTCTCCCCCGACTTCTACGCCGACTTCGATCGCATCACCACTTGGATGCGCGCGAACGCACCCCTCTACTGGGACGACCACACCGGCATTTGGGGTGTCGCAAGCCACCGACTCGTGTCGATGATGAGCCGCGAGTGGCACACCTTTTGCTCGGGACTCGGTTCGCGTCCCGAGAGTTCGGTGCCGTCGATGATCAACTTCGACGCGCCCGAGCACACCAAGCGTCGACGCTTGGTGGGGGCCGGATTCACGCCACGGCGCGTCGCCGACCACGAGCCGTTCCTGCGCGCCGCCGTCAATCGACTGATCGATGCGGTCATCGATCGAGGGGAATGCGACATCGTGCGCGACATCGCCACGCCGTTGCCCATGCTCATGATCGGCGAATTGATGGGGCTACCGGCCGAGGATCACGATCGTCTGTTGCACTGGTCCGATCTCTTCGCGACCGGCGGTGAGGAGATTCGTTCCGAGGTCGAGCACGCGGTTCTCGAATGGAACAACTACATCATGGCCAAGGTGCACGAACGTCGCGGTGGCGACGCTCAGGACCTGGTGAGCCTCGTCGTGAACGCCGAGTGGGAAGGCCAGAGCCTGTCGGACATCGACGTCATGTTCGAGACGATGCTCGTGCTCGTGGGCGGCGATGAAACCACGCGCCACGTCATCTCGGGCGGCGTGGCCGCATTGGCGCAACATCCCGATCAGATGCGCCGCCTCACCGACGACCCGAGTCTTCTCCCCACCGCGATCGAGGAGATGTTGCGTTGGAGCACACCCGTGCGCAACATGAACCGCACCGCCACAGCCGACATCGAGGTCGATGGGTTGAAGATTCATCGGGGCGATCGGGTGCTCCTCCTCTACCCATCGGCCAATCGGGACGAGTCCGTCTTCGCCGATCCGTTCACTTTCGATGTCGGGCGCACGCCCAACGATCACGTGGCGTTCGGTGCCTACGGGCGACACCACTGTCTGGGCGCACCTTTGGCGCGCCTCGAGTTGCGCATCATGTTCGAGGAACTCCTGCGGCGGGTCACCGACATCCGTCTCGCGACCGACGACATCGAGTGGCGGCGGGGCAACTTCGTGCTCGGCCCGAATTCGGTGCCGATCACGTTTCGCGCTCGTTAGAGCCCAGCGAGAAGTTTGCCCATGCGGTCGATCGAGATGCGCGCGACGACGCGCACGACGTCTCCCCCGCGCTCGGTCGGAGCGACGGCGGGAATCTCGTCGACCCAGCGCATCGTGAGTTCGCCCCAGCGGCGTCCGTCACCCATGATCGTGCCCTCCACTGCGAGGCGGGCCGTGCGCGAGTCGGGCGAACCGCTCTGCGGACCGGCGGTCAGAAGGAACTCCACGAAGTTGGCCCGCTCGATCGCGCCGTGCGGGGCGAGCGGCGTGGTGCCCATCACGATCGTGTAGAGCATGCCCGCTTCCTTGTGAACGTGCTTCTCCTGGAAATCGCGACGGTTCTGCATCTCGATGAACGACCGACGCGAGGCGTAACGCACGATGCCCATGCGGTCCCACTCACCTTCGTTGCCCTGAGCGACCACCGGACCGAAGAATCCCACCTCGGCACCGATCTTGTGCAGCACCTCGGTCGGGTTGTAGAGGTCGTCGGCCTGCTCGCCACTGATGCCCGCCGGCGCGTTGCCGTCGGCCCCCTTCACGCCGTCGTAGTCGGCGCTCTCGCGGTACTTCATGAAGTTCACCATGAACACCGGACCGTCGCGATCGGGTTCGCGGGTCGACAGGTCGGCGGCGTATTCGAAATCGATGGTTCCGTAGCGCATGGGGCGAACCTAGCACCCTCGGAGCTGAAGTGGCACCATTCGTGACACAAGATGTCGGCGTGCGAAGATGGCGGCATGTCGAACGTCGCCGTCCTCGATTCGCTCACCCGTCGCATGAACGCGATGTTCTCGCTCTACGAGGACGCCCTGTCCACGATGGACACGAGCCACGTCAATCATTTCGAACGCGAGGGCGTGCTCCCCATCGCCTTCTCGCTCTTCCATTACGTCAACATGCACGACGCTTCGTTCATGCTCCTCACTGGCACGCCGCCCATCTGGAACGACGATTGGCAGGCGCGCGTGGGGGTCGGGGTCAACGATCACGGCAAGCACCGCACCGTCGACGAGATGGTGCATCAGCGCATCGGTGATCTGGGCGCATTCGTCGAGTACATGCGGGCCGTCTTCGGACGCACGTCCGCGTGGTTGAAGGACCTCGATCCGGCGGAACTCGATCGCGTCGTGATCACTCGACCCTTTCCGCCGCAGATCGCGAGCACGTTCAGCGCGCGCGTGGCCGGCGAGCCGGGCCTCACCGTTCTCGACGGAATCGAGTGCTGGCTCTACCAACACGGGCTGCGTCACATGGGTGAGATCGAACTGGCGCGCGGACTCGTGGGCCTAGGAGGCATGACCAGCTAGTCGCGGTCAGTCGGCGGGCAACAGCACGTGGGGATTCATCAGATTCCCCGGATCGAGCGCGGCCTTGATCGCGCGCATGACGGCGATCTCGTCGGCCGAACG
>JBJTCB010000016.1:0-70612 GCA_046091605.1 Actinomycetota bacterium | reverse complement strand
GGTTTGCGCCGGTCAGGTTTGCGTAGCTCAGGTTTGCGTAGCTCAGGTTTGCGTAGCTCAGGTTTGCGGGGCTCAGGTTCGCGCCGCGTAGGTTTGCGTCGCGTAGGTCTGCGCCGTTCAGGTTCGCGCCGTTCAGTTCTGCGCCGCTCATGCGCTTATGCCCTTGTCGTAGTGATCAAAGTTTATTGTTCGGACGCTAGCAACAGATGTCGTGACGTCTTCGGTCGTGTCCCGTAGGCGCGCTGTAGGCGCGCATAGGCGCAATCTCGCCAGTTGTCCCCAGACGTACACAGACAGACGACTTCACGAAGCACCAGCACAAAGACCAGAACGGACTTCAGCAACAGAGGCGATGCTGGGAATCGAACCCAGGTGGAGGGCTTTGCAGGCCCTTGCCTCAGCCACTCGGCCACATCGCCACTGCCCCGGCGAACCGTGGCAGGCACCCCACACTACCGCTGACCTCCCCGAGAACCGCCCTGATGGTCCCGACCGCTGACAAGAACCTCGCCTAGTGCGAAACTGGGACGGTCAGAGGGGGCGACATGGCACCGAGTCACAAGAGCACAACGGTTCTAAAGGGCGGCACGATCGTCGACGGTTCGGGACGACCGGGCTTCGTCGCCGATCTCGCGTTCGCCGACGGTCGTATCACCGCGATCGGGGCCGCACTCACCGGAGACGTCGAGATCGACGTGAGTGGGCTGATCATTGCCCCCGGCTTCATCGACATCCACACGCACTACGACGCGCAGGTGTTCTGGGATCCCGCGTTGACACCCTCGTGCTTCCACGGCGTGACCACGGTGGTCGCCGGCAATTGCGGATTCTCCATCGCTCCCACCAAACCGGCGGATCGCGATCTCATCGCCCGCACGATGGAGAAGGTCGAAGACATGGATCCGGCCACACTCAACGCCGGCATCCCGTGGGAGTTCGAATCCTTCCCGCAGTACCTCGACTCCATCCGGTCGCGGGGCACCGTTCTCAACTACGCGTCCTACATCGGGCACACACCCGTGCGCCTCTTCGCCATGGGCGAGGAAGCTGTGGGACGGCCGGCCACCGACGACGAGATCGCGCGCATGACCACGATCGTGCGCGAGGCCATGGATGCCGGTGCGGCCGGCTTCGCCACGAGCTTCGCGGTCACGCACCGTGGCGCCGACGGACAGCCGATCCCGAGCCGTTGGGCCGACAAGCGCGAGATCGAGGCTTTGTGCCGCGCAGTCGGCGAGAGCGGCCGGGGCGTCGTGGGCGTGAACGGCGGTGAGAACCTGAGCTTCGCTGACTGTTACGAGATGCAACCCCGCGTGGGCGCGCCCATCACGTACACCGCGCTCCTCACCACCGCTACCGGTACGCACCTCACCGCGGTGGAGGTGCACAAGAAGGGTCTGGCCGCCGGCGCCGACGTGTGGCCGCAAGTGTCGTGTCGACCGCTCTCGTTCTCACAGACGCTCGTGGAGCCCTTCACGCTCAACACCAACCCGGTGTTCGCCGAACTCATGCCCAAGTCCATCGACGAGCGTCGCGCGGCCTACGCCGATCCGGCCTGGCGCCAGCGGGTCCGCACCGCTTGGGAGAACAAGCAGGGTCTCGTGCCGCGTTGGGAGAGTTACGAAGTCATGGAGGCGGCTCCCTCCCCCGACGCCGTCGGCAAGCGACTCACCGATCTGGCCGGAGGTGGCGACCCGTTCGACACGTTGCTCGAACTCGCCTTGCTCGAACCCGACCTGAAGGTGCGCGTCAAGGCCCTGCTCGCCAACGACGATCAAGACGGCGTGGCCATGCTCCTGCAGACCGAAGGCTGCACTCTCGGCCTGTCGGATGCCGGCGCTCACGTCGGCCAGTTGTGTGATGCGGTGCTCTCCACCGACCTGCTGGGCACCTGGGTACGCGATCGACGGGTGCTCACCATCGAGCAAGCCGTCCACAAACTCACCAAGGTGCAGGCCGACCTCTTCCGATTCACCGACCGGGGCGAGTTGCGCGAGGGTGCCCACGCCGATGTCGTGGTGTTCGACGCCGCCACCGTCGGCACCGGTCCGGTGCGTCGCGTCCGCGATTTCCCGGCCGACGGCGAACGCCTCACCGCCGATTCACCCACCGGCATGGTGCTCACGTTCGTGAACGGCCACAAGGTCGTGGAGAACGGCCGTCTCACCGACGACGCTCTCAAAACGCGACCCGGCGAACTCCTCGCTCCGGCGGCGCGCTGATCAGGCCGGCGCGACTTCGTAGCGAATCGGCAGGGTCTTCAGACCACCCACGAAGATCGTCTTCGTCCACTTGGGCTCACCGGCCAACTCCACGCTCTTCAGGCGTGGCAGGAGTTCGCGGAAGAGCGCCTTCAATTCCATGCGGGCGAGCATCGCACCGAGGCAGTAGTGAACGCCGACGCCGAACGACAGGTGCTTGTTCGGCGAACGACCGACATCGAAGGTGAAGGGGTCGGCGAACACCTCCTCGTCACGGTTCGCCGACGGATAGCTCAGCAGCACGCTCTCACCCGCGCGCACGGTGTGACCGCTCGCGAGCGTGTAGTCGACGACGGCAGTGCGCATGAAGTGCTTCACCGGGGTCACCCACCTGATGATCTCGTCGGCCGCGGTTGCCACCAGCGACGGGTCGGACTTCAGGCGCTCCATCTGGTCGGGGAACCGGATGAGCGCGTGCAGACCGCCTGCCATCGCCGATGCGGTCGTGTCGTGGCCGGCGGTCGCGGTGATGACGTAGTACGAGATCGTCTGCATCATTGTGAGTTCGGCGCCGTTGATGCGGCCGTTGGCGACCGCAGAGGCGAGGTCGTCGGTGGGGTTCGCCCGCCGCTCCTCGGTGATGCGCCCGAAGTAGGCGAAGAAGTCCTGGATCACCGCGATGATCGCCTGTGGGTCGTCGCCGCGGCGCAGGTCCTCGTCGGCACTCCCGAAGAGCTCCTGGGTGAGGCGGAGCATCCGCGGGTAGTCCGACTCGGGCAGGCCGAGGATGTCGAGGATCACGTTCAGGGGCATGTGCATGGCGATGTCGCGCGCGAAGTCGCACTCCCCGTCCATCGAGGCCATCTTGTCCACGTAGATCCGCGCCAGTTCGGCGAGCCGCGCATCGAGCGTGGCGAGGTTCTTCGGGAGGAACCACTCGCTCGTGACGCCGCGCAGTTCCCGGTGCTCGGGATCGTCGACGTGGATGAGGGTGCGCAGCATGTGCCCGTTCTCGGCGTTGCGTCGATCGCTCTCGGCGGGTCCGAGCACCGGCCGCGGCTCGTTCAGGAAGACGTCGTTGTGCAGCTCGATCTCGAGGACGTCGGCGTGCCGGGTGGCCACCCAGAACGGGTTGAAGACACCGGTCGGATCCGTGACGAGGTGGAACGGCGACTCGCGACGCAGCAACGAGCATGCCGCGTCGAAGTGATCGTCATCGGCGTACGCGGCCGGATCGATGAAGACCCGCGACGCCTCGTCGATGCTCAGTGCCATGCCTGCCTCCCCTCCGGCTCTCCCATCTTCCCCCATCGAACGCGCCCTCGCACAAGTCAGCGAACCCGCAGAATTAGGCTCACCGGGTGCCCCGTGACGCCGATCGCCGCCGCCTCACCCGGCTCGCATCGGCGATCGGTGTGGTGATCGGTGTCGCCGGCGTCGTCTTCGTGGTCCGGACCCTCGTGTCGCGGTCCGATGAGGTCGCAGACGCATGGTCGGCTCTCGAGGCGCCTCGGCTGGTGCTCGCTGTCGTGCTGGGTGCGGCCGCCATGTGGTGGATCGGGCGCCTCTGGTCTGGCCTGCTCGGTGCCGATCAGTCCCGGCCCCCGACGCGGCGCACGATGACCTGGTACTTCACCGGCCAACTGGGCAAGTACGTCCCCGGCGGCATCTGGCCGATCGTGGGACGGTCCGAGATGGCGGTGCGTGGGGGCGCCGAACGCGGCACCGCCTATGCAGCCACCACCCTGTCGATGGCCACCACCTACGGTGCGGCCGCGCTCGTCGGCGGGATCGGCTCGCTCGTCTCGTGGCGCTATCCCCTGGCCGGTGTCGCCGCAACGGCAGCAGTCGTCTGTGGCGTGCTGTCACCGTCGATCCCGCTCGTGGGATCGACCGCGGCACGGTTGTTCTCGCGTCTCGGAACGCCGCCCTCGACGATCTCGCTCGCACGACTCGTCGCGGCCCATGCACCATCGTGGGTGCTGATCTCTCTCGCCACACAGGTGACGGCATCGGCCTTCGGGGCCGACATCGGATTCGCCCACATGTTGTGTGCCTCGTCGCTGTCGTGGCTGGTCGGGTTCCTGGTCGTCGGGGTGCCCGGGGGGATCGGCGTGCGCGAGGCGGTGTTCGCGGCACTCGTCTCGCCGTCGGTGCCGACAGGTGTCGCGGTGTCGGTCGCGGTCGCGAGTCGGGTGGTGTTCATCGTGGTCGATGTCGCCTGCGCCGCGATCGCCGGGCTGATCGCGGGACGGTCGGCGGTGCGCCGAACCGGGTCAGCGGAAGCCTGAGAACCGCTCGCGCGGGATCTCGCGGCGCTGGCCCGAGAGGCTCTTGACCCGCAGGATCCGCACCGCGAACCACCGCACGTAGCGCATCACATACGAGCGCACCTCGAGCGTGGCCTTGCGCCACTTGAGGTACCGGTAGCGCCGGGCGGCCATCAGCGCCTGCTTGCGGACGAGCTCGCGATGGAACTTGGCGACCTGGCGGCGTGGTTTCAGCGTGCCGTGGCCCTCGTTCGGCCCGTGCAAGTCGGGCACGTGACCCCCGAGCGCGCGCAGATGGTCGGCATAGGCGTAGGCGAACTCCCCGAACACGACCCGATCCGTCTGCGACTCGCGGATCTCGTCGGGGCCGACCTCGATCGACACGCAGCGACCGTCAGAGACCAGCCCCGCGAGCACCTCCTCGGCCAGTGCGGTGCGGCACACCACGAGACTGACGCCGGTCTTGGTGAACACCGTGCTCGGAAGCCAGGCATCTCCCACCACGAGGTCGGCGAGGAAATTCGAGTGGTTCACGCACACGTGGCACCGCGCCGTGTTGAAATGCCGATCGAAGGCCACTTGGTAGCCGAAGTCGACACGGCGACTCGCCGAGAACGAACCACCGTCGCCGGTGGTGACGGTGAGCTTGCCCACCGGTCCCCCGCCGCGATAGGAGATGTCGTCGATTTCGGCCGGATCGAAGCCCAGGTACTGGCCCATCGCGGCGATGCTGTGGTGCGAGTACTGCCATCCACACAGCAGACCCACCGTGAGCACCACCTTGTCGCGCAGGTGCGGAGCCTTGGTGCGCACCCACTGCCACATGCCCTCCAATTGGCACGGAATGCCCACGATCGCGAGCCGACCGGGAGTGTCGCGCAGCAACTCGAGCGCGCTCGTCTGGCGCAGGTTGTGGTAGATCGATCCGGGAAGCGTGTCGACGTCGGCGGGGTCGGTGACGAGGCGCGCGGCGAAGTCGAGACCCTCCACATGGTCGAGGGCGATGACCCCGTCGATCCGATCGGCAGACAACATCGAGCGCAGCACTTCCTTGATGAGTCCGCCCGACGATGCGCGCAGGTTGCGGCCCTCATCGGTGCTCTGCGACAGGTGCACCGAGCGCACCGCGCCATAGGGGCCGATCTCGGCCCCCGGGAACAACCACGACTGCAAACCCGCGTAGTCGACCCTCACCGCCGGGCACACCGCGGCCGCATCGAGGCCCCCCGGCGTCTCGGGCTGGAAGATCAACCGCTTCGGATCCAGGCTCACCCGCACCGACCCATCGGCCATCTCGCAGGCGCCGCAGCCGATGCACATGCCCGAGGCGATGACCCCCGAGAGATCCCCGGTGACGCTCCCGCCGTCGGTCATCACTGGTCTCCCCGCTCTGCGACCACGCGCGCGATCTCGTCGAAATTGCGCTCGGATCTGGCGCGCACGGCGGCGAGGCCCGCACCGATCGTGCGTGCAACCTGATCGTGGCGGGCCAGAGTCGCCTCGACCAAGTCGGCGATCGCACCCGGCGTTGCCAACTGCACCGCATCGCATCCGAGATCGGCGAGCCCGAAGTCACCGAGCACCTCGCGGTACTTGTGACTCCATCCGACCACCACCGTGGGCGTGCACGTGGCCAACCCCGAGATCATCGCGTGGAACCTGCTCGTGACGAGCAGCCGCGCCCCGGACACGACTCGACGCAACTCGCCGGCCGTGAGATCGGCATCGACCAGCACGACACCATCGTCGCTCTCCATGTGCGCGGCGATCTCGCGGCACACGGGGCCGTCGTTCATGCGACCCTCGGGCGCACCGGCCCGGTACGAGTGCGGTGCGATCACCACGGCGAGTCCCGTGCGCGAGCGCAACTCGCGCACGAGATCCACCATCGCCCCGACATAGTCGTGGTCACCCGTCCGTCCGTCGCGTTCGAACAGCCTCCGCACGACAGCGCTCGGCATCACCACGAGATGCTCACCCACCGCGCCGATCGAGTCGGCGACATCGGCGGGAAGAGCGGCGGCCTCCTCGAGCGAGAAGGCGAGATCGGCGACATCGACCACGTTGTCGAGATCGAGCGCGTCGAGGTGCTCACGCGTGCGTGCCCCCCGCGCGCACACCGCGGCGAGCCGGGGCAACACCAGCCGAGCCAGTGCGCGGTTCGGCTGGGTCGCGAAAGGCCCCGTCGCCTGTGCCAATTTGAGGGTGGGCACGCCGAGTAGCAGGGGCAGTCCCGTCATGAGCGCGGTGTACACGGTGATCGGCACTCCGCGGCCGTCGACGAACGAGATGCCCGCGACATCGAGCGCGGCATCTCCCCCGAGGAGGGCGCGGTTCGCACGGGTGCGCACCCAGCCACGCGGGATTCCCACGAGTGCGAGGAGCGCCGAGAGCAGCGCGACGGGGAATTCGACGAGTGCGAGTCGCCACGGCTCGAGACCGACCACCCGCATCGGCACCCCCGGGGGCACACGCGCCGAATCCTCGCGCGGGTACGTGGTGAGGAGCGCGAACTCGCAGTCACCGACGCGCCGCGGCGTGTTCTGCACCACCGACTCCACCATGGCCGCGGCACCCTTGTTGGCAGAGAGCGCCGCTCCGAGGAACGCGAGGCGCACCGGGCGCTGCACGAGGACGCCGCCCCCCTATGCCGGCGGCACGGACGAGGCCGACTTGGTGGCGCGCACGACGAGGTCTGCGAGAAGGCCGACGGCGATCACCTGGAGTGCGGCGAAGAAGATGAGGAGGGTGTTGGCCGCGAGACGGAAGTCGCGTTCGGCCCAGTCGAATCCCAGTTTCACGAATCCGAGGCCGAGCAGGACCAATCCCACCGGCAGGAACACCTTCAACGGGTTGTACGACAGCGTCATGCGGATGACCTGCAACAGGTACCGGCGAGTGTCGCGCAACCAGTGGAACTTCGACCGCCCCGCGCGCGGGAAGTACTCGATCGGGAGGAACCCGACCGAGTAGCCGTTCCCCAGGAACGACATCGTCAGGGTCGTGACGCACGAGAAACCCTTCGGGAGATCATGCACGTACTGCATCGCGACATCGCGCCTGAATGCGCGCAGACCCGAGTTCAGATCCTTGATGTCGGTCTCGGACAGGTACGACGCGAGCTTGCGGATCACCCATTTGGCGGGCGTGCGCAGGAACTTGTGCGTGCCCTCCTCGCTCTGGCGCCACCCGACGATGTGATCCCACCCCTCCATGGCATCCACCAATTCGGGGATCCGATCGTTCGGATACGTCATGTCGACGTCGGTCCACACCACCACACGCCCTCGAGCGGCCGTCGTGCCCGTGCGCCGTGCCGCACCGCTGCCCTGGTTGCGGCGGTGGGTGATCAGGATGATGCCCGGGATCGTGGCGAGTTCGGTCTCGGAGCCGTCGTTCGAGCCGTCATCGACGACGATGATCTCGTGGGTGTGCCGGGACGCATCGAGCGCGGCACGGATGCGGTCGATCTCGGCGCGCAGATGACCCTTCTCGTTGTAGATCGGCAGCACCACGCTCACGTCGCAGGTGTCGGGCTGGTGGGTGGTGCTCATCTGGTCTCTCTCCTCGCCGCCGGCTCAACACCTGTTCGCGCCGACCCGCATGAACAACACCCGCCCGAGGAGCGGCTCGTCGGCCACCGGGGCCCACTCACCGTCGCTCGGTGGTTCCTCGATGCGGGCGTAGACACAACGGTACTCCGCCGGAATCTTCGCCGCGGGACTCGACACATCGATGCGATCGAGCCGGATCGGATGCATCTTGTACCGCAGGAAGTAGTAGCCGCGATCGTTGCCGGGGCGCACGGGGTCGTTCGAGAACCCCGATAGATCGCCGAAGTTGTCGTATCCGATCTTGTCCGGGGATCCCGCGGTGGCTCGCTCGAGGCTCGTGCCCGAATTGGTGATGATCCGCTGCCGGCCGAGAACGCTGCGCTCCCCCGACACCACCGCTCCGGCCGCGAGAACCGCCACGATGGCCACCACCGCCACCCCGCCGCGAGAGCGGTGCACCCACCATGCAACGGCACCGACCCCGCAGAACAGCAGTGTGAAGGTGATGATGCCGGGCTGGATGACGTACTGGGCCGCATCGACGCCGACCGCGTTCGGGAACACGAGCGTGCGCCTCACCCACCCGCCCTTGACGCGATCGCCCATGTCGACGAGCACGTGGCAGGCCGCGATGACGGCGACGAGCACGAGCGAGATGCTCCACGACCGTCGTGCCACCACCGAGGCTCGCTCGAGCGCCACGACGCCGACCATCAAGAGCACGGGCACGAGGGTCTCGACGTAGCGGCCATAGATGAGGTGGTCGGCGCGGTTGCCGTGGAGCAACTGCAGGCCCCCGGTGAACAGCAGGACCGCCGTGCACCCGACCATGACGGCCAGGGCGAGCCGCTCCGGATCGGTGCGCAACGGGCGCGGCTCGCCGGAACCGCGCACGCGCACCACGGCCCACCCGAGTGCGATACCGGCGACCCCGAGCGACGTTGCCAGCAGGTACCACCCCTGTCCGGCGATGCGCCGGATCAGTGCGAACCACATCGAGTAGTCCGCGAGGCGCCGCAACAGGCGGTTCTCCTGGTCGATCGAGGTGGGATAGAGCGTCGACTTGACCCATGAATTGAGCAGGTACGTCATCGCGTACGCAACAACCGTGGTCAGGTATGCGACCACGACTGCGGGGCGCGGCACATCGCGCTTCCAGCCCCACCACGCAACGACCAGACAGACAACCGGGATCATCAGCGTGAACCTGCCGTGGAGTCCCGGCAGCAGACCCACATAGGCGCACAACGCGACCACCGACACCGTCGTCAGTCGGCGCGCGGCGAAGACCACCATTGCCACGAGGCCGAGGAAGGCGAGCCTGACCGCAGTCTCGGGCCAGGAATACAGGGCACTCACGCTGGTGCCCGGCGCCACCACGACGAGAACAGCCGCCAGTCGGGCTGCGGTCGGCGAGGCACCGAACCCGCGCACCGCGAGCCGCATCACGGACCATGCGAGCACGGCCACGAGGACCACATTGACCACGAGAGCGAACCGGTAGGAGCCCTCGATCGAACCGGTGAGCAGGGCGCCCGCGCCGGTGATGATGCCGTAGCCTGCCGGATAGAAACTCGGGGTGAAGATCTTGGCTTCGTCATGGCCGATGATCACCTGGCCGTTCGCGAGGAACCCGAATTCATCGGGGTGCACGGTCGGTCCGTGGATGCGCACCACGATGCCGACCATGACCGCGAACACGGCCGCACCGATCACCATCGCCGAGGTGAGCATTCGTCGATCCACTGCCAAGTCGCGGGGCTGGTGGAACCGGGCGTCGAACCGCCGCAGAGCCGACCAAATCACCATCTCAGCCTAATTTCACGGGGTCCCGCGTGACTGCGATGCCGCCGCCGTCGCCCGGTTCGGGGCCGACACGGTGGCACGCGGGACGCGTTGATCGCGCGCTAGCCCCCGGTGGGGGTCGCGGTCAGAGATACCCGGCGGGCACGAGGGTGTCCGCATCGCGCGGCAGTGTCGGCACCGTCTGCACGTGTCCCTCGCGGATCAGCCGCAGCCCCTCACCCGAGGTGATCTTCTTGTCGATCAACCACGCGGCGTGCTCTGCCACCACCTCGTTGAACAACCTGCGCACTTGGCGCGCGTTGCCGAACGAGCGGCCCCTCGGCCACGACCCGATCACACGACGCAACTTGGCCCTGGCCCCGTTCGAGAGGTAGTACTCGTTGTCGAGGATCATCCACTGGAGGATGCTGAACAGCTCGTCGTCGGTGTAGTCCGGGAAGTCGAGAGTGTGGTCGAACCGGCTGGCGAGTCCCGGGTTCTGCTCGAGGAACTGGGCCATCTCTGCCGGATATCCGGCGACCACCACGACGATCTCACCGCGGTTGTTCTCCATGTACGACAAGATGGTGGCGATCGCCTCGGCGCCGTAGTCGTTGTTGTGGTGCGAGGTCAGCGTGTAGGCCTCGTCGACGAACAACACCCCACCCTTGGCCGAGTCGAGCACGGCGCGCGTCTTGATCGCGGTCTGGCCGATATAGCCACCCACGAGCCCCGAACGGTCGACCTCGACCACGTGCCCGATCGACAGGAGTCCGAGCTCCTTGTAGAGCCGCCCGATCAGGCGCGCCACGGTGGTCTTGCCGGTCCCCGGGTTGCCGGTGAAGACCAGGTGCGGCGAGGGAGCCACGGGCTTCATTCCTGCCGCCTTGCGCATCCCCGCCACCTGCTGGAGCGCGGTCAACCGGCGCACGAGCTGCTTCACCGGGATGAGTCCGATCAAGGTGTCGAGTTCTGCGAGAACCGCCTCGGTGCCCTCGGCCTTGCGCACCACCGCGTTCGTGAGGTGCTCCTCGTCGGTCTTGTCCGTCGCCGACGCCGAGCGCGCGCGATCCTCGCGCCGTCCGACGAAGTCGATCTGGCGCAATTCACGGTGCCAGCGGCGTGCAACATGGTCGATCGACCCGAGGGCCTGTTCGATCTCGGCGTCGGTGACCTCGTCGGCCAGGAACGAATGCGTCGCGTACACCGTCACGCGGTTGTCCGAGGCCGGCTCGACACGGGCCTGGACGAACGGCATCGTGCCGGTGTTCTTCGTGAGCCAGGCATGGATGGCCGGACGATCCGGGTACGAATGCAGGCGCGCATCGATGCACACCACCCAGGTGTCGTTGAACCTCTTGTAGAGGCGCACCGACCCTCCGACGCGGTTCTCGAGCGTGCGGAAGTGCAGCGGGAACTGGACGTCCTCGGGCCGCAGCGACTCCTCGTCATCGCTCGACTCACTGGTGCGGCGCGCGCCGGTCTGGCTCGGCCGACGCGTGATCGTGGCGTGCGCCCCGATCAGCTCGATGATCCTCAGTTCTCTCTCGAACTCGTCCGTGGTCACTTGTCCTCCCCTGCGGCTCCGGTCCGCGTCTGTGTGTCGAAGTCATCGGCCCCACCGGGTGCCGTCCCCCAGGTGCCGGGGTGCCATTCGTGGTCGAGGAACTCCTCGAACGAGTCGTTCCAACGCCCGACATGGGGCCACGCGTTCTCGACCCACTGCGCTGCGGCCTCGTGGTCGACGCCGTTGGTGCGCATGTACCAGGCACGCAGAGCCAGCGTCGTGCGGCTGCGGCCCCCGTGACAGTGCACCACCACCTCGCGGCCCTCGGCGAGGAACGCATCGATGGCATCGACCACCTCGCGCACGATGGTCGCCAACCCCGGATTGGCATCGCTGTCGCGCAGGAGCACCTGACGGCGCATCGGGTGACCCGTGAAGAGGTCCGCCGTGTGGCACATCGAGATGACCGCCTTGCCGACATCGACCGAGGCCGCTCCACCGAGATCGGCGGCCCAGACACCCCAATGATGGATCTTCTGCAGTTTCGTGACCGGCTCGGGCGGATTGTGGTCAGAGCTCGTCCGACCCACGAGGCGACGCGCGAGATTGATGAGCTCCTGCGCGTCGTATCGGCGCACGCCCTCGGGGCCCTCCACCGTGCCGTTGACGTATGTCGTCCACCGCACGGGGATCGCTTGCGCGCCGAAGCGCGCTCCGGCCATCGCACCCGCGATCGCAGCGACCGTGTCGGTGTCTCCACCGAGATCGATCACCGAGGTGACGACGTCGTGGAAGTCCACCCCGTGCCGCACGGCCCACACCGCCTGGGCAACCGCGGTGCGCGCCGAGCCGTTCGTCGGGCCGTCATCGGAGAATGGATCCCAGGTGCGCGAGAGCGCCGGCGCGAGACGGAACTCGAAGACCTCGCCCAGTGGCGACTCGAGCATCATGTCGGAGGCTTCGCTGATCGCATCCTCGAGACCGGCGCCCTCCACGAGAAGGCGGATGACCTCGGCGACGAACGCCGCCGCCACGGCTGCGATCGGATCGTGGTGCGTGAGGTTCGACTGGGCCACTGCCACGCGGTAGAGCTCGTCGCGACCGAGGAGCACCCCGTGCACACCGACCGGTGCGATGCGCATCACCGACCCGTTCGATCCGGTGCGTCCTCCCAGCATCTCGTGGGCCGCCTCGGCCGCCCCGACATGGGACTCGTGGTGCAGGGCCGTCGAGGTCGTGGCACCCACGTCGCGGGCACCGGCGCACCATGCACGGAAGTGGCGCCACACCGTCTCGGCGTCGAATCCTCCGGCCTCCTCGAGGGCGGCCGCGAGAGCGAGTGCCATCTGGGTGTCATCGGTGAACTCACCCGGTGCCCATCCGAACGACCCACCTCCGACGAGCTCGCCGATTCCGCCCAGCACTGGCGTGGGGAACTCCGTCGAATAGAGACCCGCTGGAAGGAACTCGAATCGCGCCCCGGCCGCATCGGCCACGGCGGATCCGAGGATCGCACCGATTGCCCGGTCGAGAGCCGCGGCGCTGAGGCGCCGACGGGGGGTGGTTGTTCTGGCGGGTGCTCGGGTCATCTGGGCTCCTTGTCCGGCCCCGGGGACCCGGGTGCCGCTCACAGTTGTACACGAGACCTGTGCCGGGGTTTCGTGTACGCACGACAAGTATAGCAGACGCGATTTTTGTCACTTTTCCCCTAACTCATCCCGAAAAACTGGTGTTTCGGTCAAGAAACTGCGAAAATGATGGGATGAGCAAGAGATCCGTCCAGCCCGACTTCTACGTCTACGTCGACACCGTCGTCTTCACGATCAACCAAGCCAGGTCGCTCGAGGCCCAGGATCGGCTCGAGGTGCTCGTGATGAAGCGACCCGGGGTCCGCGATGGCCGATGGGCCCTGCCCGGTGGTCTCGTGGGCAATGGCGAGGCGCTCGAGGAGACGGCCCTGCGCAAGGTCACCGAAGAGACCGGCCTTCGCCTGAACAAGCGGGACCTCCACCAGGTGGCCGCCTATGGCAACCCGAATCGCGACGACAGATGGCGCGCGATCGCGGTCGCCTACTTGATTCTCGTGCCCCATCCTGGCGAGTTGGGTCCCGAATTGAACTCCGAGGACGCCAGATTCATGCGCTACCGCGACCTGCGGGGTCGCAACATGCTCGAGTTCGACCACCGTGACATCATCGAGGACGCCCGCAAGATGGCCACCAAGATGCTGGAGGACACGAGCATCGCGATCGGTTTTTGCCGACCGAAGTTCACGATCAGCGAACTGCGCGGCGTCTATGAGGCGTTCTTCCAGAGCGAGGTCGACCCGGCCAACTTCAGGCGCAAGGTCGAGAAGGTCCCGGGATTCGTCGAGGCCCTCGATGAGTACGCCGACTTCGGATCCTCACCGGGCCGGCCCCCGCAGATGTACAGGGCCGGATTGGCCTCGCGGACTCGTTCAGAACTCTCGGTGCCGATCCGATTCAGACTCTCCGACACCCCGACCACGGACCGACCACGCCGCGGAAAGCCGAAACGCTAGAACCGCGCGGTCACTTCTGCTTGCTGGGATCGGGCTCCTTCGGCAGCCCGAGGACCCTCTCGCCCACGATGTTGCGCTGCACCTGGGCGGTGCCACCCCAGATCGTCGACGACCGGTGCTGGAAGAACATCGAGGTCCAGCGGTCCGCCACGTAGCGGCCGTTGGTGCCATCCTCGATCAGCATCGACTCTGCACCGCGCGCGTTCATCATCCGCTCGGTGAACTTCTGGGCGTACTCGGACCAGAACATCTTGTTGATCGAGGCCGCCGGGCCCGGCTCCTTGCGGGCCACGACCTCCGACAGCAGCTTGAGTCCCTGGAACCGCATGATCTCGACGTGGCTGTAGGCCCACGCGAGCTCCTGGCGGATGATGGGGTCACCGGTGCGGCCCTTCTCCTTGAGGAGCTCGACGGCCTCCCAGAACTGCTTGGTGTACTCCACGTGCTGGGTGGTGGCGTGCCCGCCGCGCTCGTTGCCGAGCGTGGTCATAGTCACTCGCCATCCGTTGTTCATGCCGCCGATGATGTTGGCGACCGGTGCACGCGACTCGGTGAGGAATGTCTCGGTGAAGTGCGAGACGCCGTGGGGCTGCTTGATCGGACGCAACTCGATCCCGTTGGAGGCACCGTCCCCGGTGAACATCGGCAGGAGCACATAGGAGATACCTGCGTGCTTGGCTGCGCTGTCGTCGGTGCGGCACAGGCAGAACATCATGTTCGCCGCGGTCGCACCAGAGGTCCACACCTTCTGACCGGTGATGACGACCTCCTCGCCGTCGATCACTCCCTTGGTCTTCAACGACGCGAGATCCGAGCCCGCATCGGGTTCGGAGAATCCCTGGCAGTACCGATCGGTGCCGTCGATGATGCGCGGGAGGAACCTCTTCTTCTGCTCCTCGGTGCCCCAGACGATGATCGAGGGCCCGACGAGCCACTCGCCCATCCCCCGTGTCACACGCGGCACCCGGGCGCGCGCGAACTCCTCGTTCATCACCGCCACCTCGACACCGGTGAGGCCGGCACCGCCGTACTCCTTCGGCCATGAGACGCACATGTATCCGGCCGCCGAGAGGGTGTCGGCCCATGCCTTCACCGCGGGCAGATCGGTGCGCTGGGCCACATCGGCCGACATCCCGCTCAGGTCGGCGGGCTTGTTCGCCTCCAGCCATTCCCTGAGTTCCCCACGGAACTTCTCCGCGGCAGGTCCGAGATCAAGTTCGAGCGGCATCGCCGATCACTCCCCCTTCGTCGGCGGGACGGGGCCCGCACCGGAGAGAAGTATCCCAGTCAGGACAGGCTGGTCAAGAACCGGACGATCGCGGCGTTGACCGGCTGGGGATGGGTCATGTTGGCTGCGTGGGGCCCACCGGGGATCACCTCGAGTTGGGTCGGGCCGGCGATCAGATCGCGCAACTGCTCGGCCTTGGCGAGCGGGATCGCCACATCGGCGTCGCCGTGGATGATCAGGGTGGGATGTGCGATCTCACCGAGACGGCCCGTGATGTCGTCGCGGTGCATCAGACAATGGAAGGCCTTCGAGAACTGCTCGGGCTCGAGTGTCGCCCACTTGGCGAACCAGTCGGACCATTCCCCGGGGCCGAGGATGATGCCGGCGATCACGTCCTGCACCGCAGCGGCACCGTGGGCGACCCACGCGTCGTGGAGTTGGTTGTAGGGCTCGATCGTGGCGGGATCCTCGGTGCCGGCCTGGGTGTCGATGAGGATCAGTGCCCGCACTCGCTCCGGTGCCGTGAGCGCCACCCTCATGCTGAGGAATCCGCCCTGGGACATTCCCCCGACCACGGCCGAGTCGATTCCGAGATGGTCCATGAGTGCGAGCACGTCGTTGGCGGAGTCCCAGTAGGTGAACTCACCCGTCGCGCGGGTGCCGCCGAACCCACGCTCGTCCCATGTGACCACGCGGTGCGTGGCGCGCAGCGCAGCCACCTGGTGGTCGAACATCGAGTGGTCCATGAGGAAGCCGTGGCTGAGAATCACCGCTGGGCCCGACCCGCCGGAGTCCTCGTAGGCGATCATGGTGCCGTTCAACTGCGCTGTCTTCATCGGTGCAACCTAGTACAGGACGAGAGTGCGTGAGGACAGCATCCGGACCGGGACGGCATCAGGGCCGGAACGACCCCAGATCATCGGCCAGAGTCATCGACCAACGGGGATCGCGCTTCTCGAAGAAGGCACGCACGCCCTCGGCGGCGTCGGGGCTGTGGGCCATCTTGGAGATGATGCGACCCTCGGTGGCGATCATCTCGTCGAGCGGCGAGGTCAAACCCCTCCACAGCAGTTCCTTGGAGAGTGCGGCCGACACCGGCGCCACGTTCACCGCGATGTCGCGAGCCATCTCGAGCGCAGCCGGCACCACCTCGGCGGCGGGCAACGCCCGTGACACCACTCCGATGCGGGCGGCCTCTTCGCCCGTCATCAACGCGCCCGTGAGGAGGAGTTCGGCGGCGGCGGAGAACCCGATCACCCGAGGCAGGATCACGTGCGACCCGAGCTCGGGAAGGATTCCGCGGCGCACCATCGCGAACTGGATCTTGGCCTCGTTCGCCGCGATGCGGATGTCGCAGAGCATCGGATAGGTGATGCCCACGCCCACCGCGTGCCCGTTGATGGCCGCGATCACCGGCTTTCGCACCTGGTGCGGCATCAAGCGCGGGGCATCGACCCCGCCGCGTTGACCGGGGGCGAACCCGCCCTCGCCGCCGCTCAGGTCGGCTCCGGCACAGAACGCGCGTCCGGCGCCGGTCACCACCACGGCTCGCACCGATTCGTCGGCGTCGGCGGCGCCCATCGCCAGTTGAAGATCGTCCGCGAGTTGGGCCGTCCATGCGTTCATCGCATCGGGTCGGTTCAGGGTCACGGTCGCCACCCCGTCGGCGATCTCGTAGAGAACTGTCTCGAGCTGCATCGGTCCCCCTCGTCGGCCCCGAAGGCGCACGGTAGTCGCTTCAGATGCGGGTCGGTGCGGCCGTCGACGGTGATGCCGGGACGCGACTACGGTCGGGACATGGAGATACCCCGCTTCGGACCGGACGCCACCGTCGACCAGGTGTCGGAGGCGCTGCGGTCCGCCGGGTGTGCGATCGTCGAACGACTGATGCCCGAGGCCGCCGTCGATGCCCTGATGGCCGACATGGCCCCGTGGATCGATGCGACACCGAACGGTGCCGACTCGTTCTCCGGTCTTCTCACCAAGCGCACCGGGGCTCTCGTGGCGCGCTCACGCGCGTCGTGGGACTTCGTGGCACATCCCCTCGTGCTCGGGGCATGCGAGTCGGTGTTGTGGCCGAAGAAGACCTCGTTCCAGTTGCACCTCACCCAGTTGATCTCGATCGGTCCGGACTCGCCGGAGCAGCCGTTGCACCGCGACCAATGGTGCTTCGACTCGTTCCCCTTCCCCGACGACATCGACGTGGAGATCTCCACGATCTGGGCGATGCACGACTTCACCGAGGGCAACGGCGCGACCAGGATCATTCCCGGCTCACACCTCGAATCGAACGAGACGCTCGGTCACTCGCACCGCGTGGTCCAGGCCGTGATGCCCCGTGGCTCGGTCGTGCTCTACACCGGTCGCACCATCCACGGCGGTGGAGCGAACCGCAGCACCGCGGTGCGCACCGGGCTGAACATCGACTATGTCCTGGGCTGGTTGCGCCAGGAGGAGAACCAGTACCTCTCGGTGCCACCCGAGATCGCCCGCGACCTGCCCGTCCACCTCCAGCGCTTGTGCGGGTACGCGATGGGGTCGTATGCGCTCGGCTACGTCGACGATGTGCGCAGCCCCGCCGATTACCTCGCGGGTGCGGTCTCACGGTCGTCGCTCGGTGCCGACGATGTCGCGTTCAATCGCGACGCGCTGCGCACCTGAGCGAGCACGACGCCCTGCGAACCTGAGCGAGGCGGCGTCTCCTCAGCGGGTGGAGTCTCTTCAGCGGGCGGCGAGGACCTTTTCCAGGAATCCGAGGTCGTAGGGGTTTCCGACCATGAAGATGACATGGTCGGCGCCGGCCTCGGCGAACTCTGCGATCTTGTCGGCCTCGGTCGGTGCGAGCGCGACGGTGCGTTCGATCTCACGGGGATTGCGCCCCACCTCGGCGCACCAGCGGTCTAGCACCTCCATCTTGTGGCGGAAGTGGTCGACCGGCCCGAAAGTGTTGTGCACGTCGGCATGCTGGGCGGTCAACTTGAGCGTGACCTTCTCGCCGCTGCCGCCGATCATCAGCGGGATACGACCGTTCACGGGACCCGGGTTCAGGCGTGCGAGACGCTCCTTCACCACGGGCAAACCGGCCTCGAGCGCGCGCAACCGGCCGATGGCAGTGCCGAACTCGTAGCCGTACTCGGTGTAGTCGCGCTCGAACCATCCCGATCCCAGCCCGAGCACGAACCGTCCGTTCGAGATGTGATCGATGGTGCGCGACATGTCGGCCAGCAGATTCGCATTCCGGTACGTGAAACAGGTGACGAGCGCACCGATCTGGGAGTGGCAGGTGTCGGCCGCCATCGCAGCGAGCAGTGTGTAGGCCTCGAAGTGCGTGGCACCGGGGTCGCCGTAGAGCGGATAGAAGTGGTCCCACACCCAGATCGAGTCGGCGCCCATCGCATCGGCGGCACGCCACGCGGTGCGCATCTCGTTGACGGTGGTTGCCTGGGGGTGGAGTTGGACGCCGATCTTCATGCGCACGACGCTATCCGCGCACCCGGTGGGCCGAGTGGGAGTCGGATCTCAGGAGAACTCGCGGCGCAGAGCGGGCACCACCTGCTCGATGTACTCGGCGAGCAGGTCCTGGTCCCATGGCGGTCGAATCGCGATGTTGACCATCTGGGCGCCGGCGTCGACGAAACGCGCCACTTGTTCGGCGGCATCGGAGGGTCTGCCGAGCAACGAACCCGAGATGATGCGGTCAGCGGCGGGCCCCCACTGGTCGCGCAGTTGCGACTCGACTACGCCGATGTCATCGCGACTGACCCCCCACGAGAGATTGATCGAGCGCTCGACATCGGCGGGTTCGCGACCGGCGGTGCCGCACCAGTCGTCGAGGATGCCGTTCAGCTCGCGGTAGTCGGCGGGGCTCACGTAGGCCGCATTCCATCCGTCGGCGAATGCCCCTGCCAGCCGGAGGGTCTTTTGCCGGCCGGTGCCACCGATCCAGATCGGGAGACGACCCATCGGCCCGGGCACCATCGAGGCGTCCGTCAACTCGACACCGGGAGAGGAGTGCGTGACCCTCTCCCCCCTTCGCCACGCGGTGATCGCATTCAACTGCGATTCGAGCACCTTGAAGCGCTGACCGATGGAGGGGAAATCGAAACCAAACGCGGTCGCTTCCTGATCGTGCCAGCCGCTGCCCATCCCGAGCTCGAACCGACCGCGGCTGAGGTGGTCGACCGAGATGGCTCCCTTCATGACGATGCCGACGTTCCTGTACTGGGAACAGAACACGAGACATCCCAGCCTGGCGCGCGTGGTGTCGGCCGCGAGTGCGCCCAACATCGAGAACGCCTCGAAATGGGGCTGCGTGCCGCCCGCGGGGGGCGCCTCGTAGAGGTGATCCCACAGCGAGATCCAGTCCACCCCCGCCGCATCGAGCCACGTCCAGAGCGTGCGCAATTGCTCCACCGTCGCGTTCTGGACCCCGACGTGCACTCCGAATTGCACCATGGCGTGCTCTCCCCTCGATCCGAACCGTGCCCAACCGACGATAGTGGCGAGCGGGAGATGCGGGACGATCGTCCGTCGCGGTGCGTGGCACCGACCACTACGGTGCCGTCATGAGCCGACTGAAGGACCACATCCGCGAAGAGCACACCAAGCGCGACCGCGGGGTGAGGTCATCAGCGGCTCAGGTCGCGCACTCGGACTCGGACACCTCGGCGGTGAAGGGGTCCGTCTCGTCGTAGTCGACGAAGAAATCCGGCCCCTCATCGGGAGTCGGGACATGGTCGAGATCGCGCAAGTCGGCTGCGAGCGCGGTCGTGCCACCAGCACGATCGAGCCATCCGCGGAACGACTCCCCCGCGTCACGCTCGGCGGCGAAGCGCCGCACGACACGCGCCACGCCCTCGGGTGCGTTCCTGGCCGGCAGGCGCAGTGTCTTCTGGCCGAAGTGGATCTGTTCGTCCCCGACGTGGCCGCCGAGCAGCAATTGGTACCCGGGCAGTGACCGACCATGCGCGCGCCGCTCGGCCCCGAAGAGGCCGATGTCGGATGCATGGTGCTGGCCACAACTGTTCGAGCAGCCCGAGATGTTGATCCTCACGCCACCGACCTCGGCGAGGCCCTCCTCCTCGAGCCGGTCACCGATCGCCTTGGCGAGACCACGCGACTGGGTGACGGCGATGTTGCAGGTGTCGGCACCCGGGCACGACACGACATCACGAGCCAGTTCTGCACCGGGCATGGCCATTCCGATCGCGGCGAGCGCCTCGAACAACTCGGGCAGACGTGCCGGGTCGACCGAACGGAACACCACGTTCTGCCGGTTGGAGAGCCGCACATCGGCCGAGAACCGGCGCTGGATCGCGGCGAGTCCACGGAACTGGGCGGCAGTGATGTCACCCAGTTGTGCGTAGGCGACCGCAGAGACGAGACCATCCTTGGTGCCACGCACGACGGAGGCCTCCGCCCATCTCTCGTAGGGATCCCGCGACCGCAGTGTCACCCGCACCCCGTGGCCGACCTCGGTGACCTCACCCGCCGTGCCGGCCGGTTCATCCCCGGCAGCACTCACCGCAGCGGGGATTCCGCCGGGCCACGACGACGAGGCGGGCAGCGTGTGGCGCACCTTGATCACGCGACGGCGCACTTCGTCGATGCCCAACTGGTCGACCAGCCACTTCATGCGCGCGCGGAGCTTGTTCTCCCGATTGCCCGTCTGGTCGAAGACGCGCAGCGCCGCCTCGATCGTGGGGAGCAGATCCTCGCGGGTCGTGAAGTCCTCGAGTGCGAGTGCGGGGTGCGGCGTCGCGCCGAGTCCACCGGCGATGTAGACGCGGAACCCGGACTCCACCGAGCCGTCGTCGCGCGTGCGGGTGACGGCCACCACGCCGACATCGTTGAACATCGCCTGACCGCAGTCGGTGGAACAGCCCGAGAAGTTCACCTTGAACTTGCGCGGGAGGCGCTGACCGAGCGGGTTGCGCACGAAGTGCTCGAACACGGCCTCTGCCCACGGGGTGACGTCGAGTTTCTCGTGGGGGCACGCACCGGCGAGGTGGCACGCGGCCACGTTGCGCACGGTGTCGCCACAGGCCTCGCGCGAGGTCAGCCCCACGCGCGAGATGCGGCGCAGAACCTCCGGGATCCTCGAGAGCTCCACGAAATGGAACTGGATGTTCTGGCGCGTGGTGATGTGGCCCCAGCCGCGCGAGAACTCGGTGGCGATCTCGGCCATCATCTCGAACTGTTCGGGAACGATGGTCCCGGCGGGGAACTTGATGCGGATCATCTGGTTGGTGCCGCCCTGACGCTGACCATAGACGCCGTTGTTGAGGCGCATCACACGGAACACATCCTCGGCGATCTCACCACGCAGGTACTGATCGATTGCGATCTCGAAGCGCTCGATGTCGCGCTGCTGCTCGGCATAGAGGTCGCGCGGCGCAGGAATCACCGGTGCGGGGCTCGTCGGTACTGCACTTGCAGGTACTTGGCCAGTCGTCTGCTGGCCGTTCTGTGCGGTGGGGGTGGTCATCGTGTCGGCCTCCTCGTGTGTGGTCATTGTCTCGTCCTTCAACAGAATTCGCCGGGCTCAGACCCCGGTGTCCTCGCCGATCTCGCGCAGGGCATCGCGCAGCGCGGCCCGCAGTCGCCGAGCATCTGCACCGGCGAGGTGAGCGGCGATCCCGGCTCCGGGTCGGCCCAAGTCCTCGACCGTCAGGATCACTCGGCAGGTCGCATCGTCGTAGTCGTCGCACACCGCGACCGCCCACGACACGGGGGTCGCATCGTCGATCCCGGGAGGGAGATCCTCGGCCGTGATCGGCTGGTCGTCGATCGAGCGTCTCATCGGGTCGTCTCCGTCGCCGCGAGGAGCCCACCGAGATCGAACGCGGCCACCGCTCCGATCACGATCGTTGCGGGCGAGTCGATCGGTGCCGCACCGAGCCCGGCGAGATCGCATCTCACGACTTCTTGATCGTGCCGCGTGCCGAACCTGATCGCTGCCGCCGGCGTGGCGGGTTCGAGGCCGCCTCGCATCAGGCGTTCGGCGATGACTCCTCGTTCGGCGACACCCATCAGCACCACGATCGTGGTGCCCACCTTGGCGAGCGACTCCCAGTCGATGCTGCTCGCACCGCCCCGTTCCCGATGCCCGGTCACGACGGTGAATCCCACCGAGACTCCGCGGTGGGTGACGGGGATGCCAGCGGCTGCCGGCGCACCGACCGCCGATGTCACTCCGGGCACGACGGAGAACGGAATTCCCGCGTCGCGCAGAGCGAGGGCCTCCTCACCGCCACGACCGAAGACATAGGGGTCGCCACCCTTCAGACGCACCACATTGCGACCCTGATGGCCGAGATGAACCAGCAGAGCGTTGATCATCTCCTGGGGAACCGCACGGCCGGGACGTTTGCCGACGTCGATGATCTCGGCCGATCGCGGGGCGAGGTCGAGGATCGAGGCGTCGACCAACGCGTCGTGGACGATCACATCGGCCGAGGCGATGAGCCGTGCGGCTCGCACGGTGAGAAGCTCGGGATCACCGGGCCCGGCGCCGACGAGAGAGACGGTCACGCCGGCACCTCGACTGTGTCTTCTGCAGGGACTATGTCTCCTGCAGGAACAGCGGCCCCCGCGGGAGCAACAGCCCCCGGGAGCGCGAGTCCGCGATCCGCGAGCACCTCGTCGATGATCGGGCGCCAGTCGATCGACTCGGTGCTGATCCCGCGCGCATGGAAGTCGCGCCTGCGCTCAGAGAGATCCTCCACGACATGGGCCCACTCGTCGCCGAGCATCTCTGCGACCCGCGCCCTCAGGAACGACGAGAGTGCGGGGCTCGCCCCCGCGGTCGACGTGGTGACCATCAAGGCGCCCCGCCGCACGACGGCTGGCAGGGTGAATGTGCACCGGTCGGGATCATCGGCCGAGTTGACCCACACACCGCGCCGCTCTGCCCCATCGAAGACGGCCTGGTCGACCTCGCGCACGCCGGTCGCGGTGATGACGAGGCGCACACCGTCGAGATCAGCGTCGTGGAACCCCCGCCTCACCCGCACCACGTCGAGAGCCTCGAACTCCGGCCGGATCTCGGGGGCGACCACCGTGATCTGGGCGCCCGTGGGGAGAATCTGTTCGGTCTTGCGGAACGCGATGCGCCCGCCACCGACGACGAGCACGGAGCGTCCCTCAAGATTCAGATTGACGGGAAACTGGTGTCCCACCTTGTGCTCCTCCTCGCCGTCGGGTCCCCACACAAACCCGACATTGTTTATCAGGAATTGCCGGAATTCCGCTATGGTGTGGCCATGAACCTGGCAGTGAGTGCAAAAGCCACCCAGATAACAGGGGTTTTCGGGGCCGAGATCGACGGGGTGGACCTGCGTCGCGACTTCGCCGAGGGCGAGGTTCTGACTCTCCTCGAGAAGCATCTCGTGTTGGTCTTCCGCGATCAGTTCCTCTCCCCGGCCGACCAGGTGACACTGGCGCGCAGCCTCGGTGAGCCCACCCCCGCTCACCCGGTGGTGCCGGGTCATCCCGATCACCCCGAGATCCTCGTGCTCGATGCCCAGAAGGGCGGCAAGAACGCGCGCTGGCACACCGATGTCACTTTCGTGGCAACACCCCCTGCCGCGTCGGTGCTCGTGGCCGAGCATGTGCCCGACTGGGGTGGGGACACGATGTGGGTCGACACCCGCAGCGCCTACGAGCGGCTGCACCCCGCGCTTCGCGACGCGATCCGCGACTTGCGTGCGGTGCACCGCATCTCTCCGCTCGCCTACTGGGGCGAGCCCTTCGACACCGCTCTCTCCCGCGAGGATGCCCAGAAGCTCCACGAGGACTCACTGCGTGTGCCGCCGGTGGTCCACCCCGTGGTGCGCGTGCATCCCTCCACCGGCCGGCCCTCGTTGTTCGTGAACCCCGGTTTCACCAGCCACATCGTCGGGATGAGCCGCACCGAGAGCGACGGCCTGCTCGCGCTGCTGTACGCGCACATGACCCAGCCGGAGCTGGCGCTGCGCCACCGGTGGCGCTCGGGGGATGTGCTGATGTGGGACAACCGGGCGACGATGCACTATGCGATCGATGATTACGGCGCGACCGAGCGCATCATGCGACGCGTGACGCTGAGGGGCACCACCCCGATCGGGCCCGACGGATTCGTCTCGCATGTCCCGAGCGATCCGACCGTCACGGTGCGATGAACACACTCACCGTCATCTCCTACGCGGCATTGGTTCTGGCCGTTGCCGGACTCACGTGGCTGGCCGAGTCGACCCGCGCGATCCGCATCCAGGGCGACTCCATCGTCGTGAGCACCTGGTTCGGCGAGCGCATCATCCCGGCCGACAGGATCTCGAGGGCAACCGTGCGCACGGATGCCCTCGGGGGCGAGGTGCTGGTGATCGGACTCGAGGGTCGGCGCACCAGCTTCGCGATCCCCCTCGGTGGTCGATCGTTCGATGACTCGACCAAGAGCGCAGTCGAGATCCTGCTTGCGCGTGCATCCTCCCGTGGTGCACTCGTGGACCCGGGCCTGTTCGCGGCCTGAGCCGAGCCTCGGGGCGGGTCGCGACCGGTCGTCAGACCGGATCGGCGACGGCACCTGCGAATTGCGACTCGTACAACCGGCGGTACGCACCGTTGTGCGCCATCAGTTCCTCGTGCGAACCCTTCTCCACGATGCGGCCCGACTCCATCACCAGGATCACCGATGCGTCGCGGATCGTCGACAATCTGTGCGCGATGACGAAACTGGTGCGTCCGGACCGCAACGCCGCCATCGCCTTCTGGATGAGCACCTCGGTGCGGGTGTCGACCGAGCTCGTCGCCTCGTCGAGGATGAGGATGCTCGGGTCGGCCACGAACGCGCGTGCGATCGTGATGAGCTGCTTCTCCCCCGCGCTCACCGCGCCGCCCTCGTTGTCGAGCACGGTCGAGTAGCCGCGCGGCAGGGTGCGCACGAAACGGTCGACATGGGTGGCGCGTGCGGCGGCGAGGACGTCATCGTCGGTGGCCGAGGGATTGCCGTAGGCGATGTTGTCGCGGATCGTGCCCCTGAAGAGCCACGCGTCCTGGAGCACCATGCCGAACCGGCGGCGCAGATCGGCACGCGGCATCCCGGTGATGTCGCGACCGTCGAGGATGATCGCACCGCCATCGAGTTCGTAGTAGCGCATGAGCAGGTTCACGAGCGTCGTCTTGCCGGCCCCGGTCGGGCCGACGATCGCCACGGTCTGGCCGGGTTCGGCCACGAGCGAGAGGTTCTCGATCAGGTGCGTGCCCGGCACGTAGGCAAACGACACGTCGCGGAACTCGACCCGGCCGCGCACCTCGAGCGGCCCCGGAGACGCGGGGTCCGGGCGCTCGTCGGGTTCATCGAGCAACTCGAAGACTCGCTCGGCCGAGGCGACGCCCGACTGCAGGACATTGACCATCGAGGCGGCCTGCGTGAGGGGCTGGGTGAATTGACGCGAGTACTGGATGAAGGCCTGGACATCACCCAGCCCCAGGGCACCCGACGAGACCCGGAGTCCACCGACGACCGCGATCGCGACGTAGTTCAGGTTCCCGAGGAACCACATCAACGGCTGGATCGACCCGGAGATGAACTGTGCGGCGAACCCGGCATCGTGGAGGCGTTCATTGGTGGTGGCGAACCGCTCCTCGACGTCGGATTGGCGTCCGAATGCCTTCACGATCGTGTGACCGGTGAAGGTCTCCTCGATGAGGCCGTTCAGCTCGCCGGTGTGGGCCCACTGGGCGATGAACTTGGCCCGTGAGCGCGCGGCGATCTGCTTCATCATCGCGAGCGAGAGCGGCACGGTCACGAGAGCGACGAGCGCGAGCAGGGGTGAGATCACGAGCATCATCACCAGCACCCCGACGATCGTGAGGAGCGAGGTCACGAGCTGGCTGAGCGACTGCTGGAGGCTCTGGGAGATGTTGTCGATGTCGTTCGTGACGCGGCTGAGGAGGTCACCCCGGGCGTTGCGGTCGATGAAGGACAGCGGCAGCCGGTGGATCTTGTCCTCGACGTCGGTGCGCAACTTTCGCATGGTCCTCTGGACGACGCCGGTCAGCAAGAACGACTGTCCGTACCCGAGCAGGAACGACGCCACGTACAGCACGAGTGCGAACAGGAGCGTGCGGTGCAGCGCCGCGAAGTCGACCCCGTCGCGTCCGCGCCGGCGCAGGAGGCCGTCGAAGAGGATGTCGGTGGCGTGACCGAGCACCCGCGGCCCGGTCACCACGAGCCCGACACTGACGAGCGCCATGAGACCGATCGCGGCCATGAGCCATCGTTCGTGCGACATCCGACCCGCCAGTCGTCTTGCTGCGGCACCGAAGTCCTTCGACTTGGCGGTCGGCATCCCGACCGCGCTCATCCGGCCCTCCCTCATCGAGGCCCCGAGTCGCGCGGCAGCCTCTCCCGAGGCGGGTGCCTGTGCCCCTTGTCCGTGCGTCTGCTCGCTCATGTCGGCACCGCCGCACCGGGCGTCGCGGTCGCGACGGCGGCAGACACCGCGCCATCGTGGGCGCTCGCCTGGGACTCGACGATCTCGCGGTACGTGGCACAACTTGCGAGCAATTCCTCGTGCGTGCCGAGTCCGACGGTGCGGCCATCCTCGAGCACGAGGATCCGGTCGGCCCCGCGGATCGTGGAGATGCGCTGTGCCACCACGACAGTGATCGCGTCGGTCACCCACGGTGCGAGCGCGGCGCGCAGACGCGCATCGGTGGCGAGATCGAGCGCCGAGAACGAGTCGTCGAAGACATAGATCTCGGGCTTGTGGATCAGGGCCCGCGCGATCGAGAGCCTCTGGCGCTGGCCTCCCGAGACGTTCGCCCCGCCCTGCACGATCGCTGCCTGGAGTCCCCCGTCCATCGCGCGCACGAAGTCCTCGGCCTGGGCGACCCGCAGCGCCGACCACATCTCGTCGTCGGTGGCATCGGGCTTTCCGAACCGCAGATTGGATGCGACGGTCCCGGAGAACAGGTAGGGCTTCTGGGGCACGAGTCCGATGCGCGACCACAACTGAGAGGGGTCGAGGTCGCGGACATCGACGCCATCGATCGAGACGGCACCCTCGGTGACATCGAAGAGCCGCGCGATCAGGTTGCAGACGGTGGTCTTGCCCGACCCGGTGCTCCCCACGATCGCGAGCGTCTCGCCAGCCGAGACCGTGACCGAGAGATCCCGGAGCACGGGCTCCTCGGCACCGGGGTACGAGAATCCCACGCCCCGGAACTCGAGTGTGGCGCGACAAGCGGTCGGGCTCACGGGATGCGGCGGCGGCTCCACCGACGGCGAGGCATCGAGCACTTCCATGATGCGGTCCGCGCTGACCGAGGCACGCGGCAGGAGAGCACCGATGTAGGTGGCGAGCATGACCGACATGAGGATCTGGGTGAGATAGGTGAGGTAGGCCACGAGCGAACCCACCTGCATGTCGCCCGAGACGATGCGGTTCGCGCCGAACCAGACCACCGCCACGCTCGAGACATTCACGAGCAGGGTCACCGTCGGGAACATGAGCGCCATCAGACGCCCACCCCTGAGGGCGGTGTCGGTGAGCAGCCGGTTGCCCTCGTCGAAGCGCTCCTTCTCCTCGGGTTCCCGCACGAAGGCCCGCACCACGCGGATTCCGGTGAGCTGTTCGCGGAGAACCTCGTTGACGCGGTCGATCCGCTCCTGCATCGCGCGGAACGTGGGGACCATCCGCACGATGATCGAGCCCAGGCACACCAGCAGCACGGGCACCGCCACCAGGAAGATCCACGACAGACCCAGATCGAGATGGGCCGCGAGCACGATTCCCCCGACCGCGGTGAACGGAGCGCCGACGAGCATGGTGCAGGACATGAGCACGAGCATCTGGACCTGCTGGACGTCGTTCGTGATCCGGGTGATGAGCGAGGGTGCCCCGAACCTGGCCACATCACTCGCCGCGAACTGGTTCACCCGGCGGAACAGTCCGGCGCGCGCGTCCCGTCCGAACCCCATGGCGGCCCGCGAGCCGTAGTAGACCCCACCGATCGAGAACGCGACCTGGACGAGGGAGACCGCCAGCATCGCCGCGCCCATCCGCACGATGTAGCCCTGGTCGCCGAGGCGCACCCCCTTGTCGATGATGTCGGCGTTCAGGGTGGGCAGGGCGAGCCCGGCGAAGGATTGGATCCCCTGGAGCACCACCACCAGCCACAGGACCCTCTTGTAGGGGGCGAGGGTCTCTGTCAACAGGCGCTTCAACATCCGGTTGCCCACGCTACCGACCCAACGTCCACCGAGTAGCAAGCGCAATTGTGGCCTCCACACATTGGATCGCACATCTTTGTGGATCGCAGCGATCCCGACGCAGCACGTACTCACCGATATTGAGCGCTGACCACTCGCGGTCATCATCCTTCTGGTCTCGCCGGAGCTAGTGGCGGATTTCACCTCGACAATCGAATAGTCGGGGTTCGCCGCAATCGTCCGACCTTCATGTCCCAGTATCACGCATTCATCGATTGTGATGCGGTCGCGGGAGTGGTGAGAACTTTGGAGCGGACGACGGGATTCGAACCCGCGACCCTCACCTTGGCAAGGTGATGCTCTACCAACTGAGCCACGTCCGCGAAGGAAAACGATTGTAGCCCCGGGAGGCGTGCCTGCAACGGGGTCAGATTTCCTCGCGGATCGGCACCACCGGAGCATTCAAACCCGTTTGGGAGCGCACGAGCGCCGCGAGGGACCAGATCACGACTGTGGCCCCGATCAACTGCACGAACGTGAGTGACTCACCGAAGACGACCCACGCGAGTGCCGTCGAGATGACGGGGCTCAACAACCCGAGGATCGAAGCGAGGGTGACATCGACGTGACTCTGTGACCATGTCATGAGGCCGTGGCCGATGATGCCGGGACCGAGCGCCATCCCGATCACGCAGAGCCAGTCCTTGGTGGTCATCGCGCCGAGATCGCTCGATGCGAGCCCCCCGAAGGGCAGCACCACCACCGAGGCCCACAGGAACACCCCGGCCAGGAACGACCACGAATCCACACCATCGACCCGTCGCTGCTTGGCGAGCAGGAAGTACCCCGTCCAGATCACGACATTGACGGCCGCCATGACATCGCCGGTCCACCTGGCTCCGCTCGTGGAGGCGGCCGCGAGCACCACGGTGAGAACCCCGGCCATCGACACCGCACCGAGAAGCAACTGATTCTTGCGGAGTCGCTCGCCGAAGAGCTTCGGAGCGACCAGCAGCACGAGCACGGGCTGGAGATTCGTCACCAGCGTCGCGTTCGCGATCGATGTCATCTTCACCGATGCGAACCCGGTGATGAACGACAGCGAGAACAACACCCCGGGGAGAGCCGTGATCCGCAGGAGTCGGCGGTCGATCCCGGTGCCGAATCTCTGCGCCATGAACACCATCATCGGAACTCCCACGACCATCCGGTAGAAGACGATCGCGGGGGTGTCGACCTCCATCGACTTGTTGAGGACCGGCCCCACTCCCCACGCCGCGACGGCGAGCACCGCCGCGATCACGTGGATGTCGTCGCGCCCGCGCAGGCGCGCGCCGACTCCGGGGCCCGAACTCACTTCTTCGCGTTCAGATCGATGCGCAGGACGAGCACTCCGTCCTCGACGGTCGCGACCGCGTCGCCGATGATCGCAAAATCCATGAAATCGACCTCTGCCTGCTTGATGAAGAGCTGACGCTCCTCCCCCGCCACCGGCGGGAGCGGCCGGCGCCGCACCGCGGCCGCGCGCTCCTTGTAGCGCTCGATCATCTCGTTCGGGTCGAAGGCGGCCATGGTCTCACTCTCCTGTGCGTGGGTGGTCGGGTCGGGTCTCGGTCTCGGTCTCGGTCTCCGATGCCCTCTGGCTGAGCAGCGGATCGATGATCGCGGGCACCGGTTCACCGTCACGCTCGCGGACATCGACGGCATCGTCATCGTGGGGGAACGGGTCCCGGAACGGGCGGTCGGGTTCGGAGTCGGGCTCGCGCACCAGCACAGGCGGTGCGGCGTGGTGCACGACGGGCTCGGCGCCCTCTGGTCGCACTTGGTTGAGCAGTGCCAACCTCTTCGATTCGTCGGCGCGGGCGAATCGACGATCAGCCATCACCTCGAGCGGGGCGAGCACATCGGGATCCTCGAGCGCCGAGCGCCAGAACACCACCGTGACGGCGAGCAGCACGAGCCCGAGCGCCACGAGACCACCGCCGAGGATGTTCACCGTGGTGTCGGAGGCTGCGACGAGACCCGGATTCACCCGCCCATTCTCGCAGAACCGATCGCGGCCGGCGTGCTCCCCACCCGCGGTTCCTGCGACAATGGAGCCGTGCTGAACGCGCTCACATCGATCGCATTCATCGCTCTGCTCGTGTTCGCCGTGTCGTGGCTCGGCCCCCGTCAGCCCCAATGGGTCTCGCGCGACGGGTCGCGGTTCATCTCCTATGCATGCCGACCCGACACCGGCTCGGCCGCCCGGTGGACGCGCGTGCACGGCCGACTCCGTGATGGTCGCGTCACGCTGCGCCAATCGTTCCTCGCCCGCAGCCAATTGTCGGGACAATGGTGGGTGGTCGCAGTCGACCGCGACGAGTCCCATGCGGTGTTCACGCTCGGGCCCGACGACATCGTCCTGGTGCGGACACGGCGCGACTCCGCCCTCGACCGTGCGCTCAGCCCGCACGTGAACGGCTGAGCAGCGACGGCTCAGAGCCGGCGCAGGAACCCCTCGACGGCCGATCCCACCGCGACGGTCTCGATCAGGAACCCATCGTGACCCTCGGCGCTCGTGACCTCGACGTGCTCGGTGCGCTGGTCACGACCCGCGACGCTCTGGTGGATGAACTCCTGCTGATAGGCGGGGTACAAGATGTCGGAGTCGATCGAGACGGTCAGCACCGGGCAGGCGATGCGCGCGAGGGCCTGATCGAGCCCACCACGACCACGGCCCACGTCGTGGAGATCCATGGCCTTGCCGATGTAGAGGTAGCTGTTCGCATCGAACCGGCGCACGAGTTTGTCCCCGTGATAGTCGAGGTATCCCTCGACGTCGAAGCGCGAGAACAGATCGATGCCGTCCTCGAAGACGTTGCCCTCGACGAGACCGCGGCCGAACTTCTCGTTGAACTTGGTGTCGCTGCGGAACGTCACCTGGGCGATCTGGCGCGCGATCGCGAGCCCGCGCCACGGGCCACCGTCGGGACCGGCGTCGTAGTAGTCGCCACCGGCGAAATTCGGGTCCATCCACAGCGCGCGCCGACCGATCGCACCCCATGCGATCTGCTGGGCGCTCGCCTCGGCGTTCGTGGTGATCGCGGCCAGCCCGCCGACGCGACGCGGGAACATGATCGCCCACTCGAGCGCCTGCATGCCGCCCATGGAGCCCCCGACGACGGAGTGCCAGCGCCCGACACCGAGATGATCGGCGAGCAGGGCCTGGGCGCGCACCATGTCGCGGATCGTCACCACCGGGAACCGGAGCGCATAGGGGCGGCCGTCGACAGGATGCGGCGAGGCGGGACCGGTCGAGCCCTGGCACCCGCCGAGCACGTTCACGCACACCACGAAGTAGCGCGAGGAGTCGATCGCGTGTCCGGGACCCACGACACCCTCCCACCAGCCCGGCGTCGGATGTCCGCGCCCGGCCGGTCCGGCGGCATGGCTGTCCCCGGTCCACGCGTGGCAGACGAGCACGGCATTCGATGCGTCGTCGTTCAGCTCGCCCCAGGTCTCGTAGGCCATGGTCACCTCGGACAGCCGCTCGCCGCACTCGAGTGAGAACGGACGATCGACGGCGAAGGTGAAGAACCTGCGGTTGCCGACGGGATCACCGGGCACCCACGCGCCCGAGGCGGGATAGGGACCGTCGCCGTGGAACGGCTCGTACATCGTGTGTCCCTCCTCTCGGCTCGCGGATCGTTGCGCACCGGGCGGGATCATTCGGCCTGTTGCCCCTCGCGGGACCACATCCTCCGCCTCACGGCGGAGAGGCACCGTGCGGCTGTCACCCCGGTTGCCGGACCAATAGGTCTCTCCTAATGCGTTGCGGAGAATCTAGCGGTTCTCGGCGTCGGCGGCGAGATGTTTCGGGAGGCCCACCAGGTCGGTGAACTCATCGAAGCCGGTGATCCGATCCAGAACATCGCGCATCGTGCCGGCTGCGTGCAGGTGCCGGTACCCCTCGGCGAGGGCGTGCGTCGCCCACAACAGCCCCGACACCGGCGAGACGATGAGCCGGAAGCCGAGCCCGGCCAGCTCGTCGGGCGTGAGCAACGGGGTCTTGCCCTTCTCGACCATGTTCGCCACGAGAACCGTGTCGGGCAGCGCGGCTGCGATCGCCTCGAGATCCCCCACCGACTGGGGTGCCTCGACGAAGACCGCATCGACACCGAGGTCGCGGGCCATCTTGGCGCGCTCGATCGCATCAGCCAGTCCGTGGACGGCGCGCGCATCCGTGCGCGCGGTCACGAAGAGGTCGCGTCGGCGCGCGAGTGCCGCGCGCAACTTGTCGAGCCATTCATCGACCTCGATCACCTGCTTGTCGGCCATGTGCCCGCACTTCTTCGGCCACACCTGGTCCTCGAGGAACATCCCGGTCGCGCCGGCCTCCTCCCACAGCTCGACCGTGCGCTCGACCTCATCGGGGTCGCCGTACCCGGTGTCGGCGTCGACCACGACCGAGACCTCCGGCACCTGTGCGCACACCCGCCGCGCGGCATCGGCGACGTCGTCGCGGCCGAGGATGCCGATGTCGGGTTCCCCCAGGTGGGTGCCCGCGAGGGCGAATCCCGAGAGGAACACTGTGTCGAACCCGGCGTTGCGCGCGAGGAGCGCCGAGAGTGGATCCCACACGCCGGGCATCAGCACGGGCGCGGCTGCGATGCGCGCCCCGAGCGCGTCTGCGCGAGTCACTTCACGCCGAGGGTGTCCATCGCGTGCTGCTTGAGCCGCTTGTAGTCCACCTTGCCATTCGGCGCACGACCGATCGAGGGCACGATCACCAGGTGACGCGGGGACTTGTAGGCCGCGAGATGGCTCTTGACGTGCTCGGAGAGTTCCTCGAGGGTCGGGGTCGCCCCGCCCTCGGTCTCCACCACCGCACAGATCGTCTCGACCCAGCGCGGGTCGGGAATACCGACCGCGACCGCATCGCGCACAGTCGGGTGCTTCTTCAACGTCTCCTCGACCTCCTCGGGGAAGACCTTCTCGCCGCCGGTGTTGATGCACACCGACCCCCGACCGAGCAGGTGCAGGGTGCCGTCGGGATTCACCTCGGCCCAATCGCCGGGCACCGTCCAGCGACGACCCTCGAAGGTGCGGAACGTCGCGGCGGTCTTGGCTTCATCCTTGTAGTAGCCGAGCGGGATCGCGCCACCCACCGCGACGAGTCCCCGCTCGCCCGAGCCGGGCTCGACACGGCGGCCGTCCTCGGTGAAGACGACACAGTTCGGCCCGAGCGCGAACTGTGCGGTCTTTGCCGGTGCACCCTTGGTCGAGACCGATGCACCCATGCCGACGGCCTCGGAGGACCCGAACGAGTCGGTGATGGCCATCTGGGGGATGTGCTCGAGCAGACCCTCCTTGTTCTCCTGACTCCACATCACACCGGAGGATCCCATCTGCACCACGCTCGACAGGTCGTAGGCACCCGGGTGGTCGTTCAGGTGGTCGAGCATCGGGCCGGTGAAGGCCTGCCCCACGACCACGATCGCGTTCACGCGGCGGTTCTGCGTCGTCGACCAGATCGCCCCGGGATCGAGGTTGCGATTCGGCAGTGTGATCACGCAACCCGCGGTCGCGAAATTGATGAACGACGAGAACTGACCGGTGCCGTGCATCAGCGGACAACAGACCAGACTCCGCGATCCCTCGCCACCGGGCTCGACACGCGCGATGACCTCGGCCATGCTCCCGGCCGGCGGGATTCCCATCAGGAGATTGCCACCGAACCCGAGCACCGCGGCGAGGTCCTCGAGTCGCCACATCACACCCTTTGGCATACCGGTGGTGCCACCGGTGTAGAGGAACAACATGTCGTCGCCCGACAACGGACGCGGCGGCACGACGTCGGCCACCGGCACCGACACCACGGCCTCGTAGTCGACTGCCCACTCGGGAACCTCGGTCACCTCGTCGGCGACCATGTACCACCGCTTCACCTGCGGGAGGCGCGCACGCACGCCGTCGATCAACTTGGCGAACACGCCGTGGAACACCACCGCCTCGGCATCGGCGTTGTCGAAGAGATAGACGATCTCTTCCGGTCCGTACCGGTAGTTCGTGTTGACGGGGACGAAGCCCGAGAGGAACGAGGCGAAGATCGACTCGCTGTATTCGGGACAGTTGTAGAGGTACTGGGCGACCTTGGAGTCCGGGCCGAGACCGGCGGCCAGCATGTCGGCCGCGAGGGCGTTCGACCTCGCGTGGAACTCACCCCACGAGCGGACGAGATCGCCATGCATCAGCGCGGGCCGTCCCGGGTCCGCCTCGGCGATTCCCCTTCCACAGCACGCCGTAGTTCCACGTCATCCCAGGTCCCCTCCCCGATCGATGTGCGCCCGACGGTAGCAACCGCGAGCCGTCCCCGACAGATGCGAACTCCCGCCGAACTCGGGGGTTGCCGTCGCGCCGGGGCATCGCTACGGTGTGGCGCCATCCGACGGGCGGAGTTGGAGCTGACCATGTCGCGTGCCCGCGAATCTTCCGGAGAGCATCCGGAGTCTGCCGAGCAGCCGGCGTTGCCCCCCACCGCGAGACGCCTCACCAAGAGGGACGTCGAGGTGCTGGTGTCGACCTACGACGACGAACCCGTTCTCGCTCTGCTCGCTGCGCTGCGGGTGGTCGGGGCACCCGACGACCTCTGCACCTCGGTGCCGACCATGTCCGAACCCGAGCGGGACTCTCTTCTCAAGGATCTCATCGAGTGGCGCGGGCCCACACCGCCCACCGGAACCGGCATCAACTCCTGAGCCGTTCCCCGATCAGCGGCACAATGCGATCGAGCCGTGGTCGAGGGCTTGGATTGCGTGGCGCGTCGCCATCGCAGTGAACATCTGGTCGCCGCGATCGGTGCGCTGCACGATCTGCGAGGCCACCACGGCCATCAACACCCCCGAGAGGGCCTCTCGTCGGTAGTGCGTGCGCACCCAGTCGCGATCGAGCCGGTGACCGTGGGCCTCGACGCCATCGATGTAGAGATCGACGAGGTCCCACTCGTGGCGCCTGCGCTCCTCTGGCAGGAGGCCGGCGCCGATGAAGTACGCGAGGTCGGCGATGCCGTTGCCGTGCCCGGGTGTCTGCCAATCGACCACAGCGCACGGCACGCCACCGGCCCCGGAGGCGAACAACATGTTGTCGAGCCGGTAGTCGCCGTGGGTCACCGTGAAGGGCTCATCCTTGGCGGCGATGAACACGTCGAGCGACTGCTCCAACTCGTCGATGAGAGCGGGGCCGGCATCGCCGGCCGCATCGCGCAGCGATTCACCGAATGTGGCGAGGAACCCCGGCTTGACCATCTGGTAGATGCCCTTCAATTGCGCGGCGCCGTCGGTCTCGGTGCGACGCTGCAGCCAGTCGATCCCCCACAGCGTCGGATCGTTCCAGCGCGGCCCGTGGAGCCGTGCGAGCTCGGCGACTGCGGTGCGCGCGTGATCGATCGAGCACCCGGTGATCTGGTTCCCCTGTTCGGCGGGCGCCATGTCCTCGAGCACGATCACGAAGTCCCCCGCGGCCGCGTGCCAGTCGGCGAAGTGACAACGCGGCGCACGCACATCGACGGTGCCGGCGATCTCGAGGTAGAACTTCACCTCTCGCTCGTAGTTGCGCAGCGCGATCCCGGTGGCGCGGCTCGTCGCATCCTCCGAGGCGAGCTTGACCACCACGCTCCCGGGAACACCCTCGCCACGGAGTCGGTACCGAAGGTTCATCCCCACGAGACCGTCACCGATGCGTGTCGGCTCCCCCGCGGTGACGGGCGTCGCGAAGATCTCGCTCCACCATGCGTCGTCCAACGATGCGATGTCGTAGACCTGCGCCCCCATGGGTGCGACGGTAGTGCACGATCGGGCGCCGGTAGCGTTCGGATCGATGAGGCGCCTCGCCACCCCCCGATGGCTGTTGGTGCACATTCTCGTGGCAAGCCTCGTCGTACTGATGGTCAACCTCGGGTTCTGGCAGCTCGACCGGCTCGACACCAAGCGTGCGGTGAATGCCGCCGTCGCGGCCCGCAGTGCGGCCCCGGTTGCCGAACTCTCCACGGTGCTCCCGGCAGGGACCGGGCCCGATGACTCGCTCGAGTGGCGGCGCGTGACGGCAGCGGGCACCTGGGTTTCCGACGGCGCCGTGACGGTGCTGAACCGGTCGGCCAACGGCGTCGCCGGCACGCATTCGATCGTGCCGGTGCGTCTCGCAGATGGCCGTATCCTCCTCGTGAACCGTGGGTTCGCGCCCCTCACCGAGATCGTGTCGGCCCCAGAGGGCACGGTGACCGTCGCGGGCTACCTGCGCCCCTCCGAGCGGCGCGGTCCACTCGGTGCGGTCGACTCGAGCGATGCGGCCACGACCGAGTACCAGAGGCTCGATGTGTCGCTCATTGCCCGACACCTCGGTGCCGATGCGGTGCCGATGTGGGTGCAGTTGGCGGATCAGTCACCGCGGGTCGCGAGCGACTGGCCGGCGGTGATCCCGCTGCCCGAGCCCGACGAGGGCCCGCACCTGTCGTATGCCTTCCAGTGGTTCTTCTTCTCGCTCGTCGCCGCAGCTGGATGGCTGGTCGCGGCGCGACGATCACTGCGCGCCCCTGCTGCATCGGCCGACTAGCCGGGCATCTCCATGGCGTGCATGCGCCGGAACTGCTCGACCACATCGGGGCTCTTGTGGGCGGGGTCGAGCGTGCGGTACACGGTGTCGACATTCACCGCGAGCCGGCCGTGCTCGCCCCACTCGGCGAAGCCGTTGAGGGCGATGTCACGCGCGGCGTCCCATGCATCCATCCCGCCGTGGAAGCGGTCGGTCGCCTCGCGCACCACGAACGCCAGGTAGTCGCGGATCGCCACGACCCCGGCCTTGTCGGTGAGCGGGCCGTGCCCGGGCACGATGTGGTCGACATCGGCCGCACAGATCAAGTCGCACGCCGCGATCCAGTTCTCGAGTGGCCCCACCCACACGATGGGCGTGCCCCCGATGAAGAGGATGTCGCCGGTGTAGACCACCTTGGCGTCGGGCACGAACACGAGCGTGTCGCCGCGTGTGTGCGCCGGACCCACCTCGACCAGCTCGACCTGGCGACCGCCCACCTCGAACTCGAACCGGCCCGTGAACGTGCGGGTCGGGAGCGCGGGCTCGATGCCGTCGAAGTCGAACTCGCCGAAGAACCTGCGGAACAGATCACCCACCTCGCCCGGAGCATTGTTGAGCGCTGCCAGCATCGCCGGGGGCACCTCTGTCATCTCGTGCGCGGTGGCGGCCGAGGCGATGATCTCGGCGTCGCGCACCAGTTGGTTCCCGTAGCAATGGTCGCCGTTCGCGTGCGTGTTGACCACCGTGGAGATCGGCGCGGTCCGGGTTGCAGCACCCATGACATCGAGCATCCGCTGGGTGATCTTGAGGTCGAACAGCGTGTCGACGAGCAGGGACTGTCCGTCACCGACCACGAGCCCCGCATTCGACCATCCCCACCCGCCGTCGGGCTGGAGATAGGCGTGGCAGCCCTCGGCCAGTTCGTGGAGTCCCAACGTGTAGGTCATCTGAGTTCCTCCCCCATCGCGGTTGCGATGCGCAACGCCTCCATTGTGACAGGCGCGGCGGGGGTCACCGACGGGACACCGGCCAGCACGGACGCATCGGCGACCCGGACTCCCCCCACGCCGAGCAACCGACCCGCACCGTCGACCGACGAGGCGCACGACGATGTCGCGTGCGACACCAGTGCGGGCGCGGGCAGACCGTGGGCGATGATGCCGCACTCGTCGGCGAGCAGGTCCAGCATCGCACCCATCTCGGTGTGGGCGATGCGGTCCCCCGGGGTGGAGAGATCCCCGAAGTCGAACGTGATGCGTCCGTCGTCGAGCATCACGCGCCCGCGGGACTCGACCTCCATCAACGACGACATCATCAGACCGATGTCGTCATCGTGGGCCGAGGCACGCTCGTACACGGTGGTCAGCACCGCGCGGCCGTTCGTTGTCCGCGCCTCGTGCACGACGGTCGCATCGAAACGACCCTCGCCGGCGAGTGCATGAAACACGAGCGCGAGAGTCGGATGGTTCTGCAATCCCTCGCCGATGTGCGGGACCACCCGGTCGAGACCTGAGCGCAGGAGCAGCGCGGGCGACAGGATCGCACCGGCACACACCACGACCTCCGAGCATTCGATCTCACCGGCCGCGGTGACCACTGCTGCGACCGCTCCGTCGCGGATCTCGAGCCTCTCGGCGGACGTGCGGCGGTGCTCGATGCGCCCCTCCTCGACGAGGTGCAGGGCCGCGCGGCCGGGATTCCACCGTCCCCCGTTCCACCACAGGCGCACCGCGCGACCACCGGCGGCCAGGAGCGCGCGCGACGCGGGACCCATGTCGGCGTCCTCGGCGTCGCGCGTGAGTTCGGCCACATGCGGCGGAGGGTCACCGGAGAGCACGAGACCGTTGACGGCACTTCCACCACCCAGCACGCGGGGCTGGGTGTACCCCTCGAGCGACCAGGTGTCGGTGGCGGCGAGCACGTCGAAGAACCGCGGCTCGTCGTCGAGGCGACTGGGTGCGCCGGGCTCCACGAGGATGATCTCGCGATCGGTGGCGTGGGCGAGGTGGGCGACCACCGTCGACCCGGCGGTTCCCCCACCTACGATCACCAGCGGAGGTCGGGTGCTCGGTGCGTGCCCGGCCACGACGACTCAGGCCAGCATCTCGACGAAGGCCTCCAGCTGCCGGAGATTGCGGCACTCGAAGACGCCGTCGGTGAAGGTACCGTACTCGCCCACGATCGAGTCGCCGGTGTTCCAGTACGAACGGGGTTCGGGATTCAACCAGTACACGTGCCGTGCCTTCTGGTTCATCTCCTTGATGACCCACGATTGAGATGCGTGGTAGTTGTTCCGCGCATCACCCAGGAGGATCACGGTCGATTTCGGATTGATCTCCTTGCCCCACTTGTCCCAGAACACCTCGAAGGCGTGCCCGTAGTCGCTGTGGCCGTCCACCCACACGACGTCGGCCTCGGTGTTGATGCGGTGGATCGCCTCGGAGATGTCCTCGGTCTTCTTGAAGTAGTCGGTCACCTCGTCGATGCCGTCGATGAACACGAACGCGCGGACCTTCGAGAACTGGTTCGAGATCGCGTACACCAGCATCAGGGTGAACCGCGCGAAGGCAGCGACGCTGCCCGAGATGTCGGCCACGACCACGAGCTCGGGCTTGGCGGGGCGGGGATACTTGAACTTCGGCTCGGCCGGCACGCCTCCGTAGGCGAGGCTGTGGCGCACGGTGTTGCGGAAGTCGAGCGGGCCCTTGCGACCGTGGCGGCGCTTCCGCGCCAGGCGCGCGGCCAGCTTGCGCGTGAGGGGCTGGAGGGCCTTCTTCAGGTTCTGCATCTCATCGCGGCTCGCGTGCATGAACTCGACATCCTCGGGCAGCGGCTTGCGGAGCGTCTTTGCCATCGCCTCGGCGCCGCGGTCGGCCACGAGGCGCCTGCGGATCTCGGCCTCGACCTCCTGCTTGAACTTCTCGATGCGGTCCTGGTACTCATCGCGCTCGAGCCGCTCCTCGAGCGAGGTGAGCTCGCCACCCACCTGCTGGCGGCTCTGCTCCATCAACTTGTCGAGCATCCCGTCCAGGTCGAGGTTCCGCAGCGTCCGGTACAGGTAGTAGGTGCCACCCACGGGCCTGCCCGGCTCCATGCCCGCGAAGCGCTGGACGGCCTGGCGAGCGAGGGCGCGCATCATCGCCTGGTCGCCGTTCATGAGCGCGCTCATGAGGATGTTCATGAGTTCCTCGGGGGTGAGCTGGTCCATCGCGCCGCCGCTGCCCTCGCCGGGCCCCTGGCGCATCTGGTCCATCTGCTCCTGCATCTCGCGGAAGAAGTCGTCGAGGTCGCTCTCGGTGCCGTCGATCTTGTACTCCGGGCCCCGGAGGCTGAAGTACACCTCGAACACGGTCTCGAAGGATCGCCAGTGGGCGTTGTTCTTCACCAGGGTCGCACCAAGGGCATACTTGAACGCCTCGCGATCCTCGAGCGGAATGTGCTGGATCGCCTCCATGGCGTCCAGGTTCTCGGTGAGGCTCACGGGCAGGCCCGCGTTCCTCAGTTCTGTGATGAACCCGGAGAGAAGATCGAGCACGCGAGCCCCGTCAGTCGACGGCCAGTTCCTTGGCGGCCTTGGTGATGTCGGACTGGTACTTGAGCAGGATGTGGAGAGTCTCCTTGGCCTGCTCGGCATCGATCGTGTCGAGCCCGAGGAGCACGAGCGTGCGCGCCCAGTCCAGGGTCTCGCTGACCGACGGCGCCTTCTTCAGATCGAGCTGGCGGATGCTGCGCACGATGCGGGCGACCTGGTCGGCGAGCATCTCGGTGATCCCCTCGACCTTGGTGACCACGATCTCCTTCTCGCGATCCATCTGTGGATAGTCGACGTGGAGGAAGAGGCAACGGCGCTTGAGCGCCTCGGACAGCTCGCGGGTGTTGTTCGACGTGAGGAACACGAGCGGCACCTGCTTGGCGGTGATCGTGCCGAGCTCGGGGATCGAGACCTGGTACTCCGAGAGGATCTCGAGCAGCAACGCCTCGGTCTCGACCTCGACGCGGTCCACCTCGTCGATCAGGAGCACCACAGGCTCCTCGGCGGTGATCGCCTCGAGGAGGGGGCGGGTCAGCAGGAACTCGTCGCCGAAGATGTCGTCGTGCACCTCGGACCAGGAGTCGGAGTTGCGATCCGCCTGGATGCGCAGGAGCTGCTTCTTGTAGTTCCACTCGTACAGCGCCTTCGACTCGTCGAGGCCCTCGTAGCACTGCAGACGGATGAGGCGCGCACCGGTCATCTCGGCGATGCTCTTGGCGAGCTGTGTCTTGCCCGTTCCGGCGGGGCCCTCCACCAACACGGGCTTGCCGAGTCGGTCGGCGAGGAACACCACACCGGCGATTCCGTCGTCGGCGAGATAGTTGACATTCTTCAGGCCCTCCCGGACCTGCTGCACGGAATCGAAGCGATGCGCCATAAGGCTCTCACGCTACTCCCCGGCCACCCCGCCGACGCAGTGGAGCGCGATTGCTCCCGTTCCGCACGGGTCGTCGGCTCCTAGTGTTGTTCCATGTTCAGGGACACGATCGTCGTGGCGATCGGCACCGCGATGTCCCGACTCACCGGACTGCTGAGGGTGATGGTGTTCGGCATCATCATCGGCCAGACCGCCCTCGCCGATGCCTTCGACGGTGCCAACAACAGCCCGAACTCGATCTACGAGCTGCTCGTGGGCGGCCTGCTGGCAGCCAGCCTCGTGCCGATGTTCACGCGCTTCGCCGAGGACGACGACGCCGAGTCGGCCCAGACGGTCGTCTCGAGTTCGCTCTTCATCCTGGTGGTGTCCACCGTGCTCGCGATCGCGCTCGCCCCGCTCGTGTTCCGCCTGTACTCGCTGCAGCCGAGCGTGCTGGTCGATGCCGACGAGTTCCGCGCCGCGGGCACGATGATGGCCCGGATCTGCCTGATCCAGATCTTCTTCTACGGCCTGTCGGCGATCGGATCCGCGCTGCTGAACGCGCGTCGGCACTTCTTCGCCGCGGCGTGGTCGCCGGTGCTCTCGAACGTGATCACGATCACGCTCCTGCTCATCATCCCATTCACCCGCGACGGCACCCCCGATCTGGCCGACATCTCGTACGGTTCGTCGTTCTTCTGGTTGCTCACCTTGTCGGCGACCGGAGGCGTGATGGCGATGGGTCTCGTGCTCGTCCCCGCGTTGCGCCGGGCGGGAATCCCGTTCACCTTCAGCTTCAAACCGAACTTCGGCCACCCCGCGGTGCGCCAGATGGTGCGGTTGTCGTCGTGGACATTCGGCTACGTGGTGACGAACCAGGTGGCGCTCGTGGTCATCAAGAACCTCGCCGAACCCGGAAGCGGCAACCAGGACGCCTATTCGAAGGCATTCATCTTCTTCATGCTCCCCCACGGTCTGCTCGCGATCTCGATCGCGACGACCTTCGTCCCCGAACTGGTGCGCAGGGTGCGCGCCGGCGACAGGGAGGGGTTCGCCAATTGGACCACATCGGGCATCCGGTGGATCGCGCTGCTGACGATTCCCTCCTCGGTGGGGATCTGGGTCCTCGCGCGGCCGATCATCACCTCGCTCCTCGAGTACGGCAACTTCACCTCGGTCGCCTCGGAGAACACCGCCCGGGCACTGATGGGGTTCTCGGTCGGTCTCCTCGGGTTCTCGCTCTACATCTTCTGCCTGCGCGGCTTCTACGCCCACGAGGACACGCGCACCCCGTTCATGGTGAACCTGTTCCAGAACGCGGTGAACATCGTGCTCGCCCTCGTGCTCGTGGAGCGCCATGGCGTGCTCGGTCTCGGCCTCGCCTTCGGCCTGTCGTACATGATCGCCTCCGCCGTGGTGCTGGTGCTGCTGCACCGGCAGTACCGCGCGGTGCGCTGGCTCACGATGGTGTCGCTGCTGTGGCGCGTGGTAGCCGCGAGCGCGGTGATGGGTGTCGGGCTGTGGCGCGTCGAGACGTTGCTCGAGCCTCAATCGGGTCTGTCGCGCCTGGCCGAGTTGTTCCTCACCGTCGGCGGTGGAGTCGTGACCTACACGGTGTTGTTGCTGATCCTGCGGGTTCCGGAGATGTCCGACCTCCGCTCGCTGCTGCCGCGTCGCGGAACCGACGTCGGCCGCCCCCTCGACTGAACCCGCCCGGCGCGGGGGCTCCTCAGGCTCCGGCGAGCACCACGAGGTCGTCGCGGTGCACCACTTCACCGGTGCCCGGGAGATCGCCGGTGCGTCGTCCCATGCTCGATCTCACCGCGTCTGCGTCCATCGCCGTCATTCCGCGCGCCACGAGGACACCATCGGGTCCGAGGATCTCGATCACTGCTCCCGCGGCGAAGGTGCCCTCGCACCCGACGACGCCGGCCGGCAGCAGGGAGGTTCCCCGCCCGGTGAGCGCATCGCGCGCGCCGGCATCGACAGAGATCGTCCCCTCGACGTCGGCCGCGAAGGCGATCCAGAGCTTGCGCGCGGGCAGGTGACGATCGTGGGGCTCGAGGCGCGTGCCGACACTGTCGCCGGCGATCGCGCCCATCACCGCACCCTCCCGCGATGCGGCAGCGATCACCGCGACCACTCCCGACCACGACGCGATGCGCGCCGATGCCAACTTGGACGACATCCCGCCGCTTCCGCGATCGGTTCCCACGCCGGTTGTCGACACCGAGAGCAGCGGATCATCGGCGGCCACCCTCTCGATGCGGCGCGCGTCGGGATTCGTGCGGGGGTCGGCGGTGTGCAGACCGTCGGTGTCGGTGAGCAGCACCAACATGTCGGCCTGCACCAGATGGGCCAGGAGCGCCGAGAGATGGTCGTTGTCGCCGTAGCGGATCTCGTTGTTGGCGATCGCATCGTTCTCGTTGATGATCGGGACGCACCCCAACTCGAGCAGACGCAGCAACGTGTCGCGCGCGTGCAGGTACTGGCGACGGTCCACGAAGTCGTGCGGCACGAGCAGCACCTGGGCCGCGACCACACCGTGGCGCGAGAACGCCGCGTCGTAGGCCGCCATCAGGCGCGGCTGCCCCACCGCCGAGAGCGCCTGCAACGAGAGCACATCGGCGGGACGCGATGCGAGACCGAGACTCGCCACCCCGGAGGCGACCGCACCCGAGGTGACCAGCAGCACCTCGTGACCAGCGGCCCTCGCAGCGGCGATCTGGTCGGCCACCGAGCCGATGACAGCGGGTTGGAGGACCCCGGCCTCGTCGGTGAGCGAGGACGTGCCGATCTTGACCACGACCCTCATCGCTGCGCGCTCCGACACTTCCCCATGCCCGAGAGCATCACAGGTCCGGTGCGTACTCGAAAGAGAATTCGGCGATCCACACCACATCGCCCTCCGTGGCACCGGCCCGGGCGAGCATGCGGGGCACGCCCAGCTTGCCGAGCCGCTCGTCGATGTAGGAGAGCGACTCGGGAGAGCTCACGTCGTTCAGCGCCACCGCGCGCTCCGCGGCACGGCCATGGACGCGGTACTCCCCCTCCCCGATCTGTTCGACCCATGCGTGCTCGGGCTCTGGACGCACGATCACCGTCGCCTCCTCCACCGGCTCTGTGTCGCGGGCCTGGGCCACGAGCCTGGCGAGCGCGCCGGTCACCGTGCGCACGTTGTGCATCGTCACCGCGCTCATCGACATGTGCGGCCATGCGGCCACCGCCTCGGCGGTCGCACTGTCGGTCTTGGTGCCCACGACGAGCGCGGGACGCTCGAGGAGCTCGGGGCGGTAGTTGCCGAGTTCGCGCCGCAGGGTGGCGAGCTGGTCGTCGGGCTCGACGCCGTCGAGTGCCGCGAGATCGACGAGGAAGCACAGCACCCGGGCGCGCTCGACGTGGCGCAGGAACTGGTGACCCAGTCCGCGACCCTCGCTCGCACCCTCGATGAGGCCGGGAATGTCGGCCATCACGAACTCGGTCGCGTCGTCGATGCGCACCACTCCGAGGTGCGGCTCGAGCGTGGTGAACGGATAGTTCGCGATCTTGGGTTTGGCGGCCGAGACCGCGCTGATGAAGGTGCTCTTGCCCACGTTCGGGAAGCCCACGAGCGCGACGTCCGCCATCAGCTTCAACTCGAGCTTCAGCCACCGCTCGCGCCCCACCTCGCCCTGCTCGGCGAACGAGGGCGCGCGCCGGCGGTTGTTCAGGAACTTGGCGTTGCCACGGCCGCCGCGGCCGCCCTCGGCGGCGAGCCACTTGTCGCCGTGGTTCACGAGGTCGGCCAGCACCTCGCCGGTGTACATGTCGCGCGCGACCGTCCCCTCGGGGACCGAGACGATGAGATCCTCGCCACGACGTCCGTGGAGATCCTTGCCCTTGCCGTGGACGCCATCGGCTGCGCGCCGGTGCGGGTGGTCCCGGAACGCCAGGAGCGAGGCGACGTTGCGGTCCGCCACGATCCACACGTCGCCACCCTTGCCGCCGTCGCCACCGTTCGGCCCGCCGTATGCCACGGGCCCCTCGCGGCGGAAACTGACGCACCCGGCCCCACCGTCGCCGCCGCGCACGTTGAGCTGTGCTTCGTCGACGAATGCGCTCATAGATGACCTCTCGAAGGCTACCGGCGCGCCGTGACCGGCCCGGTGGATCGCGAACCGGCACCGGTGGCGCGGATCGCACCAATCGCGTCACATCCCCCACCTATCGTGGATGCGTGGACGACGAACGCACGGAGCGCGACGACATCTGGGTGTCGACGATGGGCGGCAACGCCGGAGGTGACGGCATCACCCTGGCGCACGCCGATTCATGGGCCGGTATCGGCACCACCGATCTCGCCGACCGGCACGATCGCGAGGGTCACCACGTCGTCGAGTTGGCTCCTCTCGCCACGCGTGCGACCGGAGCCGGCATCCGCGCCATCACCGAGGAGGCCGACCCGTTCCGCACCTGCTTCGAGCGCGACCGGGACCGCATCCTTCACGCATCGGCGTTCCGGCGTCTCGCGGGCAAGACCCAGGTGTTCGTCTTCCCCGACGACCACCAACGCACGCGGCTCACGCACGCGCTCGAGGTCGCCCAGGTGGCGGTGTCGGTGGCGCGAGTGCTCCGCCTGAACGTCGCACTCACCGAGGCGATCGCACTCGGTCACGACTGCGGGCACGGCCCCGGCGGACACGCGAGCGAGGATGCACTGTCGCCGTATGTCGACGGGGGCTACGACCACGCGGTCTGGGGTGCCGACGCGGTCCTGTCCCCTCTCAATCTGTGCGACGAGACACTCGACGGCATCCGCAACCACTCGTGGTCACGTCCCGCGCCGCGCACACCCGAGGGCGAGATCGTCTCGTGGGCCGACCGGATCGCCTATGTGTGCCACGATTTCGAGGACGCCGTCTATGCGGGCGTGGTCGTGCCGGCGGAACTCCCCGCCCTCGTGCGCGAGCGGTGCGGCACCACCCGTCGTGAGCAGTTGAGCGCCTTCATCAACGGGATGATCGCGGCCACCGCGCGCACCGGTCGCATCGGCATGGTGCCCGACACCGCCGAGGCACTCGCGGAGTTCCGGCGATTCAACTACGAGCGGATCTACCAACGGCCCGAGTCACGGGCCCAGGCGACCGCAGTGATCGACATGCTGCGCGCCCTCGTCGACCACTACCTGGTGCATCCCGAGTCGATCCCCGCCCACGCCGAGGATCCCTTCGATGCGGGGACGGAGCGCGCGGTGCGCGAGGTGGTCACCTACGTGGGGGGAATGACCGACAGGTACGCCTGCGAGCAGGCCGTGAGATTGATCGGCTACCCGGGGAGCCGGTTGCCGCGCGGCATTGACATGATGGTCGCGCCCGGACACTGACGACGGCTCGAGCCCGGCCGGTCACGCCGGCGTTCGGTCGCGGCGAATGCGATCGTCGACGTCAGTCGACGGGAAGGACGTCGACGATCTTGCGCCCGTTGCGCTCGCCGAACTTCACCGAGCCGTCGACGAGGGCGAACAATGTGTCGTCCTTGCCCTTGCCGACGTTCTTGCCGGGATGCGTGCGCGTCCCGCGCTGGCGCACGAGGATCGTGCCGGCGGTGATCTTGGTGCCGTCGAACACCTTCACGCCGAGGCGCTGTGCATTCGAGTCGCGCCCGTTGCGGGTTGACCCGCCACCCTTTGTCTTTGACATGTCAGGTCAGCCTTTCGCGATGGAGACGATCTCGACGACCGAGTACTGCTGACGGTGGCCGAAGCGCCGGCGCTGGTTGGTGCGGCGCTTGTAGGTGAAGCCGTCGACCTTGACGCCCTTGGCGGTGCCGATCACGCGGCCCTTCACCGAGGCGCCCTTCAACTGGTCGGGGGTGGACAAGATGGTGGAGCCGTCGACCACGAGCACCGGGGTCAACGAGACCTCGGCACCGTCCTCGACACCGAGGAGCTCGACCTGGACGGTCTCGCCCTGGGCGACCTTGGTCTGCTTGCCGCCGGAAGCGATCACTGCGTACATAACGGTCTCCCACATTATCTGCGCCCCCGGCGATCCCCACCGTGGAGTGCCCCGGGGACACCCGCCCGATCGGGCCTCCACGGCGCGCACCCCCGACACCCGGGGAGCCCCCGGCTCAATCGAGCAGGCTGAAGTCGACCTTCATGCCGCGTCCGGCGCACTCGGGGCACTCCCCCGAGAAGGCCGTGATGAGCCCCTCGCCGATCCGCTTGCGGGTCATCTCGACCAGGCCGAGCTCGGAGATGTCGAAGACCTGGGTGCGCGTCTTGTCGCGCGACAGAGCCTGGCGGAACGAGTCGACCACCTTGCGGCGGTTGTCCTTGATCTCCATGTCGATGAAGTCGATCACGATGATGCCGCCGATGTCGCGCAGGCGCAGCTGGTGGGCGATCTCCTGGGCGGCCTCGAGGTTGTTCACGAACACCGTCTCCTCGAGGTTCGATGACCCGACGTTGCGGCCGGTGTTCACGTCGATCACGGTGAGGGCCTCGGCGTGCTCGATGATGATCGAGCCACCGGAGGGCAGCCAGACCTTGCGGTCGAGCGCCTTGTGGAGCTGCTCGTGGACATGGTGCGTCTCGAAGAGCGAGAGCGGCTCGGCGTCGCGATCGAAGTACTCCACGCGGTCCGCGAGCTCGGGATTGAAGGCCGACACGTACGACTTGATCTCCTCGAAGAGCCTGCGATCGTCGATGACCACGCCGCGGTACTCGGCGCTGAACTCCTCGCGGATGACGCGCACGGCGAGTTCGGGTTCGCGGTAGAGCAGGCTGGGGCCGTTGGCCTTCTTGGCGGCCTCCTCGATCTCGGCCCACTGCTCGAGCAGGCGCGTCATGTCGGCGGTCAGTTCGTGCTCGGTCGCATCCTCGGCTGCGGTGCGCACGATGACGCCATGCTCGGAGGGCTTGACCCGGTCGAGGATCGTGCGCAGTCTGCGGCGCTCGGAATCGGCGAGGCGCTTGGAGATCCCGTAGGTCTTCGAGTTGGGAATGAGCACCACGAAGCGACCCGGCAGCGAGACCTCCTGCGTCAGACGGGCACCCTTGGCCCCGATCGGGTTCTTGGTGACCTGGCACAGGATCATCTGGCTGCGTCGCAGGATGTGCTCGATGCGCGCGGTGTCCTTGTGCTCGACATCGGCAGTGTCGAAGGAGACATCGCCCCTGTAGAGAACCGCGTTCTTCGGAGTGGCGATGTCCACGAAGGCCGCCTCCATGCCCGCGAGGACGTTCTGCACCCGACCCAGATAGATGTTGCCGTGGATCTGCCCGATGTCGTCGGCGGGACGGCTCACGTGGTGCTCGATCAGGTTGCGACCCTCCATCACGGCGACCTGGGTGACGCCGTCGCGCACCTGCACGCACATCAGGTAACGCCCGATCGGCCGACCGTTGCGCTCGCGGCCGCGGCGGCGCTCGATGATCTCTGCGTCGGCATCGGGACGCGCGGTCTCGCGCGACTGTTGCCCCCCACGGGAGCGGCCGCGTCCACCGCGCCGGCGCTTCTTCTTGCCGTCGCCCTGCTTCTGCGCGCCGGCATCGCCGCCCTTGCCCTTCGATGCGGGTGCCGGCGGGGCCGGACGGGTGTCACCGATCTGGGGCTTGCGCGCCGGACCAGGGGGCGGGCCAGAGGGCCGCGGCGGAGCCGACGTCTCCGGTGCACTGCCAGATGTCCCCTGACCCGATGCCGGACCCGATGCCGATGTCGATGTCGTGCCCGTCGATGGTCCGGTTCCGCGGGAGGAGTGTCCGCCCGGTCGTGACCCTGTACTGGTCTGGCCGGTGCCTGTCTCACGAGTGCCGTCGGTGGGCTTGCGACGGTTCTTCCCGCCGCGCGACCCGCGCCGACGCTTGCGCGCTTGTCCGTTTCCGGCGCCGTTGCCGTTCCCGTTGCCGGCGCCATGGTCGGCCCGGCTCTCTCCTGAGGTGGCGCCGCTGGAGGGCGCGACACCCGAGTCGTTGGTGTCCATCTGGATTGTCTCGATTCTCTTCGACGTGTCGCACACGGGGCGCGCCACGCAGTCCCTGCCGCAGCCGGATCCGGCGCGGCGGGTCCTGTCGGACCGTCGGCCCAAGGGGCCTTGTGGACAAGGTTACCCGTCGGTGTCAGCGGAAACGGCGCATGTGGACGCTCTGGACCAGCCCGATCATCATCGCGAACGCCACCGTGTGGGATCCCCCGTAGGACACGAAGGGCAGCGGCACCCCGCTGACCGGCGTGATTCCCATGGTCATGCCGATGTTCTGGAAGGCCTGCCACAGGATCATCGTGAACACCCCCGTGCAGACGAGGGTGCCGAGGCGGTCCTCGGCGAGGCGGGCGATCCGGAAGATGCGCCACAGCACCACGGCGAACAGTGACAGCACGATGCCGCAGCCGACCATCCCGAACTGCTCCCCCACCGCGGAGAAGACGAAGTCGGTCGACTGCACCGGGATGAACCGGCCGTTCGTGAGCGGCCCCTCGAGATAGCCCTTGCCGAAGAAGCCACCGGTGGCGACAGCGCGCTTGGCGAAGCGCACCTGTGTGATCAGCTGCTGGAGACTGGCCGAGTCGGAGTTCTGGTTCAAGAATCCGGTGATGCGCTGCAACTGGTAGTCGCGCACGACACCCGACACCACGCCGGCCACCACCGACGAGACGCTCAGCGTCGTGATGAGGATGATGTAGCGGGCCTTCGCACCCGCCACCAACAGCACGCCCATCGCCATCGCCACCACGACCGAGGCCGACCCGAGGTCCGGTTCGATCGCGATCAGCACCACCGGCACGCCGACGATGAAGAGCGACCGGATGAACATCTCGTAGGACACCTCCTCGGTGTCGCCGCGCGCCAGGTATCCGGCCAACAGGAGCAGCGTCGAGACCTTCGAGAGTTCGGAGGGTTGCACCGAGATCGGCCCGAGGTCGAACGACAGGCGCGCACCACCGATCACCGCACCGGTGACGAGCACGAGAACCAGCAGGAACAACGTTCCCGCGTACAGCAGGTTCGCGTTCGCGTGCAATTGCACGTAGTCCAGCCACATCACGACCGCCATCGCCACCAGCGCCACGATGATGAAGGCGACCTGGCGCTGGGCGAACGAGAACGGATCCGATCCCCTGCTGATGAGGCGCGGTCGCGTCGCCGAATAGACGATGAAGACCCCGATCGTGGTGAGCAGACCGACAGCGGTCATGAGGACCCAGTCGATGCTGCGCGTGGGCGCGGTGATGCCCCGCTTGATGTTGCCGAGACCCGAGTCGGGCCGACGCGTGAACAGCGTGCCGACCATCAGTCGCGCACCGACGATCCGGTGCCGACCAGACACAGGGGGTTCGGCAGGAACTGGGGTTGGGCCACTTCGAAGCTGTTCACGTCGAGCGGATCCGACGGCAATGCCTTGTCGACGCGGATCTTGCCCGCGAGCGCGGTGAAGACGCACTTCACCACCGGCGCAGCGGCACGCGACCCGAAGCCGGCCTTCTCGATGTAGGTGCTCGCGGTGTAGGGCTTCGAGGGGTCCTTCGAGAACGCGGCGAACGCCGAGGAGTCGTTCCACGGCAGGTTTCCCGCGCCCTGCGCGGTGCCCGTCTTTCCGGCGATCGGGAGCGTCGCCTTCGGATACGAACGGAACAGTTTCTCTCCCGTCGTGGCATGGTAGAAGTCGTAGCGCTTGCCCGGCCCGTTGATCACGCGCGTGAGACCCCTCACGATCGGGTCGCGGACATCCTCGCGCAGACCGATGTCGCGGATCACCTGGGGAGCAGAGAAGTCGCGCAGGACCGTCCCCGCCCTCAGATCGACTGCGCCCGATTTTCCGTCGGGGGTCCCCGGAGTCCAGATCGCACGCACCACGCGGGGTCGCACGACCTTGCCGCCGTTGGCGAGGGTTCCATAGGCGACGGCCAACTGCAGTGGTGTCGCCGAGAGCAGGCCCTGGCCGATCGCGAACTGGACGTTGTCACCCACGTAGTAGCCCTCGCCCTCCTCCTTGGCGATCGCACCGTCCTCGGCGAGTCGCTCCTTGAGGAGCCGGCTCGGGATCGTGCCGGTGAACTCATAGGGCAGGTCGATCTCGGTCGGGGACCCGAAGCCGAACAAGCGCACCTGCTCCTCGAGCACCGGCCTGTTGCCCCGCTCGGTGAAGATCTGCTCGCCGATCTTGTAGAAGAACACGTCCGAGGACACCGCGAGCGAATCCACCACGTTGACCCGCCCGTACTTGCACGGCGCGCCGTTGCCGCAGTTGGCGTTCTTGAAGATGCACTTCACGTTCAACTGGCACCGCTCCTCGGGGATGCTCTGAAGCTTGTAGGTGCCCTTGTCGAGGAGCGAGTACGACGTGCCGCCCGGCAACTGCCCGGTGTTGAGGGCCGCGAACGCGACGAACGGCTTGAACGTCGACCCGAGGTTGTACCGACCCGAGATCGCCCGGTTCACGAGGATCGACAGGTCGGGGTCGTCGGTGCGCGGGAAGAGTTGCTGGAACTTCTCCGATGAGATGCCGGCGTTGAACCATCTGTTGTCAAAGTTCGGGTACGAGGCCATCGCGAGCACCTCGCCGGTCTCGTGGTTCAACACCACGCTCGAGCCGGCCGGTGCCTTGTAGAAGACCACCTCGGGGTACCGCGGGTCGGGCTCGCCGAAGGCGAGCACCGTCGGAGCCTCGGTGCGGCGGCGCGCGCGGATCTCGGTCTGGAGGGCCTGCTCAGTGAACTGTTGCATGTCGAGGTCGATCGAGAGTTGCACGTCGTTGCCGGGGATCGGCTCGCGGCGCTCCAACTGGCGCAGGATGCGACCGCGGGAGTCGACCTCGTACTTCACGTAGCCCGGGGTGCCGCGCAGAACCGACTCGTAGGTCTGCTCGACACCGAACTGGCCGACGCGGGCGTCGGGGTCGTAGCCGAGGTTCCTGTAGTACTCGAGTTCGGGCTCGCGAATCGCCCCGAGGAATCCCACCACGTGGCTCGCCACCGGCGCGTACGGGTACTCGCGCCGCCAGTCCTCGCGCACGTCGACGCCGGGATAGTCCTCGGATCTCTCGCGCAGGAACACCGCGAGCGACTCGTCGATGTCCTCCTTCAACGGGGCCGGCTGCAGCTGGTCGTACCGCTTCGACTTGTAGCGCTCCTCCAACTGCTCGAAGCTCAGACCCAGCGCCCCCGAGAGCCGGTTCCACATCTGCTGGCGGGCGAGAGGGCGCGCCACCACTTGGCGATCGATGGTCACGGTGAGCACACGCTCGTTGTCCGCCACGATGCGACCCTCGAGGTCGAAGATGCGGCCGCGTTCGGGGGTCAACTTCACCGTCCGGGTGCGCACCTCCCGCACGCGCTCCTCGAGCCCCGGGGCATCGACGGCCTGCAGGAACCAGAGTCGGATGCACAGGATTCCCCCGAGGATCGCCGCCACCGTGCCGAGCACCGCCGTGCGCGAGACGCGCCGTTCACCGACCACCGGTGGTCACCTGATCCTCACCCGCTCGCGCAGCGCCCACCTGCACACCCAGTGCGCCGGTGGCGCGGCGAGCGCGTTGAAGACCGCGACGACGAGTGCGATCAGGAACACCTGGCCGGTCAGGGCGCCCTCGGTGCCGGTCACCTCGAGGGCGAGCGGCATGAGGAACATCGCGAGCGCACTGGCCACCGATGCCATCAACATGCGCGTCCACCAGGTGGGTGCGTGCACGAACGTGTTCGCGAGCCCCGAGGCGTAGCCCACCACGGCGAACACCGCCGCACCCAGCCCCAGCGGGGTGGTGAGGACGAGGTCGTAGAGCAGACCGATCACGAAACCGGCGACCGCGCCGGTCTCGGAACCGCGCGCGAGCCCGCTCGCGGCCGCGAGCAGGACCATCACCTGCAGGCTCACTCCGAAGGGCCGCATGTCGTTCAGGATCGTCGTCTGCACGCCGAGGAACACCATCCCGACGAGCACGAGCCGGAACCACCGGTTTTCCGCGATCCGCAGGAGACCCTCGATCACGGCGCATCCACCCTCTCGGTGCTCGGCCGGTACAGGAGCACCCTCACGAAGTTGAGATAGTCGAGGTTCGCCGACAGGTCGACCTCGAGCAGCGGGCCGAGCGTGCCCGGCCGGCGCACGACCTTCGACACCGTCCCGACCACGATCCCCGGCGGCGCGAGCGAGGTCGCACCACCGGCGGTCACGATCGGCGAGCCGACGGCGACCTCACCGAATCGACTCTGGCTCTCGATGAACCGCACGAACGGCGAACGCGACAGTCCCCTGCCCTCGAGCGCACCAGTCTCGCGGAGCGGCAGATCGACACCGGCCGGCACCGTGATCGGTGACTTCGTCGCCTGACCCGGTTGGTTGGGGCTGCCGTCGCCGGGAACCGTCGTGGTCGCCCCAGGGACCGGGATTGTCGAGGTGGTCGCGACCGTGGCGCCCGGCGTGAACCCGGGGATGCCGGTCGTGGTCGTGGTGCGCGGCACCGTGGTGGTCGTCGATGTGGAGGTGGTGGTGGGTGCGGGCTCCTCGCCCGGGATCGTCGTGGTCGTGGTGGTGGGGGGCGTGTTCACCACCTTGACCGCGAGCGAGTACCCGGGATCGGTCACCAGCATCACGACGGCGCGCTTGTTGAAGACCCCTGTCACCTTGCCGATCAAGCCCGCCGCGTTCAGCACGGGCATCCCGACCTTGATGCCGCACTCGCTGCCACGGTTGATCTCGACGGTCTGGGCGAAGTTCGACGGCGACTGACCCACCACCTGGGCGGTGCACGACGAGATCCCCGCCAGTGTCGGCAGACCGTTCAAGGCGAGGAGTTCCTGGGCCTCGCGCACGCTCGCGACGGCCGCGATCGTGGCACCCTCGTTGTAGGCGACGAGGTCGCGCAGCCTCCGGTTCTCGTCCTCGAGATCGTCGTAGCGCACGATCCCGTTCCACGCGCTCTCGATCGGGTTGGTGACTACGCGCGCCGCACTCTCGATCGGGCGGAACACCACACCGAAGGCCGAGCGCGCCCCGTTGACCACGCCGCTGCCCCGCAGGTCGAGCGTCACGAAGAGCACCGAGGTCAGGACCAGGAGGAGGATCACCCGGCGCCGAGTGAAGGGTTGGCCCGCCACGGGGGGATCTACAACTGGTCGAGTCCCGGCGAGGACATCATTCCGCGCATCGCCTCGATGTTCTCGAGCGCACGGCCCGATCCGATGGCGACCGCGTACAGCGGATCGGGTGCGATGTAACAGGGCATCCCGGTCTCGTGGGTGATGCGCTGCGTGACACCGGCCAGGAGCGCCCCGCCACCCGAGACATGGACACCGCGGTCCATGATGTCGGCGGCCAGTTCCGGCGGCGTGCGATCGAGCGTCGACTTCACGGCGTCAATGATGGCAGTCACGGGCTCGGCGATGGCGTCGCGCACCATCTCGGAGGTGAGCTCGATCGTGCGGGGCAGACCCGACACCGTGTCGCGGCCCCCCACGTCGGCCGTGAGTTCCTGCGAGAGCGGCCAGGCCGATCCCATCTGGATCTTGATCTCCTCGGCGGTGACGATGCCGATGTCGAGCGAGAACTCCTGGCGCACGTAGGCCTGGATCGCCTCGTCGAGTTCGTCGCCGGCGACACGCACGCTCTGGGCGACCACGATGCCTCCGAGCGAGATCACGGCGACCTCGGTGGTGCCGCCGCCGATGTCGACGATCATGTTGCCGCTCGGCTCGTGCACCGGGAGATCGGCCCCGATCGCGGCGGCCATGGGCTCCTCGATGATGTGCACGGGACGGCGGGCGCCGGCGTACTCGGCCGCATCCTGCACGGCCCGCTGCTCGACCCCGGTGATTCCCGACGGCACGCAGATGACCATCCGCGGCTTGCTCCAACGGCTCGTCGTGATGCGCTGGATGAAGTAACGGAGCATCTTCTCGCACACGTCGAAGTCGGCGATGACGCCATCCTTCAGGGGCCGGATCGCCTCGATGTACTTGGGGGTGCGCCCGAGCATCCGCTTGGCCTCCCAGCCGACGGCCACGGGACGGTTGTCGCGCATGTCGATGGCGACCACAGAGGGCTCGTTCAGCACGATCCCCTGGCCGCGCACGTACACGAGGGTGTTCGCGGTGCCGAGGTCGATCGCGATGTCGCGACCGATCGCCAAGGGGTTGTTGCGGCTCATAGGAAAATCTCCCCCGGTCGCGCGCCGACGCGCGCCCCCGCGAGACCCAATCGTAGTTGTCCCCGGATCAGAGCCCGGGGAAGAAGATGGACAGCTCGCGGGCGGCCGATTCGGCCGAATCGCTGCCGTGGACGAGGTTCTCGGTGAGGATGGTCCCGAAGTCGCCCCGGATGGTGCCGGGCGCGGCGGTGCGGGGGTTGGTCGAGCCCATCGTGTGGCGCACGATCTCCCAGGTGTCCTCCGGTCCCTCGAGGGCCATGGCGACCACGGGGCCCCGCGACATGAACTCGACGAGATCGGCGTAGAACGACTTCGTGACGTGCTCCTCGTAGTGGCGCGCGAGCGTGCCCGCATCGAGGGTGCGCAGCTCCATCGCCGCCAACCGGAGACCCTTGGCCTCGAATCGCGAGACGATGGCCCCGACGAGGCCGCGCTCGACGGCATCGGGCTTGAGCAGGACGAGGGTGCGGTTCGACATGCCCGACAGGCTACGGGCGCAACCGCGCACCCACCCGTCGTGCCCCGATCATCCCGTCAGGGCAGGCGCGCGCGCAGGTGCGGTCGTGCCGCGCCCACCACGTAGAGCGAACCCGCGACGAGGATCGCATCGTCGGCACCTGCTCCCTCGAGCGCGGTGTCACAGGCCTCCACGACCGTCTCGGCCACTGCGACGGTGCACCCGATCGACTCTGCGATCGCGGCGATCTCGCGCGCGGCACGGGCGCGGGGCGACGGCGCGGTGCAGCACACCACGAGATCGAACTCGTCGGCACGCAGCGCACCCAACGTCTCGGAGACATCGCGAGACGAGAGCGCACCCACCACCAGGATCCGCCGGCCGACCGGGTCGAAGTCGTCGAAGAACACCTGGGCACACACGTCGGCGCCCGCGGGGTTGTGCGCACCGTCCACGATCACCAGGGGCTGGTGTCCGAGCAACTCGAACCGCCCGGGCATCGCGACGGCGGCGAGACCCTCGGCGAGGACGTCGGGATGGATCGGCGCATCGAAGAACTCCTCGACCGCCGCGATCGCCACGGCCGCGTTGTCGCACTGGTGCGCCCCGTGCAGCGGGACGAACACCTCGGGGTGATCCGCGCGCGAGGTCCGCAGGTGCATCTGGCGGCCGCCGAGTGCGAGCCGGTTCTCGAGCACCTCGAAGTCGCGCCCCCTCTGCGCCACGCGTGCATCGGCCTCGGCGGCGAAGATCGCCGCGAGAGCGGGTCGGGTCTCACCAACGATGGCGACACAGCCGTCCTTGATGATGCCGGCCTTCTCGCGGGCGATGTGCTCGAGGGTGGGGCCCGCGAACTCGGTGTGATCGAGCGCGATGTTGGTCACCACCGCGATGTCGGGCCGCACCACGTTCGTGGCGTCCCACCTCCCGAGCATCCCGACTTCGACCACCGCGACGTCGACGGCCTCCTCGGAGAACCACCGGAATGCCGCAGCCGTCATCGCCTCGAAGTACGTCGGGCGCACACCGCTCAGGCCCTCGGCCACCGCGACGCCAGCGATCGCGGCGGCGAAGGCCTCCTCGCCGATCGGTTCGCAGTCGATCTGCATCCGCTCGTGCGGCGACTCGAGATGGGGGCTCGAGTAGGTGCCGGTGCGCAGGCCGTGCGCGGTCAACAGACGGCTGATGATCTGGGACGTCGATCCCTTGCCGTTCGTTCCAGTGACGTGGATGACGCGGAAGTCGAGGTGCGGGTCCCCCATCACCGACAGGATCGACTCGATGTTCTGCGTCGAGGGCGCCTCGATGCGGCCGGTCTTTTCGTACGAGGAGTGGTCGTCGAGGTACGCGAGGGCGTCGGCGTGGTTCATGGTCTCGTGGCGCGGGCGTGGGCACCCGGTGCGGGTCCTGTCAGGACGCGGCGCGGCGCTGCCTGGGCATCCGCGCGGTGCTCTTCGAGACCAACTGGGGGGTCTGTCCGCCCACCACGCACTCCTCGTCGAGGATCACGCGCGCGACGTCGGTGCGACCCGGCACCTCGTACATGGTGTCGAGCAGGGTCTCCTCGAGGATCGCGCGCAGGCCGCGCGCACCGGTGCCGCGCTTGAGCGCCAGATCGGCGATCGCCTCGAGCGCACCGCGCGTCACCTCGAGCTCGACACCGTCGAACTCGAAGATCTTGGTGTACTGCTTGACGAGCGCGTTCTTCGGCTCGGTGAGGATCTGCACCAGCGCTTCCTTGTCGAGCGCGTGCACGGCGGCCACCATCGGCATGCGGCCGATGAACTCCGGGATCATGCCGAACTTCAGCAGGTCCTCGGGGAGCACCTGGGCGAAGAGCTCGCCGGGGTCCTTGTCGGCCTTGGACCTCACTGTCGCGTGGAAACCGACCCCCTTGTGGCCGATGCGCTGCTCGATGATCTGCTCGAGTCCGGCGAAGGCACCGCCGCAGATGAAGAGCACGTTGGTGGTGTCGATCTGGATGAACTCCTGGTGCGGATGCTTGCGGCCACCCTGCGGCGGCACCGAGGCGACCGTGCCCTCGAGGATCTTGAGCAACGCTTGCTGCACACCCTCGCCGGAGACGTCACGGGTGATGCTCGGGTTCTCGGCCTTGCGCGCGACCTTGTCGATCTCGTCGATGTAGACGATCCCCTGCTCGGCCTTCTTCACATCGAAGTCGGCGGCCTGGAGCAGCTTGAGCAGGATGTTCTCGACGTCCTCGCCGACATAGCCCGCCTCGGTGAGCGCGGTGGCGTCGGCGACCGCGAACGGCACGTTCAACATGCGCGCGAGGGTCTGGGCCAGGTGTGTCTTGCCGCACCCCGTCGGCCCGAGCATCAAGATGTTGCTCTTCTGCAGTTCCACGTCGTCGCGGCGGATGCCCTGGCTCTGCTGCTGGTGCTGGAGCCGCCGGTAGTGCTGGAAGACCGCGACCGACAGCACCTTCTTCGCGCGCTCCTGACCCACGACGTACTCGTCGAGGAAGGCGCGCGTCTCGACCGGGGTCGGCAGGGCCTCGAGGCGCACCTCGGAGCGGTCGCCGACCTCCTCCTCGATGATCTCGTTGCACAGCTCGATGCACTCATCGCAGATGTACACGCCCGGGCCGGCGATGAGCTTCTTGACCTGCTTCTGGGACTTGCCGCAGAAGGAGCACTTCAGCAGTTCGCCGGTGTCGCTGAACTTGGCCACTCGGGCCCCTCCCTGGGACGGAGCGTCAGCGGATCGGACCGGAGCGGTCCGCGAGCTGACGCGATGAGATCACGTCATCGATGATGCCATACGCGAGGGCCTCGTTTGCTTCCATTACGAAGTCACGGTCGGTGTCGGTATGGATCCGCTCGATCGGCTGGCCCGTATGGCTGGCAAGGATTTCCTCGAGGAGGTCGCGCATCCGCAGGATCTCGCGGGCGGCGATCTCGAGGTCGGTCACCTGGCCGTAGCCCACCTGGCCGTAGGGCTGGTGCAGCAGCACGCGGCTGTGCGGCAGCGCGAGGCGCTTGCCCTTGGCGCCGGCCGCGAGCAGGACGGCCGCCGCAGAGGCGGCCTGCCCGAGACAGATCGTCGCGATGTCGTTCTTGATGAACTGCATGGTGTCGTAGATCGCGAACAGCGCGGTGATGTCCCCACCGGGGCTGTTGATGTAGATGTTGATGTCGCGATCCGGGTTCTCGCTCTCGAGGTGGATCAACTGTGCGCACACGAGGTTCGCGATCGTGTCGTCGATCGGGGTGCCGAGGAAGATGATGTTCTCCTTCAGCAGCTTCGAGTACAGGTCGTAGGCGCGCTCACCGCGGCTCGTCTGCTCGGTGACGGTCGGGACGTAGTAGTTCTGGAAGTTCACTGTGCGTCCTCCGCGGTCTGGTCGTGGGAATAATCGTCGTCGGAATGATCGTCGTGGTCGCGCACCTGGTCGGGGCCGAGCACGTCGTCGACATCCATGACCTGACCATTCTGGTCCACGTAGGTCACGTTGTGGAGGAGCCAGTCGAGCGCCTGGGACTTGCGCATCTGCCACACCAGGTCGCCCACCGCGTCGTTCTTCTCGTAGAGCTTGCGCACCTTGGCTGTCGTCTCGCCGACACGCGTCGCGATCGCGGCGAACTCGGCCTCGAGATCGGCCTCGGGGATCTCGATCCCGCGCGCCACCGCGACCGCACGCAGTGCGAGGTCGACGCGCACGGCCTTCTCGGACTGCTCCTTCAAGCCGGCCACGAACGAGTCGGGGTCCTGCCCGGTGACCTGCAGCCACTGCTCGAGCGGGATGCCCTGTGCCTGCATCTGCTGCACGGTGTTCTGGAACCGCGCCTGGAGGTCGCCCTGCACCATCGACTCGGGCGGGTCGATCGCGACGAGTTGTGCGAGCGAATCGGTCAGGCGATCGACCAGCGTCGAGCGCATCTGGTTCGCGCGCATCTCCTCGTAGCGGGTGCGGATCATCTCGCGCCACTCGGCCACCGTCTCGGCGTCGGTGATGTTCTGCGCCACCCACTCGTCGTCGACCTCGGGCACGACGATCTCTTGCACCTTGACAACCTTGACGGTGAAGTCGGCGGCCTCCTCGGACCCGTTCGGCACGAGGGTGAACGACATCTTGTCGCCCTGCTTGGCGCCGGTGATCTGGTCGTCGAATCCGGCCGCGACCCAACCGCGACCGATCTCATAGGTCCACTCGTCGACGTTCAGACCGGGGACCGGCTGTCCGTCACGTGTGCCCTCGAGGTCGAGCACGACGTGATCACCGCTCTGGGCGGGTCGATCGACATCGGCGAGTGTTCCGCGACGACGGAGCTCGGACTGGACCGCCTCGTCGATCTCGTCGTCGGAGAGTTCCGGGCTGACGATCTCGACGCGCAGACCCTCGTAGCCGGGGAGGGTGATCTCGGGACGCACCTCGCAGGTGGCGTCGAACTTGACCGTGCCCGACTCCTGCCCCTCGACCAGTTCCACCTTCGGGGTGGCGATGAGGTCGACCTCGTGCTCGCGCACCGCGAGGGTGAGGTACTCCGGGATCGCGTCCTCGAGCGCCTGGGCGCGGGCGGCTCCGACACCGATCTGAACCTCGAGCAACTTGCGGGGTGCCTTGCCGGGACGGAACCCGGGGATGCGGACTTGGGCGGCGATCTTCTTGAAGGCCTTGTCGATGTTCCGATCGAACTCGGACTCGTCCACCTCGATGGAGAGCTTGACCTGGTTGCCCTCGAGGGCTTCGAGCGTGCTTTTCACAGGGCGCGAAGTGTATCGGCGGCCCGAACACGCTCGCCGAGTCGGCACGGAGCGCTCACAGGAGCACCACTTCGACCGGAACCGGCTCGGACCGGGAACACACAGCCGGGCAGTGTGACACCGGGCAGTGTGCCCGGCGCTCTCGTCGGCGTATAAGAATGGGGCAATGACCCTCTGGAAGCCCCACTCCCTCGCGAACCCGCACGAGGGCCAGATCGACCTGAAGGTCGGCGACAAGGTGACGGCATCGGTGGACCTCGACGGCGTGCCCGCGGGCACCGAGGGCAAGGTCATCCTGGCGAACGGCTTCAACTGGCTGCGCTACCGGGTGTTGTTCGTGAACGGCGAGGAGGTCGGCGACCTCGACCACCGCACGCTGACCCCGATCGGTCGCGCGGCGAAGCGACTCGCACGCGCGGCCAAACGTGCCGCGAACTCCTGAACCCTCGTGCATGACAGGGGTAGCGTTCTCCCCGACCACGGGGAGTGGCGCAGTTGGCAGCGCGCCTGCTTTGGGAGCAGGAGGCCGGGGGTTCAAGTCCCCCCTCCCCGACCAGACAGGCCACGACGAACCGACCGGCCCAGGAGCCGGACCGACCAGGAGCACCCCACCATGACCTCGGCACTCGAGAACGCCCGCTATGTCTCGTTCACTACGTACCGCAGGAACGGCACGCCCGTTCCCACCGCGGTCTGGATCGTGCCGTTCGATCGTGGCTGGGCATTCACCTCGGATCTGAAATCGGGCAAGGTCAAGAGACTGCGCAACGACGCCCGATGCACCCTGCAGGTGTGCGACGTGCGCGGGCGCGTCGCCGACGGCGCCGAGATCTTCGAGGGAGCAGCCGTCGTGCTGCCAGCCGATCAGACCGCCACGATCGAGTCGCTGGTGAAGTCCAAGTACAGGATCGGATGGGTGTTGCTCCTCGCCACCGAGGCCGCACGCAAGATCACCCGCCGCGGCCGCAATGACGACGACACGGGGTGCGCGATCAAGGTGACGCTCCACCCCTAGGGGAGCGGACCAACGGGCCCGGATTCGGGCGTTCGGCGACGGAACTATGGTGCGCCCATGGTGCAGCGCGAAGTCATGGACGCCGTCTCCGTTGCGGCCGCGATCAGCCGGGGCGAGGTCTCGGCACGCGAGGTCGTGGAGGCCGCACTGGAGGCCGCACGCGAATCACAGGACGACCTGAATGCCTTCGTGCACCTCGATGACGGGGGTGCACTGCGTGCCGCCGACGAGGTGGATGCCGCGCGACGCGCCGGTGCGACGCTTCCCCCGCTGGCGGGTGTGCCCTTCGGCGTGAAGGATCTCGAGGAGTGCGCCGGAATGCCCACCACCATGGGTTCTCGTTGGTTCGCCAACGGACCGGCCGCGACCATCGACGACATTCATGTCGGTCGCTTCCGTGCGGCGGGCGCAATCCCGATCGGCAAGACCGCGACCCCCGAGTTCGGCGCGTGGGGCTACACCGCGAGCCCGTTGTTGGGAGTGACCCGAAACCCGTGGGACACCTCGCGCACTCCGGGCGGATCGAGCGGAGGGACAGCGGCATCGGTGTCGGCGGGCGTGATCCCCTTCGGCACGGCGAGCGATGGTGGTGGCTCGATCCGTGGTCCGGCGAGCTCCTGCAATCTGCCGGGCTTGAAACCCACGTATGGCCGCGTGCCCACGTTCGGCGTGACACGGCACGCCCAGAACGCGGTGAACTTCGCCCTGGCGACCACGGTGACCGACACGGCACTGCTGTTCGACATCGCCGTCGGGCCGGACGCCCGCGATCGCACATCGCTGCCCGCGCCGGGACTGTCGTACTCACGCATCATCGAGGAACTCGATGTCGCGGGTCTTCGCGCGGCATGGTCGAGCGATCTCGGATTCGTCACTGTCGATCCCGAGGTCGCCGCGATCTGTGGCGCCGCCGCCGATCGGTTGATCGCGGCCGCCGGCATGGAGCGCGTGGACACCGACCTGGGCATCGAGGATTACATCGGCATCTATGTGCTGATGGAGGGCGCCGACAAGTTCGTCTCCGTGCCGGATGGGTGGGAGAGTCGTCTCGACGAACTCGACCCCCGCACCGTGGAGGGATGGCGCCGCACCCGCGAGGTCACCTTGCCCCGGTTCGCCCGGGTCGAGAAGGAACGGCGCCGACTCGAGATGCGCATCGCCGAGATCTTCGACCACGTCGACGTGATCCTCACTCCCACGAATGCCTGTGCACCGTTCGCGGCCGAGGGCCCGATGCCCACAGAGATCGCGGGGCGCCCCTGCCACGGTGGACATGCCGCCTTGCTGACGATGCTCGCCAACATCGCGAACCTTCCCGCGATCAGTCTCCCCGCGGGCCTCACGAGCGAGGGACTCCCCATCGGGTTGATGATCAACGCACCCCGACACAGAGAAGACATCTGCCTCCGACTCGCACGCATCTGGGAGCAGACATCTCCGTGGCCGCGGCACGCTCGCGGTTGGCCCCGTTGACTCGTTGATCGATTCGGAGTCACATCGAATCGGCATCCGCACGGAACCGTCGATTCCCCGATAGCGTGCCGGGGCACCTTCGTGGTGCGTCCATGGGTACGCATCGGTATCTGTGACCGATACAAGGAGAACCCCCCATGGGTGCCGATTCCGGCGCGGTCGTGCTCGACCGCGCATCCCGATCATTTGCCGACCTCGATCTCGCCCCCGAGATCGTCGCGGAGCTCGAGCGGCAGGGCCTGACCACCTGCTTCCCCATCCAGGATGCGACGTTCGATGACGCCGCCAGTGGACGGGACGTGCTCGGCAAGGGCCGCACCGGTTCGGGCAAGACGCTCGCCTTCGCCCTCCCCCTCGTGTCGCGCCTCGCCTCCGGGACCTCCGACCGCCCCGGTCGCCGCACCGCGCCCCGCGCGCTCGTGCTGGTTCCGACGCGCGAGCTCGCCAACCAGGTGCGCGACGTCATCGCCCCGCTCGCCCGCGCCGTGTCGCTGCGCACCACCGTGGTCTACGGCGGAGTCGGGTACGGAAAGCAGATCGGTGCCTTCCGTGACGGTGTCGACATCGTGGTGGCCTGCCCCGGTCGCATGCTCGACCATGTGCAGTCGAACAACGTCGATCTCTCGCGCATCGACGTGTGCGTGCTCGACGAAGCCGACCACATGGCAGAACTCGGATTCCTCGAGGACGTCACGCGCCTGCTGGATGAGACCCCCGAGGACGCACAGCGTCTGCTCTTCTCGGCCACGCTCGACCGCGGCATCGACAAGGTCGTGCGCCGCTACCTCGTCGACCCCGTGGTGCACGAGATCTCTACCGACGACAACGACGGTCCGCCCGCGGCCCACTACTTCTTCAAGGTGTCCCAGGATCGTCGCCTCGATGTGATCGCCGACCTCTGCGCGGCACCGGGCAAGTCGCTCGTGTTCACCCGGACCAAGCACGGGGCACGCAAGCTCGCGGCCGCGTTGGTCAAGGCCGGTGTGCCGAGCGTGGAACTGCACGGTGATCTCTCCCAGAACATCCGTGCCCGCAACCTCGCCGCCTTCGCCGGACGGGGAGTCGACACGTTGGTCGCCACCGACATCGCCGCACGCGGAATCCATGTCGACGACATCGCTCTCGTGATCCATGCCGATCCGCCCGAGGAGCACAAGGCGGTCCTCCACCGCTCGGGTCGCACCGCGCGTGCCGGCGCGGCCGGAAACGTGATCACGATCGTGACGGATGCGACCAAGCGCCACGCGCGCCGCCTCGCCAAGGACGCGGGCATCGCCCCCGAGCACCACGACGTGGCGCCGGGCGACGAGATGCTCACCGTGGTTGCACCCGGCGAGCGCGAGGTGCGCGAGATGCCCGATCTCGAGGAGCGCCGCCCGGCCCAGGCACGCGGTCGCGGAAACGGCCCGCGTGGCAACAGTGGCGGTGGCCGCCGCCAGGGGCGGAACCATGATCGCCGCGATGATCGGCGTGATGACCGCCGATTCGATGACCGCCGCGAACGTCGGGACGATCCCCGTTCGGAGCGCCGGGACGACCGACGCGACGACCGGCGAGACGACCGGCGCCCAGTGGGGACCGGTCCGAGGACGCAGGACTCACGCGCGGATGGCCCCAGAGGAGATGGCCCGCGTCGACGCGACGACCGCCGGGACGGTGCCCGCAGCGGTGCCTCGCCCCGCCGAGACGACCGACGTTCCAACGAGCGCGGAGGCCGTTCGGACCGCCGCAGCGATCGCCCCTCGGCTCGGAGCGGCCCGAAGCGCGGAAACTAAGGTTGGACCCGTCGGGTAGTTGCACCGGGGGGTTCGATGAAACGAGCAGACGTCGACGTCGTCGTGGTGGGTGCCGGTTTCGCCGGGCTCTACATGATCCATCGCACCCGCGCCGAGGGCCTCAGTGTGCGCGTCTTCGAGGCCGGCGATGATGTCGGCGGCACCTGGTACTGGAATCGGTACCCCGGTGCGCGTTGCGATGTCGAGAGCGTCGAGTACTCGTACTCCTTCGACGAGGCCCTCGAGCAGGAGTGGAACTGGACGGAGCGCTACGCGGCCCAGCCCGAGATCCTCGACTACGCACGTCACGTGGCCGACCGGTTCGAATTGCGGCGCGACATCACCTTCTCCACCCGCGTGGTTTCGGCCCACTTCGACGAGGAGTCCTCCACCTGGGTCGTCACCACCGATGCGGGCGAGACGGTCGTGTCCCGTTTCCTCGTCATGGCAACGGGATGCCTGTCGTCGGCGAACATTCCCGCGTTCCCGGGTGCCGAGACGTTCGCCGGTCCGAGCTACCACACGGGCAAGTGGCCCCACGAGGGTGTCGACTTCGCCGGCAAGCGAGTCGGTCTCATCGGCACGGGGTCCTCGGCCATCCAGAGCATCCCGATCGTCGCCGAGCAGGCCGCCCACCTGACCGTGTTCCAGCGCACCGCCACGTACTCGGTGCCGGCCCGCAACGACTCGATCGATGCGCACTACGTCGCAGAGGTGAAGTCCCACTACCCCGAGTTCCGCGCCGCGAACCGACTCCAACAGGGCGGGTTCGGCTCGCGCATCCAACGCGGGGAGACCTCCGTGCTGACGGCGAGCGACGAGGAGCGCCGCGCGGAGTTCGAGCGCCGATGGGAAGAGGGCGGATTCGCGTTCATGTCGTCGTTCAACGACTTCCTCCTCAACAAGGACTCGAACGACGTGCTCGCCGATTTCGTGCGCGACAAGATCCGGTCGATCGTGAAGGATCCGGCCACCGCCGATCTGTTGATGCCCACCCAGGTGATCGGCTGCAAGAGGTTGTGCCTCGACACCGGCTACTACGAGACGTTCAACCGCGGGAACGTGACCCTCGTCGATGTCTCGGCAACACCGATCGAGCGCATCACCGCCACGGGTCTCGTCACCGGGGGTGTCGCCCATGAGTTCGATGCCCTCGTCTATGCGACCGGGTTCGACGCGATGACCGGATCGCTCCTCAACGTCGACATCCGCGGTCGTGACGGAAGACCCCTCGCCGAGGCGTGGGAGGCGGGCCCTGTCACCTACCTGGGGCTCTCCACGGCCGGGTTCCCCAACATGTTCATGGTCTCTGGCCCCGGCAGTCCGTCGGTGCTCACGAACATGATCGTGTCGATCGAGCAGCACGTGGAGTGGATCACCTCGTGCATCGGGCACCTCTCGCGCACCGGTGTCGCCTCGATCGAGACGACCGAGGACCACCAGCGCGAATGGGTCGCCCACGTGAACACGATCGCCGATTTCACGCTGTATCCGCGCTGCAACAGTTGGTATCTCGGCGCCAATGTCGAGGGGAAACCACGCGTGTTCATGCCCTTGATCGGCTTTCCCGCGTATGCGGAGCGGTGCCAGCAGGTCGCCGAGTCCGGCTACGAGGGATTCGTGCTCGCACCTGCGTGAGGCACCGCGACACCGCTGATTTACGGTGAAGCCGGCCCACATTCCCTGCGCATAGTGCCCCGCGATGTTGCAGACGAGTTGATACGAGCCCTTCTCCAGAGCTGCCGCGCCACCCAGATGGTGTCGAACTCGAAGAAGGGCGCCCAACAGGCCCTCAACAGGTGGGCCGAGATCTTCCTGATTCCCTGAACATCGACGTCGAGCACCTCACCGTCGCCCCCGCGTCAGTGGCGGCTGCAGAGATCGAGGCGTTGCGCGTCGGGCACCGCGGCGACCCCGGCGGCCACCCCCTCGACTGCGGCGAACGGCCCGCACGGATGGGGTGCAATCCAAACATGGACCATCGCGCTCCCGTTGCGCTGGCGCACCGACAAGAGCGGACAGTTCCCGGCGGCATCGGTGACACCGACGACGACCGCGTTGCCGGCGGCATTGAGGGTGAAGCACAGGTTGTCGTGGATGTGCCACTGCATCAGCGGGCCGGCGTACTCAGTCAGCGTCGGATCGGTCATCGGGGTGCCGGTGGGTGCCATGAACATGGCCGACACGAGGGTCTTGCGACCGTTCTCCACTCGGTAGACGAGCGACTCGGGCGCCTTGGTGTCGAGGAAACGCCCGTCGTTCACGAGCGCGGTGTTCACATAGTGCTCGTAGCCGCTGGATGCGTCCCCGATCGACTTCCATCCGCCGGCTTCTGCGACAGCCGGGTCGGCCCACGTCGGCAGGTCTCGCATCGTTGCTGCGACCAGGGCCTTCGCGCGGGCTTCCTGCTCCGCACTCACCCCGCCCACCCCGGACATGACGTCGAGTCCCGATCCGGGATCCCAGGCACGCGGCCACCCCGATGCCGCCGCGAGCGCGGCCGCGGGCGTCGTCGCGTGGGGGTGGCTCGTGGTCGTGGTCCTCGGTGTGAGAGTGGTCGTGGTGACCGTGACTGGGCGCGTGGTGGTGGTCGTCGTCGAGGCACCGGCACCTGTTGCAGCGATATCGGATGTGTCGCCCTCTGCCGAGGTCGACGGGCTCGGCACGAGGTCGAATTCGGCGTTGGCCCCGGTCTCCTTCGACACGATCGCACCGGACTCATCGATCACGAACGCCGACTCGGCGAGTGGATCTCCGTGGCCGTGATCATGGGCACCCACGCTCGTGAGCCCAACCGTTGTGAGCGCGAGCACCACTGTGCCCGAGGCAACGATGTTCGCCGACATCCGGTCGGCGATCGGTCCGCGCATGATGACGAACAGTGCCGACAGTGCCGCGAGCAGCGCACACACGGTGTCGGCGCGCTGGGGCGACTCGGCGATCTCGAGACCATCGATGAACCCGATTCCCACCGTGCGCGTGAGCGCCCAGCCCGCGATCGCTGCTGCGTTGATGAACATCCCCGTCACCGACACGAGTCGGCCGCCCCGGGCCATTGCGAGAAGCCCCCAGCACACCTGCACGAGCGCGAGCATCACGAACGTGCGCGCCGCTGCAGGGTGTTCGGCATGGACCCCGATCGCCGCGGCATGGACGAGACCCGCCGCAATCGAGCACGCACCCGCAATTCGTGCGTGCGACGACGCACTCCCCCGTTCGGTCATTGAGTCAAACCCTAGTCACGGCTCGAACCCTGGTGGCTCAGTTGCCGAGGACCTTGCTCGCGAGCGCATCGACGAGCGAGACCGTATCCGTCGCGACACCCGGGCAGGGCACGAATCGAGTGGTCTCATCCTGCGAAAAGAGCGGTCTCACCCGCGGCCCGCGACCCAGCACGCACGGCCCGGCCGAGGTGCGCCAGGCTCGCCATGCGAGAGCGACTGCCACGGTGGATTGTGCTGCTCTCGCACCACCGGCTCGGTCGCTGGCATCCAGGGCCGCGAGCGCCGCTCGGGCACCCTCGCGTGCTGCGATCACCCATGGTGCGAGTCGTTCATCGGCCGGATCATCGAGTGTGCGAACCGTCTCCCACCACCCGCGGTCGGGTTCGTCGCCGGGCCAGTGCGGATCACCGGGGAACGACGTCGCCTCTGCCAGCACCGCGAGCCCGAGGGACTCGACCTCGTCGCGCCACTCGGCGAGGTGGTCTCGTCCGTGCGCCCACGCCATGGCACTGCGAATGGTGGGCCGCGACGACACCGCGAATTCCATGGGATTCACGAGCACACCCGAGACAACGGTCCTGAGCCCCGGCGATCGTCCGGCATAGGGGCCAAGGTGCAGCAGGTCGCGCATCATCGCATCATTGACCGGCGTGTTGTCCCACAGGAGCGGTGCACGACCCCCGCATGCGCGCGCACGATCGGTCGCATGGTCGGCCTCGATCCGGTCGCACACCACCGTCTCCCCCGTCCACATCACCTCGATCGAGGGGTCCAACTCGGCGCACAGCACATCGAGATACGACGAATGTGCAGAACCCGCATAGTGGGTCGGCACCAGCCACACGGGACGTCCGAACGCGCCGAGGACTCCGTTTGCGAGCAATGCGTGCCGCTCGGCAGCGTCTCCCTCGTCGAGGTCATCGACACACAGGGTGAAACCATCGGCCGACTCCTCCACCCCGGACAACTTCGCGACGACATCGTCAACGGTGGCATCTGCGCCCGGTGTGAGGCCGACCGAAATCGCAACCCCTGCACCCGTGAGCGAGGCGAATCCTTCCCGCTCGTCGGCATCAAAGGGTTCGCGCCATGAGTCACGATGGCGGGGCGCACTCTTGGGAGCCCAGACCCACCAGTTCCCGCCCCAGTCGGCGAGCGCCTCGATCAACTCACGGCGCTCGCGCCACGTCCACGGAGGCCCGTAGAAGCCCTCGATCACGCCGGCCATGAACGGTGTGGCCACGAGCCCACACTAAACGCGTCCACCCCGACAGCCACGTGTGCCCCGCGGTCGCACGCCCGGCGCGCTCGCTAATCTTCGCACCGTGACCACTGTCGACCACACCCTCGGGGACCCAGGTGTCGAGCGTCGCCGCGGTGACCGGTACGAACTGAGCGATGCCGAGATCGAGTCGTTCCACCGCGACGGCTATGTCCACCTGCGTGGCGTGATGTCGGCCGACGAGATGGCAGAGATCGAGGTGGTCTACGAGCGGTTCCTGTGCGGCGAAATCGCCGTCGAGGGCAAGGACTTCAACGACATGACCACGGGTGAGCACGGCACCGACCCCCGCGGGTATGCAGTCGTCAACGTGATGTTGCCGCGGCGCTACCACCCCGAGTGGCAGGGAAACCTCTACGAACGACGTGCACAGTCGATCGCCGACCAACTGTGCGGTGAGGGCATGACAATCGACTTCGATCAACTGCTCGCCAAGTCACCGGGTCGCCCCGACGCGGTGTTCCACTGGCACCAGGACCAGGCGTACTGGATCGACACCGAGGACCGACGCACCGCCACGTGCTGGCTCGCCGTCGACGACTCGACGCTCGAGAACGGCTGCATGCAGTTCCTGCCCGGGTCGCACCTCGAGCCTGTGCGGCCGCACCGTCCGCTCCACGGGGATCGCTCTGCGAGCCACACTCTCGTCACTGATCTCGGCCCTGACGACACCATGCGCCCCGTCGAGATTCGACGCGGTGACATCACCGTGCACAACGAGGGCGTGCTCCACGGATCTGGTGGCAACACATCGGCCTCCAGTTACCGGCGTGCCTACATCGTGGCGCTGCGCAGCCAGAGCACGGTGGCCGAAGAGCGGCGACGCGGATTCACGCACAGCCACAACGATGCGGGCGAGGTTCTCGAGAGCGTCGACGGCCTCCACGCCTGAGCGATCGCCCAGTCCCACGGCTAGAATCTCAGCACGACTTCCGTCGTGCGGGTGTAGCTCAATGGCTAGAGTTCCAGCCTTCCAAGCTGGCTATGCGGGTTCGATTCCCGTCACCCGCTCCATGACAGTGGCTCTCGTGCGTCGCCCCAGCACGCGACTCGCCGAGGGTCTCGTGACCCACATCGAGCGCCAGCCCGTCGATGTGGGGGTCGCCCTCGCACAGTGGGAGGCCTATGTCGCGTGCCTCCGGGCACGCGGATGGGAGATCGTCGAGGTCCTCGTCCTCGAGAGTGCCCCCGATTGCGTGTTCATCGAGGACACCGTCGTCATTCACCGAGATGTCGCGGTGATCACCCGCCCCGGGAGCGATGTGCGCAAGCCCGAGACGGCCGCCGTGGAGGAC